>DASXCJ010000051.1:0-151560 GCA_036491175.1 Rhizomicrobium sp.
AGCCGCATGAAGGCCTCCTCGAAATCGGCCCCAGATGCTGGGGCGTTCGGACGCAAACGGGCGTTTTTCCTTGCTTTTCGACCCCCCTCCCGGTGTAGAGAGGCCGTCAGCACAGACCAGTCCGTCCGGGCTGGATATAGATTTCCTGAGTAGCGTGGTCAAGTATTCGTGGCATCCCGGTTCCTTGCTATGTAACCGTCTGAAAAAGCTAGTGTTTTTACAGCGGAAACCGCCCGAAAAACCGAGCTTTTCACTTTGCAGGGGCCGATGCCGGTGGGGACATTGAGGGTTCATGCCTGACATCATTCTGCCCGGCTCTGCGGGGCGCATCGAAGCGCGCTATCAGCGGCAGAAAAATCCCGGCGCGCCGATGGCGCTGGTGCTGCATCCCCATCCCCAGTTCGGCGGCACCATGAACAATCCGCTGGTCTATGACCTCTTCCACATGTTCCACGGGCTGGGCTGCACCACGGTGCGCTTCAATTTCCGCGGCGTGGGGCGAAGCCAGGGGACCTTCGATTCGGGTTCGGGCGAGCTGTCGGACGCCGCCGCCGTGCTGGACTGGATGAACACGCTCTATCCTAACCCGACCTCGGTCTGGGTCTGCGGCATCTCCTTCGGCGCCTGGATCGGCATGCAGCTCCTGATGCGCCGCCCGGAGATCACGGGCTTCATCTCCATCGCCCCGCCGGCATCCATGTACGACTTCAACTTCCTGGCGCCCTGCCCGGCTTCGGGCCTCATGGTGCACGGCACCAAGGACCAGGTCGTGCCGGAGCCCGACGTGCAGAAGCTGGTCGACCGCCTGTCCGCGCAGAAGGGCATCAAGATCACTTATGACAAGATCGAGGGAGCCAATCACTTCTTCGACCATCACGAAACCGAGGTGGTCGACGCCGTTAAGGAATATGTCTCCCGCATGATGAGCAGTCCGCGCGAGGGCCGCTGATCGTTTGGCGTTGTACCGCGCCGAAGTCACCCCATATCCTGGGGGCATTCCTTGGCGAGGGGCCACATGAACAGAATGATTTTCGCGCTCGCGCTCTGCGCGGCGCCTTTGCTTGCGACGAACGCCAGTGCCGACAGGCTGCAATTGTCCGAGGCGCGCTGCGTCAATCCCCACACGTCTCCACAGGACCGGCTGGCCGCGTGCCAGACCTATGCGAATGACGGAACGGTGGGTAGCGATAAACGCAATACCCAGTATGCGCTAGCGCATGCCTACCGTCTTACCGGCGACTACACGAATGCCGAGAAGACGATCACGGCGCTGATCGCGAGCCAGCCGCAATGGGTGAACGGCTATCTCGAGCGCTCCACCATCTATGCCGAGGACGGCAAATACGACCTGGCGATGGCCGATATCGCCACCATCGCCTCGCTGAACGGCGAGCCCGCGCTGGTCTCGATGCAGCGCTGCTGGGTGCGCGGCGTGGCGGCGAAGGAACTCGACGCCGGCCTGACGGATTGCAGCGACGCGCTGAAGGCTTACCCGACCTCGGCGTCGGTGCTCCTGGCGCGCGCGCTGGTGAACTACAAGCGCGGCGACAACGCGGCGGCCGCCGCCGACGCGACCTCCGCCCTCGCCGACAAGCCCAAGCTCGCGGGCGCGCTTTATCTGCGCGGCCGTGCTAAAGGTTCGGCCGACGACATTGCCGGCGCGAAGGATTACGAGCCCTATATCGGCGACGAATTCGCGGGCTACGGCGTGAAGTAAAAGTGACGGGGTTGGGGGACGGTATGCGATCGGTGTTCTTTGGCGGTGCGGCAATCGCCTGCGCCGTGCTTTCCGTCTGCCGCGCATCGGCGGCGCCCGTGGACTACGGCCATGTCGGCGATTTCAACGTCTGCGACGATCGCCGCGTGAACCTCGACGAGCGCATCCGCAAGTGCAAGGACTACCTCACACAGGGCGGATTAGGGGCGCATGACAACGGCGCGGCGCTGAACAATCTCGGCCTCGCCTATCTGGAAAAGGGCGACAAGCAGAACGCGCCCGACTCCTACAACATGGCGATCAAACTCTATCCCCAGGCCTGGTTCGCCTATGCCAACCGCGCCAACCTTTATGCCGTCGACGGCAAACTCGATCTCGCGCTTTCGGACTACAATTCCGCGGCCACGCTGGGGCCGGACGATTACCGGGTACTGACCATGCGCGGCCATTTCTATGGGTTGAAGGGCGACTACGCGCGCGCGATGGCCGATTACGACGTGGCGCTCAAGCTCGCTCCGGACAAGGGCTTTTTATGGAACGACGCCTGCTGGGAGCGGGCGCTGGCCAACACCGACCTCGTCACCGCCGAGACCCAATGCAAGCGCGCGGTCGCGCTCCAGCAGGGAAAGGCCGACCCGATGGACAGCCTCGGCTTCGTCCAGTTCCGGCAAGGCCGCCTCGCCGATGCGCACGCGACCTACGACGCGGTGCTCGCGCTCAATGACAAGGAAGCGTCATCTCTCTACATGCGCGGAATCATCAAACGCCGCACGGGAGACGCCGCCGGCGGCGATGCCGACATCGAAGCGGCCGAAGCGCTCGATCCCAAGGTCGCCACGACCTTTGCCGGCTATGGCGTGTCGCGCGTCCCCCACCCGTAGCGTTGCGCGTTACGACCTCCCCGCAAGGGGGAGGCGGGCGCACGCGTCGCGCTACTTTCTATGCAGTCTGCCGCCGGTCATCGGCTCTTTCACGCCGGTCGTCGTGGGCAGGCTGAGCGGCAATCCTTTCACCGAACGCATCGCGAGATAGGCGAAGGCTTCCGCCTCGATGAAATCGCCCTGCCAGCCGGCGTCTTCCGCCGAGAGCACCGGCGCGTTCACGCGGGCGCGCAATTCGCCCATCAGCACGGGATTGTGGCGGCCGCCGCCGCAGACGATCCAGGTGTTGGCGGGATCGGCGAAATGTTCGCGCGCGCGCGCCAGCGACGCAGCGGTGAAGGCGGTGAGCGTGGCCGCGCCATCCTCAGGCGACAAACCCTTCACGGCTTCGGCGGTGAAATCCAACCGGTCGAGCGATTTGGGCGGAACGACGTCGAAGAAACCGTGCGCCAGCATCGTCTCCAGCCGCGCGTGATCGACCTTGCCGCGCCGCGCCAGCGTACCGTCCTCGTCGACGGGCTTTCGCGTATGCGCCATCGCCCAATCGTCGATCGGTGCGTTGCCGGGGCCGGTGTCGAACGCGAGGATGTCCTGCTCGCCGACATAGGTGACGTTGGCGACGCCGCCGATATTCACCAGCACCACCGGCTTGGCGAACTTGCCCGACTTGCGGATCAGCGCCGCATGATAGAGCGGCACCAGCGGCGCGCCCTGGCCGCCCGCTTTCACATCGGCCGAGCGGAAATCGTTGACCACGTCGATGCCGGTGAGCCGCGCCAGGAGTGCGCCGTCGCCGATCTGCCAGGTCCAGCGCTCATGAGGGCGATGCAGGATGGTCTGGCCATGGAAGCCGATCAGCGCGACGTCGCGCGCCGACAGTCCCGCTTTCCGCAGCAGCGATTTCACGGCCTCGGCATGGGCCTCGGTGAGACGGCGCTCGGCGTCGCGGATGGAATACGGCACCGGCTGCCCGGCGGCGACGCCGCGCGCCTCGTCCAGCGCCGCGCGCAGCATGGCGCGGGTTTCGGCGTCATAAGGCACGGCCAGCGCGGGGCCGGGGATGGCGATGTCCTCGCCGTCGGTCTCCACCAGGGCGGCATCGATCCCGTCCAGCGACGTGCCGCTCATCAGGCCTATGACTTTTTGAACCTCTTGCATCCGTGCTACACACCAGCTCCCAAAATCAAACACCGTCATGGCCCGGCTTGTCCGGGCCGCCCAATTTGTTTCTAACACGGAAAATGGGTGGCCCGCATGAAGCGGGCCATGACGAAGTAGAGAAAAGTGCGACCATGACCGCGCCGCAATTCCGCTCCCAATTCCTGCGCACCTTCGTGGAGCGCGGCGCCTATTACGACTGCTCGGCGCCGGACGATCTCGATGCACTGTTCGGCAAGGAGCGCGTCACCGCCTATATCGGCTTCGACTGCACGGGGCCGAGCCTGCATGTCGGCAGCCTCGTCCAGCTCATGTCCCTGCGGCGGCTGCAGCAGGCGGGGCATCGGCCGATCCTGCTCATGGGCGGCGGCACGACCAAGGCAGGCGATCCCTCCGGCAAGGACGAGACGCGGCTGTTGCTGACGCCGGAGAAGATCGAGGAGAACAAGAACTCCATCGTCGCCGGGGTGAAGCATCTGCTCAAGTTCGGCGACGGCGCTTCCGACGCCATCATGGTCGACAATGCCGAATGGCTCGACAAGCTCGAATACATCCCCTTCCTGCGCGAGGTGGGCAAACATTTCTCCGTCAACCGCATGATGACGATGGAGAGCGTGAAGCTGAGGCTCGACCGCGAGCAGCCGCTGTCGTTCCTGGAATTCAACTACTCGATCATGCAGGCCTATGATTTCGTGGAGCTGCACAAGCGCTACGGCTGCCGCCTGCAATCCTCCGGCTCCGACCAATGGGGCAATGTGGTGAGCGGCATCGATCTGGGCCGCCGCATGGAGAACGTCCAGCTCTTCGGGCTGACGACGCCGCTGATCACCACGTCGTCCGGCGCGAAGATGGGCAAGACGGCGGCGGGCGCGGTGTGGCTCAACGCCGATCTCGTCTCGCCCTACGACTACTGGCAGTACTGGCGCAACACGGAGGACAAGGATGTCGGCCGCTTCCTGCGCCTATTCACCGACCTGCCGCTGGACGAGATCGCGCGGCTCGAGGCGCTGCAAGGCGCGGAGCTGAACGACGCCAAGAAGGTGCTCGCGACGGAAGCCACCGCCGTGCTCCATGGCCGCGCGGCGGCGGACGCGGCGGCGGATACGTCACGCCGCACATTCGAGGAAGGCGCGAGCGCGGCGGGCCTGCCCACCGTGGTGATGGACTGGTCCACCGGCGAAGTTTCCGGCGAGCACAACTGGTCCGAGCGGCGCGCTGAGGCGATTCTAAAGGCGTCCGGCCTCGCCTCCTCGTTATCGGACGCGCGGCGCAAAATTGCTGAGGGCGCGGTCAAGATCAATGACCGATCTATCTCCGACCCGCAGCAATGGTTTCGCGCCACCGACATCGACTCCAAAATAGGCGCGTTCAAGGTGCAGTACGGTAAAAAGAAGATCGTGCTGGTGAAACCGGCGTGAGGTGGAGCACGCTCGGCTTCCTGGTCGCGCCGCTCTGGGCGCCGGTGGTAAACGAGTCCCACTTGCTGATCGAGGGTGGATATTCCGTCAGCATGCATATCGTTGACATAGTGGGCGTGTCCGTCATCGCCTACACACTGACTTTCATGATCGGCTTCCCGCTGCTGCGCTGGCTCAAGAGGCGCGCCCGGTTCTGGATACTGGCCGCGGCAGGCTTGGCCGCTGGACCGCTGATCTGCCTGGTGCTCCTGATCCTCTTCTGGGCGCCGGTCTATTTCCGCTACGGCATGACGTTTGGCGTGGTGAGACCCACGCTGGGCGCCTGGATCTTTCCTCTCGTGCTTCTGACCGGCATGGGTTTCCTGATCGCCTGCACCTTCTGGCTGATCGCCGGCCGTGACTATCTGCCCGAGGATAGCGCCCAATATTTCTAGGCTTTTTGCGGCTCGCCGCAAAATATGGAAAATAAGCATCTGATATTGTTCAAAGATTCTGCCATCTGCACAAATCGCGGCAATTCTTTGCGATTTTTTCCTACATCGCCTTGACAGGGTGACGCTGCACCCCTAGGTTGTCAGTATTCCCCAATCTGCGCCTTGCGCGTACCGCTGCCCCATCCACCTCCGGTGTCATGGCCTGCCCGGCGTGCTTTGCACGCCAATTGTCTGATTGCGCGCAACGCGCGCGGGCAGGCCACCCAGGTCGGTTCTGCACAATGCTGCGCGTTTTGGAGAGAAGGCCCTCTGCGTCTCCGCGGCTCTGCGTGAAACCACTTTTTTGCACGCAGAGCCGCAGAGGCACAAACATAAATCGTCACCAACGGCGCCCACCTCAACTGGGTGGCCTGCATTCGCAGGCCATGACACGGGAAGGGTGCGCGCACAGGAGAACAGCCATGACCATCCTCGACTTCCGATAGCGACAGCATCGCCATCCTCCGTCTGCCCCAACGCGTGTCGTCGTCAGATTGGGTCTAAGCCGGGCGTACAAACGCCATTTCGAAAAACGCGGACTCTGGTACCCGGGCGTATTGTGTCCGGAGCGCACCCAAATCCGCCTATTGCTGCTGATCCGTCGGCGGCTGTTGTGGGGCGGTGTTGGCTTGCACGGGGGCGGATGGCGTCTTGCCTTCGAAGAGGCGGCGCAGGATGCCGGGCGCGAGCACCGAGAGCGGGTTCATGCTCACTTCGGGCGCGTCGAAGCTGCCGCTGGCGCTGTAGGTCATGCCGAGCACGCCCTCGCCTTGCTTGGAGACGAGCACCTGTCCCAACAGCGGGATCGCGCCGAGGATCGAGTTGATGCCGTAGGCGGGCGCGACGGCGCCTTTGAGTGCGAGCTGTGAGTTGCGGCGGTCGAGATAGCCGTCGGCGCTGATGCCGATCGAGGGGCCGCTGGCGCGCGCGTCGTGGATGTCGATGACGTCGCCATGCGTCGTGAACGGCGCGTCGACCTTGTCGAGCACCACGCCCTCGCCGCGCATGAGGTTGACGAAGCCCTCGAGCGAGCCCGCCGTGAACAGCCGGGTCAGGAAGGTCTGGTTCAAGACGCGGATATCGCGCAGCGACAAGGTGCCGGTATAATCCGGCGTGCCGCTGTCGTTGCGCGCGGCCTGCGCCATGGGCGGCAGCTTGACGGTGATGGCGAGCGAGCCGCCGCGCACGCTGTCCATGGCGAACATGCCCTTGAGCAGCATGCCGGCATCGTCGGCGGAGAGCGAGACGTGGCGGCCGCCGTCGTCGGTGGTCAGCGTGCCGGCGATCTTGTGCTTGTCGCTCTGGTTGGCGGCGAGCGACATCATCTGCGGCCGGTGGCCGAGCCCGCTCAGTTCGAGGGCGAAAGGCGAGAGCACGACGCCGTCCTGCAGCACGAGGCGGTCGACCTTCACCGTCGCGCGGAATGGATCGTTGGAGTCGACGGGCGTGGGCTTGGGCGGCCCGCTGCCGGCGGAGACGCCGGGATTGTGCTTGCCAAGCGCCGAGCCGTCGAAGGAACGGCCGGCGATGTTGAGCGCCGTGGTCTGGCCTTCGATCAGCGTGATGGCGAAATCGTTGGCGGGTCCCGCCTTCACCATCGGGGCGTCGAGGCGGGCGAGATCGCCATTGGCGTCGAGCGTCGCGGTGCCCTTGGCGCTGAGACCCGGGCCGTTGATGACGAAATCGGCGGAGCGCACCGAACCGTCCGGCGCGAATTTGGCCGACACCGTGCCGCCGGCCGGCGTGCCGGGCGGCTTCTTGTAGTTGATGAGTTCGTAGCCGACGCTGACCGGCGTGAGGTCGAGCGTCGCCTGCGCGGTCTGGAGTTCGCCGCGGCGGCCGAGCAGCACGCCGTTGATGCCGACCGGGCCGGAGATGAAGTCGCCGAGCTTGAAGCCGAAGGAGTCGCGCGCCGCGTCGTCGAGCGCGCCCTTGACGAGGACGCGCGTGGTGACCGGCGCGTCCTTGAAGGTCTCGGTCCAGTCCATGGCGAGCTGCACGCCGGCGATCGTCACGGGACCGGTCGCGTGCAGCGAATTGTTGTCGATGACGAAGGTGGAGACGCCGTCGGTGATCTTGGTGTGCTCGCCCAGCGAAATGGCGAGGCCGGACACCACCGTCTTCACGGCGATGCCGACCTGGTCGATGGAGACGTCATGATTGGTGGGAACATGGAACGAGACATCGGATTGCACCGCGCCCTTGGCGCCCGCCGTGTGCAGGTGGAAGCGCGTGGGATATTGCAGCGGCTTCTCGTCAATGAGCGCCAGCACGTCCGGCAATGTGCCCGAGATATGCGCGGTGATGTCGGCGGGCGCGGCCTTCGCGCTCAGATCCGCGATGACGACATGGCCGGTCGACACCACGATGCGGCCGACCTGGCCGGTGGTGATGTCGCCCTTGAAGGCGTTGCCCGTCAGCAACGCGGTGCCCGACACGTTCTTCATCGGGTCGAGGCCGTGGACATAGGTGATCGTGGCGCCCGAGATCGGGATGCTCATGTTCACCGCGGAATCCGGCAGCGCGGGCTGGTCGAGCTGGCCCGGCAGGATCGCGACATGGGCGGCGATGGGCCCGACGCGTCCGGCGGCGACGTTGGCATCGATCCAGTCGCGCGCGCCGTCGGCCACCTTGAGCGGCCAGTAGTGGAGAAGATCGCGGATGCCGATCGCGGCGATCTTGCCGTCGAGCGCGATGCCGGGCGAGGCCTGCCCCGCGAGGGTGATCTTGCCGGTGACGTCGGCCGCGAGCGGCCCGCCGGAGATCGTCGCCTGCTGCAGGGTGATGGAGTTGTCGGCGGCGCTGTAGGCCGCGCGCAATTCGGCGCGGGCGATGGCGACGCTCTTGTTCATCACGTCGGGCATGTCGAAGACGACCTTGTCCATCGTGATGTTGAGCGCGAGCGCGCTGAGCTGGTTCTGCGCATCGAGCGTGAGATCGCCCTGGCCTTGCAGATGCGCCTGGGCTTGGGCGCCCACCAGCGTGCCGTCGTCGATCACCAGGCGGCCCGTCTTGCCGTCGTAACGGCCGACGAGCTTGACGGATTTGATCTTCAAGGGATGCGGGCCGAGGCCGGAGACGGCGCCGGCCGCGTCGATGCCGAAATCGGCATAGACAAGCTTGGCGCCATCGATCTTCACCGAGCCCGATACATCGGTGACGAGGTTGAAGGGCGCCAGGATCGACAATTGCCGCGTGTTGGCCGCGAGCGCGGAAAGGTTGAGGCCCTTCATGCTCAGATCGCCGGTGGTCATGCCGTGGTCGGGCAGCCGCATCTCGCCCGCGATATGGGCGCGGTTGCCGGAAATCTCGACATCGGCGTTGAGCGTCACCAGCACCGCGCCGTCGAACTGCGTGCTGCCGGAGGAGAATTGCAGGCTCGCGTCCGGCGAGACGACGAAGAGCCGCGTCGGCTCGTCGTAGAAGGCGATGCGGGCGTGATTGACCGCGAGGCTCTGCAAGGTCGACTTTCCGCCGCCCGAGCTCTTCTCGATGGCGTCGCGGATACGGTCGAGCGCGTCGGAATTGCCGTGATCGTTCTCGACGCCGAGGCGCAGCTTGCCGGTGGCGTCGCGCACGAAGTTGAGCTGCACGCCGACGAGCGCGATGCGCTTGACCTTGAGCTTGCCCTGGAAGAAGGCCCCGGCCGCCAATCCGATCTCGGCCTTGGGGGCCTGGGCGACGATGCGCTGGCGGTCGTCGAAGACCCGCGCGCCAAGGACCACGAGGTTGATGCGGCCCTCTTCACGCGACCATTCGAGTGCGGCCTCGTCATAGGTGACTTTGAAGCCAGGCAGCGCATTGGAGACCGAGCTCGCCAGGGTGGCGTTGAACATGTTGAGCGAGATCGGCCCGACCAGCACGCGCAGGAACGCGCCGAAGACGAAGAAGAAGAGGAATACGGCGACGGAAGCGGCTGTTAGCCAGGCCCTGCGCCAGTGGTGGCGCTGCAGCCTGGGCAGTTTCAGCCGAAGGAATTTGATCGATGCCTGCACCGCGCCTGCTGCCTGTACGAGTCGTTTGCTACTAGCTGTGGGGCCTTGGCCCGAATCGGGCGCGGCCTCTTGCGTCGGGTCGCGCATCAGCTTATCGCCTAACGGTTACTTCTGGTAAACGCCAGAGGTAAAGGGATGGCAAACCGGTTCCGGAGATCTTGATGGCCAAAGAGCTCGCGCCGGGTGACCGGGCGCCCGCCTTCAAAATGGCTACCGACTCCAACGGCGAGATCTCCTCGCAGGCCCTCAAGGGCAAGCCTTACGTCCTCTACTTCTACCCCAAAGACGACACGGCCGGCTGCACAAAGGAAGCAATAGCGTTTACGGCGGCCAAGAAGAAGTTCGACGCTTTGGGCGTCGAGATCGTGGGGATTTCCAAGGATTCGGCGCAATCCCACGACAAATTCAAAACCAAACATAAGCTAAAAATCACATTGGCGTCAGATCCTGAGAAAGAAACGGCGGAGGCCTATGGCGTTTGGGTCCTGAAAACCCTATACGGCCGCAAGTATATGGGTATGGACCGGGCGACGTTCCTGGTCGACGCCAAGGGCGTCATCCGGCACATCTGGCGCAAGGTCAAAGTCCCGGGTCATGTGGAAGCCGTGCTCGACGCGGCGAAAACCCTATGAGCCGGCCGGATAAGCCATTCGGCCCCAGATTAACCGCGAGTTCTTTTTTCTGGGCTAAGAGCTTGATCAAGCGCCCAGAAGTAGGTGAAATGATGCCTTCAGGGGTCGGCGCGAAAGACGCCAAAGAGGGAAATGACCGCATGGCCGGAACGCTCGTCGAGCGTGCGTGGGCGTGGCTTCATGCGACGTTCCCGGAGCGTCAGATCTACATCCGGTCGGACGGCCGGGTGCAGTTCTTCACTTTCGGTCCCACGCTTCAGGCCACCCTCGCCGGTCTCTCGCTGATCTTCCTCGGCTGGGTCGCGTTCGCCTCGGTGAACGTGATCTTCAAGGACCGCATCATCGCCGCGAAGGATCATCGCTATCAGCAGATGCAGACGACTTACGAAAATCGCGTCGCCGATCTGCAGGTGAATTACGACGAACTCAACGGCGCGCTGATCGGCGCCGAGGACAAGTTCAAGGCGACCGCCGACGAGTTGCAGAACAAGCAGACGACCGTCGCCAAGCTGCTCGGCCAGAAGCAGGCCGTCGACGACACGCTGACCAGCATCAGCGCCGGCGCCGTGCTCCGTCAGGGCAGCGACAGCGGCGACGATGACGGCCCGGCGACCGGCCCCCCTTCGGGCGGCGCCACTGACAGCGTCGACGATGCCGGCCCGCAGCCGGGTGCGCGCGCGGGCTCCTCGCAGTTAAACGTCATGCCGCAGAATGCCGAGCCGCAGCCGCGCACCGCGCGTCCTGCGCTCGGCAAGCAGTCCGCGATCGAAGCGCCGCAGGCCGGTCCGCCCGTCTCGCAGATGGCGGCGGCCGATACGGTCCCGGTTTCGGTCCCCACCGCGGCGCCGGCCGCGCCGCAAGGCCCTAGCCTGATCGACCAGGCGATGAGCCGCATCGGCGGGCTGTTCCATTCGAAGCCGAAAGCCGCCGTGCCGTCTCATGTTCCGAATGCCCCCGCCTTCCGCATCCTCGCGGAGCAGACCGAGCGCATTCGCAAGATGAGCGGCCAGGAAACGGCTCTTCTCGTCGGCGTCGACAGCCAGGTGTCCAATCGCATCGCGTCTCTGGAGACGGTGTTGAAGCGGGTCGGCGTGAATCCGGCTCCGCTTGAGCAGCCCGCGGGCGGCATCGGCGGACCGTTCATCCCGATCCAGTCGGTGCATATCGAAGGCATCCAGGATCAGGCCTTCACCCAGGCCTATATGGGCTCGATCGCCCATTCGAAGGAATTGGAGACGCTGTTCGGCGCGCTCCACCATGTGCCGCTGACGACGCCCGTCCACGGTCCCGAATATGAGCGCACCAGCGGCTTCGGCGCCCGCATCGACCCGTTCACGCATCGCTTCAGCTTCCATCCGGGCCTCGATTTCGCCGGCCCGTGGGGCTCGAACGTCGCCTCGACGGCCGCCGGCACCGTGGTGTGGGCCGGACCGCGCGGCGGCTACGGCAATATGGTCGAAATTGACCATGGTTATGGATTCAAGACGCGATACGGACATCTGTCATCGATTCTCGTCCGTGTTGGGTCTAGAGTGCAAAAGGGCACGCCCATTGGAAAACTCGGATCCACGGGGCGCAGCACGGGACCGCATGTCCATTACGAAATCTGGCTTGCGGATGTCGTGAGAAATCCGAGCACGTATATCGAGGCTGGCCGCCATGTTCTCCAGTAAGAGTAAAGACACCAACGCCGCTCCTCCGCCCGCGATGCCGCAGGCCGGCAACGCAGGCGCCAAGCGCGCCGTGCGCTCGTCCGCGCCGTCGATCATCAGCGCCGACCTCGTGGTCAGCGGCACGCTGACATCGACGGGCGACATCCAGATCGACGGGCGTGTCGAGGGCGATGTCCGCTCCTCCGGCCTCGTCATCGGCGACAAGGCCTTCATCCAGGGCGAAGTCTTTGCCGACGACGTGACCGTGCGCGGCCGCGTCCAGGGCGGCATCCGCGCCCGCAAGGTGCTGCTGTGCGCGACCTGCCATGTCGAAGGCAACATCCTGCACGAAGCTTTCGCGGTCGAAGCCGGCGCCTTCTTCGAAGGCAACTGCCGCCACTCCGACAATCCGCTGACGCAGGAAGCCCCGCGCAGCGCCACCGAGTTCAGGCCGGCTCAGCCGGCGGCGCCCGCGGCTCCGGCGGCCGTTGTGCCGTCGATCAAGCCGGTCGAAGCGCCGCGTCCTGCCGCACCAGCGGCTGCCGCCAGCTTCGCCCCGCTCAAGACCGGCGGCTGATCCAAGAATTCTCCGTCTGGAGGGCACGAAGCCCCGTGTCGCGAAAGCGATGCGGGGCTTTGGCTTTCATGCGTATCGCCAAAGGGCCGTTCAGGCGTGACCGGTGATCAGCCACAGAATGATGATGATCGGAATCGGAATGCCAATAAGCCAAAGAAGAACGGACCGCATGAAGTTCCCCGAGAAAATGTCGAGCAGGTAATGGATTGCCGCGCGCGAAGTTCCTTTTTTGGGGAACAGGCCCGCTGGCGCGACGTTGTACACGCAACCATTTGGGGGAATCCGCGCATGTCCGCCACGACCGTCGTCACCGACGAAGCCGTCATCACCAGCGAAGATGCGGATGCCCGTGTCGGCCGCTCCAGCTTCTCCTGGGGCGCGGCGCTGATCGGCGCCGTGATCGCCGCCGCCGTCACGTTCTTTCTCGTCACGCTCGGCTCGGGGATCGGATTGTCGCTGACGACGACGCCGAAGCTGCTGCACGGCGCGGCGCCGACATTCTTGACCCTCGGTGCGGTCTATTTCCTGGCCGCGCAGGCCTTCGGCTTCGCCGCCGGCGCGCATGTCGCCGGGCGGCTGATCGGACCCGCCGTCGAGAGCGAGAAGGAAGAGGAATTCCGCGCCGGCGCCCATGGCCTCGGTGTGTGGGCCATCGGCGTGGTGCTGACGGTGACCATGGCTGCCATCGGCGCGCTGGTCGCGGGCAGCGCGGCGCCCACCCTCGCCGCCTACACGATGAGCGCGCGCGGCGACGACGGGATGACGCCGCTCGCCACCTTCTATTGGGTCGACACCCTGTTCCGCGGCGCGCCACAGCAGCAGGCCTCCGTCGACGGCATGAAGTTCGCGCAGGCGTCGTCGACCACCGGCACGGATGCCGCGCCGACGGTGCCGAACGATCAGACGCAGCCGCCGGCTCCGCCGCAACAGGCCGCGCCGACGACGGATGATGAATCCAGCGGCGCGCAGACCGTGACGCCGCAGATGCAAAACGTTGCGCCGCAGGAGATCACCGTCCCGTCCTCGGGCGATGCGGCGACTGCTGCACCGGCCGCGACGACAGGTGCGCCTGTTACGGGCCGCAATGTGATGGCGGACAAGAACGAGGCCGGGCGCATCCTCGATATCGGCATGGCCAAGGCCGGCGATGTCGCGCCCGACGACCGCGCGCAACTGGCGACGCTCGTCTCGCTCGACACCGGGCTGACCTATCCGATGGCGCAGCGCCGGGTGGACGATGTGGTGGCGCGCATCCGCACCGAGGAGACCAAAGCCGCGGAGACCGCGCGCAAGCTCGCCTCCTATGCGAGCCTGTGGGCGGCGTTCTCGCTCTTGTTCGGCGCGATCGTGTCGGTGTTCGCCGCGATCTCGGCCCGTTGGGAAGACGACCGCATCAGCCTTTTCGGGCGCTGATTATTCGAGATCCTGGATCGCTTCTTTTGGCTTGCCGCCGATGGCTTGGGCCAGGGCGGCGGCCATGAAGGGATCGAGGTCGCCGTCGAGGACATCATGCGGCAGGCGGCTTTCGACGCCGGTGCGCAGGTCCTTGACGAGCTGATAGGGCTGCAAGACGTAAGAGCGGATCTGGTGGCCCCAGCCCATCTCGCTCTTCTCGCCGACGAAGGCGCCGGTCTCGGCCTTCTTCTTCTCGAGTTCGAGTTCGTAGAGCCGCGAACGCAGCATGTCCCAGCAGATCGCGCGGTTCTGGTGCTGCGAGCGCTCGCTCTGCGACGCCACCGCGATGCCGGTCGGCAGATGGGTGATGCGCACCGCGGACTCGGTCTTGTTGACGTGCTGACCGCCCGCGCCGGATGCGCGATAGACGTCGATGCGCACGTCCTTTTCCGGGATGTCGATCTCGATCGACTGGTCAAGCACCGGATAGACCGTGACGGAAGAGAAACTCGTATGCCGCCGCGCATTGGCGTCGAACGGCGATATGCGCACCAGGCGGTGCACGCCGGCCTCCGATTTGAGCCAGCCATAGGCGTTCGCGCCCTTGACGAGAAGCGTCGCGGATTTGAGCCCGGCGCCCTCGCCTTCGCTCTCCTCGATCAATTGGAGCTTGTAGTCATGCCGCTCCGCCCAGCGCGTATACATGCGAAACAGCATCTCGGCCCAGTCCTGGCTCTCGGTGCCTCCCGCGCCGGCATGGACTTCGAGATAGGCGTCGTTGGCGTCGGCCTCTCCCGAGAGCATCGATTCGAGTTTGAGCTGCTCGGCCTTCCTCGCGAGGTCCTCGATGGATTTCTCGGCGTCGGCCACCATCGCGGTGTCCTTCTCCGCCTCGGCCATATCGAGGAGGCCGGTGGCGTCGGACAATTCGGCGTCGAGTTTCCTGACGGCGCTCAAGGACTGATCGAGGCGCTGGCGCTCGCGCATCAGCTTCTGCGCGTCCTGCGGCTTGTTCCAGATGGAGGGGTCTTCGGCTTTGGCGTTCAGTTCGTCGAGGCGGCGCAGCGCGGCATCCCAGTCAAAGATGCCTCCTCAGCAGGGCGATGGCCTGCTGGATGTCTTCGACAGTGCGGGAAATCTCGGGGCGCAAAGAAGTTCTCCTCTGCGCCCCGATATGGCGTTCCGGACCAGGCTTGTAAAGGCCTGTTACGGGCCCGGTTACGGGTTGGACTTGGCCGGCTGGTCGGGCAGCTTGTAGACGATCTGGAGCTGCGTCCAATCGGCGGTCGGCTCGCTGCCGTTCATGGCCGGGATGAACCTCCAGTTCATCACAGTCTGGATCGCGGCAGTGTCGAGGTCGGTGAAGCCGCTCGAATTGACGAGCCTCACGCGCGTGGCGCGGCCATTGGGACGGACATAGGCCTGGACCGTCACGACGCCCTGCTCGCCCAGCGATTGCGAGCCCTTGGGATAGATCGTGGTGTTGCTGGCGGCCGGATCGACATGCGGCGGCGAAGCCAGCGCGGCCGAGGCCAGTAAGGTGGTGGCGAGGAACGCGGCAGTGGAGATGACACGCATGGAGCAAAACCCCTTATGAACCCAGCTTAATCATATCCCCGAGAGGACGCGCCGCAACAGCAATTCCCATAAACTTTCCGTGTTGCGGAAAAAGATCAATAAAGTCCGCCGGTTCCCTGACTGACATCGGCGGCCGGATTGTTGTTGGCGCCGTTGTCCATCGGGCCGTTGGCCTGGGCGAGTCCCGGTTCGGTGCCCGCTTTGAAGGCCTCCAGCAGCGAGTGCGGATCGGCCGCCGACGTCGTCGCGCCCGAGGTGCGGTCGACCGAGACGAGATCGATTCCCGGCGGCACGCGGAACGGCGTCGGCGGCTGATCGGCGAGCGCGCCTTCCATGAAGTCGCGGAAGATCGGGGCCGCGACGGTCGCGCCCTGCTCCACCCGGCCCAGGGTGCGCGGATTGTCGAAGCCGACGAACACGCCGCAGGCCAGGTCTGGCGAGAAGCCGATGAACCAGACGTCCTTGGCCTCGTTCGAGGTGCCGGTCTTGCCGGCGATGGGCTTGCCCACCGCCTTCACCGACACGCCGGTGCCGTAGTTCACGACGCCTTCGAGCAGTGAGACGATCTGGAAGGCCGTGCGTGGATCGACGACCTGCTCGCGCGTGTCGGGCAGAAGCGGCTCGTCCTGGTTATGCCAGACCGGCTGGTTGCAGGACTGGCAGTCGCGCGGATCGTGGCGATAGACGTCCTTGCCGTTGCGGTCCTGGATGCGGTCGATCAGGGTCGCGTTGATCTTCTTGCCGCCGTTGACGAACTCCGAATAGCCGGTCGTCATGCGCATCAAGGTCGTCTCGTAGGCGCCGATCGAGTTCGACAGATAGGGCGGCAGCTTGTCATAGGCGCCCATGCGGATCGGGTATTGCACCACCTTGTCCATGCCGACCGCGGCCGCGAGACGGATGGTCATCAGGTTGCGCGACAACTCGATGCCGCGCCGCAAGGTCGCCATGCCGAGGAAGTGCTTCTCGAAATTCTTCGGTGTCCACATCGGCAGGCCGGGGCCCTGCGGCAGAGAGACCGGCGCGTCGAGGATCTTGCTCACCGGCGTGAAGCCGTTGTCGAGCGCGGCGGCGTAGACGAAAGGCTTGAACGACGAGCCCGGCTGGCGCTGCGCCTGCATCGCGCGGTCGAACTGGCTCGACGCGAAGGAGAAGCCGCCCGACATGGCGAGCACGCGGCCGGTATGCGGGTCCATCGCCACGATGGCGCCATTCACTTCCGGCACCTGGCGCAATCCGTAGTCGCCTTTGTCGTCGATCGGCTCGACATAGATCACGTCGCCGACACGCAGCACCTGCTGCGGCGTGGACGGCGCTTCGCCGACCGAGGCGCTTTTCTTGATCTCCGGCCGCGCCCAGGCGAGCTCGCTGAACGGAAGCGTCGCGCGGCTGCCATTGTCGAGGCCGATCTCGACGGATTTGTCGTCGCCGTAGCCGAGCACGACGGCAATGCGCCAGGTGTCGATGCCCGATTGGTTGCCCGCGCTCGCCAGCGCGTCCTTCCAATTGCCCGTGGTCGGGATGTTGCTTACCGCGCCGCGCCAGCCATGGCGGCGGTCGTAGCGCACGAGGCCGGCGCGCAACGCGCTGACCGCGAAGTTCTGCAGCCGCGTGTCGAGCGTGGCGCGCACCTGAAGGCCGGTGTCGTAGAGCGCGTTCTGGCCGTACTTGCTTTCGAGAAGGCGGCGCACCTCCTCGACGAAATAGTCCGCGTCCTCGGCCTGGATGCCGAGCGGGCGCATCTGCGTCACCAGCGGCTCGGCGACGGCGGCCTTTTCCTGGTCGCGGGTGATGTAGCCGTTGTCGGCCATCTGGCCGATCACCCAGTTGCGGCGTTCCAGCGCCGCTTGCTTGTTGTAGCGCGGGTCGTAGTTGCTCGGCGCTTTCGGCAACGCCGCGAGGAAGGCGCATTCGGCGACGTCGAGCTGGTCGAGCGACTTGCCGAAATAGTTGAGCGCCGCGGCGCCGACGCCGTAGGAGTTCTCGCCGAGGAAGATCTCGTTGAGATAGAGCTCCAGGATCTTCGGCTTCGAATAGGTCGCGTCGATGCGGACGGCGAGGATCGCTTCCTTGATCTTGCGGGAGAATTTCTGCTCGCTATTGAGCATGAAATTCTTCGCCACCTGCTGGGTGATCGTCGAGGCGCCCTCGAGCCGCTTGTGCTGTAGGACGTTGACCACGTCCTTGGCGGCGGCGCGCATGATGCCCGACGGGTCGACACCCGGATGGCTGTAGAAATTCTTGTCCTCGGCCGAGGTGAAGGCGTTGATCACCTGCTTCGGCACGAAGGCGATGGGCACGAAGATGCGCCGTTCGCGGGCATATTCGCCGAGCACCGTGCCGTTGCCGGCATAGACGCGCGTGGTGACCGGCGGCTGGTAGTTCTGCAGCGTCTCCACGCTCGGCAGGTCGCGGGTCAGCGAATAGATGTAGATCGCGCCGCCCAGCAGGACGACGGCGATCAGCCCACCGATGGTGAGGCCCCCGTAAATAAGAATCCGCCGGAACATTCCCTCGGCCCTGGCTCGCGAAGCCCTTGATGCCCCTACATTATGACGCCCTCAAGGCGTCGCGTCACTGGCTATCGCCGGGGCTTTCGGCGCGAAGTGACGGTCGACGGCCGCCGCAATAGCCGATGCCGTGCGCTCGCGCCAGCGCTCCGTGCTCATTTGGGCACAATCGTTCGCATTTGAGAGATATCCGAGCTCGATCAGGACCGCCGGGACGTCCGGGGCCTTCAGGACCACGAAGCCGGCCGAGCGATGGGGCTCGCGCGGCAAAACGTCCGTCACCTGGCCGAGTTGCCCCAGCGCCGCTTCGGCGAAGCGGGAAGAGCGGTTGATCGTGTCCCGCTGGGCGAGGTCGATCAGGATGTGGGACACCGAATCGTCCTGCCCCGTCAGGTCGACGCCGGCGATGATGTCCGACTGGTTCTCGCGCCG
The DNA here is from genome assembly GCA_036491175.1 of Rhizomicrobium sp. Classification (GTDB taxonomy): domain Bacteria; phylum Pseudomonadota; class Alphaproteobacteria; order Micropepsales; family Micropepsaceae; genus Rhizomicrobium. The sequence goes on from DASXCJ010000051.1 coordinate 18,419, forward strand.
GGCCAGCGCCGCCGCCGCGGCGTCCGACCCATGCTCGGACAGCGTATAGATCGACGTGCCGCTCACGCCGGAGTCCGGATTGGAGTCCGCGTGGAGCGAGATGAACAGATCCGCGCCATAGCCGCGCGAAATGTTCACCCGGTCCTTGAGCGGGATGAAGATGTCTGTCGCGCGCGTCATGTGCACGACATAACCCCTTGCTCGCAACGCTTTGGCGACACGAAGCCCTTCGTCGAGTACAAGCTCCTTCTCCAGCGCGCCGCTGACGCCGGTGGCGCCGGAATCGATGCCGCCATGCCCCGGATCGATCACGACGATCTTCTTGCCGTGCGCCGGCTCCAGCGAAGGCGAAGGAGACGGCGAGGAATTCGCGATCAGCGCCGCGATGGAATCCTCTTCATTCTCCTTGGCCCGCAGATCGGCGGGCCAGCCGGAGGACGTATCGAACTTCGCCTGCGTCGTCGGGAACAGGTCGACGACCACGCGGTAGCCGTAACCGTCCGACGGCGGCAGCACCAAAGGCGCGGACGCCGTCGCCGGGTTGTTCAGGTCGATCACGAAACGGGAATCGCCGGGCCGGTAGAGGCCGTAGCGATAGGACTTCACCGCCCCCGTTCCCGTGGGTTTCTGAGGGCCGGAGAGCCGCCACAGCACCTCCGGCATGTCGATCACCACCCGGTTCGGGTTGGTCAAGGTAAAGACCCGGACCGCCATCGGGTCTGAAACCTCGATCACGAAACGGGTCTTGTCCTCATGCTCGCCGATCCGGGCGTTGAGCACGACCGGGGTCGAGGCGACGGCCGGACCAGCAGGCTGCGCCCAGGCGGCAGGGGCCGCCAGGCTCAGCAAAACCGCCAGAATTGACCTTCTCAGCATCGGATCGGTCGCCCTCAGCCCCGAAATTGCCGGGAATCCGTTTACGTCTCGTTAGCATGTCCCGAAATTATACTGAATCAGGTATTGATCGCGCCCCGCTCTTGCGGTGGATGAAGTCCATACCTAAAAGAGGAGCGATCCTGCTTCGCCGTTGGCCGCCCCAGGCAGCCGCGGATCGAGAGCTGAGGTTTTCCTCGCAACCGGCAGGTTCCCGGCAGCGCCGCTGCCAAAAGACCGAATTGAGTATGACCTTTACCGCTTACGCCCTTCCGATCCTGCCAGCGGCCCGGCCGCCGGCGGAGGCGCGCGAGCCTCACCCCCAGACAATGCGACTGACCGCCGTGCCCCTTGAAGGGGCTGCACGAGCGCGGTCGCGCGGAGTATTCGATGCCCAAGCGCATGCTGATCGATTCCAGCCACCCGGAGGAGACCCGGGTCGTCGTACTCGACGGACAAAAAGTCGAGGAATTTGACTTCGAGGCGGCCTCCCGCCGCCCTCTCAAAGGCAACATCTATCTCGCCAAGGTGACGCGGGTTGAACCGTCGCTCCAGGCGGCCTTCGTCGAATATGGCGGCAACCGCCAGGGCTTCCTCGCCTTCTCGGAAATCCATCCCGACTACTACCAGATCCCGATGGCTGACCGGCAGGCGCTGATCGAACAGCAGCAGGCCGACGTCCGCCGCCGCGCGGAAGAAGAATTCGAACCCGTCGAGACCGGCACCGCCGTCGTCAGCGACGAGCAGCTCGAAGCCAGCGACGCCGAGGAAACGACCTCCGGCGACTCCGCGAGCGAAGAGCCTGTCGAGGCCTCCGCTTCCGACGAGGAAGAAATCTTCGACAACAAGGCCGGCCAAGCCAGCGACGAAGACGACGATGAAGACGATGATCATGACGAGTCCGCCCACGAAGCGCAGGGCGAGGACGAGCACGATCACTCGGAACACGATCATTCCGATCACCATCACGAGGAAGACGCCGAGGCCGGCATCATCCCGCCCGCCGAGAACGGCGAGGACGGCCATGTCGAATTCGCCGTCGGTGAAGACAGCTCGCCCGACACGCTGTTCTCGGACTTCCCGCAGGACGGTCAGAGCGGTGAGCCGCGCGGCGACCAGCCGGCGCAGGCGCTGCAGGCCCAGAAGCCGTCGCAGCGTTTCCTCCGCCGCCGTCATTACAAGATCCAGGAAGTGATCAAGCGCCGTCAGATCATCCTGGTGCAGGTCGTCAAGGAAGAGCGCGGCAACAAGGGCGCCGCCCTCACCACCTATCTCTCCCTCGCCGGCCGCTACTGCGTGCTGATGCCGAACACGCCGCGCGGCGGCGGCATCTCCCGCAAGATCACCAACGCCAACGACCGCAAACGTCTGAAGTCCGCCGCGGCGGCGCTCGAGCTGCCCGAGGGCATGGGCCTGATCATCCGCACCGCGGGCGAGAACCGCACCAAGGTCGAGATCAAGCGCGACTACGAATATCTCCTGCGCATGTGGGACACGATCCGCGAGCGCACCTTGCAGTCCAACGCGCCGACCTGCGTCTACGAGGAAGGCGACCTCATCAAGCGCGCCATCCGCGACCTCTACAACAAGGACGTCTCGGAGGTCATGGTCGAGGGCGACGACGGCTACCGCAACGCCAAGGATTTCATGCGCATGCTCATGCCGAGCCATGCCAAGAACGTGAAGCCCTACAAAGAGCCGGTTCCGCTGTTCCAGCGCCATCACATCGAGGCGCAGCTGGACGCGATGTTCCAGCCCACCGTGACGCTCAAATCCGGCGGCTACATCGTCATCAACCAGACCGAGGCGCTGGTCTCCATCGACGTCAACTCCGGCCGCGCCACGCGCGAGCATTCGATCGAGGAGACCGCCTACAAGACCAATCTCGAAGCCGCGGACGAGATCGGCCGCCAGCTTCGCCTGCGCGACCTCGCCGGCCTCATCGTGATCGACTTCATCGACATGGAGGACGGCCGCAACGACCGCCATGTCGAGAAGCGCATCCGCGACGCCACCAAGAACGACCGCGCCCGCATCCAGATCGGCAAGATCAGCCAGTTCGGCCTGCTCGAAATGTCGCGCCAGCGCCTGCGCGCGGGCGTCATCGCCGGTTCGACCGTGCCGTGCCCACATTGCGGCGGCCAGGGCATCGTGCGCTCCGTCGAGTCGACCGCGCTGCGCGTGCTGCGCGGGCTGGAGGACGAAGGCCAGAAGCAGAAGGCGGCGGCGGTCAATGTCCGCGTGCCGGCCGACGTCGCGATCTTCACCCTCAACCAGAAGCGCCGCGAGATCGCCCGCATCGAGGGCGATTACAGCATGACCATCGCCTTCATCCCGAAGGACGACGTGCTCGCCGGCAATTTCGAGATCGAGCGCACGCTGGTCCGCGCGCCCGAAGATCGCAAATACTTCCCGACCGAGGCGCCGCCGCCCGCCGAGGAGACCCTCGTCGAAGCCCCGGCCGACATGACCGAGGAGGTCGAGGAAGAGGAAGAGCATGAGGACATGACCCATGCCGAACCTCCCGCGCAGCATTCGGGCGGCCATGACCGTCCACGCGACAGCGAAGGTGAAGGCGAAGGCGGACGCCGCCGTCGCCGCCGCCGCCGCCGTGGCCGCGACCGCGACCGCCCCGCGGGCGATCATCCGGCTGGCGATCGCCCTGCCGGTGATCGGCCCATGGGCGAGCGTCCGCAGCAGACCGAGCAGCGCCGCGCCGAACCGGCCGCGCCCTTCGTCGAGGACCGCTTCGGCTATAACGACGACATTCCCGACACCACGCCCACCGACGGTCCGCAGGATTTCCGCGCCGAACAGAGCGGCGGTGAATTCCCGCATGAGGACGGCAACGGTTCTGCCGAAGGCGCGCATGGCGAAGGCGCACAGGGCGAAGGCGGCGAAGCCCATCGCCGCCGTCGCCGCCGCCGCCGCCGTGGACGCGGCGGCCGTGACGGCGAGCGTTTCGATCCGGCGGCGCAACTCGAAGGCGTGCCGGTCGATTCCAGCGTGCGCGACGAGAGCGAACAGATCACCGGCACCGCCGATGACGCCATCGAAGCCGACGTGCTGGTGACGAAGATCGAAACCGCGCCCGTCACGCCCAACGCCCCGTCGGAACCCTCCTGGTCGCTGACACAGGATGCACCGGTCGCGGCTGCGTCGAAGCCGGTCAAGCCGAAGCCCGAGCCCGCGAAGGTGGAAGAACCCGCCGCGCCGGAACCGGTCGCGGCCGGCTCCTCGCCCCGCAAGGGCTGGTGGCAGAGGACGTTCAAGACCTGACTGGCAGGACCCGACTGGCAAGACCTGAAATTGGAATTCGCGGATTTGGGTGCGCTCCGGACACAATACGCCCGGGTACCAGAGTCCGCGTTTTTCGAAATGGCGTTTGTACGCCCGGCTTAGACCCAATCTGACGACGACACGCGTTGGGGCGGACGGATGATGGCGATGAGGTCGCTATCGGAAGTCGAGAATGGTCATGATGGTTCTCCAACCCAACCTCTCGTGTCATGGCCCGCGACTGCGGGCCACCCAGTTGAGGCGGGCATAGTTGGTGAAGGTTGGCGTTTATCCCTCTGCGGCTCTGCGGCTCTGCGTGCAAAAAAGTGGTTTCACGCAGAGCCGCGGAGACGCAGAGGGCCTTCTCCCCCAAACGCGCAGCATTGTGCAGAACCCACCTGGGTGGCCTGCATTCGCAGGCCATGACACCGGAGGTGGATGGGGCAGCGGTGCGCACAAGGCGCAAATTGGGGAATACTGACAACCTAGGGGTGCAGCGTCACCCTGTCAAGGCAATGTAGGAAAAAATCGAAAAGAATCCGGGAACTTTGTGCAGAGCCCCGAATCAATCCCCTGACGGCGCCTGGCCCGCCGCCGCCCCGAGCCCGTGGGCCTGGGGATCCGGGAGGGTGGCGCAAGTCGCGCCCTGGCAAGAGATGACGTTGACCGTGTCATAGGGGGCAATGCCCGTGGAGCGGATGGCGCCCGGCTGGGTCATGTCCTCGCCGCGGGCGAGCTTCACCAGGGCGTAGGCGATGGCCGCCGTGCCGTTGGGGCCGCCGGCCCCTGCCCCCGCCAGCGAGATGGACCCGCTGCTATCGGTGGCGATGACGGGCGTCAGGAACGCCGCCGCGATGCCTGCCTTGCCCGAGGACGGCGCGCGCGCCAGCGTCACGCCGGTGCCCAGCGCGGTGTGGCCGGAGCCGAAAGGCCCGTTCATCGTCACGGCGCAGGAGACGGCCTGGCCGTCGCCATCCACGGCGGCGAAGCCGGTGGCGCCGAGATCGCGCGGCAATTCAGAGATGCCGAACTGGTCGAGCGCGGCCTTGGTCGCCGTCGCGGTCGCGGCCGCGGCCTGATCGCCGGGGATGATATTGCCGTTCGCGTCGACGAGACGGCCGAGCAGCATGCCGGTGAAGGCGCCGGAGCCGATGCGGTCCGTCGGCAGATAGCCGATCTCGCTGCCGAGCGCGACAGTGCGGGGCGCGGCTCGGCCCGCCGCATAGGAGTCGAGCTCGGCCGTGGTGATCGCCCCGCTCTGCCCCGTCGTGTAAGCCGCGATCTTCGCCGCGTTGTCGCCGCGATAGAAACCGTTCGGTCCGTACATGCGGATGTAGGACAGCGTCTGCGCCAAGGCCGGATTCGACACCACCGTGCCGGGCGCTTTCACGCGGCCGGATTCATCGAGGAACTCGGCGGCCAGGCCGGCATCGAGACGGATGACGTCGAGATTGGTGGCGAGACGGTCGGCGAGCGCCTTGCTGATCGGAAAGCCGGTCGCCGCGAACTGCTCGCCGGGCGAGACGTCGCGCTGCCAGGGAAGCTGCCCGTACGCCGCCTGCATCGCCGCGAAGCCCTTCACATTGCCGGGTACGGCGAAGGGACCGCCGCTCGCGGCATCGCGGGCGAGGAAGTTGAAGGTCTCGGTGCGGCCGCTCGGCTGGTCGTGCACGATGCAGAGACCGCCGCCGCCCAATCCCGCCGCCACCGGATAGGTCGCCGACAGGGAGAAATACATGCCGGCCGCCGCGTCGGCGGCGCTTCCGCCTTCGGCCAGAATCGCCGCGCCCGTCCGCACCGCGAAAGGTTCGTCGCCCACCACATAGCCGCTGCCGTGGGGGCCGGTATCCTCGCGGATAACCTCCTCGCCGGATGAACAGGCCGTAAGGATCACTGCGGCAGAGACAGCCGCGAGGCTCAGGATTCTCAGCATGGGGACGGCCAATGTCCTATAATGGTTACCGAAACCGGCGTTTCCGTTTGACGCCCGCACGGCACGCACTTACCGTCCCGGCGTATCGGGGACAAGCGGGGCGATGAGGAGAGTCTAAGCCTTGGCATTTTGCAAGCCTACCCGCGGACTGGCGGTCTTGACCGCGCTTCTCACCGTGCTGGGCACGGGCGCGGCATCCGCGCAGCGCATCGAGATCATCCGCGATACCGAAGTCGAACGCGTGATGATGGGCTATGAGCAGCCGCTGCTCGTCGCCGCCGGCATCGACCCCACCACCATACGCATGTACCTGGTCAGCGATCCGGAGATCAACGCCGCCGCGACGCAGAGCCCGATCGCGGACGAGAGCGAAGACATCATCGTCAACACCGGCACGTTCCTGCAGCTCGACACGCCGAACCAGATGATCGGCATCCTGGCGCACGAAACCGGCCACATCGCCGGCGGCCATCTCGTGCGCGATACCGCCGCGATGACCAAGGCCTCGATCCCGATGCTGATCGGCATGGCGGTGGGCGTGATCGCGATGGCGGCGGGCCAGGGCCAGGCCGGCATGGGCGCGATCATGCTGAGCCAGCAGATGGCGCAGTCGCAATTCCTCGCCTTCAGCCGCGCCCAGGAGAGCACCGCCGACCAGATGGGCCAGCGCTTCCTGATGAAGACGCATCAATCCGGCCGCGGCATGCTCGAAGTGTTCAACAAATTCGCCGACGAGAACGCGCGCTCGGCCTATTACAACATCCCCTTCGTCAGCGATCACCCGGCCGACCGCGAACGTATCGACGCGCTGCAGCGCGAGGTCGATCAGTCGCCCTACAAGGACACGCCGGACGATCCGAAGGTCATCCACGAATTCCACATGGTCCAGGCCAAGCTCGCGGGCTTCCTGTCGCGGCCCGACGCTGTCCTGCAGCGCTGGCCGATGTCGGACCAGAGCGAGGAAGCGCACTACGCCCGCGCCATGGCCTATTTCCGCCAGCCCGACATGAAGAAGGCGATGCTGGAGATGGATGCGCTGATCAAGGCGGAACCGAAGAATCCTTATTTCTGGGAATTGCTCGGCCAGATCTATGTCGAGGAAGCCAAGCCCGACAAAGGCGTGGGACCCTATCAGACCGCGGTGAATCTCTTGCCGGACGCGCCGCTGATCCGCATCGATCTCGCGCGCGCGCAACTCGAAGTGACGGACCGCACCGGCCAGCTGGCGAAGTCGGCGCTGCAGAACCTCAAGATCGCGGTGCAGCAGGAGAACAATTCGACCGCCTGGTTCGAGATGGCGCAGGCCTACAGCAACATGGGCAATGAGCCGATGGCCAATCTGTCGACCGCCGAGCTCGACTACAGCGTCGGCGACATGCCGGGCGCGGCGCGCTTCGCGAGCCTGGCGGCGCACAAGCTGCCGCAGGGCTCGTCGGACTGGCAGCGGGCGAGCGACATCGTGGCCGCGGTCGGCCCACGCGGACGCGGGCGGCAATAGACATGAATCCAGGTTGGAAATTTGCGGCCGCTGGCGGCCTCGGCGGCGCGCTGCTCGCCTATCTGCTCGTCTTCGCCACCTCGGGCCTGGGCTGGATGCCGGTGAACGGGCCCGCGATGCATCGCTATCTCATCGACCATCCCGAAGTGATGGTGGAGATGGTGCAGGCGCTGCAGGCCAGGGACGCGCAGAAGGAGAACGACACACGCCAGGCCGCCGTCGACAAGCTCGGCGTGAAGGCGTTCCTCGATCCGCGCGTGGCCTATGTCACCGGGCCGGCGAACGCCAAGAACACGGTCGTGGAGTTCTTCGACTACAACTGCCCCTTCTGCCGCGCCTCCACCCCGGCCATGACGAAGTTCTACGCGGCGCACAAGAACGACACGCGCTTCGCCTTCATCGAATATCCGTTCAAGGGACCGGAATCGGTGACCGCCGCCCGCGCCGCCATCGCCGCACGCAAGCAGCCCGGCAAGTATGTCGACTTCCACTTCCTGATGATGAACGGCGACGAGATCACCAGCGACGAGTCGGTGATGGCCGCCGCGCGGAAAGCCGGCCTCGACATCGCCAAGCTCAAAGCCGACATGCAGGATACCAACATCGACCTCGTGATCGCCCGCGCCCACACCTTGGGCGACGCCGCGAAAGTCACCGGCACGCCGACCTTCATCGTCAACGGCAAAGCCCGCGACGGCCAGATCGACGAGAAGAAGCTCGACGCGATGGTGAAGGCGTAGATTCACTTCCCCCTTGCGGGAAGGTCGAAAACGGCGAGCGCAGCGATGTCGTTTTCGGGTGGGGGAGACGCCGCACGAGGCCCCCACCCGCAACGCTGCGCGTTACGATCTCCCCGCGAGGGGGAGGTCAGATGAGGCCGCTCAGCGGGCTCGACGGATCGGCATAGGCCTTCTTCGGCATACGGCCCGCGAGCCAGGCAAGCCGACCCGCTTCCACCGCGAGCTTCATCGCCGCCGCCATCCTCACCGGGTCCTTGGCGTGGGCGATGCCGGTGTTGGAGATGACGGCGTCGCAGCCCAGCTCCATCGCCACCGCGGCGTCGGACGCCGTGCCGATGCCGGCGTCGACGATCACCGGCACCTTCGCGTCCTCGATGATCATGCGGATGTTGACGGTCGCCTGGATGCCCATGCCAGAGCCGATCGGCGATGCGAGTGGCATGATCGCGACCGCGCCGGCATCCTCCAGCCGCTTGGCCATAAGGGGGTCGTCGCTGCAATAGACCATCACCTGGAAACCGTCCTTCGCCAGCATCTCCGTGGCGCGCAGGGTTTCGATCATGTCAGGGTAGAGAAGTTTCTTCTCGCCCAGCACTTCGAGCTTCACGAGGGACCAGCCGCCCGCCTCGCGCGCGAGGCGCAGGGTGCGCACCGCATCTTCGCCGGTGAAGCAGCCCGCGGTGTTGGGCAGGAACGTCACCTTCTTCGGATCGATGAAATCGACGAGGCGCGGCTGGCTCGGGTCGGTGAGGTTCACGCGGCGCACGGCGACGGTGACGATCTCGGCGCCTGACGCTTCCAGCGCCCGCGCATTCTCTTCGTAAGTCTTGAATTTGCCGGTGCCGATGATCAGCCGCGAGCGATATGTGTTACCCGCCACCGTGAACGGCTTATCGATCCGCGGCGTCGATTCTTCGTTTGGTCGCTCACCCTCGCGGGTACGCTCCGCCGGCGCGTTGCCGCCACCGACGAATTGCACGATCTCGATCCTGTCACCCTCGCCCAGGATCACACTGGCATATTCGCCCCGCGGCACGATCTCGAGATTGCGCTCGACCGCGACCTTGGCCGGATCCTGCCCCAGCGCCACCAGCAGCTCGCGGATGTTGAGGGCCTGGCCGAACTGGCGGGCCTCGCCATTGACGGAAATGTTCATCGTCGCCTCTCCCTACGCCGGCATGACCCGGATCAGGTTCTAAGGGAACTCGGCCCATTGCCGATCTCAGCCCTTCCGGGCGCCCCTGGGATGGGCCGAGCATCGCCAGCCCCAGCCGGAAGTCAAAGGTTTTCGTCCGGCTTCCAGGAGACTATAAGGCGCGAAGCACCCCCGCCCGGAGTTCCCTTGGCTGCCGCGCCGATCTACATCCTCAATGGCCCCAATCTGAATCTGCTCGGTACGCGAGAGCCCGAGGTCTACGGACGCACCACCCTGCCCCAGATCGGCAAGATGGCTGCCGCCCAGGCCAAGACGCACGGCCTCAAGACCGACTTCCGCCAGTCCAACCATGAGGGCGAACTGGTGGACTGGATTCAGGAGGCGCGGACAAAGGCTTGCGGCGTGATCCTCAACGCCGGTGCGTACACGCACACCTCGGTAGCCCTGCTCGATGCGTGCCGGGCGCTGGATAAACCTCTGATCGAAGTTCACCTCTCAAACCCCTATGCCCGCGAGCGTTTTCGTCGCCACTCCTATATCAGTCAGGCGGCGACGGGCGTGATCTGCGGGCTCGGCGCGGCGGGCTATGCCGCCGCCATCGACGCGCTTGCGCGTTACCTCAAGGACCATCAGGTATGAACATGAAGGACATGAAGACCATCGGGGCACGCCTCACCAACGGGCAGAAGGCCAAGTCCTCCGTCGATGCCGCGGCCATCCGCGAGCTGGCCGATCTTCTCGCCGAGACCGGGCTGACGGAGATCGAGATCGAGCAAGGCGGGATGAAGCTGCGCGTCTCCAAGCAGAGCCAGGCTGTCTACACATCCGCCCCGGCCGCGCCTGCCGCCGCCATGTCCGCATCTGCCGCCGAGTCCGCCCCGTCCAAGCCCGCGGGGCCCGCGGCCGGCGCCGTGCCCTCGCCCATGGTCGGCACCGTCTATGTGGCGCCCGAGCCCGGCAAGCCGCCCTTCGTGAAGGTGGGCGACACAGTGAAGGAAGGCGACACGCTCCTCATCGTCGAGGCCATGAAGACCATGAACCCGATCCTCGCCCCGCGCGCGGGCAAGATCACCGAAATCTGCATCCGCGACGCCCAGCCCGTCGAGTTCGGCCAGTCGCTGATGATCCTCGCCTGATGTTCGAGAAGATCCTCATCGCCAATCGCGGCGAGATCGCGCTGCGCATCAACCGGGCCTGCAAGGAGATGGGCATCGCCACGGTCGCGGTGCATTCGACGGCAGACGCCGACGCCATGCATGTGCGCCTGGCCGACGAGAGCGTGTGCATCGGGCCGCCCTCCGCGACGCAATCCTATCTCAACATCCCCGCCATCATCGCCGCTTGCGAGATCACCGGCGCGGAAGCCATCCATCCCGGCTATGGCTTCCTGTCGGAGAACGCGCGCTTCGCCGAGATCGTGCGCGAGCACGGCATCACCTTCATCGGCCCGACGCCCGAGCATATCCGCATGATGGGCGACAAGATCACCGCCAAGCAGGCGGTGAAGGATGTCGGTATCCCGACCGTGCCCGGCTCCGACGGCGCGGTGTCCGACGCGGACGCCTCGCGCGCCGCCGCGGAGATCGGCTATCCGGTGCTGATCAAGGCCACCGCTGGCGGCGGCGGCCGCGGCATGAAGGTGGCGAATTCGCCCGCCGAGCTCTCGCTCGCCCTCTCCACCGCCCGCCACGAAGCCAAGACCGCGTTCGGCAACGACACGGTCTATATGGAGAAGTATCTCGGCAAGCCGCGCCATATCGAATTGCAGATCCTGGCCGACAGCTTCGGCAAGGTGATCCATCTGGGCGAGCGCGACTGCTCCCTGCAGCGCCGCCATCAGAAGCTCTGGGAGGAAGCCGGTTCGCCCGCGCTCAACGCGGCGCAGCGCCAGGAGATCGGCGAGATCGTCACCCGCGCGCTCGCCAAGCTCGGCTATCTCGGCGCCGGCACGGTCGAGTTCCTGTTCGAGGACGGCAAGTTCTACTTCATCGAGATGAACACGCGGCTGCAGGTCGAGCATCCCGTGACCGAGGCGATCACCGGCATCGACATCGTGCGCGAGCAGATCCGCATCGCCGCCGGCGGGGCGCTGGAGATCAAGCAGGAGGACGTGACGTTCTCAGGCCACGCCATCGAATGCCGCATCAACGCCGAGAACCCCTTCACCTTCACGCCCTCGCCCGGCACGATCACGACCTTCCATCCCCCCGGAGGCCTCGGCGTGCGCTTCGACAGCGCGCTCTACACCGGCTACCGCATCCCGCCCTATTACGACAGCCTCACCGGCAAGCTCATCGTCCACGGCAAGAACCGCAACGAATGCCTGATGCGCCTGCGCCGTTCGCTGGACGAAATCGTCGTCGGCGGCATCGAGACCACGATCCCGCTCTTCCAGCAGCTCGTCCGCGACCCCGACATCATCAACGGCGAGTACAACATCCACTGGCTGGAACATTGGCTGGCCAAGCACAAACCGGCGTGACGTCCGATCGAAACCGAACCTGCGGCGATGACGCAGTCATTACTGGAGATACGCGACCTTCGGGACCGGGCATGATTTGACCTGCTCGGGGTGCAACTGGCCGCCGGATGAGAATTCCGGGGCGAGCGGCGTGCGCCAGCATTCGTCCAGCACCGAGCAATAGCAGAGGCGGAAGTAGAGCTGGGGCCGTATCGTGTTCAGCGCGTTCCAGAGGGCGGCATTGTCGTCGCCAAGCGGCAGGATGATGAAGGACTCGAGTTCTCCCGAGCGCAACACGATGCCCTGGACCTGGCCCGTCAACAGGGCGGTATGGCGCGGATCGCTCGGCGGTATCGCACCGCCATGCGGCGCCAGACCGCAACAGGCTCTCATCAGATCGACGCCCGAGCGGTAGGCCTTGCCCTTCCAGACGACTTCGAAGCTCTCGATCTTGGCCGGTCCGACGCCGCCGTTGATGACGTTGAAGCGCAGGATGCGCTGGCCCTCCGGCGTCGAGTTGTTGAGTTGCACCTGGAGGAACGGCCAGGTCGAGGCGGCGACGAGCTGTTCGTTGGCGTTCTCGGTGCGGATCGCCACCCAGAGCGAGACCAGCGACACGAACAGGGCCACGCCACCGATGAGCATGTCGGCGACCCGGCGGGTGAAGAGCGGCTTGGGGTCCATGCGGGCATTCTAGCGACTCGGGCTAGATTGGTTCCAGTCGCATGAGGGGGAGTTCCATGATGTTTTTGTCCCGGTTCGCGCCGCAATGCCTGGCGCTGTTGCGCGTCATCTCCGGTCTGCTTTTTCTGGAGCATGGCACGATGAAGCTGTTCCAGTTCCCCGCCGCCATGCCGCCCACGCCCGCGAATTTCGCAGGCGTGATCCTGGCCGCGGGCATCATCGAGTTCGTGACCGGCGCGCTGATCACCGTTGGGCTGTTCACACGGCTCGCGGCCTTCATCGCCGCCGGCGAGATGGCCGTCGCCTATTGGATGGTCCATTTCGCAAAGGGCGGGTTCTGGCCGGTGGTCAATGGCGGCGGTGAGGCGATCCTGTTCTGCTCGTGTTCCTCTATCTGGCCGCGGCGGGCACGGGCGCGTGGAGCGCCGATGGCGCGATGAAGCGCGGCTGATATAGTCGGGCGGCATGCACGGCGCCGTCCGCATCACCTCCGACCTGCTCCTTCGCGCCTATGCCGAGGGCGTGTTTCCCATGGCGGAGCGGCGCGAATCCGAGACACTCTATTGGGTGTCGCCGGAGAGTCGCGGGATCATTCCGCTGGATGAATTCCACGTCTCCCACCGCCTCGCCCGCACCGTGCGCAGCGGCAAGTTCCGCGTGACCGCCGACATGGCCTTCGCCGACGTCATCCATGCCTGCGCCGCGCCCGGCCACGGCGACCGCCGTCAAAGCTGGATCAATGACGAGATCATGCGGCTCTATACCGGCCTGTTCGACGATGGCCATGCCCATTCCATCGAATGCTGGCGCGGCGGCGATCTCGTCGGCGGACTCTACGGCGTGAGCCTGGGCGGGGCGTTCTTCGGCGAGAGCATGTTCAGCCGCGAGCGCGACGCCAGCAAAGTGGCGCTGGTGCATCTGGCGGAACGGCTGAAGCGCGGCGGGTTCACGCTTCTCGACGCGCAATTCCTGACCGAGCACCTGGCGCAATTCGGCGCGGTCGAGATCCCGCGCGAGGATTATCTCGATCTCCTGCAGGACGCGATCGCGGTGGATGCGAAGTTCTAACGTTTACCCTCCCCTTGAGGGAGGTAAAAACTCACTGCCCGGAATCTTCCGGCAGGGTCGGCAACTGTTCCTTCGCCCCGGCATCCGGCGACTTGACCTTCACCTTCGCGGTGGAGGCGACGGCGGGCGCTTGCTGGCCGGCGACGTTGGTCTGGCAGGCGATCACCCAGACGTCGTAGAGCGGGTGCTGCACGCCGTTGAGCGACGGGCTGGAGGCCAGCATCCAGCCGGAGAAGAGCTTGCGCGCGGGCTGGTCGGGGCGCGCATCGGTGACCTGCACGAAGGCGGTCGTCTCCGGCGGCTCGGACGGCGGTGTCGAATAGCAATAGTCGGCGGTGATGGTGAAAGTCGCGAATTTCACCGGCATGCCGATGGGCGCATAGATGTTCTGCGGGCGCCCCGTGATCTTGTCGAGCCCGCGCAGCACCAGCATGCGCTTGACGCCGTCCTTGCCGGGCCTGGCGTCGTTGACGGAGAGCTGATGCGGATCGACGGCGGCCGCTTGCGGCGTCGCGGGCTGCAAGGTCGTGGCCGTGGGCGCGGCCAGTGCCGGAAGCGCGAGCGCGGCGATGCCGGCGATAAGCGAGAGGCGCGTCATTTCTTGTCGCCGCTGCCGCCGCCCATGACGGCGCGGCCGATCAGGCTCATCAGGTCGACGGAGCCCTGCGTGTTGGTGAGCTCGCCGCCCGGGGCGATGTTCTTTTCGCTGCCGCCGGGCTGGATCGCCACATAGGAGCTGCCGAGCAGGCCGGACGAGGTGATCTTCACCGCCGAATCGTCGGGGATCTGGACGCTGTTGGCGATGGAGAGATGGGCGATCGCCATGTAGGTCTTGGGATCGAGCGTAAGGTCGGCGACGGTGCCGATCTTGATGCCGTGCAGGCGGATGTCGGTGCCCGATGTGATGCCGTCGGCGCTCGAGAAGCGCGCGGTGATCTGATAGCCCGACACGCTGCCCGAGCCCGAGCTCGAATAGGCGTAGAACAGGAACACCGCCGCCACCGCGACGACGATCGCTCCGATCAAGGTCTCGACCATGTTGTTTTTCATGGGCGCTACTCGGGCTTCCAGGCTTGATAATCGCCGGTCGCGGGCGGACGCGTGCCTTCGGATGCGAGGCTGCCTTGCGGGCGATGCGCTTGCGGCGTGCCGGAATAATTCGGCTGATGCTCGCGCTCCCACGATTTGGTGGGCAGCGGCGTCTGCGTCGGCGGATCGGCGAAGGTGTGATGCAGCCAGCCATGCCAGTCCGGCGGCACGCGCGAGGCTTCGACCGTGCCGTTGTAGATGACCCAGCGGCGGTTCTGCTTGTTCTGATAGTAGCGGTTGCCGAACTTGTCCGTGCCCACGGGCTGGCCGGAGAACCAGGTGGTGAACATGGTGCCGAGCGTGGCGCCGCGCCACCAGGCGAAGACCATCACGAACAAGGACCAGATGCTGCGAAACAGGGACATGCGCGTGCCGGGAGCGATTCCTGTGGACTATATGGCGGCGCGTTTGGCCCGCCAAGGAACGTGGGGCCGCAGTTCCTGTGGGCGGTTCCCCGGCCCGCAACTGTCATGACCGTGAAAAAAATTTTTGCGCGATTCTCGAACCCCGCTTGACTCGCGGGTTTTTGGCCCAGGCGTTAGCCCCAACATCTAGTGGGTAAGGTTTCGTTTACCACTTTTGGCTTGCACCCCTCCCCCGAGCGTGCCCATACTTTGCCCCTGTCGCCTCTCGCGACACAAAATCTGGCGGACAGAACAATATTCTGCCCGCCGTGGGTCTGGCCACACAGGCTATGCCCCGGCGGTCGGAAAACTGTCCCCGAAACGGTGCGAGGGCGGCTGGAGGAAACGGCTTTGAACATCTTTTTGGGGGCTTAGACATGCGTATTCGGCGTCAGTTCACGACGGAAGGCCGCTCGGCTTACGAGGGCGTCGCGTTCACGACGGTTTCGAGCGAGATCCGCAACCCTGACGGTTCGATCGTCTTCCGCCAGACCGACATCGAAGTCCCCGGCGAGTGGAGCCAGGTCGCCTCCGACGTGCTGGCGCAGAAGTATTTCCGCAAGGCTGGCGTTCCCGCGAAGCTGAAGGCCGTCCCCGAAGAGGGCGTGCCGTCCTGGCTGTGGCGCCGGTGCGCCGATGGCGCGGAGATCGTCGGCGAAGCCTCCGCCAAGCAGGTCTTCGACCGCATGGCCGGCACCTGGACCTATTGGGGCTGGAAGGGCGGCTATTTCGATACCGAGAGCGATGCGCGCGCCTTCTTCGACGAGATGTGCTTCATGCTGGCCACCCAGAAGGCCGCGCCCAACTCGCCGCAATGGTTCAACACCGGCCTGCATTGGGCCTATGGCATCGATGGCCCGAGCCAGGGGCATTACTACGTCGATCACGTCACGGGACGTCTGACGAAATCGGATTCGGCTTACGAGCATCCGCAGCCGCATGCCTGCTTCATCCAGTCGATCAACGACGATCTCGTCAACGAAGGCGGGATCATGGATCTGTGGACCCGCGAGGCGCGCCTGTTCAAATACGGCTCGGGCACCGGCACCAATTTCTCCAGCCTGCGCGGCGAGGACGAAAGGCTTTCCGGCGGCGGCAAGTCCTCCGGCCTGATGAGCTTCCTCAAGATCGGCGACCGCGCGGCCGGCGCGATCAAGTCCGGCGGCACGACGCGGCGCGCGGCCAAGATGGTCATCGTCGATGTCGATCATCCGGATATCGAAAGCTTCATCGACTGGAAGGTGGTCGAGGAGCAGAAGGTCGCCGCGATGGTCGCCGGCTCCAAGCTCGCCGAGAAGCACCTCAAGCTCGTCTTCAAGGCCTGCATCAATTGCGAAGGCGCGAACGACGATTGCTTCGATCCCAAGAAGAACCCGGCGCTGCGCCGCGAGATCAAGGCCGCGCGCAAGTCCATGATCCCGGACAATTACATCGAGCGCGTGATCAGCTTCGCCAAGCAGGGCTTCAAGGACATCGATTTCCGCGTCTACGACACGGATTGGGATTCCGAGGCCTATCTCACCGTCTCCGGCCAGAACTCCAACAACTCCGTGCGCGTGACGGACGCGTTCCTCAAGGCGGTCGAGACCGACGGCGAGTGGAACCTGACCACGCGCCGCGACGGCAAGATCGCCAAGTCGCTGAAGGCGCGCGAGTTGTGGGACAAGATCTCCTACGCCGCCTGGGCTTGCGCCGATCCCGGCATCCAGTTCCATACCACGGTCAATGACTGGCACACCTGCCCGGCCGGCGGCGAAATCCGCGCGTCGAACCCGTGCTCGGAATACATGTTCCTGGACGACACCGCCTGCAACCTCGCCTCCTTGAACCTGATGCAGTTCCGCAAGGGCGACGGCGTCAAGGTGTTCGATGTCGACGCATTCGAGCATGCGGTGCGGCTGTGGACCGTCGTGCTCGAGATCTCGGTGCTGATGGCGCAGTTCCCCTCGAAGGAGATCGCGCAGCTGTCCTATGACTACCGCACGCTCGGCCTCGGCTTCGCCAATATCGGCGGGCTCCTGATGGCCGCGGGTATCTCCTATGACAGCCGCGAGGGCCGCGCGATCGCGGGCGCGATCTCGGCGATCATGACCGGCGTTTCCTACGCGACCTCGGCCGAGATGGCGGGCGAGCTTGGCGCGTTCCCGGAATACGCCGCCAACAAGGACTCCATGCTGCGGGTGATCCGCAACCATCGCCGCGCCGCGCATGGCCTTGCCAGCGGCTATGAGAAGCTGTCGATCACGCCCGTGCCGCTCGACATCGCGGCCATCAAGGACGACGCGCTGGTGGCAGCCGCGCGCCGCGCCTGGGACGACGCGCTCTCGCTGGGGGAGGATTTCGGCTACCGCAACGCGCAGTCCACCGTCATCGCGCCCACCGGCACGATCGGCCTGGTCATGGATTGCGACACCACCGGCGTCGAGCCCGATTTCGCGCTGGTGAAGTTCAAGAAGCTCGCTGGCGGCGGCTATTTCAAGATCATCAACCGCTGCGTGCCCGAAGCGCTGCAGACCCTCGGCTACAGCCAGACCGAGATCGACGACATCGTCGCCTACGCGGTCGGCCACGGCACCTTGGAGCGCTGCAACGCGCTCTCGCACAACGCGCTCAAGGCCAAGGGCTTCGGCGACATCGAGATCGGCAAGATCGAAGCCGCGCTGGAGCAGGCCTTCGACATCCGCTTCGTGTTCAATAAGTGGACCCTGGGCGAGAAGTTCTGCGCCGAGGTGCTCAAGATCGACGCGGCGACGATGGACTCGCCCGATTTCGACATGCTGAAGGTGCTGGGCTTCTCCCGCGCCGAGATCGAGGTCGCGAACCTCCATGTCTGCGGCGCCATGACCTTGGAAGGCGCGCCGCATCTGAATACCGAGCACCTGCCCGTCTTCGATTGCGCCAATCCTTGCGGGCGCATCGGCAAGCGCTCGCTCTCGGTCGACAGCCACATCCGCATGATGGCCGCGGTCCAGCCCTTCATCTCGGGCGCGATCTCCAAGACCATCAACATGCCGAACGCCGCCACCGTGAAGGAATGCGGCGAGAGCTACATGCTGTCCTGGAAACTGGCGCTGAAGGCCAACGCGCTCTATCGCGACGGCTCCAAGCTCAGCCAGCCGCTGGCCAGCCAGGTGTTCCAGTTCGACGACGAGGAGGACGAGGCCGAGGAGTTCATCGCCGCCCCACAAGCGCAGCGCACCACCGTCGTCACCGAGCGCATCGTCGAGAAGATCATCGAGCGCGTCGCCGCCAACCATGACCGCGAGAAGCTGCCGACCCGCCGCAAGGGCTATACCCAGAAGGCGATCGTCGGCGGCCACAAGGTCTATCTGCGCACCGGCGAATACGAGGACGGCCGCGTCGGCGAGATCTTCATCGACATGCACAAGGAAGGCGCCGCCTTCCGCAGCCTGATGAACAATTTCGCGATCGCGATCTCCATCGGCCTGCAATATGGCGTTCCGCTGGACGAGTTCGTGGAGGCGTTCACCTTCACCCGCTTTGAGCCCGCCGGCATGGTCATCGGCAACGACTCCATCAAGAACGCGACCTCGGTGCTGGACTATATCTTCCGCGAGCTCGCGGTCTCCTATGCCGACCGCCAGGACCTCGCCCATGTCCAGCCGCATGCCGACGAAGACCTCGGCGGCGGCATGGCCGAAGGGGGAGCGCCCCGCGAAATACCGATCGCGCGCTACGCCTCGACCGGCTTCACCCGCGGCCAGCTCAAGACGATCTCCGTCTTCCGCGGCGGCGCCGCCCCTAAGATGATGGCCGAGCCGGCGCACGACCACGCGCACGTCCTCCACCACGAGCCCGATCCGGAAGCCGAAGCCTTCTTCGAGACCGACGATGCGCCGGTGATGGAAGCGCTGAGCGAGATCCGCGCCAGCGTGCTCGCCGAAGCCGGCCCCAACCCGGTGGGCGACATCGTCACCGCGCTCGGCGCCAGCCTCACCCAGCGCGCCGCCACGGCCTCAGACAAGGCCGGCAAGGCCCGCGAGCTCGCCGCCAAGCGCGCGGCAGAGGCTCGCATGAAGGGCTATGAGGGCGACGCCTGCGGCTCCTGCGGCAACTTCACCCTCGTGCGCAACGGCACCTGCATGAAGTGCAACACCTGCGGCTCCACCAGCGGCTGCAGCTGAGCCAAAATAGAATGCGGATCGATAGAGGGCGGCGCGGATGCTTATTCTCATAGGCTTCTGCGCCGCCTTCGCGATCATGGCGCCTATGTCAGCAACCTGTTCCTGCGCGACAAGACGGGGTTCGCCCGCGTGGCGCTCGCGGTCGTCCTGGGGATCGCCATCTCGCTCGCCATCTCCTTCGTCGCCAATATCGCTATGGATATTCTGGTGGGCTTCGACTTCTTCGTTCCGGCTGCCATCGGCTCGGTGTTCGGGCCCATCGCGATGGCGCTGGCCGGCAAGCGCGCGCGGACCAAGCCTCTCGCCGAAGACGATATGCGCCGCTAAGCGGAACGCGACTCGGTTAATGTGCGTTGGTCGGGTTCGAGGTGAAGGCATGGCGCATCAGATCGTGGACGTGATCGACCGGCATGGGCATGTCGTCCAGTCCTATACCGTCGAGATCGAGGGCGAGGACTGCGTCGAGGCCGAGTTCGAGGAGGTGGCGCTGGTCCTGGCGGAGAAGAGCGGCAAGCTCGCCGTCGAGGAGCATGTTCACCTTCGCGCGCGCTGCGTGAAATGACGGGAGCTTTTTGCGGCATCGCTCGTTAAGCACGCTGCCATGCCCGCTCTCCAGTCCGATGCCCTGCTCGCCGTGCGCTATGACGCCAAGCGCCATGCGCTGCGCGCCACCTTCCGCGACAACCGCCGCACCTACGTCTATGACGGCGTGACGCAAGCCGAATACGACGCGCTTCTCGCCGCGGACTCCAAGGGCGCGTGGTTCAACACCCACATCAAACCCAACCATCCTTATCGCGAGGTGGGATAGGGCGTTGCTGTTCATTTGATCCAATCAAACTCGGTGTCACGGCCCGCCTGGTGCGGCCTCACCTGGGTGGCCCGGATTCCCGGGCCATGACACGCTTTGTTGGTGTCCCGACCGATCAGAGCACCCAAAAGCAAACGGCCCGGATCGCTCCGGGCCGTTTGGCATTTGGCATGACGCGAGGACTACTCCTCGTCGTCGGCATCCATGTCGTCGCGGGCGTTGACGGGGCCGGAGTCGAGGCCCTTGGCGCTCTCGTCACGGTCGACGAATTCGATGAAGGCCATCGGCGCGTTGTCGCCGTGGCGCGGGCCGGCCTTGAGCACGCGGGTGTAGCCGCCCGGACGGGTGGCGTAACGCGGGCCGATCACGTCGAACAGCTTGGAGACCTGCGTCTCGTCGCGGATCTGCGACAGCGCGAGGCGGCGCGCATGCAGGTCCTTGGCGCCGCGGCGCGACAGGGTGACGAGCTTCTCCACCACCGGGCGAAGCTCCTTCGCCTTGGGCAGCGTGGTCTTGATCTGCTCGTGCTTGATCAAGGCCGCGGCCATGTTGGCGAACATCGCCGTGCGATGCTGCGCTTTTTTGCCGAGCTTGCGGCCTTGGTTGCGGTGACGCATTTTCTTCTCTCTTCTTCTCCATCGTCATTGCCCGGCTTGTCCGGGCAACCCAATTGGGTCGCCCGCATGAAACGGGCGATGACGAAGAAAGTGTTAGTACTGATCCTCGTAACGCTTCGCGAGGTCTTCGATGTTTTCCGGCGGCCAGCCCGGCACTTCCATGCCGAGGTGCAGGCCCATTTCGGCGAGCACGGCCTTGATCTCGTTCAGAGACTTGCGGCCGAAGTTCGGCGTGCGGAGCATCTCGCCTTCGGTCTTCTGGATGAGATCGCCGATATAGACGATGTTGTCGTTCTTCAGGCAGTTCGCCGAGCGCACCGAGAGTTCGAGCTCGTCGACCTTCTTCAGCAGCACCGGGTTGAACGCGAGATCGGGCTTGGCCTCTTCGGCGACGCGCTCGCGCGGTTCCTCGAAGTTGATGAAGACCTGGAGCTGGTCCTGCAGGATGCGCGCGGCGTAGGCCACCGCGTTGTCCGGCGTGACGGCGCCGTTGGTGTCGATCTGCATGGTGAGCTTGTCGTAGTCGAGCGACTCGCCCGAGCGCGTGTTCTCCACGCGGTACGACACCTTCTTCACCGGCGAGAACAGCGAGTCGACCGGGATGAGGCCGATCGGCGCGTCTTCCGGGCGGTTGCGGTCGGCGGGGACATAGCCCTTGCCGGTCGCGACCGTGAGCTCCATGCGGAAATCGACCTTGTCGTCCAAGGTGCAGAGCACGAGGTCCGGGTTCAGGATCTCGACGTCGGCGATGGCGCCGATGTCGCCGGCGGTGACTTCGCCGGGACCGGTCTTGCGCAGCGAAAGGCGCTTGGGGCCTTCGGCATGCATGCGCAGCGCGATCTGCTTCACGTTGAGCACGATGTCCGTCACGTCCTCGCGGACGCCCGGGATCGAGGAGAATTCATGCAGCACGCCCTCGATATGGATCGAGGTCACGGCCGCGCCCTGCAGCGAGGACAGCAGCACGCGGCGCAGCGCGTTGCCGAGCGTCAGGCCGAAACCGCGCTCAAGCGGTTCGGCGGTGATGGTCGCGGATTTGCCCTGCTCGTGTCCGGCTTCGATCTTGAGCTTCTGGGGCTTGATCAGTTCTTGCCAATTCTTCTGAAACATCTGTGTCTTCTCTCCATCGTTTCCCGGACGTGTCGGATCACGTCCATTGCGTATCGACGGTTTCTAGGTCCGAAATTACTTACTCTGTTGGTCGCACGGCCTGACGCGAACCGCTTGGCGCTTCGCGGGGCCGATGCTCCTGTTAGACGCGACGGCGCTTGGGCGGACGGCAGCCGTTGTGCGGGATCGGCGTCACGTCGCGGATCGACGTCACGGTGAGGCCCACGGACTGCAGCGCGCGCAGCGCCGACTCGCGGCCCGAACCCGGGCCGGAAACTTCCACTTCCAGCGTGCGCATGCCGTGATCGACGGCCTTCTTGCCCGCGTCCTCGGCGGCGACCTGGGCAGCGTAGGGCGTCGACTTGCGCGAACCCTTGAAGCCCATCGTGCCGGCGGACGACCACGACACCGCGTTGCCCTGCGTGTCGGTGATCGTGATGATCGTGTTGTTGAAGGTGGCGGCGACATGCGCCACGCCGACGACGACGTTCTTCTTCTCTTTCTTGCGCGCGCGGCCGGAGGACTTCTTGTCGGAGGCAGCCATCTTACTTCGTCACTTTCTTCTTGCCGGCGATCGCTTTCGCGGGACCCTTGCGGGTGCGGGCATTGGTGTGGGTGCGCTGGCCGTGAACCGGCAGGCCCTTGCGGTGACGCAGGCCGCGATAGGAGCCGAGGTCCATCAGGCGCTTGATGTTCATCGCGATCTCGCGGCGCAGGTCGCCTTCGACGAGGTAATCGCGGTCGATCACTTCGCGTATCTGGATCACTTCGGAATCCGACAGCTCCGAAACCCGGCGCGTCGGATCGATGCCGACTTGCTCCAGGATCTGGACCGCATTGGTCGGACCGATTCCATAGATGTAGCGCAGCGCGATATCGACGCGCTTCTGGGTCGGGATGTTCACACCGGCGATACGGGCCACGTTGTCGTCCTTGGTTCTCGGCTCGGCTAAGCCGTTGAATTCGTTTCTACTTTACGCGAACACCGCAGCTTCCCCGCCCACGTTCGTGAGGGAGTCGCCGCAAGGGCGCGGATATTACTCAGGAACCCCCGCCAGTCAACTCCCGTTAAGAGAAGTTTTTTCCCTGGCGAATCAAGGCTTTGACTTCGCCGCAACAGCCGCGGCGATGGCTTTGGTCACTTCGGCGATCGGGGCCATGCCGTCGACCGTCACGACCTTCTTCTGGTTGCCGTAGTAGACCAGCAGCGGCGCGGTGTTCTTGTAGTAGGCCGCGAGCCTGGTCTTGAGCGTTTCGGGATTGTCGTCGGCGCGGGCCACGCCGCCCGATTCCTTGATGCGCTGCTCGACGCGGCCGATCAGGGCGGCGTCATCCACTTTCAGCTCCAGCACCAGGTCGATCTTGCGGTCGCGGCGGGCGAGCATGTCGTCCAGCGCCTCCGCCTGCGGGATCGTTCGGGGGAAGCCATCGAAGATCGCGCCGAAGCGGCAATCGGGCTGGTCGTAGCGCTGGGCGATGATGCCGATCACATCGGCGTCCGGCACCAGATCGCCCTTGGCGAGGATCGCTTCGACCTTCTGGCCGAGCTCGGTCTTGGCGGCGATGGCGGCGCGCAGCATGTCGCCCGTCGAGAGCTGCGGCCAGCCATGCTTCTGCTGCAGGATCTTGGCCTGGGTGCCCTTGCCGGCGCCCGGCGGCCCGAAGATGACGAGATTCATCGCTTCATCCCGCGCAGCTTGGCCTTCTTGATCAGGCCCTCATATTGCTGGGCGATCAGATGGCTCTGGATCTGCGCCACGGTGTCCATGGTGACGCTGACCATGATGAGGATCGAGGTGCCGCCCAGCGGCACGGTGTAGGAGCTGCGCAGCGCTTCGGGGATCAGGCAGACGATGGCCAGATAGATGGCGCCGACCACCGTCAATCGCGTGAGCACGAAGTCTATATATTCGGCCGTCTTCTTGCCGGGGCGGATGCCGGGAATGAAGCCGCCATACTTCTTCAGGTTCTCCGCCGTGTCCTCCGGATTGAAGACGATGGAGGTGTAGAAGAAGGCGAAGAAGATGATCATCGCGCCGTAGAGCGCCAGATAGAGCGGCTGACCCGGGCCGATATAGGCGACGACGGTCTGCAGCCAGTCCGGCACGCTGGCGCCGTTGAACGCGGCGATGGTCGTGGGGAACAAGAGAAGCGACGAGGCGAAGATCGGCGGGATGACGCCGGAGACGTTGAGTTTCAGCGGCAGATGCGAGCTCTCGCCGCCGAACATGCGCTGGCCGACCTGGCGCTTGGGATATTGAACCAGGAGGCGGCGCTGCGCCCGCTCCATGAAGACGATGAAGGCCACGAGGCCGATGACGCCGACGAGGATCGCGAGGATGGTAAGGCCGCCGGTGGTGCCGCTGGTGCGCGCCGAATCGATCATCTGGAAGATGTAGGACGGGAAGCGCGCCACGATGCCGGCGAAGATGATGAGCGAGATGCCGTTGCCGACGCCGCGCGCCGTGATCTGCTCGCCGATCCACATCAGCAGGATCGTGCCGCCGGTCAGCGTGATCACCGCCTCGATGCGAAAAGCCCAGCCCGGATCGATCACCACATGGCTGCCGTGCTCCAGGCCGATGGCGATGCCCAGCGCCTGAAGCGCGGCGAGGCCCACGGTTCCGTAGCGGGTATATTGGTTGAGGGTCTTGCGGCCGGCCTCGCCTTCCTTCTTCAGCGCCTCGAATTCCGGCACCACGGTCGTCATGAGCTGGATGATGATCGAGGCGGAGATGTAAGGCATGATGCCGAGCGCGAAGATCGCCATGCGCGTGATGGCGCCGCCGGCCAGCACGTTGAACACGTCGAGCAAGCCGCCGGCCTGATGGCCGATCATCTGCGCGAGCGCGGCCGGATCGATGCCGGGCATCGGGATGAAGGTGCCCAGGCGCGCGATGACCAGCATGCCCAGCGTGAAGAGCAGCCGCTGGCGCAGCTCGGTGGCCTTGCCGAAGCTGGAGAAATTGAAATTGGCCGCCAATTGTTCGGCTGCTGAGGGCATCGCTTACTCCATAAACCCGCCGGCACTCGTGATTATATAGACCGATTGACGCCGATACCCACCTCCCCCTTGCGGGGAGGTCGAAAAATCCAAGCGAAGCGGCGGATTTTTCGGGTGGAGGCCTCGCGGAGGCGAACCCCCACCCGAAAAACCTTCGCGCAAATGCGCGAAGCTTTTTCGACCTCCCCGCAGGGGGAGGTCGTGATTAAGCCGGCTGACCTTTGCGCTCGGCCCGCTTTTCAGCGGCCTTGGCGCGGCGCTCCTGGCGCTTGCCCGGAATGCCCTTCTTGTTCAGGTTGACCTTCTTGGAATAGGTCGTGGTCAGCGTGCCGCCGGCCTTCTCGATCGCCTCGCGCGCGCCCTTGGTGGCGCCCGCGATGGTGATGTCGAGCTTGGCGGTGATCGCGCCGGCGCCCAGAAGGCGGATGCCGTCGCGGCTCTTCTTCACCAGGCCTGCGTTCCTGAGCGTTTCCTCGGTGATCTTGGCGCCCGCGTCGATTCTTTTGTCATCGATCGCGTTCTGCAGGCGGCCGACATTCAGCTCGGCGAAGTCCTTGGCGAAGATGTTGTTGAAGCCGCGCTTGGGCATGCGCATGTGCAGCGGCATCTGGCCGCCTTCGAAGCCGTAGACGGCATTGCCGGTGCGGGCCTTCGCGCCCTTCACGCCGCGCCCCGACGTCTTGCCGAGACCGGAGGAGGAGCCGCGGCCCAGCTTGGCCTTGCGCTTGCGCGAGCCGGGATTGTTGCGGATTTCGTTGAGCTTCATCGTATCCTCACATGGACGGCGTCATGGCCGTCCAATTCATTTCTTGTCGTCGACGATCTCGACCAGATGCTGCACCGCGCGGATCATGCCGCGGACGGACGGTGTATCCTCGAGCACGCGCTCGCGGCGGATCTTACCGAGGCCGAGGCCGCGCAAGGTCCGCGCCTGGACGTCCGGGCGGCGCGCGGCGCTGCGGATCTGGCGCACCGTCAGGGTTTTCTTCTTGTCGGCCATGGCTGGTCTCGTTTCTTCGATTAGCTCGCGGGAGCCTGCTCGCCCTTGCCTTCGCGGCGCGAGATGATCTCGGCGACGCTGCGGCCGCGGCGCTGGGCCACCATGCGCGGGGATTGCTGGTTCTTCAGCGCGTCGAACGTGGCGCGCACCATGTTGTAGGCATTCGAGGTGCCGAGCGACTTGGCGACGATGTCGCCCACGCCCAGGGACTCGAACACCGCGCGCATCGGGCCGCCGGCGATGATGCCGGTGCCGGCGGGCGCCGGGCGCACGATGACCTTGCCGGCGCCGTGATGGCCGCGGGTCTCATGATGCAGCGTGCGGCCGTCCTTCAGCGGGACGCGGATGAGGGACTTCTTGGCCTCTTCCGTCGCCTTGCGGATGGCTTCCGGCACTTCGCGCGCCTTGCCGTGACCGAAGCCGACGCGGCCCTTCTGGTCGCCGACGACGACGAGAGCCGCGAAGCCGAAGCGGCGTCCGCCCTTCACGACCTTCGCCACGCGATTGATGTGAACGAGCTTGTCGACGAACTCGTTATCGCGTTCCTCGCGGCCGCCGCGCTCGCGCCGTCCACGTCCGCCGCCTTCTCTGTTTTCGTCACGCGCCATGGTGTTTCCGATCCTTAAAACTCAAGGCCGCCCTCGCGGGCAGCGTCCGCGAGCGCCTTGATGCGCCCGTGATAGATGTAGCCGCCGCGGTCGAACACGACTTCCTTCACGCCCTTGGCGATGGCGCGCTCGGCGATCTTCTTGCCCACGGCCTTCGCGGCGTCGACATTGTAGGCCTTGGCCACCTTCTCGCCCTTCTCGTTGGACGAGGCGGCGGCGAGCGTGGCGCCTTGCTTGTCGTCGATCACCTGGGCGTAGATATGCTTGCCCGAACGGAAGATCGAAAGACGGACGCGATCCGACTTGCGGCCGATATGATAGCGAGTGCGCGACTGGCGGCGCTTGAACAGCGTGCTCATTTCTTCTTGCCTTCTTTGCGGCGGATATGTTCCTCCGCGTACTTCACACCCTTGCCCTTATAGGGCTCCGGCGGGCGATAGCCGCGGATTTCGGCGGCGACCTGACCCACGAGCTGCTTGTCCATGCCGGCCACGGTGATGGCGGTCGGCTTCTCGGCGGTGATCGTGATGCCGGCCGGGATCGGATAGACGACGTCGTGGCTGAAGCCGAGCTGCAGGTTCAGGTTCTTGCCCTGCACCGCCGCGCGATAGCCGACGCCGTTGATCTCGAGCTTCTGCTGGAAGCCGGTCGTCACGCCGACGACGAGATTGTTCACCAGCGTGCGGGACAGGCCCCACATCTGACGGCCCCTCTCGGCGCCTTCGCGCGGGGACACCGTCACGGCCTCGGCGTCGGCCTTGACGTCGACGTCGTTGACCAGATTCACCGAAAGCTCGCCCTTGGGGCCTTTCACTTTCACGGTCTGCCCGGCCACCGACGCGGTGACGCCCTTGGGCAGCGGGATGGGTTTCTTGCCGATGCGTGACATCAGAACACCTGACAGAGGACTTCGCCGCCGACGTTCTTCTCGCGCGCCGTCGCATCGGTCATCACGCCCTGCGGCGTGGAGACGATGGACAGGCCGAGACCCTGGCGGTGCGGTTTCAGTTCGGAGACGCCGGCATAGACGCGGCGGCCGGGCGTGGACACGCGCTTCAGCTCGCGGATGACGGGCTTGCCTTCGTGGTACTTCAGCTCGATCTCGAGTTCGCGGCGGCCGCCCTTGAACTCCACCTCGGCATAGCCGCGGATGAAGCCTTCAGCCTGCAGCACGTCGAGCACCGAGGTGCGCAGACGCGAATTCGGGGACTTGATCTTCCCCATGCCGCGAAGCTGTCCATTGCGGATGCGCGTCAGGAGATCGCCGATGGGATCTGTGATCGCCATATCCTAGTTCCTTTCCTTACCAGCTCGCCTTGGTCATGCCGGGGATCTGGCCAAAATTCGAAAGACTGCGAAGCGCGATGCGCGAGAGCCGGACCTTGCGGTAATAGCCCTTCGAGCGGCCGCTGAGCTCGCAGCGATGATGGATGCGCACCTTCGATGAATTGCGCGGCAGCTCGGCCAGCTTGAGCTGGGCCTCGAAGCGCTCCTCCGGCGGGACCTTCATGTCCTGCGTCTTGGACTTCAGCGCGGCGCGGCGAGCGGCGTACTGCGCCACCATCTTCTCGCGCTTCTTGTTCCGGTTGATCTGGCTCTTTTTCGCCATGTCTATCGCCCTTAGTTCGCGAACGGGAACTGGAAGCCCTGGAGAAGCGCCTTGGCTTCATCGTCGGTCTTCGCAGAGGTGTTGATGATGATGTCCATGCCCCAGATCGTCTCGGTCTTGTCGTAGTCGATCTCGACGAAGATGATGTGCTCCTTCAGGCCCAAGGCGTAGTTGCCGCGGCCGTCGAAGCTCTTGCTGTTCACGCCGCGGAAGTCGCGGACGCGGGGCAGCGCCATCGTGATGAAGCGGTCCAGGAACTCGTACATCCGGTCCTTGCGCAGCGTGACCTTGACGCCGATCGGACGGCCCGCCGTGATCTTGAACTGCGCGATGGCCTTCTTGGCCTTGGTGACGATGGCCTTCTGGCCGGCGATCGCGGTCAGGTCGTTCTGCGCCTGCTGGATCTTCTTGCCGTCCGCCGCGCCCTCGCCCGCGCCGATGTTCAGAACGATCTTGTTGATCTTCGGAACCTGCAGCACGTTCTTGTAGCCGAACTTCTTCATCATCTCGGCGCGGATCTCGTCGTTGTAGCGCTTCTTGAAGCGCGGAACGTAGTCGGGATCGCGCGAAGCCTCGCCCACGGCAACGGCGTTGCCCTGGTTGGCTTCCTTCTTGCCCTTCTTTTCAGCCTTGGGCGCGGCGCCCTTGGCGGCCTTCGGGGCCTTTTCCTTGCCAGACTCAGACATCGATGACCTCACCGGACTTCTTGGCGAAGCGCACGCGGCGGCCATCGCCCAAAACCTTCCAGCCGATGCGCGTGGCATCGCCGGACTTGGGGTCGACATGGGCCAGGTTGGAAAGATGCAACGGAGCTTCCTTGCTCACGATGCCGCCCTGGCTCTTGGCGCTCTGCTTGGTGTGACGCTTCACCATGTTCACGTTGGAGACGAGCGCGCGGTCTTCCTTGGGGAACACCTTCAGCACTTCGCCCTTCTTGCCCTTATCGCGGCCGGTCCTGACGATGACGCGGTCGCCCTTCTTGATCAGCGCTCCCATCACAGCACCTCCGGCGCGAGCGAAATGATCTTCATGTGGTTCTTGGAACGGAGCTCGCGGGTCACCGGTCCGAAGATGCGGGTGCCGATCGGCTCGTTCTGGGCGTTGACGAGCACGGCGGCGTTGCCGTCGAAGCGGATCAGGCTGCCGTCGGGGCGGCGCACGCCCTTGGCGGTGCGCACGACGACGGCCTTCACGACCTCGCCCTTCTTCACGCGGCCGCGCGGGATCGCTTCCTTGACGGAGACGACGATGGTGTCGCCGACGTCGGCATAGCGGCGATGCGAGCCGCCGATCACCTTGATGCACATCACGAGCTTTGCGCCGGAATTGTCGGCGACGTCCAGCTCTGTTGACATTTGAATCATGGTCTAACTTCCTGTGCTCTCGCCGTTCACTTGCCGACGCGCTCGACGACTTCCCAGCGCTTGAGCTTGGAAACCGGCTTGCATTCGCGGATGCGCACGACGTCACCCGCCTTGAACTCGCCCGACTCGTCGTGGGCGTGGTAATTCTTCGAACGGCGCACGGTCTTGCCCATCACCGGGTGCGTGAAGCGGCGCTCCACGTTGACCACCACGGTCTTGGCATTCTTGTCGCTGACCACGACGCCTTGCAGTACGCGCTTGGGCATAGTCTTCCTCTTAATCCTTGGCCGTGTTGGCGGCCGACTTGCGACGCTGCTCCGTGAGCACGGTCGCGATGCGGGCGATGTCCTTGCGCACCTGGCGCACGCGGTTGGTCTTCTCGAGCTGGCCGTTGGCGCGCTGGAAGCGGAGGTTGAACTGCTCCTTCTTCAGCTTCGCGATCCGATCGGCGAGCTGGTCTTCCGACTGCCCGCGGAACCCATCGGCCTTGGAGGCGCGCTGCGCCTTCTCGTCGATCGCGGCTTTCTTCTTTTTCGTCTTGGTCGCCATCTCTCTCACCCGTGTCCTGCGCGCGCGACGAACTTCGTCGTGATCGAAAGCTTCGCCGCACCCAGGCGCATCGCCTCTTTCGCCGTCGCCAAATCCACGCCGTCGATCTCGAACAGGATGCGGCCCGGCTTCACCCGCGCCACCCAGAACTCCGGCGCGCCCTTGCCGGCGCCCATGCGGACTTCGGCCGGCTTCTTCGACACCGGAACGTCCGGGAAGATGCGGATCCAGACGCGGCCGGCGCGCTTCATCTCGCGCGTGATGGCGCGGCGCGCGGCTTCGATCTCGCGTGCGTTGAGGCGTTCCGGCTCCATGGCCTTGAGGCCGTATTCGCCGAAATTGAGCTGCGTGCCGGACTTCGCGGCGCCGTGGATGCGGCCCTTGAAGCCTTTGCGGAACTTGGTGCGCTTGGGTTGAAGCATGGCTTTATTCCGTTACTCCGCTGGCGCCGGTTGACGCTGCTGGCCGCCGCGGTTCTGCTGTTCCGACGCTTCCGCCTGACGCTTCTCGACGGCCATGGGATCGTGCTCCATGATCTCGCCCTTGAAGATCCAGACCTTCACGCCGCAGGTTCCATAGGTCGTCATCGCCGTGGCGACGCCGTAGTCGATGTCGGCGCGCAGCGTGTGCAGCGGAACGCGGCCTTCGCGATACCACTCCACGCGCGCGATCTCCGCGCCGCCGAGACGGCCGCCGCAGGTGATGCGGATGCCCAGAGCGCCAAGGCGCATCGCGGACTGCACGGCGCGCTTCATCACGCGGCGGAAGGCGACGCGGCGCTCGAGCTGCTGGGCGATGTTCTCGGCCACCAGCTTGGAGTCGATCTCGGGCTTGCGGATCTCGACGATGTTGAGATGCACTTCGTCGGTCGTGAAGCGCTGGACGTCCGACTTCAGCTTCTCGATGTCGGCGCCCTTCTTGCCGATGACGACGCCGGGGCGGGCCGAATGGATCGTGATGCGGCACTTCTTGTGCGGACGCTCGATGATGATGCGCGAAACGCCGGCCGCCTTGAGGCGCTCGGACAGGTGCTCGCGGATCTTGATGTCCTGCTGCAGGAGCTTGCCGTATTCCCTCTTGCCGGCATACCAGCGGGAATCCCACGTCCGGTTGATGCCGAGCCTAAGGCCGGTCGGGTTGACCTTCTGACCCATCAGGCCGTCTCCTTCTTCGCGGCGGTTTTCTTCGCCGCTTGCTTCCTGGCCGCGGGCTTCTTGCCCTTCGGCGCTTCTTTCTTCTCTTCGCGGCGTTCCTCGACCACGATCGTGATCTGGGCGAACGGCTTGTGGATGGCGGCGCCGCGTCCGCGGGCGCGGGCGTGGAAGCGCTTCAGCACCATGTTCTTGCCGACGCTCGCCTCGGTCACGACCAGATCGTCGACGTCGAGATCGTGGTTGTTCTCGGCGTTGGCGATAGCCGACTGCAGCACCTTCTTCACGTTCAGCGCGACGCGCTTGGGCGAGAAGGTGAGCGTGTTCAGCGCGGCCTCGGCGCGGAGGCCGCGGATCGACTGCGCCACCAGGTTCAGTTTACGCGGAGACGTGCGGATATTGTAACCCACGGCCTTGGCCTGGTGATCCGCAAGTACGCGCGCGCGTGCGGGCTTGCCCATTAGTCCCTCTTCGCTTTCTTGTCGCCGCCGCCGTGGCCGTGGAAGGTGCGGGTGGGCGAGAACTCGCCCAGCTTGTGACCGACCATCTCTTCCGTGACGAGGACGGGGATGTGCTTCTTGCCGTTGTAGACGCCGAAGGTGACGCCCACGAACTGCGGCAGGATCGTCGAGCGGCGCGACCAGGTCTTGATCACGTCCTTGCGTCCCGAACCGCGCGTGGCGTCCACCTTCTTCAGGAGGTAGCCGTCGACGAACGGACCTTTCCAGACTGAACGAGCCATGAATTACGATCCCTGCTTCCTGCGGCGCACGATGAACTTGTTGGTGCGCTTGTTCGTGCGAGTCTTGTTGCCCTTGGTGCCCTTGCCCCACGGGGTGACCGGGTTGCGGCCGCCCTTGGTGCGGCCTTCGCCGCCGCCATGGGGATGGTCGATCGGGTTCATCGCCGTGCCGCGGACGGACGGGCGCTTGCCCTTCCAGACGTTGCGGCCGGCCTTGCCGATGACTTCGTTCATGTGGTCCGGGTTCGACACCGCGCCAACCGTCGCCATGCACACCAGCGCCACGCGGCGGACTTCGCCGGAGTTGAGGCGCAGGATCGCGTAGCCCGCGTCGCGGCCCAGATACTGGGCGTAGGTGCCGGCGGAGCGCGCGATCTGCCCGCCCTTGCCCGGCTTCATCTCGATATTGTGCACGATGGTGCCGACCGGCATGGCCGAGAGCGGCATCGCGTTGCCCGGCTTCACGTCGACCTTGTTGCCCGAGACGACGGTGTCGCCGACGGCCAGGCGCTGCGGCGCCAGGATGTAGGCAAGCTCGCCGTCCTTGTACTTGATCAGGGCGATGAAGGCGGTGCGGTTGGGATCGTACTCGAGACGCTCGACCTTGGCGGGAGCGTCGAACTTGCGGCGCTTGAAATCGATGATGCGATAGCGCTGCTTGTGACCGCCGCCTTGCCAGCGCACGGTGACGCGGCCGGTGTTGTTGCGGCCGCCATGGCGGTGCTGACCCTCGGTCAGGGCCTTGACCGGATCGCCTTTGTGCAGGCCGGAACGGTCGATCAGCACCAATTGGCGCTGGCCCGGGGTCGTCGGTCGGTATTGTTTCAGTGCCATCTCAGAGCCCCGTCGTCACGTCGATCTGCTGGCCTTCGGCAAGCGTCACGATCGCTTTCTTGTAGTCGCTTTTGGTATAGCGCCCGGTGCGGTTGGCCTTCACCTTGCCCTTGATGCGGATGGTGTTGACCGCGGTCACCTTCACCTTGAACAGGTCGCTGACCGCCTTGGCGATCTGCGGCTTGGTGGCGGCGAGCGTTACGCGGAAAACCACCTGGTTCACCTCGGTGAGCTTGGTCGCCTTTTCGGTGATGACCGGCGCGATGATCACGTCGTAGTTCGGGCTGGTCATGCGAGGCGCTCCTCGATGGCGGCGATGGCGGCCTTGGTCAGCACCAGCTTCTCGCTGCGCATGATGTCGTAGACGTTCAGGCCCTTGGCCGGCAGCAGCGAGACGTGGCTGAGGTTGCGGGCGGAGAGATGGAAGTTCGTATCGAACTCGCCATCGACCACCAGCGCATGGGACACGCCGAGCTTGCCGAAACGCTTCGCCAGGTCGGAGGTCTTGATCGCGGCGGACTTCGCCTCGTCGAGCACAATGATGGCGCCGGCCTTCGCCTTGGAGGAGAGCGCGTGGCGCAGGCCGAGCGAACGGACCTTCTTGGGAAGATCGAACTCGTGGCTGTGCGTCACCGGGCCCATGGCCTTGGCGCCGCCGACATAGAGCGGAGCCGAACGCGCGCCGTGACGCGCCTGGCCGGTGCCCTTTTGCTTGTAGACCTTCTTCTTCGTGCGGTTGATCTCGCCGCGCGTGAGGACCTTGTGCGTGCCGGCGCGGCGCTTGGCGAGCTGCCAAACGACGACGCGCTGGATCAGGTCCGCGCGGGGCTCCAGGCCGAAGATCTCGTCCTTGAGATCGACTTCGCCCGCGTCCTTGTTGTCGAGATTGAGGACCTTGGTTTTCACTTAGCCCTCCGTTGTCTGTTCAGGCGCGGCAGCGGCCGGAGCGGCAGCCCTCTCGCGCTTGATGACCGAGCCCGGCATCGGCGAATCCTTGTGCGGCTTCTTGACGGCGTCGCGCACCATCACCCAGCCGCCCTTGGAACCCGGCACCGCGCCATGGATCATGATGAGGCCACGCTCGACATCGACCCTGGCGACTTCCAGATTCTGCGTCGTGATGCGCTCGTCGCCGTAATGGCCGTGCATCTTCTTGTTCTTGAAGGTCTTGCCCGGATCCTGGCGGCCGCCGGTGCCGCCGAGCGAGCGATGCGAGATCGACACGCCGTGGGAGGCCTCGAGGCCGCGGAAATTCCAGCGCTTCATGGCGCCGGTGAAACCGCGGCCGATGGTGATGCCGGTGACGTCGACTTTCTGACCCTCGATGAAATGGTCGGCCTTGAGCAGGTCGCCCACTTCGAGAAGATTCTTCTCGTCGACGCGGAATTCCGCGAGTTTCTTGCGGGGCTCGACTTCGGCCTTCGCGAACTGGCCGCGATCGGCTTTGGTCAAACGCTTGGTCTTCGCGAAGCCGGACCCGAGCTGGACGGCCGTGTAGCCATCCTTCTCCTGGGTGCGCGTGGCCACGACCTGACAGCCATCCAGCTTCAGGACCGTGACGGGCACATGCCGGCCGTCCTCGAGGAACAGCCGTGTCATGCCGACTTTCTGCGTGATGACGCCAGTGCGCATCGCGCTCGTACTCCTTAAAGCTTGATTTCGACGTCGACACCGGCCGCAAGGTCGAGCTTCATCAAAGCGTCGACGGTTTGCGGCGTGGGGTCGATGATGTCGAGAAGGCGTTTGTGCGTGCGGATTTCGAATTGCTCGCGGCTCTTCTTGTCCACATGCGGGGAGCGGTTGACGGTGAAGCGCTCGATGCCGGTAGGCAGCGGGATCGGTCCGCGTACCTGGGCGCCCGTGCGCTTCGCCGTGTTGACGATCTCCCGCGTCGAATTGTCGAGGATGCGGTGATCGAAGGCCTTGAGCCTGATCCGGATGTTCTGGCCTTGCATGCTCATGAGAATTGACCTTCGCTCACCGCTTCAACGACTTATTTGATGATCTTCGCGACGACGCCCGAACCGACGGTACGGCCGCCTTCACGGATGGCGAAGCGGAGCTTCTCCTCCATGGCGATCGGAACGATCAGCTCGACTTCGATCGACACGTTGTCGCCCGGCATCACCATCTCGGTGCCTTCCGGGAGCTTCACGATGCCGGTCACGTCCGTCGTGCGGAAGTAGAACTGCGGACGATAGTTGGCGAAGAACGGCGTATGACGGCCGCCCTCTTCCTTCGTCAGCACGTACACCTCGGCGGTGAAATTCGTGTGCGGGGTGATGGAGCCCGGCTTGGCGAGCACCTGGCCGCGCTCGACGCCTTCACGCTCCACGCCGCGCAGCAGGCAACCGACGTTGTCGCCGGCCTGGCCCTGGTCGAGCAGCTTGCGGAACATCTCGACGCCGGTGACGGTCGTCTTGGTCGTGGGCTTGATGCCGACGATCTCGACTTCCTCGCCGACCTTGACGATGCCGCGGTCGATACGGCCGGTCACGACGGTGCCGCGGCCGGAGATAGAGAACACGTCCTCAATCGCCATCATGAACGGCAGGTCGATGGGGCGCTCCGGCTGCGGGATGGCCGCGTCGACCGCTTCCATCAGGCGCAGGATCGAGTCATGACCCTGCTCGGGGTTCTTGTCTTCCAGCGCCATCACGGCCGAACCGCGAACGATCGGAATCGTGTCGCCGGGGAAGCTGTAGGACGACAGCAGCTCGCGAACTTCGAGCTCGACGAGGTCGAGAAGCTCGGGATCGTCGACGAGATCGACCTTGTTCATGAACACGACCAACGCCGGCACGCCGACCTGGCGGGCGAGCAGGATGTGCTCGCGCGTCTGCGGCATCGGGCCGTCGGCGGCGGAGACGACGAGGATCGCGCCGTCCATCTGGGCGGCGCCGGTGATCATGTTCTTCACATAGTCGGCGTGGCCCGGGCAGTCGACATGCGCGTAGTGGCGCTTGGCGGTCTCGTACTCGACATGCGCCGTCGAGATGGTGATGCCGCGGGCCTTCTCTTCCGGCGCCTTGTCGATCTGGTCATAGGCGGTGAAGCTGGCGCCGCCGGTCTCTGCGAGCACCTTGGTGATCGCGGCCGTCAGCGACGTCTTGCCATGGTCGACGTGACCGATGGTGCCGATGTTGCAGTGCGGCTTGTTCCGCTCGAATTTCGCTTTGCCCATTGTCTATCTCCTTAGGCGTACTTGGCTTTGACTTCATCCGCGATCTGGCGCGGAACTTCTTCGTAGTGGTCGAACTGCATCGAGTACTGCGCGCGGCCCTGAGACATTGAACGCA
Organism: Rhizomicrobium sp.; assembly: GCA_036491175.1. Taxonomy (GTDB): domain Bacteria; phylum Pseudomonadota; class Alphaproteobacteria; order Micropepsales; family Micropepsaceae; genus Rhizomicrobium. The sequence continues at coordinate 54,447 of DASXCJ010000051.1, forward strand.
GCGTGTTGATGTAGCCGAACATGTTCGCGAGCGGGACCATCGCGGTCACGACCTGCGCGTTGCCGCGGCTGTCGGTGCCCTGCACCTGGCCACGGCGCGAGTTCAAGTCGCCGATGACGCCGCCGAGGAAATCCTCCGGCGTCACGACTTCCACCTTCATGATTGGCTCCAGCAGCTTCACCGCGCCCTTGGACGCGAGCTCGCGGAACGCGGCGCGAGCCGCGATGTCGAAGGTGAGCGCGTTGGAGTCGACCTCGTGGTACTTGCCGTCCGTCAGGGTCGCCTTGAAGTCGATCACCGGGAAGCCGGCGAGAAGACCGGATTCCTTCTGGTTCTTCAGGCCCTTTTCGACCGCCGGGATGAACTCCTTCGGCACCGAGCCGCCCACGATGTCGTTCTCGAACACGAAACCGGAGCCCGGGGGCAAGGGTTCGAAATCGATCGACACTTCGGCGAACTGGCCCGAACCGCCGGTCTGCTTCTTGTGCGTGTACTTGATCGAAACCGGCTTCGACAGCGTCTCGCGATAGGCGACCTGCGGCGCGCCGACATTGGCGTCGACCTTGTAGGTGCGCTTCAGGATGTCGACCTTGATCTCGAGATGGAGCTCGCCCATGCCCTTGAGGATGGTCTGGCCGCTTTCCTGATCGGTCGAGACGCGGAACGACGGATCTTCCTGCGCGAGGCGGTTGAGCGCCACGCCCATCTTCTCCTGGTCGGCCTTGGTCTTCGGCTCGATCGCGACCTCGATCACCGGATCGGGGAATTCCATGCGCTCCAGGATCACCGGATGATTGGGATCGCAGAGCGTCTCGCCCGTGGTCGAGATCTTGAGCGACGCCAGCGCGACGATGTCGCCGGCATAGGCTTCCTTCACGTCCTCGCGGTCGTTCGCATGCATCAGCAGCATGCGGCCGACGCGTTCGTTCTTGTCCTTCACCGAATTCAGCACGCCGGTGCCGGACGTGACCGAGCCGGAATAGACGCGCACGAAAGTGATGGAGCCGACGAAGGGATCGTCCATGATCTTGAACGCGAGGCCGGCGAACGGCGCCTTGTCGTCGGCGGGACGCTCGACTTCGTTGCCCTTGGGATCGATGCCCTTCACCGCGGGGATGTCCAGCGGCGACGGCAGGTAGTCGATCACGGCGTCGAGCAGGGGCTGCACGCCCTTGTTCTTGAAGGCCGAGCCGCACATCACCGGCACGAACGCGAAATGGATCGCGCCCTTGCGGATGCACTTCTTGAGGTCCTCGATCGCCGGCATCTTGCCGTCGAGATATTCCTCGAGAAGCTTCTCGTCCTGCTCGACCGCCATCTCGACGAGCTCCTTGTGGAGCTCCTCGCAACGGGCCTTGAGGTCTTCCGGGATCTCGACTTCGTCGAACTTCGCGCCGAGCTGCTCGTCGTGCCAGATCAACGCCTTCATCTGCACGATGTCGACGATGCCCTTGAATTCGGATTCGGCGCCGATCGGCCAGGTCAGGATCATCGGCTTGGTGCCGAGGCGGTCGATCATCATCTGGACGCAGCGCTGGAAGTCCGCGCCCATGCGATCCATCTTGTTGACGAAGCAGATGCGCGGCACGTGGTACTTGTCGGCCTGGCGCCACACCGTCTCGGACTGCGGCTCGACGCCGGCGACGGCATCGAACACGGCGACCGCGCCGTCGAGCACGCGCATGGAACGCTCGACTTCGATGGTGAAGTCGACGTGGCCGGGCGTGTCGATGATGTTGATGCGGTGGTCTTTCCAGAAGCACGTCGTCGCGGCGGACGTGATGGTGATGCCGCGCTCCTGCTCCTGCTCCATGAAGTCCATGGTGGCGGCGCCGTCGTGCACTTCGCCGATCTTATGGCTCTTGCCCGTGTAATAGAGGATGCGCTCGGTCGTCGTCGTCTTGCCGGCATCGATATGCGCGGCAATGCCTATGTTGCGATAGTGGTCGAGCGGAGTCGTACGGGGCATTGTCTTCTACTCTTCGAACTTGGGTTACCAGCGGTAGTGCGAGAAGGCTCGGTTCGCATCCGCCATCTTGTGGGTGTCTTCGCGCTTCTTGACCGCGTTGCCGCGGTTGTTGGCGGCGTCGAGCAACTCGCCCGAGAGGCGGCCGGTCATCGTCGGCTCGTTGCGGCCGCGCGCGGCGATGATCAGCCAGCGGATCGCAAGCGCGCGCGAACGTTCCGTACGGACTTCGACGGGCACCTGGTAGGTGGCGCCGCCGACGCGGCGGGAGCGCACTTCGAGGGCCGGCGAGACGTTGCGCAGCGCTTCGTGGAAGACGACCAGGGGATCCTGCTTGGTCTTCTGCTGGATGACGTCGAACGCGCCGTAGATGATGCCTTCGGCGGCGGACTTCTTGCCGTCATACATCAGGCTGTTCATGAACTTGGCGAGAACGAGGTCGCCGAACTTGGCGTCCGGGACGATCTCGCGCTTGTCGGCTTTGCGGCGGCGGGACATGGGCGATCTCCTCTTACTTCGGACGCTTCGCGCCGTAGAGCGAACGGCGTTGTTTGCGGTCTTTCACGCCCTGCGTGTCGAGGACGCCGCGGATGATGTGGTAGCGAACGCCCGGCAGGTCCTTCACACGGCCGCCGCGGATGAGCACGACCGAGTGTTCCTGCAGATTGTGGCCCTCGCCCGGGATATAGCTCACGACCTCATGGCCGTTGGTCAGGCGAACCTTCGCGACCTTGCGCAGGGCGGAGTTCGGCTTCTTCGGCGTCGTCGTGTAGACGCGCGTGCAGACGCCGCGCTTCTGCGGACATTCCTTCAGCGCCGGAACCTTGTTGCGCTTCGGCTTTTCACCGCGCGGCTTGCGAATCAACTGGTTGATCGTCGGCATTCGTCGTCCTGTTCCCAACGGCCGGGCACACCCGGGCCAAAAACCAAAACCCCGGGCACAGGACCTTTATCGGCCCCGACCCGGATATCGCGGAGGACTGAGGATTTCCCCTGAGTCGCGCGTTTCACGCTCTAAACTGGCTTGCCAACAGCGTTTCTCGGCGTTTCCGCCTAGACGGCCTGTCTGCGAGGTGCGGCTATTTACAGGCGGCTAACCCGAGGGTCAAGCGGCAAGAGCAAGGATATTTCGTGGGGGCATGACAATCCAACAAACTGCGTCAGGCGCGGGATAAACGATCTCGCCGCCCGGAAGCTGCTTGAACATTCTCTCTTGGCAAAAGCCGGTGATTGAGCTACATTGTAGCTACAGGAGAGCAGTCATGCCAGCAAATGCCGTCGTCCGTGCGCGAATCGACGAAGAAACCAAAGAGGAAGCGACTGCCATCTTGAAGGCCGTCGGACTGACCGTGTCCGATGCCGTCCGCATGATGCTGGTCCGCACGGTGGCCGAGAGGGCTCTGCCCTTCGATCCCCTGGTGCCGAATGATGAGACCATCAAGGCCATGAAGGCCGCCCGCAATGGCGATGTCGTGACCGTCGAAAGCATCGACGATCTGATGGCCGACCTGCATGCGGACGATTAAGCGCACCACGAAATTCAAGCGGGACTACAAACGGGAATCCAAGGGTGCCCATGGATTGCCGACTTGGGGATCGGTCGACAAAGGGATCACTAAGCAAGGCCCGAAAAGCGCGTTCTTATACGAGATGACGATCACCGGCCGCCTTTTCCACATCTCAGGCAGCATCGCGTCCTGCCAGAAATCGCGCCAATAGACCTGGCGGATTTTCGGTGCGGCTTTGATGCGCGGCGGGATGCGTCGCGGCTTGTCGGCTTCGTCCAATCAGGCTCCTCCCCCAAGCCTGCTTAGCGGACGAGTGTCGCGGCGGTGTCTTCGATTTGTCGCGGAGGATCGTGGTTATTTTGCCTTGCGCAGCAACGCGACCGATTTCGCGATCAGAGTCTCCAGCGCCTTGCCGTCCACTTCGTCGAGCTTCTTGATGTAAATGCAGCCCTGCTCCGCCTTGTCGCCGAGCTTGGCGCGCAGTGCGGTCGCACCCGGGAATCCCGACTGAACATAGAGGACCGTCGCGGGCTTGCGGGGGGAGAAGCCGACCAATGGCATGTCGCCTTCGCGGCCGCTTTCGTAGACATAGTGATGGGCGCCGAAGCCGATGATCGACGGGGCCCACATCGCGGGCTTCTCGCCGGTCGCTTTTTGCATCAGCTTGATGAGTGTCTTGGCGTCCTCCCGCCGGCGCGGATCGGGGATCGCGTCGACATAGGCGCTGACGCTGACCTTGGTCGGCTTGGTTTTGTTTTCGGCCATGCCCCAGTCCCTCTTCCCGAAGTTTAGCCACCTCAGCTCGCCTGCGTCATTTTTGCGAGTCAGTCTCATTGACAGCTCCGCCCTGACCGCGCATGGTCGCCTCAGTTGCGAACGATTATCAGTTTCAGCGAGGGGTCGATGGCGGAGAAGATGCAGCTTGTGGCGCTGGGATGGACAAGCCTGGGGCTCGGCTCGGCGGTGGCGATTTCGGGCGCGATGGCCGACACGGTCGTCGCCGCCAACGACAAGTCGCCGGAGGTGGTGACCGTCACCGGCAAACGCACTTCGATGGACAAGTTCACCGACAAGGTGCTGAACACGCCGCAATCGATCAACGTCGTGCCGCTGAAAGTGATCGAGGAACAGGGCACCACCAATCTCCAGGACGCGCTGAAGAACGTGCCGGGCATCACGCTCAATTCCGGCGAAGGCGGCGCGCATGGCGACCAGGTGAACCTGCGCGGCTTCGCGACGAGCGACGACTTCTTTCTCGACGGGTTGCGCGACACCGGCTTCTACACGCGCGATTCCTTCAACTATGAATCGCTCGAGGTCTACAAAGGCCCGGCCTCGACCTTGTTCGGCCGCGGCTCGACCGGCGGCGTGATCAACCAGGTCTCCAAGCTGCCGCAGCTCTATCCCATCGAAAGCGGCATCGCGACGGTGGGCACCAACCAGGAATATCGCGGCACCGCGGACGTGAACTATGTGCTCGGCGATTCGTCGGCCTTCCGCGTCAATCTCATGGGCATGGAGAGCCATGTCACGGACCGCAACGACGCGCGCATCAAGCGCTGGGGCATCGCACCGTCCATCGCCTACGGCATCGGCGAGCCCACGACCTTGACCTTGTCCTATCTGCACCAGAACGAAGACAACATCCCCGATTTCGGCATCCCGTTCCTGTTCGGCGAGCCCGCGCCAGTGAAGCGCGACACATATTACGGATTGCCGGCGGATGACCGCCAGAAATCCGACGTCGACATCGTCACCGGCACGGTGAAGCACGATTTCGCCAACGGCCTCACGCTGTCCGACAAGGCGCGCTACGGCAACTACTATTTCAATACGCGCCAGACCTCGCCGATCTACGGCACCGCCAATTGCTACACGGGCTCCGCGCCCTTCGCGGGTGGACCGGTCTGCACCGGTGCGGCCGGCGACGAGCCGGTCACGACCTTCGATCCGCTGCAGCCGATCCCCGGCATGCCGCTCGGCGACATCTTCGTCGTGCGCGACCGGCCGAGCGTTTCGGGCACGGTGAAGACCCTGATGAACGACGCGACCGGCACCTGGAAATTCGAAACCGGCTCGATCGAACACACGCTGATCTTCGGCGCCGAGATCGACCATGAAGAAGCCGATCTCACCCGCTATGCCAACCAGGATACGGCCATCGTGCCGACGCCGCTTCTGGCGCCGGATCCGAACGAGGCGTTCCCCGGGCATCAGACGACGATCCGCCAGCGGCCCGACACCAAGGCCGACACGGTCGGCCTCTATGCCGTCGACACGATCGATTTCGATCCGCATTGGAGCCTGACGGCCGCGCTGCGCTGGGACCGCTTCGATGCGAGCTTCAGCGAGCCGATCACACATGCGAGCTTCCAGCACACCGATGACATCGCCAGCCCGCGCGCGGCTCTGGTCTACAAGCCGGACGAGAATTCGAGCGTCTATTTCTCCTACGGCACCTCGTTCAACCCGTCGGCGGAGAACCTGTCGCTGTCGGCGCGCACGGCCGACCTGGCGCCGGAGAAGGACCATACCTACGAGATCGGCGGCAAGACGATCCTGATGGACGGCATGCTCTCGCTCACCGGGGCGCTGTTCAACACGGTGATGGAGAACGCCCGCATCGCCGATCCGCTCAATCCCGGCCTGCAGGCGCTGGCCGGCGAGCTGCGCGAGAACGGCTTCGAGGCCAATATCCAGGGCAACATCACCGACCATTGGGAGATCCTGGCCGGCTACACCTATCTCGACGGACGCTCGCTCGGCCTGTTCGGCGCCAACCTCAAAGGCCCGGCGCCCAACACGGCGCACAACCAGGCGAACCTGTGGTCGACCTATGATTTCGACAGCGGGTTCAAGCTCGGCCTCGGCGTGAACTATCTCGGCCGCCGCGCGGCGTTCAAAACGGTGAGCGAAGGCGTGGCGCATGTGCCGTCCTACGTCACTTTCGACGGCATGGCCGCCTACAAGCTCAACGACAACGTCTCGCTGCAGCTCAACGGCTACAATCTCTTCGACAAGAAGTATTTCGCCAATTCCTACTTCTCGTCGGTGATCGAGAACCACGTCGTGCCGGGCCAGGGCCGCACTTTCACCCTGTCGGCGATCGTGAACCTCTGATGCTGCTGCGCATCCCCCGGCTGCTTTCGCCAGACGAAACCGCGCATTGCCGCGCGGGTCTGGCGGAAGCGGCGTGGGTGGATGGGAAGGTCACGGCGGGACATCAATCCGCCAAGGTGAAAGAGAACCAGCAGCTCGCCGAGGACAGCGACGTGGCGCGCGAGCTCGGCAATATCGTGCTCGGCGCGCTGGAGCGCTCGCCGCTCTTCATCGCCGCCGCCCTGCCCCGCCATGTGTTCCCGCCGTTGTTCAACCGTTACGCCGAGGGCATGGGCTTCGGCGCGCATGTCGACAACGCGATCCGCCAGGTCGGCAACACGCCGCACCGCATCCGCACCGATATCTCCGCCACGGTATTCCTCAGCGAGCCGGACGAATATGACGGCGGCGAATTGCTGGTCGAGGATACCTACGGCGCGCATTCGGTGAAGCTCGCCGCCGGCGACATGGTGCTCTATCCGGCGACGAGCCTGCACCGCGTGGCGCCGATCACGCGGGGCGCGCGGCTTGCCTCCTTCTTCTGGATCCAGAGCCTGGTGAAGGACGATGCCGAGCGCACGCTGCTGTTCGAGTTCGACCGCGGCATCGCGGAACTTGGGCAAGCAAACCCCGACGCGCCCGCGCTCGTGCGGCTCACGGCCTGCTACCACAATCTGGTGCGCAAATGGACCGGGATGTAAGCGCCTTCAGCAATGAAGACGCCTGGCGGCTCGCCGCCCTCTCCACCATGGGCAAGGGCGAACTCCACGCGCTGTTCGCGGGAGAACGCGCGCGCCCCTGGGTAAGCGCGGCGGCGAATGCCGGCCTGCCCGATGCACAGATGCGGTTGGGCCGCATGCTCTTGTCCGGCGAAGGCGCTGCGCAGGATCAGGCCGCGGCATTCATGTGGTTCGGCCGCGCCGCCGAGCAGGGCGTCGCCGAGGCGCACAACATGCTCGGGCGCTGCTACGAAGGCGGCTGGGGCGTCGAACAAAGTCTCGTTCTTGCCGCACAGCATTACGGGCTCGCCGCCGACGCCGGCGATTCCTGGGCGCAATACAACCTCGGACACCTCTATCTCGACGGCCTAGGCGTGACGCGCGATTTCGGCCGCGCCTACCGGCTCTATTCCGCCGCCTCAGAGGAAGGCCATGCGCGCGCGATGAATCTCGTGGCGCGATGCTTCGAACAGGGCTGGGGCGTGGCGCGCGATGCCACGCTTGCCCGCGCCTGGTATCGCAAATCCGCGGAAGGCGGCTATTTCCGCGGCGCCTACAACTACGCGACCATGCTGGCGGCCGAAGGCTGCCTCGCGGGCGCCGCGCATTGGTTCGAGAAAGCGCTCGCCACCGCGCCGGAACCCACACGCTCCGCCATGGCGGAAGCGTTGTCGAAGAGTCTGCACGCCTCGCTGCGCGCGCTCGGCCTGGGCATGCACGCCCTCACCGGCGCGACCGAAGGGTTGTCATAAAACCCACCCTCCCCTTGAGGGAGGGTGGATGTAATTTTACAAGACATCCGCTTTGTGCTTAGGCTTCAGGCGCATGCGTGTCAGGCGAAGCACACTCGCAAGACTGCGGCGGGCGCCGTTGTTCGCCCGCTACGCCCTTGCGCTGTTCATGCTGACCACGCTGAGCCTGCAGACCTTCGTCACGCAGACCCATATCCATATCGGCACATTCGCCGTCACCGCGGGCTTTTACGTCGACAAGAACGCCGGCACGCCCGGCAAGCCGAGTCCGCTCGACGGCGACACCACCAACTGTCTCTTCTGCCAGGAAGTGCTGCATTCCGGGCAGTTCATCACGCCATCCGCAGCCACGCTCGCCCTGCCGAGCGAAGTCACCTCGATCATCCCCATCGTGCTGGAAATCCCGCATTTCATCGGCGCGATTCCGCATGGCTGGCAGGGCCGCGCGCCTCCCCGCGCCTGACGCTTCCCGAATGACCGCCTGACTTCCGTGCGACGGCTTCGTCGCGCGTGACGTCATCCATTCCAGCATCGCCATTTGCGGCCCGCGTGGCCCGTGGCGGAGCATCAGATACAGGGGAATTGCTATGTCACATATCAATTTGCGTCTTGGTCTTCTCGCGACGGCCGCGGTGGCCGCGCTCGTCGCCACGCCGTCCTTCGCGCAGATCGCCGATCAATCGGGACCGGCGCAATCCGGTCCGTCCGCCGGCGAAGTCGTCACCGTCACCGCCAAGCGCCTCGACGAGGCGCGCACCGGGATCCAGACGCAGACCGGCGCCTCGACCTACACCATCACGTCAAAGGAGATCGAAGCCCAGCCGGGCGGCGAGAACAACTTGCTCAACCAGGTGATCCTGCAGGCGCCCAGCGTCGTGCAGGATTCCTTCGGGCAGCTTCATGTCCGCGGCGAGCACAACGCGCTGCAGTATCGCCTCAACGGCGTGATCATCCCCGAAGGCATCAGCGTGTTCGGGCAGACGCTCGATCCGCGGCTCGCCTCTTCGGTGAAACTGATCACCGGCGCGCTGCCGGCGGAATACGGCCTGATCACCGGCGGCATCGTCGACATGCAGACCAAATCCGGCCTGTTCCAGCCGGGCGGCGAAGTGTCGATCTATGGCGGCAGCCACAACACCATCGAGCCGAGCTTCGACTACGGCGGCAATTCCGGGAACTTCAACTATTTCGTCTCGGGCGACTACCTGCGCGACGATCTTGGCATCGAATCGCCGGATGGGAGCCGCGATCCGATCCATGACCGCACCACGCAATATCACGGCTTCGGCTATTTCGAGGACATCCTCGACGCCAACAGCCGCGTCACCCTGATCGCGGGCATCAGCCACGACAATTTCCAGATCCCGGACAATCCCGGCCAGCCGACGAACTTCACCGTCGGCGGCGCGTCCGGATTCCCGAGTGCCGCGCTCAACGAGAACCAGCGCGAGATCACTGACTACGGAATCTTGAGTTACCTGCACTCCGCCGGGAATTTCGACTTCCAGGTCTCGGCTTTCGGGCGTTATTCGAGCCTGGATTTCGCGCCGGATGTGCTCGGCGACCTGGAGTTCAACGGCATCGCACAGGCCGCGCTCAAGAAGGACACCTCCTTCGGCGTGCAGGCGGAGGGTGCGTGGCATCTGGGCGATGCGCATACCATCCGCGGCGGCGTGATCGTGCAGACCGAACGGGCCACCAGCGCCACGACCTCGCAGGTGCTGCCGGCGGATTGCACCGGGACGGGCAGCCTCGCCGATCCGTTCGACTGCGCGCAGGCCGCGAACGATACGCCTTTCACCGTGATCGACAACGGCGCCAGGACGCAGAACACCTACAGCGCCTACCTGCAGGACGAATGGAAGATCGATCCCACGCTGACCTTGAATTACGGCGTGCGCTTCGATCAGTACAAGGCCTTCGCCAGCGAGAACCAGCTCAGCCCGCGCATCAACATAGTGTGGCAGCCGCTGGACGGCACGACGGTGCATTTCGGCTATTCGCGTTTCTTCACCCCGCCGCCCTTCGAGCTGATCGCGTCGGAAGCGGTCAACAAATTCCTCAACACCACCGCGTCGCCCGCGATCACCGCGGACAATGTGTCCAAGGCGGAGCGCGCGAATTATTTCGACCTCGGCGTCAGCCAGAACGTCCTCGACGGCCTCACACTCGGCGTCGACTCCTACTACAAGGCGTCCAAGAACCTGATCGACGAGGGTCAGTTCGGCGCGCCGATCATCCTGACGCCGTTCAACTACAAAAGCGGCAAGCAATATGGGCTGGAATTCACGGCGTCCTACGACATCGAGAATTTCTCAGCCTATGCCAATGCCGGGTTGGAGCATGCGGAGGGCAAGGATATCACCTCCAGCCAGTTCGATTTCGATCCGGGCGATCTCGCCTATATCGCCGATCACTTCATCCACCTGGATCACGAACAGTACCTGACCGCTTCGGCCGGCGCGTCCTACACCTGGAGCGCCACGCGGTTGTCGGCGGACCTGCTCTATGGGTCGGGCCTCAGGAAGGACGGCGCGGTTCCGAACGGCGACCACGTTCCGGGCTACACCCAGGTCAATCTCGGCCTCAGCCATGATTTCGACCTGGGACAAGCGGGCAGCCTCACCGCGCGCGCGGATGTGATCAACCTGTTCGATGACAAATATGAAATCCGCGACGGATCGGGCATCGGCGTCGGCGCGCCGCAATGGGGCCCGCGCCGTGGCTTCTTCTTCGGGCTTTCGAAGTCGATCTGACGGGGAAACTCTGAAGCGCGGCCAAAGGGGCGGGTTGTACAACCCCGCCCCTTTGGGGGTATTGTCCGGCCTCCATGAGCGGCCGGATTCTTTTACCGAGTGCGACTTGGGCGCGCGTCATGCTCGCCTGCCTCATGCTCGTGGCCTTCACGCTGCAGAGCTACGTCACCCAGACGCATATCCATCATGCGGCGTCTCATTCCGATCCGGCCAAGCCGGCCGGCGGCCAAGCCTGCGTGTTCTGCCAGGAGATGATGCAGGCTGGAACTTTCGTGACGCCTTCGGCCGCCACGCTGTCCCTGCCCGTCACCTTCGTGACGGTCCGCTTCCAGGCCATCGCCATCGCCTTCGTCGCGGGCAGGGTTCCGCATGGCTGGCAAGGACGAGGCCCTCCCCTGCGCTGATCGGCTTTCGCGATCTTCGTTCCAACAGGGGAATTTCCATGTCACTTCGCTTTGCCATTGCGGGCCTGCTGCTTGCGGCATCCGCCCAGGCTCCCGCCCAGGCCGATGAGGCCACCGATCTCGCTTCCATCAAGAAGCAGATCGGCCTGATGCAGAAGGAATACAATTCCAAGATCACCGCGCTCGAGGCGCGGCTGAAGAAGGCCGAGAGCGAGGCGAAGACCGCGCGCGAACAGGCCGCCAACGCCAAGAGCTCGGCGGACACCGCTCAGATCACCGCCCAGCAGGTGCAGCAGAGCTTCCAGACCGCGGCGGAAGCCGCACCGCCTGAGCCGCCGGCCGCGCCGCCCGCCTCGAACAACGCCTTCAATCCCGGTATCGCCGCGGTGCTGAACGGCACCTATGCCGGCTATTCCCACGATCCGCGCATGCAGCGCATTGCCGGTTTCGCCATCGGCAACGAAGCCAAGCTCGCGCCGTCCGGCTTCTCGCTCGGCGAATCCGAGATCTCGTTCGCGGCCAATATCGACCCGTCGCTCGCGGGCTTCCTCGACGTGTCGTTCGACGACCAGAACCAGCTCAGCGTCGAAGAGGCCTATGTCCGCACCACCGACCTGCCCTGGGGCTTCACCGCCAAAGCTGGCCGCTTCCTCTCCGGCATCGGCTATCTCAACGAACGCCATGCCCATGACTGGATATTCTCCGACGCGCCGCTGCCCTATCGCGCCTTCCTGAACAACCAATACGGCGACGACGGCGTGCAGCTGCGCTGGCTCGCGCCCACCGACATCTTCCTGGAGTTCGGCGCGGAGTGGTTCCGCGGTGACGAATTCCCGGCGGAGGGCGCGGCGCATGGCGGCCACGGGACCTACACCGCTTTCGTCCATTCGGGCGACGACATCAACGAGTCCTCGTCCTGGCTCGGCGCGCTGTCCTACCTACATACCCGCGCCGGCGACCGCGAGACGGACGCGGCCAGCGGCCTGGGCACCGACCAGTTCACCGGCACGGACGATCTGGGCATCGCCAGCCTCGTCTACAAATGGTCGCCCAACGGCAATCCGCTGGTGAACAATTTCGCAGCGACGGCCGAATTCTTCTGGGACCGCGAGAAGGGCGCGTTCGACGGCATCCCGATCGCAACCAACCGCACCGGCTGGTACGTCCAGGGCGACTACCAGTTCATGCCGCAATGGAGCCTGGGCCTGCGCTATTCCGAGCTCACCGGATCGAACGTTCCGCTCGCGCTTTCGGGCTCCACGCTCGACGATTTCGGGATGACGCCGAAAGCCGCCACCGCGCTGCTCGAATACGATTCCAGCGAGTTCGGCCGCGTCCGCCTGCAATACACGCACGACGAGTCGGGCCTGAAGCAGAACGACGAAGTGCTGCTCGAATACACCGTCATCTATGGGCCGCACGGCGCCCATCGTTATTGAAGGAGAGTGTCTATGCGTAAAATTCTCATCGGCGCCGCGTTGGCGGCCGGAACGTTCGTGACGCCGGCCTGCGCCAATATCAGCGTCTTCGCCTGCGAGCCGGAATGGGGCGCGCTGTCGACCGAGATCGGCGGCGACAAGGTGTCGATCTACACGGCCACCACGGGCCTGCAGGACCCGCACCAGATCCAGGCGCGGCCCTCGCTGATCGCCAAGGCGCGCGCCGCCGACATCGCGGTCTGCGACGGCGCCGAGCTCGAGATCGGCTGGCTGCCGATGATCCAGCAGCAGGCGGGCAACCAGAAGATCGCCAACGGCACCCCCGGCGCTTTCGACGCGACGAGCTTCGTGCACCTGCTCGAACAGCCCACCGCGCTCGACCGCGCCCAGGGCGACATCCATGCCGCGGGCAATCCGCATATTCAGACCGATCCGCACATGATGATCCCGGTCGGCAAGGCGCTGGCCGCGCGCTTCGCGCAGATCGATCCGGCCAACGCCGCTTACTACCAAGGCCGCGAAGCCGATTTCGAGAAGCGCATGACGGCGGCGATCGCGAAATGGACGGCCGAGGCCGCGCCGCTGAGGGGCCAGTCCATCGCCGTGCAGCATCACGCCTGGATCTATCTGGAGCGTTGGCTCGGCCTGAAGGAAGTCGTGCCGCTGGAGCCCAAGCCCGGCGTGCCGCCGTCGAGCGGCTATCTCGCCGAAGTTCTGCAGAAGCTGCAGACCAACCCGGCCAAGTTCGTGATCCGCGCCGCTTACGAAGACGACCGCCCCGCGGACTTCGTCTCCGAGAAGGCCGGCATCCCCGCCGTCGTCCTGCCCTTCACCGTGGGCGGCGACGACCAGGCCAAGGATCTGTTCGGCCTCTATGACGACACGGTCAACCGCCTTCTCGCAGGATTGAAGAAATGAATCTCGGCAGCATCGAAATCGGAATCCTGATCCCGGCCTTCCTCGCCGGATTGCTGGTGCTGGCGACGCATGTCCCGCTGGGACAGCAAGTGCTGAACCGCGGCATCGTCTTCATCGACCTCGCCATCGCTCAGGTCGCGGGCCTCGGTGTGACCGCCGCCGACGCGATGGGCTACGAGCCCACAGGCTGGCGCGTCCAGGCAGCCGCCGTAACGGCCGCGTTGCTCGGCGCGCTCGTGCTCACCTGGACGGAAAAGAAATGGCCGGAGGTGCAGGAAGCGCTGATCGGTGTGATGTTCGTGGTCGCGGCTTGCGTCGAGCTGCTGCTGCTCGCCAACAACCCGCACGGCGGCGAGCATCTGAAGGATCTTCTGGTCGGCCAGATCCTTTTCGTGTCGCTCAGCCAGCTCATCCCGATCGCGATCCTTTACGCCGCGATGCTGGCGTTGTGGTTCACGATGCGGAATCGGCTGGGCCAGATCGGCTTCTACATCCTGTTCGCGCTGGTGGTGACGCAATCGGTGCAGCTTGTGGGCGTGTATCTGGTCTTCGCCAGCCTCATCGTCCCGGCGCTGGCCGCCAAGCGCTTTCCAGAGCGGTTCAAGCTGGCGATCGGATATGGCGTGGGCCTGATCGGTTATCTGCTGGGGCTGGTGGCGTCGGCTTTGTACGACCTGCCGACAGGGGCGGTGATCGTGGTGACCTTGTTGCTGACCTTCGTCGCCGCGGTGATCGTGTCGCCAAAGCGGGCGATCACGGTGGCGACTTCGTAGTCTTCCCCCCGCCGTTCCGGGGGAGGAAGTTACCCGAACAGATCGAATCTCGTCCCCGCGACGCGCGCTTCGTGCTCGAGCAGCGCGCGTTTCAGCGGCAGGCCGCCGCCATAGCCGGTGAGGGTGCCGTTGCTGCCGATGACGCGGTGGCAGGGGATCATCAGGGCGATGGGGTTCGCGCCGTTGGCGACGCCCACTGCGCGGGCGGCATTGGGCGCACCCAGGCTCCTGGCGATGGCGCCGTAGCTCGTCGTCGTGCCGAAGGGGATCTTCAGGAGCGCGTCCCAGACCTGGCGGTGAAAATCCGGGCCTTCCGGGACGAGATCGAACGCGAAATCCCGGCGCTTGCCCGCGTCATATTCCGCCACCTGCTTCTGCACACCGCGCAGCGCCTTCTCGTTCTTCCCGGCGAGCGGATCGACATGCGCCGCACCCTTGGCGCGCAGGTTGAAGCGCAACAGGCGGCCGTCGTCGTCCACCCAGGCGGCGAAGTTGCCGAACTTGGATTCGATGGGCGCCCAATAGCGCTTCTCCGTCTTCATGCCGCGTCCCTCAACGCCGCCCAGAGATGGCTGGTCGCGAGGCTGCGATGCGGCGCGTAGTCGAGCATGAGCTTGTGCGTCGCGTCCTGGTCGGGGCGTTCGTCGAGGCCGTGCAGGCGCTGCAGCACCGTCGCGAGCGCGCTGTCGCCAACCGGAGCCGCATCCGCGAAACCGGCGCGGAGCATCGCATAGCGCGCCGTCCAAGTGCCGATGCCGCGTACGGCTTTCAGCTTCTTCTCGAAGGCGGCGGCCGAACCATCGGGCAGCGTTTCGATATCGATCCTGCCTTCGGCCACTTCCTTGGCCGCGCCGATCAGATAATCCGCCTTGGAGCGGGAGAACCGGCGCTTGGCCAGGGCCGCCGTGCTGAGATCGGCGATGCGATCCGCCGTCGGGTGCGCGACCATGCCGCCGCCCGCGTCCACGCCGGCAAGCTGGATGATCTCGCGGCGCAGGGAGGCGGCGAACTTCACATTGATCTGCTGGCCGATGATCGCCCAGGACAGGCCGTCGAAGCCCGTCGGGATCGCGGGCACGCGCAACCCTTTGCGGCGCGCGAAGAAGGCATTGCCGACGACGCGCTTCTCGAACAACGCGATCTCGTTGTTGAGCCCCAGCATGCGGAGCGCCGCGGCGTGAAGCTGGGCGATGCTCTCCGGCCCGATCTTGCGCGCGGCATGGACGCGGCCCCAGGCGACCTCGCCCTCCAGTGAAATCTCCAGCACCGCCGGACCGTCCGGTGTCAGCAGCGCCTTCCAGATGCGGTTGCCTTCACTCTTCTCCGTGGGGCTTTCCGGATCGCGCGCGTGATAGGCGAGCACTTCGGCGGCGCGGTAGCCCGGCGGCAATTGCAGCAGGAACACGCTCGCCCCGCGCAGTGCGCGATAGGCGCCCGGCGTCATGCGCGCAAGGGCGAGGAACTGGCGGTGGAACACGGACTCGCTCTCGAAGCCGACGCCGTAGCCGACATCGACGACGCGCTCGTCGCCGCCCAGCAGCATCCGCGCCGCTGCGCGTACGCGCTCACGCCGCAACCAGGCGGCGGGCGCGAGGTGGGCATGTTCGCGGAACAATTCGCCGAGCTTGGTCTGGCTGACGCCGCAGGCCTTGGCGAGCGCGGACGCATCGGGGAATTCCTGGATCGCGCCGCGCACGCGGGCTTGCAGCCCCTCGAACAGCGCGATGTTCTCGTCCTCGCCCTTGTAGAAGAGATCGGGGCGACAGCGCTTGCAGGCGCGCAGGCCGGCGTCTTTCGCCTCTTCCTCCGTCTTGAAGATGGAGACGTTCTCGGGCTTGGGCTGGCGGGCGGAACAGGAAGGGATGCAGTAGATCCCCGTCGTCCATACGCCGATGATGAACTTGCCGTCGAATTTGCCGGCGCGGGCTTCTGTCCGGTCCCAGGTGAAGGGCTTGCGTGTCATGAGGGGAATATAGGAAGCGCCTCGCGGGAGCGCCTCCTATTTTTCCCGGATCATGTCAGGGCACGACGCGGAACTCGCGGCAACTCTGGCAGGGCGGCGGCGGAAAGGAGAAGAGCCGCGAGAGCGAGCCTGCGCATGTGAATCCCCCAAATGCACCGGACCATTCAAAACAAAAAGGGCCGCTGTTTCCAACGGCCCTTTTCGATTCGATTGTAACAGCCCTACTCCGCCGCGACCGGGCCTTCGATCTGGGCTGGCGGGGTGTTGGCCGCCGCCTGTTCGGCCTGGATGGCCCTGTCGCGCTCGCCGGCGACGTGGCGGAGGCGCGCGATGGCGCCGCCGGTGCCTGCCGGGATGAGACGGCCCACGATGACGTTCTCCTTGAGGCCTTCCAGCGTGTCGACCTTGCCGTTGACGGCGGCATCGGTGAGTACGCGGGTGGTCTCCTGGAACGACGCCGCGGAGAAGACCGAACGGGTCTGCAACGAAGCCTTGGTGATGCCGAGCAGCACCGGCCGGCCTTCGGCAGGCTTGCCGCCCGCGTCTTCCGACTTCTTGTTGGCTTCCTGCATCTCGAGCAGATCGACCTGTTCGCCGTTGAGCAGCGTGGTGTCGCCGCCGTCGGTGATCTCCATCTTCTGCATCATCTGGCGGCAGATCACTTCGATATGCTTGTCGTTGATCTTCACGCCCTGCAGCCGGTAGACGTCCTGGATTTCCTTGACGAGATAGGTCGCAAGCTCCTCCATGCCCTTGATGCGGAGAATGTCGTGGGGCGATGGATTGCCTTCGACGATGTAATCGCCCTTCTCTACATAATCGCCCTCGCGCACGCTGATGTGCTTGCCCTTGGGGATCAGGTATTCGGTCGGGTCGATCTTGTCGTTGCGCGGCTTGACGATGACACGGCGCTTGTTCTTGTAGTCCTTGCCGAATTCGACGAAGCCGTCGGCCTCGGCGAGCACCGCCGCTTCCTTGGGCTTGCGCGCCTCGAACAGCTCCGCCACGCGCGGCAAGCCGCCCGTGATGTCGCGCGTCTTGGCGCCTTCCGTCGGGATGCGGGCGAGAACGTCGCCGGCCTTCACTTCCGCGCCGTCTTCCACCGAGAGAATGGCGTCGACGGACAGGCCATAGCGCGCGTCGCCGCCGCCGGGCGCCTGAACCGGCTTGCCCTTCTTGTCGACGATGGCGATGGTCGGACGCAGCTCGGCCGCCTTGGTGCCGGTGCCGCGGCTGTCCATGACGACGCGATTGGTCACGCCGGTCTTCTCGTCCGCCACGTCCTTGATGGAAATGCCGGAGATCAGCTCCTCGAACTTCACCACGCCCGAGACTTCGGTGAGCACCGGAAGCGCGTTCGGGTTCCACTCGGCGAGACGATCGCCGCGCTTCACCGTGGCGCCCTCGTCCACCTTCAGGCGCGCGCCATAGGTGATGCGGTAGCTGGCGCGCTCCTGGCCCTTCGGGTCCACGATCACGACCTGCATGTTGCGGCCCATCGCGATCAGCTCGCCGTCGGAGTTCTTCACGATGTTGCGGTTGTTCAGCTTGATCTTGCCGTCATAGGACGCCTCGATCTTGGACGAACCCGCGACCTGCGCCGCGCCGCCGATGTGGAAGGTGCGCATGGTGAGCTGCGTGCCCGGCTCGCCGATCGACTGCGCGGCGATGACGCCGACAGCCTCGCCGATGTTCACGTTCGTGCCGCGGGCAAGATCGCGCCCATAGCACTTGCCGCAAACGCCGTCGGTCAGCTCGCAGGTGAGGACGGAGCGGACGCGGACCTTCTGGACCGTCGCCTTCTCGATCTTCTCCGCGATATCCTCGCTCACTTCCTTGCCGCGCTTGAGGAGCACCTCGCCCGTGTCCGGGTGCTTGATGTCCTCGGCCACGGTGCGGCCCAGGATGCGCTCGGAAAGCGACGAGACCACCTGGCCGCCGTCGATTTCGGCCTGGACGGTGATGCCCTTCTTGGTGCCGCAATCCTCGGTCGTGATGATGCAGTCGTTCGCCACGTCGACGAGACGGCGCGTCAGATAGCCGGAGTTGGCCGTCTTAAGCGCGGTGTCGGCGAGGCCCTTGCGGGCGCCGTGCGTCGAATTGAAGTATTCGAGCACCGACAGGCCTTCCTTGAAGTTCGACAGGATCGGCGTCTCGATGATCGAGCCGTCCGGACGCGCCATCAGGCCGCGCATGCCGGCAAGCTGCTTCATCTGCTGCGGCGAACCGCGGGCGCCGGAATGGCTCATCATGTAGATGGAGTTCATCTCCTCGACGCGGCCCGTCTTCGGATCGATCTTGGGCTCGGAGATCTCCTTCATCATTTCGGCGGCGACCTGGTCGGTGCACTTCGACCAGACGTCGACGACGAGGTTGTACTTCTCCTTGTCGGTCGTTAGGCCGTCCAGGTACTGCTGCTCGAACTCGCGCACCTTGTGGCGCGTTTCGTCGATCAGCTTCTCCTTGGTGTCGGGCACGACCATGTCGTCCTTGCCGAACGAGATGCCCGCCTTGCAGGCCTCGCGGAAGCCGAGCGCCATCATCGCGTCGGCGAACAGCACGGTGTCCTTCTGGCCGCAGTGGCGATAGACCTCGTCGATCAGGTGGGACACTTCCTGCTTGCGCAGGAGCTTATTCACCAGCTCGAACGGGATCTTGGGCGAGCGCGGCAGGATCTCCGCGATCATCATGCGGCCGGGCGTGGACGTCACGCGCTTGACGATCGGCTTGCCGTCGGCATCGACCGTCTTGTAGCGGGCCTGGATCCGGGCGTGCAGCGTCACGGCGCCGGAATAGAGCGCGTGCTCGATTTCGCCGGCGTCGTTGAACACCATGCCCTGGCCGGGCTCATTCTCACGCTCCTGGCTGAGGTAGTAGAGACCCAGGACGATGTCCTGCGTCGGCACGATGATCGGCTTGCCGTTCGCGGGCGAGAGGATGTTGTTGGTCGACATCATCAGCACGCGCGCTTCGAGCTGCGCTTCCAGCGACAGCGGAACGTGCACGGCCATCTGGTCGCCGTCGAAGTCGGCGTTGAACGCCGTGCAGACGAGCGGATGGAGCTGGATCGCCTTGCCCTCGATCAGCACCGGTTCGAACGCCTGGATGCCGAGACGGTGGAGCGTGGGGGCGCGGTTGAGCAGGATCGGATGCTCGCGGATCACCTCTTCGAGGATATCCCAAACCTCCGGCTTCTCCTTCTCCACCAGCTTCTTGGACTGCTTGACGGTCTGCGAGAAGCCCTTCGCCTCGAGGCGTGAATAGATGAACGGCTTGAACAGCTCCAGCGCCATCTTCTTCGGCAGGCCGCACTGGTGCAGCTTGAGCTCGGGACCGACCACGATCACCGAGCGGCCCGAATAGTCGACGCGCTTGCCGAGCAGGTTCTGGCGGAAGCGGCCCTGCTTACCCTTCAGCATGTCGGCGAGCGACTTCAGCGGGCGCTTGTTGGCGCCGGTGATGACGCGGCCGCGGCGGCCGTTGTCGAACAGCGCGTCGACGGACTCCTGCAACATGCGCTTCTCGTTGCGCACGATGATGTCCGGCGCCTTGAGCTCGATGAGGCGCTTGAGGCGGTTGTTGCGGTTGATGACGCGGCGATAGAGGTCGTTCAGGTCCGAGGTCGCAAAGCGGCCACCATCCAAAGGAACCAACGGCCGCAGCTCCGGCGGGATCACCGGCACCTGG
This sequence comes from Rhizomicrobium sp., assembly GCA_036491175.1. Lineage (GTDB taxonomy): Bacteria > Pseudomonadota > Alphaproteobacteria > Micropepsales > Micropepsaceae > Rhizomicrobium. The sequence continues at coordinate 74,431 of DASXCJ010000051.1, forward strand.
GTGAGGATCATCCATTCCGGGCGGTTGCCGGAATCGATGAAGGCCTCGACGACCTTGAGGCGCTTGACCATCTGCTTGGGCTTCTCGCCGCCGCCCGAGGAGGCGGCGATATCGGCGCGCAGCGTGTCACGCAGCTTCTCCAGGTCGATCGCCATCAGAAGGTCGCGGATCGCCTCGGCGCCGATCTTGGCGGTGAAGCTGTCCTCGCCGTACTCGTCCTGCGCCTTGTAGAACTCGTCTTCCGAGAGCAGCGTCTTGTCCTTGAGCGGGGTCAGGCCCGGCTCGATGACGACGTATTTCTCGAAATAGAGGACCTGCTCCAAATCCTTGAGCTTCATGTCGAGCATCAGGCCGATGCGCGAGGGAAGCGATTTCAGGAACCAGATGTGGGCCACCGGGCTTGCCAGCTCGATATGCGCCATGCGCTCGCGGCGCACTTTCTGCACCGTGACCTCGACGCCGCACTTCTCGCAGACGATGCCCTTGTACTTCATGCGCTTGTACTTGCCGCACAGGCATTCGTAGTCCTTCACCGGCCCGAAGATGCGGGCGCAGAACAGCCCGTCACGCTCCGGCTTGAAGGTCCGGTAGTTGATCGTTTCGGGCTTCTTCACCTCGCCGTGCGACCAGCGAAGGATCTGGTCCGGGCTCGCGATCGAGATCTTGATGCGGTCGAACACCGGCTGTTCGTTGGCCGGCTTGAAGACATTCATCAGGTCCTGATGCTGGCGCGCGCCGCGACTCGGGGTACGGGGTTCGAAATCAGCCATTGACTAGCTCCACATTGAGACCAAGCGAACGCATTTCCTTGACGAGCACGTTGAAGGATTCCGGAATACCGGCCTCGAACGTGTCCTCGCCGCGGACGATCGCTTCGTAAACCTTGGTGCGCCCCGCCACGTCGTCGGATTTCACGGTCAGGATTTCCTGCAACGTGTAAGCCGCGCCGTAGGCTTCGAGCGCCCACACTTCCATTTCGCCGAAACGCTGGCCGCCGAACTGGGCCTTGCCGCCCAGCGGCTGCTGGGTGACGAGGCTGTAGGGACCGATGGACCGCGCGTGGATCTTGTCGTCCACGAGATGGTGCAGCTTCAGCATGTAGATGTAGCCGACGGTGACCTGGCGCTTGAACGCCTCGCCCGTGCGGCCGTCATACAGCGTCACCTGACCCGACTTCGACAGTCCGGCTTCGGACAGCATGTCGACGATGTCGTTCTCCTTGGCGCCGTCGAACACGGGCGTCGCCACCGGAACGCCGACGCGCAGATTGTCCGCCAGCTCCATCAGGCCCTGGTCGTCGAGCTCGCTGAGACGCTCGTCGCCGCTGTAGATGTGCTTGAGCGTGCGGCGCAGGCCTTCGGGCTTGCCGTCGCGGCGCACCTTGTCGAGCGCGGCGCCGATCTGGCGGCCGAGACCGGCGGAGGCCCAACCCAAATGGGTCTCCAGGATCTGGCCCACGTTCATGCGCGACGGCACGCCGAGCGGATTGAGCACGACGTCGACCGCCTGCCCGTCTTCCAGATGCGGCATGTCCTCGATCGGCAGGATGCGGCTGATGACGCCCTTGTTGCCGTGACGGCCGGCCATCTTGTCGCCGGGCTGAAGCTTGCGCTTCACGGCCACGAAGACCTTGACCATCTTCATCACGCCGGGAGCAAGCTCGTCGCCGCGGCGCAGCTTCTCCACCTTGTCGGCGAAGCGCTTGTCGAGGCGCGACTTGGACTCATCGTACTGCTTGCGCAGGCCTTCGATCTCGCCTTGCGCCTTTTCGTTGCGCAGGCCGATCTGCCACCATTGATGCTTGGCGATCGTCTCCAGCACGGCCGGCGTGATCTTGGAATCCGGGGCCATGCCCTTGGGGCCATGCGCCACGGTCTTGTGCAGCAGCATCTCGGAGAGGCGCGAGAAGATGTTGCGCTCCAGGATCGCGAGTTCGTCGTCGCGGTCCTCGGCAAGGCGCTCTTCTTCCGCCTTCTCGATCGCCATGGCGCGCTGATCTTTCTCGACGCCGTGACGGTTGAAGACGCGCACTTCCACGATCGTGCCGGTGACGCCCGGCGGGACGCGCAGCGAGGTGTCGCGCACGTCCGCCGCCTTCTCGCCGAAGATGGCGCGAAGCAGCTTCTCTTCCGGCGTCATCGGCGTCTCGCCCTTGGGCGTGACCTTGCCGACGAGGATGTCGCCGGCCTGCACGTCGGCGCCGATATAAACGATGCCGGCTTCGTCGAGATTCTTGAGAGACTCTTCACCCACGTTCGGGATGTCGCGCGTGATCTCCTCCGGCCCGAGCTTGGTGTCGCGCGCCTGGGTCTCGAATTCCTCGATATGGATCGAGGTGAAGACGTCGTCGCGCACGATGCGCTCGGAGATGAGGATGGAGTCCTCGAAGTTGTAGCCGTTCCACGGCATGAACGCGACGAGCGCGTTCTTGCCGAGCGCCAATTCGCCCAGATCGGTCGACGGGCCGTCGGCGATGATGTCGCCCTTGGCGAGCTGGTCGCCCACCTTCACCAGCGGACGCTGGTTGATGCAGGTCGACTGGTTCGAGCGCTGGAACTTCTTCAGGTGGTAGATGTCGATGCCCGGCTTGGTGGGATCGGTCTCTTCCGTGGCGCGGATGACGATACGCGTCGCATCGATCTGGTCGACCACGCCGGCGCGGCGCGCGGCGATGGCGGAGCCGCTATCGCGCGCGACCACGTCTTCCAGGCCGGTGCCGACGAGCGGCGCTTCCGGCTGGAGCAGCGGCACGGCCTGACGCTGCATGTTCGAGCCCATGAGCGCGCGGTTGGCGTCGTCGTTCTCGAGGAACGGCACGAGCGCCGCGGCCACCGACACGAGCTGCTTGGGAGACACGTCGATGAACTCGATCTGCTCCGGCGTCGTCATCAGGAAGTCGCCGTGCTTGCGGCACGAGACGAGCTCGTCGGTGATGCGGCCGCGGCCGTCGATCGTCGCATTAGCCTGGGCGATGGTGTACTTCGCCTCTTCCATCGCCGAGAGGTAGATGACCTCGTCGGTGACGTGCTTGTTCACGACTTTGCGGTACGGGCTCTCGATGAAGCCGTACTTGTTCACGCGCGCATAGGTCGCGAGCGAGTTGATCAGGCCGATGTTCGGGCCTTCCGGCGTCTCGATCGGGCAGATGCGGCCGTAATGCGTCGGGTGCACGTCGCGCACTTCGAAGCCCGCACGTTCCCGAGTGAGTCCGCCCGGGCCGAGCGCCGACATGCGGCGCTTGTGGGTGACTTCGGAGAGCGGGTTGGTCTGGTCCATGAACTGCGAGAGCTGGGACGAGCCGAAGAACTCGCGCACGGCCGCGGCCACGGGCTTGGCGTTGATCAGGTCGTGCGGCATGACGGTGTCGATATCGACGGCCGACATGCGCTCCTTGATCGCGCGCTCCATGCGCAGCAGGCCGACGCGGAACTGGTTCTCCATCAGCTCACCGACCGAGCGGACGCGGCGGTTGCCGAGATTGTCGATGTCGTCGACCTCGCCGCGGCCGTCGCGGAGCTCCGCGAGCGCCTTGACGATGGCGACGATGTCTTCCTTGCGCAGCACGCGCATCGTGTCCGGCGCGTCGAGCTCCATGCGCATGTTCATCTTGACGCGGCCGACGCTGGAAAGATCGTAGCGCTCGCTGTCGAAGAAGAGCTGTCCGAACAGGGATTCCGCCGTGTCGAGCGTGGGCGGCTCGCCCGGGCGCATGACGCGGTAGATCTCGATCAGCGCCTGCTCGCGACTGTGGGTCTTGTCCACGTTCATCGTGTTGCGGACATAGGCGCCGATGGTGATGCCGTCGACGTTGATGCAGTCGATCTCGTGGAAGCCGTTGTCGAGCAGCGTCTCCAGATTGGCGGCGGTGAGCTCGTCACCGGCCTCGACGAAGATCTCGCCGGTCTCGGGATTGACCATGTCGAGCGCGGAGAAGCGGCCGAGCAGGTCTTCCTCGGTCACCGAGATCGACTTGACGCCGTCTTCCTGCCACTTGCGCAGCATGCGCGCGCCGATCTTCGCGCCCGCTTCCACGAGCACGTCGCCGGTCTTGGCGTTCTTCCATACGCCGACGGCCTTGGCGTTCTTCATCCACGCCTGGTCGAGCGGGGTGGTCCAGCCCTTGTCCTTCGTGTGCTTGAACGCGATCTTGCCGTAGAAATAGGAGAGGATGTCCTCCTGCGTCAGGCCGAGGGCATAGAGGAGCGTCGTCACCGGCAGCTTGCGGCGGCGGTCGATGCGGACATGGATGATGTCCTTCGCGTCGAACTCGAAATCGAGCCACGAGCCGCGATAGGGGATCACGCGGGCGGCGAAGAGAAGCTTGCCGCTCGAATGCGTCTTGCCCTTGTCGTGGTCGAAGAAGACGCCCGGCGAGCGGTGCATCTGGGACACGATCACGCGCTCGGTGCCGTTGATGACGAAGGTGCCGTTCTCGGTCATGAACGGGATATCGCCCATGTAGACATCCTGCTCCTTGATGTCCTTGACCGACTTGGCGCCCGTCTCCTGGTCCGTATCGAACACGATGAGGCGCAGCGTCACCTTGAGGGGCGCGGCATAGGTCATGGAGCGCTGCTGGCACTCCTCGACGTCGTATTTGGGCTCCTCGAAGTGGTAATCCACATATTCGAGAAGGGAATTCTCGCTGAAATCCTTGATCGGAAACACCGACGCGAAGACGGCCTGGAGGCCCTCGTCCTTGCGCGAGCCGTCATCCAGCCTGTCGACCTGCAGGAACTGGTCGTAGGAGGTCTTCTGCACTTCGATGAGATTGGGCATCTGAGCCACTTCGACCATCTTGCCGAAGAATTTCCGAAGCCGTTTGCGTCCCGTGAATGAGAGGGTCATTCGTGGTTCCCTTGCGTCGTACCGAATGTGCGAAAGCCACCTGCCCTGCGGCGGGCGACTCGCCGCAGGGGGTGGATGAACGAAGTATGTACTCTGTGACGGCAATTCAACCCGTCACGTCTCCTTGTCTTACTTCAGCTCGACCTTGGCGCCGGCGCCTTCGAGCTGTTTCTTGAGCTTCTCGGCCTCGTCCTTCGGAACATCGGCCTTTACTTCCTTAGGGGCAGCCTCGACGAGGTCTTTGGCTTCCTTCAGGCCCAGGCCGGTGATCGCGCGGACTTCCTTGATCACGTTGATCTTGTTGGCGCCCGCTTCCATCAGCACGACCGAGAACTCGGTCTTGGCTTCGGCGGCCGGAGCGGCGGCGGCGGCCGGACCGGCAGCAGCGGCCATCGGCGCGGCGGCGGAGACGCCCCACTTATCTTCCAGGAGCTTCGCGAGGTCCGCGGCTTCCAGGACCGTGAGGCCCGACAGGTCTTCAACAAGCTTTTCGATCTTCGACATTTCTCAGTTTCCTTGGTTTTCGAGTTTGAACGTTGTTTCGGTTGCCGCTTACGCCGCTTCTTTCTTGGAATAGGCGCCGATGACGCGGGCCAGTTGGCCTGCGGGAGCCGCAATGACTCCGGCGATCTTCGTGGCGGGCGCAACGAGCAGCCCCACGATCTTGCCTCTCAGCTCATCGAGCGACGGCAGGGCTGCGAGGGCTTTGACGCCGTTCGCATCCAATGTCGTCGTTCCGACCACGCCGCCGAGGATCACGAGCTTGTCGTTTTCCTTGGCGTAGCCGGCCGCCACCTTCGAGGCCGCGATGGGGTCCTTGCTCACCGCAATTCCCGTCGGGCCCTTGAAAAGGTGGGCGATGCCGGCCACAGCCGTTCCTTCCAGAGCGCGCAGGGCAAGACGGTTCTTCGCCACCTGGAACGAGGCTCCGGCTTTGCGCATACGCGCCCGGAGTTCGCCCAGTTCGGCGACCGTCATGCCCGTGTAGTGGGCGACAACCACGGAGCCGGCATCGGAAAACACGCCATTCAGCGTCTTTACGACATCCGCCTTCTCGGTCTTGTCCACACTGCTCTCCTATCAACGAGTGCCGGGACGATCCGCGCACTCCCCTGTGACACGCACTCTGTCCCAGGGTTCAAACCCGAAGTGCGAAAGCTTTCGCTTTCGAATTCCGGTTCTCGCCCTGTCTATGCTGGATGATTAAGTTCCGCCTCTTGAATCAAGGGGAACCCCAGCAGTCTCGGACAGGTCATCCGGGCGATCGTCCGCCCGAAACTCAATTCCCTACGCCACCGCATTGACGCTGGAGAGGACGACTTTCACGCCCGGGCCCATCGTCGACGACAGTGATATCTTCTTCATGTACGTGCCCTTGGCGCCCGACGGACGCGCCTTGCCGACGCTGTCGACGAAGGCCTTCACGTTGGCGACGATGGCGTCTTCGGTGAAGCTCGCCTTGCCGACGCCAGCCTGGATGATGCCCGCCTTCTCGACGCGGAATTCGACCGCGCCGCCCTTGGCATCCTTCACGGCCTGCGTCACGTCCATCGTCACGGTGCCGACCTTCGGGTTCGGCATCAGGCCACGCGGGCCCAAGACCTTACCGAGACGGCCGACGACGCCCATCATGTCGGGCGTGGCGATGCAGCGGTCGAAATCGATCTGGCCTTTGCCGACGGTCTCAGCCAGGTCCTCGGCGCCGACGATGTCGGCGCCGGCGGCGCGGGCTTCATCGGCCTTGGCGCCCTTGGCGAAGACGGCGACGCGCAGCACGCGGCCCGTGCCGGACGGCAGGTTGACGACGCCGCGGACCATCTGGTCGGCATGCTTGGGATCGACGCCGAGATTGATCGAGATCTCGATCGTCTCGTCGAACTTCGCGGTGGCGCGGCTCTTCACGAGCTTCACGGCATCGGAGATGTCGTAGAGCTTCTGGGTGTCCACGCCTTCGATGGCCTTGTTGAATCGCTTGCTGGTCATGGCGCTTACCCCTTGACCTCGATGCCCATCGAGCGCGCGGAGCCCTCGATCAGGAGCATCGCGTTGTCGATGTCGTTGGCGTTCAGGTCTTTCATCTTCGCTTCGGCGATCTCGCGCACTTGCGCCTTGGTGACCGAACCGACGAAGGCCAGGCCCGGCGTCTTCGAACCGCTCGACAGCTTCGCGGCCTTCTTGAGGAAGTAGGACGCCGGCGGCGTCTTCATCTCGAAGGTGAAGGACTTGTCCGAGAACACGGTGATGCTCACCGGGATCGGCATGCCTTTTTCCATCGCTTGCGTCTTCGCGTTGAAGGCCTTGCAGAATTCCATGATGTTCAAGCCGCGCTGACCCAGCGCCGGCCCGATGGGCGGCGACGGGTTCGCGGAGCCCGCGGGCACCTGCAGCTTGACGTAACCTGTAATCTTCTTCGCCACTCTCTATCCGCCTCCTTAGCGGTTTGCGGTGCTGACGGGCCTGGCCGGCCCTCCCGCTTCTTTCGTCATCACCCGCGAATGCGGGTGACCCAATTAGGTCGCCCGGACAAAAGCCGGGCGATGACGCGTTAAACCTTATCCACCTGGCTAAACTCCAATTCGACCGGCGTCGCGCGGCCGAAGATGAGCACGGCCACCTTGAGGCGCGAGCGATCCTCGTCGACTTCCTCCACCACGCCCGAGAAGCTCGCGAACGGGCCGTCGTTGACGCGCACATTCTCGCCGATCTCGAACATGATCGACGACTTCGGATGCTCCACGCCTTCCTGGACCTGGTTCAGGATGCGCTCGGCTTCCGCCTTGCGCAGAGGCTGGGGCTTGTTGCCCTGCCCCAGGAAGCCCGTGACCTTCGCCACGTTCTTGACCAGGTGGTACACTTCGTCCGTCAATTGCGCATTCAGAAGCACATAGCCCGGCAGGAATTTGCGCTCGGAGCTTTTCTTCTGGCCGCGGCGGACCTCGATCACTTCTTCCGTCGGCACGACGACGTCGACGATCTCTTCAGTCAGCTCCTGGAGCTGCGCCTGGCGCTTGATCTCCTCGGCCACCTTCTTCTCGAAATTCGAGTAGGTGTGGACGATGTACCAGCGGGCGTCCGGATTGATGACGGTTGTCGTGTCGCTCATCGCTCTAAACCTTATGCGCCGACCAAGAGGCGTTCGCCGTAAGCCAGCACCCAATCGACTCCGAAGAAGAAGAACATCATCAAGACGACCATGATGAAGACGACGATCGTGGTGAGATACGTCTCCTTCCAGGTCGGCCACGTGACCTTGTCGATGCCCTCGCGGCGCACTTCGCGTACGAACTGCACGAGGCTGCGCGAGCTACGGGCCGGCGCCGGCAGCGTGCCCGCCGTATCGTCCGCTGATTTCTTGCTTGCGTCGGCCAAAGGTTGATTCCGTTTCTTCGTTGTGCGTCACTTGGCAGGAGTGGAGGGACTCGAACCCACGGCCCTCGGTTTTGGAGACCGATGCTCTACCAACTGAGCTACACTCCTAGAGGCAGTAAAGCAGCGCGCCGGAGAGCGGAACCGCTCTTCAACGCGCTTGTCCTGTTTGCCAAGGGGCGAGGGTTTACCAGCCGCTAACCCGGGATTCAAGCGGTTCCGTTCATAAAAACTGAGGACTGGCAAGGCCCTACGGTCTGTAAGATTACAGACCTGTAATCCGCCTTTGCCTTGCTCCGGCCCTGTCCCACAGGCACAGAAAGTCATGGACGCCCTCGCCCAGGCCCTGACCGCCTCTCCGGAACTCTTTCCCCACTCTCTGGATGTGGAAAAGGGAACGGTGACTTTGGTCCGACTCGCCGAGCAGGATTACCGGCAAGCGAGCTTCCTGGACGCCCGCCTTCTCACCCCCACGACCCAGAGCCGAACCCTGCCCTGGGCCGACCTGGCAGCACCCTCGGCCGCCCTGCCGGAATCCGCGGACTTCATCTTCCACATCGGCCACGTCGGCTCGACCTTGCTGGCCAGGCTGATGGGGGCGCATTCCAATATCCTCGCCTTGCGCGAACCCATGGTCTTGCGCACCTTCGCCCAGACCGGCCGCCACGATCTTGCGCCTGTCCTGAAGCTTCTCTCCCGCACCTTCCGTCCCGGACAGCGCGCGCTGGTGAAGGCGACGAGCTTCGTGTCGGAGATCGCGCCGCAAATCATGGCGCGGGCTTATGGGCCGAAGGCGATCTTCATGTTCGTCCCGGCGGAGATCTATCTTGCCACCATCCTGGGCGGACCCAATTCGCGGCAGGAGGCGCGGATGCTCGGTGTCGCGCGCTACAACCGCCTGCGCGCCCGCAAACCCATCCCGCAGCCGGCGAGCGAAGGCGAACTCATTGCCATGAGCTGGGCCTGCGAGATGACGGCCTTGCAGGCCGTGACACAGAGCGAGCGCATCCTCTGGCTCGATTTCGACCGCTTCCTCGCCGATCCCGCGAACGCACTGGGCCAGTGCTTCCGCCATATCGGCGTCGACGCCACCGATGCCGAGATCGCCACCATCCTCGCCGGACCCGATATGCGCACCTATTCCAAGGCGCAGGAATACGACTACGACGCCAAACTTCGCCAAGACGTGCTCGCCCAGGCGCGTGCCGAACACGGCGCGGAGATCGCGCGCGGAATGGCGTGGCTGGAGCGGAATGGATTCGGTGAAGGCTGGCTTGCCAGGGCGTAGCAGCGCGGACCGGATGGAGCCTGGCTTCGCGCTCACGCGCTTCGCCGTGGCAGGCTGCGCTGCCGCGTAGCGAAGCCTGGAGCGGGTGAAGGGAATCGAACCCTCGTCATCAGCTTGGAAGGCTGTTGCTCTACCATTGAGCTACACCCGCGAGAGGCATGCGCCACACTATTCCATTAAGCCTGGCTTGCCAGGGCGTAGCGGCGCGATCCCGGATAGAGCCCGGCTAGGTTGGCTTGCCAGGGCGTAGCTCGCGGCCACCGGCCTGGCTTCGCCCGTTGGGCTACGCCGCGGCAGTCTTCGCTCCGCTGTCGCGAAGCGAAGCCTGGTGGGGGAAGTAGGACTCGAACCTACGAAGGCGTAGCCAGCGGATTTACAATCCGCCCCCTTTGCCACTCGGGACATTCCCCCAGACACGAGGCTTCCCGCGGAATTTTGGCCCGCGGGCGGGCGGATATCGGGCAATCGGGCGGGACTGTCAATGGTTACGCCACGAACTCCGGAACCTGCCCGGGAACCGGGAAAATGACCGCCGCGGGCGCAGCTACGGCGGTGGGTTCACAGTGCTCGACGAAGCAGCGGAGAATCCGCGGCCAGCCCCGCTCGGAACCCATCTGAGCGCGATAGGCGTCGCCGCCCGCGCCATGGCGGGAGAAGTGGCGGTGTTCGATCTCGATCCGCGTGCCGCCGGCTTCCGCGGGCAGGAAGCGGATCTCGACGTCGCTCGCCTTGGCGGGGTCCGGCTCAGGCACGCGGCCCGGGCCGATATGCCAGCGCAGTATGATCCGCTCCGGCGCGACCCAGCGCATCACCCGCGCCATGTCGAGCCGAAATCCGCCCGGGCCGCGCTCCCACAAGACGCCGCCCTTGCGGCCTTCGAGATAGATGTCCTCCAGCGTGGCGCCGGACCAGGTCTCCTCGCGCGGCCACCAATGGAGGATGTCGTGGCGAAACGCCGCGAACACCTTGTCTCGGGACGCAGCCAGGGTGGCGATGCAGAGCACGCCGTCCGCGCTGGCGAAATTCTCGACCGATCCCGCATGAACCGTCATGGCAAACCCTCTGCCCCCCGCGCGACAATGAAGCCACGCACCCCCTATCAAGTCCGTTAATCCCTCCGCTAAACTTGACGCCATGCAAAAGCAAAAACGACACGGCAAAAACGAACGTCACACGCAGCGGCCGCCAGCCCCGAAGCAAAAGGGCCGGGCGCCGTTTCACAAAGGACAAGCCGGAAAGGGACAGCCCGGCAACGCCCAAAGCGGCAAAGGGCAGCCCAAACCGCGCGCCGCCGAGTCGCGCCGTTCCGAGCCACGCCCTTCCGAGCCGGCTCGCCATTCCGGACCGCGCATGTCCGGACTGTGGCTCTATGGCCTGCATCCCGCGCGCGCCGCGCTCGCCAACACCAGGCGCCGCATCCAGCGCGTGGTGCTGACGGAACGCGCGGCGGAAGAGATCGGCGGTTCGCTTTTGGGCCGCGTGCGCCACGAGATCGCGAACATGGACCAAGTGTCGAAGCTGCTCCCGCCCAACTCCGTGCATCAGGGTGTGGCGCTGCAGGTGGAGAAGCTGCCGCGGCTGGATCTCGACGACGTGCTCGCCGCGAGCACCGATCGCCGCCGCGTAGTCCTGGTGCTCGACCAGATCACCGATCCGCACAACACCGGTGCGATCCTGCGCTCGGCGGTGGCGTTCGGCGTCGACGCCGTGATCGTGCAGGACCGCAACGCGCCCGACGAATCCGGCGTGCTCGCCAAGGCGGCATCCGGCGCGCTCGATCTCGTTCCCTATGTGCAGGTGGTGAACATCGCGCGCACGCTTGAGGATCTCGGCAAGCGCGATTTCTGGCGCGTGGGACTGGCTGGCGACGGCGAGATGGCGCTGGCCGACGCCGCGCGGCCGGGCGATATCGCGCTGGTCTTGGGCTCGGAAGGCTCCGGCATCCGCCGCCTGGTGCGCGAGCGCTGCGATGCGGCGGCTTTCATCCCCATGGAGGGCGCCATGGAAAGCCTCAACGTCTCCAACGCCACGGCCATCGCACTCTACGAACTCCGGAGGACGTGATTGGAACTCTCGCCCGCCCTTACCCATTATCCAAGCTTGGACGCGCCAATGAGGGTGACATGCGCTCGTGCTTGCTATGGCTGATCGGCGTACCGATTCCCGTCATTATCCTTCTCTGGCTGGTCACCGGACACGCCTGATCGCATTCGCTTGCGCCGTGCTCGCCACGGCGGCCGGCGCGGCGCGGCCATGCTCCGACCAAACCTTCGAAGACAGCCATTTCACCGTTTGTCCCTATGATTCCCGGCACGAGGCTTTGCGGCTCGTATGGAAGGATGCGCGTGGCCATGCCTTGCGCGGCTTCAAGGGGATTTCGCCGCACCGCGTCCGTTTCGCGATGAATGCCGGCATGTATCAGCAGGATGGCACGCCGCTCGGGTTCTATGTCGAGAACGGCAAGCGCCTTCGGCAACTCAATCTGCGCGATGCGCGGTCGGGCAATTTCTACATGAAGCCCAACGGCGTATTCTCCATGAAACCGAACGGCGCGATGCGCATCGAGCCCAGCTACGAGTTCGCGCTGAGGAGCGACACGCCGCAATCGGCCACGCAATCGGGACCGTTGCTCGTGCTCGGCGGCAAGCTCCACCCGCAGATCACTGAGGATGGCCCGTCGCGCAACCTGCGCAACGGCGTGGGCTTGCGCGACGCGCATCATGCCTACTTCGTCATCAGTGACGATCCGGTCTCGTTCGGCAAGCTGGCGCGACTGTTCCGCGACCGGCTCGGCTGTCCCGACGCGCTCTATTTCGACGGCGCCGTGTCCAGCGCCTGGATTCCCTCGCGGCATCGCATGGACAATGCGGCACCACTGGGTCCGATGGTCGTGGTGTCGGACAAAAAATAGCCGTCATGGGCGGGCTTGACCCGCCCGCCCATTAAGCGCGCGTCCGCGCGCGAATAAGACATTTCTTGCGACCGCAAACGCGGTCGCGATGGGTGGCCGGATTAAATCCGGCCATGACGAATTTGTTTACTCCGACGCCTGCTTCAGCGGATCAGGCTTCCAGCGCAGCACGGGTTTGCGGGCGGCGGCTGTTTCGTCGAGGCGGCGGCGCGGCGCCAGGCGCGGCGCGCCCTCGAAGCGTTCGGTCTTGCCGGCCTTGGCTTCCAGTGCCATCTCGCGCAGCACGTGGATGAAGCGGTCGAGCGATTCTTTCGACTCCGACTCCGTCGGCTCGATCAGCATCGCGCCGTGGACGACGAGCGGAAAATACATCGTCATCGGGTGATAGCCTTCGTCGATCATCGCCTTGGCGAAATCGAGCGTGGTGACGCCTGTGCCGTCGAGGAAGGTGTCGTCGAACAGCGCCTCATGCATGCAGGGGCCGTTGCCGAAGGGCGCGCTCATCACATCCTTGAGCGAGGCGAGGATGTAATTGGCGGAGAGCACCGCGTCCTCGCTCGCCTGGCGGATGCCGTCGGCGCCATGGCTCAGCATGTAGGTCAGCGCGCGGCTGAACATACCCATCTGGCCGTGGAAGGCGCACATGCGGCCGAACGGCTTGGCGCTCGTACCATCGCGATGCTCGACAAGGCGGAAGCCGGCGCTGTCATGCACGAGCAGCGGAAGCGGCGCGAAGGGCGCGAGCGCCTCCGACAGCACCACCGGGCCCGCGCCCGGACCGCCGCCGCCATGCGGCGTGGAGAAGGTCTTGTGCAGGTTGATGTGCATCGCGTCGACGCCGAGATCGCCCGGGCGCACGCGGCCGGCGATGGCGTTGAAGTTGGCGCCGTCGCAGTAGAAATAGGCGCCGGCCTTGTGGACCGCGTCAGCCATCTCCTTGATGCGCGGCTCGAACAATCCGCAGGTGTTGGGATTGGTGAGCATGATCGCGGCGACGTCGGGCCCGAGCTTGGCTTCGAGCGCGTCGGCATCGACATGGCCGTCTTCCGTCGCCGGCACTTCGTCGACGGTGAAGCCCGCCACCGCCGCCGTCGCCGGATTGGTGCCATGCGCGGAGGACGGGACGAGGATGCGGTTGCGCGTCTCGCCCCGCGCCTCGATGGCGGCGCGGATGGTGAGAAGGCCGCAGAGCTCGCCATGCGCGCCGGCCTTGGGCGACATCGCCACGGCGGGCATTCCGGTGAGCGTCGTCAGCCAGCGCATCAGCTCGGAGATGCATTCCAGCGCGCCCTGCACGGTGGATTGCGGCGCGAGCGGGTGGGCGTCGCCGAAGCCGGGCAGCCGCGCCATCTTCTCGTTGAGGCGCGGGTTGTGCTTCATCGTGCAAGAGCCGAGCGGATAAAGGCCCGCGTCGATCGAGTAGTTGTTGCGCGACAGGCGCACGAAATGGCGCACGACTTCCGGCTCGGACAGCCCCGGCAGGCCGACCGGCCCCTTGCGGCGCTGGCCGCCGAGGCGCGCATCGCTCATCTGCACTTCGGGAATATCCACGCCGGTCATGCCGACGCGGCCGAGTTCGAAGATCAGCGGCTCTTCATGGTCGAGCCCGCGATCTCCGGAGATGGTCGCCATCCCGTTCTCGCCGACGCTGCCGGCAGAGGTCGGGCGGCCCTGGTTGTTCATGGTCATCACAGCACCTCCGCGAGCGCTTTGACGAAGGCGTTGCAGTCTTCATCGGTGACGGTTTCGGTGGCGGCGACGATCAACAGATCCTTCGCCTGCGCCTCATGCGGCAGAAGCCGCGACACCGGCACGCCGGCAATGATGTTCTTCTCCGCGAGCTTGTCGACCACGCTCGCCGCCGGCTTGGGCAGCTTGATGGTGAATTCGTTGAAGAAGCTGGGCGTGACGAGCGACACACCCTTCACTTTCTCCAGCCTGTCCGCGAGCGACGACGCGCGCGCATGATTGGCGCGGGCTAGGCGTGCGAAGCCCTCTTCGCCGAGGAGCGCGAGATGGATGGTGAAAGCCAGGCAGCACAGGCCCGAATTGGTGCAGATGTTGCTCGTCGCCTTCTCGCGGCGGATATGCTGCTCGCGGGTGGAGAGCGTGAGCACGTAACCGCGCTTGCCGGCGGCATCGGTGGTCTCGCCGCAGAGGCGGCCAGGCATCTGGCGCAGGAATTTCTCACGCGTGGCGAAGAGGCCGACATAGGGCCCGCCGAAACCGAGGCCGACGCCGATGGACTGGCCCTCCGCCGCCACGATGTCCGCGCCCTGCGCGCCCGGCGGCTCGATCAGGCCGAGGGAGACGATCTCCGTCACCACCGCGACGAGCAGCGCGCCCTTGGCGTGCGCCGCTTCGGCAATGGGTTTGAGGTCGCGGACCAGGCCGAACACGTCGGGGCTCTGGACCACGACACAGGACGTCTGCTCGTCGATCAGCGCGATGATGTCTTCCGCCTTGCCGGGCGTGACGGGCGCGCGCACGACTTCGCCGGACAATCCGGCCACCGTCTCGACCGTTTCGGCGTAGTGTGGATGCAAGCCGCCGGAGAGGATCGCCTTGGAGCGCTTGGTCACGCGCTGCGCCATCAGCACGGCTTCGCAAGTCGCGGTCGATCCGTCATAGAGCGAGGCATTGGCGACTTCCATGCCGGTGAGCAGCGCAACTTGCGTCTGGAATTCGAATAGATATTGCAGCGTGCCCTGCGCCACTTCCGGCTGATAGGGCGTGTAGGAGGTCAGGAACTCCGAGCGCTGGATCAGATGATCGACCGAGGCCGGGATATGATGCTTGTACGCGCCGGCGCCGCAGAAGAACGGCACGGCGCCCGCCGCGGTCGTCTTCGCCGCCATGCGGGCGAGCACGCGCTCCACGGACATCTCGCCCTGCGTATCCGGCAGGTCGAAAGCGGAGCGGCCGACGACGGCTTCTTTCGGCACGTCGCGGAACAACGCGTCGATATCGCGCGCGCCGATCTTGGCGAGCATCGCGGCGCGGTCGTCGGGGGTAAGGGGCAGGTATCTCATTGCTACTCCGGTGTCATGACCCGCGCATGCGGGCCACCCAGGTGACGCCCGGGCGGCATTTGACGTTCGATCTGTGTTTCGTTCGTGAAGACAATGCGAGCCTCAACTAGGTGGCCCGCATGCGCGGGCCATGACACCGAGGTGTTCTTCAAAGCCCTTTCACGAACTCATCGTATTTCGCGCGGTCCATGAGCTTGCCGAGCTCGCTCGTGTCCGCGATCTTGATCTTGAAGAACCAGCCCTCGCCTTCGGGATCGGCGTTGACCTTGGAGGGGTCGCCCGCGAGCGCGTCGTTGCCTTCGGTCACTTCGCCGCCGATGGGGGCGTAGACCTCGCTCGCCGCCTTCACGCTCTCGACCACCGCCGCCTCGCCGCCCGCGCCGATCTTGCGCCCGGCCTCGGGCACCTCGACATAGACGACGTCGCCGAGCTGCTCGGCGGCGTATTTGGTGATGCCGACCGTGGCGGTGTCGCCGTCGATGCGCACCCATTCGTGCTGGTCGGTGTAACGAACGTCACTCATTGGCTGGCCCTCTTGTAGCGATGGGGAACGAACGGCATGGGCGCCACGCGCGCCGGATTGGGCTTGCCGCGCACCATAAGGTCGACGGCCGTGCCATCGGCAGCGAAAGCGCTTTCGACATAGCCCATGGCGACGGGGCCGTTGAACGAAGGCCCGAAGCCGCCGGAGGTGATGCGGCCGATCACGCGGCCGGACTTGTCGGCGATCTCCGCGCCCTCGCGCGCGGGCGCCTTGCCCTCGGGCAATATGCCGACGCGCTTCTTGGCGGTGCCGCCAGCAACGCGGTCCGTGATCTTGCCGGCGGCGGGGAAGTCCTTGTCGGCCTTGCGGCGCTTGCCGATGGACCAGACGAGGTTGGCTTCCACCGGCTCGACCGTGTCGTCGATGTCGTGGCCGTAAAGGCACAAGCCGGCTTCGAGGCGCAGCGAGTCGCGTGCGCCGAGGCCAATCGGCAGAACCTCCGCCTCGGCCAGGAGCGCGCGGGCGACGCGTTCGGCGTCCTTGCCTTCGACAGAGATCTCGAAACCGTCCTCGCCGGTATAGCCGGAGCGGCTGACGATGGCGGGCGCGCCTGCCACGGTCGCGCGCACGACCTTCATGAAGGTGAGCGCGTCGATGCCGGGCGACAAACGCTCCAGCACCTTGCCGGCATCGGGGCCCTGCAGCGCGAGCAGCGCGCGGTCGAAGCGCGTGGTGAGCTTGGAATCCGGAAGCGATCTGGCGATGTAGTCGAAATCGCCTTCCTTGGTCCCGGCATTGACGACGACATAGAGATCGCTCTCGCCCGCCAACCGCGAGAACATGAAATCGTCCTTGATCGTGCCGTTGTCGTTGAGGAGCAGGCCATAGCGCTGCATGCCCTCTTTCAAGCCCTTCACATCGGCCGGCGTGACGCGCTCCAGCGCGTCACCGTTCGACAGGAATGCCTGGCCCATATGGGACACATCGAACAGCCCGGCATGGGCGCGGGTGTGCAGATGCTCCTTCAGCACACCGGCGGGATATTGCACCGGCATCTCATATCCGGCGAACGGCACCATCTTGGCGCCGAGCTCCAGATGGAGCGCGTGCAGCGGCGTCTTGCGCAGGTCTTGGTCTGTGTCTGTCATAACGGTCCGGATTCGAGGTTGCTTCGCCCGCGCTCGCGCGCGGCAAAAGCCCCTCTGTCATCGGACCTGAGAGATTTCCCCGCTCGCCAACAGGCCGGGAGCGGATTACCCCTTCGGTGAGAGCCGCCCAACCGGCGACCCTGCTTTCCAGAAGTTCATCCCCTTCGCGGTCCTTTTGCCTGAGAGTTTCCGGGGCGGTTGCTCCTTCGGCCTATGCCTACTGGCTTCGGCCGACGGGTCGGCCTTCCAACGACGGCATATGTCTCCCGCGAGGGATCGAATGTATCGCCGCGAAAACGCGCCTCTCGGCGGACCGTCGCGTTGGGCGTCACTATAGGCGGCGACGGGGGCGAGTCAACGCGAGCAAACGATTTGCTCACATCCGCGTGGGAACCTCGATTCCCAACAGATCCAACACCTTCGTAAGCATCTTTAAGGTCATCTCACAGAGTCCGAGGCGGGCTTCGCGCAACGCTTCATCGGCCCCGGACAGGATGTGATGTTCTGCGTAGAAGCGGCTAAACTCCTGGGCGAGCGTGAAGGCGTAGTCGGCGAGGACATTGGGTGCGCGCTTGGTCTCGGCTGCGCCCATCGCATCGGGCAACGCAAGGAGCTGCAGCGCGAGCTTGCGCTCCTCCGGCGAGCGCACGACGGGCGCAGCGGTCTTATGGCCCTCGCCCTCGGCTTTGCGCAGGATGGATTGGATGCGGACGGCGGCGTATTGCAAGTACGGCCCGGTCTTGCCCTCGAATTTCGAGAAGCGTTCCAGGTCGAAAATGTAGTCGGTCTGCCGGTGGTTCGAGAGGTCGGCGAATTTGAGGGTGGCGATGCCCACCATCCTAGCCGTGGCCTCACGCTCCTGCGGCGGGTAATCCGCCGCGAGGCCCGCTTCGGCAAGCCGCTTTTCGGCTTCCGCCGTGACCATCGCGATCAGGTCGTAGAGCTTCATCACTCCGCCGGCGCGCGTCTTGAACGGCTTGCCGTCCGGCCCATTCATCGTGCCGAAGCCGGCATGCTCCAGCACGGCTTTGCCGTTGAGGCCCGCTTTCTCCGCGGCGCGGAACACCTGCTCGAAATGCAGGTGCTGGCGCTGGTCGACGACATAGAGCACGAGATCGGGATCCTGCTCCTGCACCCGATCCACGATGGTGGCCAGATCGGTGGTGCCGTAGAGCACCGCGCCATCTGACTTCACCAGGATCAGCGGCGGCATCTCTTTCTTGTCGCTGTTGCGTGCGACTTGGATGACGAGCGCGCCTTCGCTCTCTTCCGTGACGCCCTTGGCCTTGAGCTGGGCGATCATGGGGACGATCAGCTTCTCGACGCTCGCCTCGCCCTTCCACAGATCGAAATGGATGCCGAGACTGCCCCATTCGCGCTCAAGCCCCACGCGCGAGACCGCGAAGAAGTGTTCCCACAGCGCGCGGTAGCCGGGACGGCCTCCTTGCAAGTCCGCCGTGGCCTTGCGCGCCTCTTCGAGCCTGGCCGGATCGGCTTTGCAGGCCGCGGACGCCGCCGGATAGATCTCCTCGAGATCGTCCATCGTCACCGGCGACTCGTCCGGATAAGGCCCGGTGAAGGCCTCGTCGAAATAGAGCGGCGCGATGCCGCGATGCGCGATCTCGGAGATGAGCTGGCCCATCTGCAAGCCCCAATCGCCGAGATGGACGTCGCTGAACACCGTCCAACCATTGGCGCGGAACAGGCGCTGCAGGGAATCGCCGATCACCGAGGAGCGCAGATGGCCCACATGCATGGGCTTGGCGACATTGGCGCCGCCGAAATCGATGACCGCGGTTTTGCCCTTGCCTGTCTCCGGCGCGCCGAGACGTTCGTCCCTGGCCACTGCACCGGTGCGCTCGGCGAGCGCGTCGTCCGTCACGTCGAGATTGATGAAGCCAGGGCCGGCGATCTCGACCTTGGCAAAGATCGGATTGGTCTTCAGGCGGGCCGCGATCTTATCCGCGATGGCGCGCGGATTCGCTTTGGCTTGCCTTGCGGCCGCGAGCGCGCCATTGCACTGGAACTGCGCGAGGTCGGCGCGGTCGGAGGCCTGGACCGTTCCGAGCTCCTCGGCAAAGCCTTCGGCGGCGAACGCGGCTCTCGCGATCGCCGTCAGTTCCGCGGCGAGCGAACTCATTGGGCGTATCGGCCCATGGTGCGATTGTAGTCGAGCTGCTGCTTGGTCAACGGCAAGCCCACCACGAGCTGATAGTCGTAGGGCTTCTTGTCCTGCTCGGTATGGATATGCGTGTCCGGCACCGTGTCGGTCGCCTCTGCCACCGACGCGCCGGGCGCGAAGGCGATCTGCACGGTGAAATTCTGCCTGTTGATGATGCGGTCGGCCTGCGTCACGGCCACGAAATACGGCACGTTGTAGACGGCCTGTTCGCCGGTCGGCGCGCGCGTTGCGCGGAAATGAACATCGACGCTCGCATCCGCGTCGCGGCCCTTCTTGTCGTAGTCGCAGCTGCCTTCGACACCCACGATCTCCATCGTGTAGACGATGTTGGAGGGATCGGCGGCGGCGCCCTGGCGGAACATGGGCTGGCGCGCGACATCGGCCAGCACGACGGAGCCGGGGCAAAAGGCCTCCTTATGGCCACGATTGGCGCTGCAGTCCGCCACAACGGCGGCCAACAAGACCATCGGCAAAAGGCGCAGAGCCGCTTTCATCGTTCCTCGCTTGACTTCCATACGCCGGCGGCGTCACTCCTGCCACATGGAAAGCCGGGAGAACAAGCCCTCTCTGACGCTGCTGCTGGCCGCGCCGCGGGGCTTCTGCGCCGGCGTGGACCGGGCCATCCGCATCGTGGAACTGGCGCTTACCAAGTTTGGCCCGCCCGTCTATGTCCGCCACGAGATCGTGCACAACCGCTTCGTGGTCGAGCGGCTGGAGCGGCTGGGCGCCGTATTCATCGACGAACTCAGCGAGGCGCCGGAGGGCGCGCATGTCATCTTTTCCGCCCATGGCGTGCCCAAATCGGTGCCGGCGGAGGCGGAGCGGCGCAAGCTGTTCTATCTCGACGCCACCTGCCCGCTCGTCTCCAAGGTCCATGTCGAGGCGGAGCGGCATCACCGCGCCGGGCACGAGATCGTGCTGATCGGCCATGCCGGCCATCCCGAAGTGGAGGGCACGATGGGCCAATTGCCGCAAGGCGCGATTTCCCTGGTCGAGACCGTGGCCGACGCCGAAGCCTTCGATCCTTACGATCCGCAGCGCGTCGCCTACATTACGCAGACGACATTGTCGGTGGATGACACAGCCGACATCGTGGCGGCGTTGCGGCGGCGTTTCCCCTCTATTGCCGGACCGCACAAGGAAGACATCTGCTACGCCACGACCAACCGCCAGGAAGCGATGAAGGCGATCGCGCCCAACGCCGAGGTCGTATTCGTGATCGGCGCGCCCAATTCCTCCAACTCCAAGCGCCTCGTCGAGGTGGCGTTGCGCGCCGGCGCTGAGCGTGCGGCGCTGATCCAGCATGCCGGCGACATCGACTGGTCGATGATCGGCGACGCCAAGGTTGTCGGCTTGTCGGCCGGCGCATCGGCGCCTGAGGATCTGATGGACGGCGTCGTCGCCGCCTTCCGTGAACGCTACGACGTGACGCTCACCGAGACCGCCGTCACGCGCGAGAACGTGGAGTTCAATGTGCCGCGCGTGCTTGCGGCTGTATGATCGACATCTTCACCGACGGCGCATGTTCTGGAAATCCCGGCCCTGGCGGCTGGGGCGCGATCTTGCGCATTGGCGTGCATGAGAAGGAAATCTCCGGCGGCGCGACGCTCACCACCAACAACCGCATGGAGCTGATGGCGGTGATCCAGGGGCTCAATGCGATCAAGAAGCCCTCGCCCGTCATGGTGCACACGGATTCCCGCTATGTGATGGACGGCGCCATGAAGTGGCTGCCGCGCTGGAAGGCGAACGGCTGGAAGACCGCCGACAAGAAGCCGGTGAAGAACGAGGATCTCTGGCGTGAACTCGAAATCGCCGTCGCCCGGCACGACGTTCAGTGGCGCTGGGTCAAAGGCCATTCCAACCATGTCGAGAATGAGCGTGCGGACGCGCTGGCCCGCGCCGCGATCGGGTCGCTTTAGCGCGCGGCCTAGAAGATGTGCGTTCCGTCGACCGCCAATAAACCGTGCTCGTCGCACCGGACAAGCGGACCTTGTCGTTTTCGTAGAAAGAGGCAACGCCGAACGGGGATCCCGTCCGGCGTTGGCATTCCTCGCAATGGCGGAGCGAAACGATCGCCGGTTCGCCTTCGGCCTCTGCCGTCAGCGAACCGCACGAGCATTGCGCAGCATCAAAGCTGCTTCAGCACGTGTTCGGCGCTCGACACCTGGAAGGCGCCGGGCTCTTCGACGTTCAGTTCCTTCACCACGCCGTCATCGACGACCATGGAGAAGCGCTGGCTGCGCTTGCCCATGCCGAACTTCGATGCGTCCATCTCGAGGCCGAGCGCCCGCGTGAAATCGCCGTTGCCGTCGGCCAGCATCGCGACCTTGTCGCCGGCTTTCTGCTGATCGCCCCACGCGCCCATCACAAAGGCGTCGTTGACCGACATGCAGGCGATGGTGTCGACGCCCTTGGCCTTGATCATGTCCGCCTGGCTCACGAAGCCGGGCAGATGCTTGGCCGAGCAGGTCGGCGTGAACGCGCCGGGCAGCGCGAAGAGAACGACCTTCTTGCCGCCGAACAGATCGTCGGTCGCCACCGGCTTGGGCCCGCCATCCTTCATCTGCATGAGGGTCGCGGACGGAACCTTGTCACCCACTTTGATCGTCATATTCATCTCCTTGTAATCCAGCCGGGCGCGGTTCTAGCGCGGCGAAGGGGGGAACGCAAAAGCCCAAAACCGTGTTAGTCTTGAGGACATGGCGAAGAAAGACAGCATCGAAGGTGCGAATTTCCTGGAGGGCAAACTCCTGATCGCCCTGCCCGGAATGTCCGATCCGCGATTCGAGAAGACTGTCATCTTCATGTGCGCCCATTCCGACGACGGCGCGATGGGACTCATCATCAACAAGCCCGTCGACGGGCTGGGCTTCCACAGCCTGATGACGCGGCTGGGCCTGCGCATCACCGCCAACACGCCGGACTTTCCCGTGCTCTATGGCGGACCGGTGGAGACGGGCCGCGGCTTCGTGTTGCATAGCGGCGACTACGAGAGCCCAGAATCCACCATGCCCGTGATCGAGGACGTCTCGCTCACCGGCACGCTCGATATACTGCGCGCCATGGCCGATGCGAAGGGGCCGGAGAAGGCGATCTTCGCGCTGGGCTACGCCGGCTGGGGACCCGGCCAGATCGAGGATGAGATCCGGCTGAACGGATGGATCCATTGCGACGCCGACACCGCGATCCTGTTCGACGCCGACATCGGCAACCGCTGGGCGGGTGCGCTCAAGAAGCTCGGGATCGATGTCTCAAGCCTGTCCATCCACGCCGGCCGCGCCTGACAGATCGGGATGCGATGCACCCGTGCCGCCCGCCGCGCGGTAGTGGCGCGCGATGAAGCTCAGCGCATCGGCGGCGGAGAGCGGCGTGGAGAAGAAATAGCCCTGGCCGAATTCGCAGCCCTGGTCGGCGAGCCAGTTGGCGTCTTCCTCGCGCTCCACGCCTTCGACGACGACGGCGCGCTCCAATTCCCGCGCCATCTTGATGATCGAGCCCAGCACCACCGCGCCGTTGACCGCTTCCGCCTCGGTGCGGCGGGCGAGGAAGCTTTTGTCGATCTTGATCGTGTCGTAGGCGACGTCCTTGAGCTCGCTGAGCGCGGAGACGCCGGTGCCGAAATCGTCGATGGCGAGGCTCGCGCCCAACTCCCGCAGCCGCGCAAGCGCGGCCTTGGAATCCTCGCCCGCCACGATCGCGCTCTCGGTGACTTCGAGCTTCAGCGTTCCGGGCTTGATCGCGGCGCCGGCGAGCACGCGGCTGAGATCGCTCTCAAGCGCCGCATCGCTCAATTGCCTGCGCGAGAGATTGACGCTGACGAAGAGCGGCGGATCGATGGGAAAGAAGCGCTGCCACTGCGCGAGATCCTGCGCCGCCCGCTCCAGCGCGAAGCGGCCCAGCGCCACGATGAGACCGGTGGCCTCCGAATGCGCGATGAATTCGCCGGGCACGACGAGGCCGCGCGTCGGATGATGCCAGCGCAACAGCGCCTCGAAGCCCGCCACCGTTGCGTCGGAGAGGCGCACGATGGGCTGGTAGAATACGTCCATCTGCTTCTCGTCCAGCGCGCGGCGCAATTCGGTCTCCAGCGCCACGGAGTCGGCGGGCGCCGCGAAGTCCGGGCTGTAGAGCCGCGCACAGGCGCCGCCATTGCGCTTGGCCTCGATCAGCGCCAGCTCGGCGTTCTTAAGCAGGTCGATCGGATCTCGCGCTTCGCCGCCCAGCGCGACGCCGACGCTCGACGGCGCGAAGACGTTGCGCCCGCCCAGCGTGAAAGGTGCATGGCCGGTGTCGACGAGTTCCGCGCCGATCTCGTTCGCTTCGCCTTCGCCGAACACAAGCGCGAAGGCGTCTCCGCCGACACGGAAACATTCCGCACGCCCCTTGAAGCGCTTGGTCAGGCGCTGCGCGATGGCGGCGAGCACGGCATCGCCGCCTTCATCGCCCAGGCTTGCATGGATGGATTTGAAGCGATCGACGTCGAGCAGCGCGATGATGGCGCCCGAGAGATCGCGCTGGTCGAGCTCTTCCATGAGCGCCACGCGGTTGCCCAGCCCCGTGCGCTCGTCGCGATTGCGATCCGGCGGCGCGATCTCGGATTCCTTGCGCGTCGTGACGTCGGCGATGAGGCCGAGACAGCGCGTCGCGCGCGCGCCTTCACCGAGCATCGTCGCGCGCAGTTCGAACCAGGGATAGCGGCCGCTCTCGCTGCGGGCGCGGAATTCGAAGCGGAAGGCCTGGCCCGGATGATCGCGGAACTGGGCGATAGCCTGCTTGTAGATGTCGCGGTCGTCTGGGTGGATGCGCGCGATCCAGGCGACGTGCGGGAAGGCCTGCTCCTTCTCGCCGAAGCCGAGCAGCAGCGCGCCCTCGCGCGACAGCGTGACGGCGTCGGCGCGGAAATCGAGATCGAACACGCCCTGATGCGACGCGCCGATGGCGTCCAGCGCGGCAGGCGAAACGGTGGGCGCAACCGGCCCGATCACGGGCGGCGGGACGTGGCTCGGTTTCACCGGCGCGGGCATCGGCGCGATAGCCTCCGCCGTCGCGCGTGTCGCGGGCAGGATCGCGATGCCCTCGCCCGCCGCGATGGCGAGCGCCATCAGCACCGCGCCGGCGGCGAGGAAGCCGCCCGCCATGACCGGCGCCATGGGATTGTCCTGGAAGCCGCCCAGCGCGGCCACGGCGGCGGCCGTCGCTACGAGCGAGAACACGGCGGCGCTGGGTGCTGCCACGCGCGCGGCCTGCACGCCGAGCCGTCCGCGATGGACGAGATAGGCGGTGATCGCGCCCGTGCCGGCGAGCAAGGCGGCTTCGGTCAACACCGTCGCGCCCGGCACGCCGAGGAAGGCGGCGAGCGACAGCGCGATCACGCCCAGGATCACCCAGCCGAACCAGCGGCGCGGGAAATAGGAATCGACCGGCGCCACGATATCGGCGAGGCGCAGGCCCGCAGCGAGCGCGAGCCCCGCGATCATCGCCTGCAAACCGTAAGGCCCGCCGACGCTGGTCCGCCACCCGGTGTCGAACGCGCCGGTCGTCGCGAGCCGGGAAAAGAACAGCAGCAACAACGTCACCGCGGCCCAGCGCGGCGCGAGATGGCCGGTCATGAGGGCTAAGCCCGCCGTCACCAGCACCGCCGCCGCGATCAACCCTTCGACGGCCGCCATGAAGATCGAGAGCTGGCGGATGTGCGAGATGATCGCGGGCTCGGTCCAGGCTTGCACCGTCGGCTGGTCGCTCTGGGCGTTCTCCATGCGGATGGCGAGCGCCACGCTGGTCGCGGGCGGGATCGTCACGCGCCAGGTGTGGCGGCCATAGGCGCGCGCGCTTTCCACGCTCACGTCGGAATCCGAGCTCGCGATCTGGCGGATCAGCGGACGCCCGCGCATCGGAAACAGCTTGAGCGAGGAGTCCGGCGGCTCGCCGGCGAGCAGGATGCGCATCACCGGCTTCACCGACTGGTTCACCGCCGTCAGCATGAACCAGCGCGAACCGTCCTTCTCCGGCGCCTGATAGGGCGACAGCGCCTCCTTCAGATCGAGCATCGAATCCGGATTGGCGAAATCGAGGCTGCCGTGGCTGCGCGCCTCTTTCGGCACCATGACGGGCGCGGCCGTCGCGGCCATCGCCGCCATCAGCATCAGGAAGAGCGCTGCGAGCCGCTTCACGCGAGGCGCGCCTCGTCGGCGAGCAAGGCGAAGAGGACGTGATCCTGCCATTCGCCATTGATCATCAGATAGCGCTTGGCGAGGCCTTCCTCGCGAAAACCCGTCTTGGCGAGCAGGCTGCGCGACGGGCCGTTGGACGGCAGGCACGCCGCCTCGATGCGATGAAGCCCGAGCGTGCGGAAGATGAAGGGGATCAGTGCGCGCACCGCGGAATGCATGTAGCCCTGGCGGGCGAAACGCTCACCCACCCAATAGCCCAGCGCGCAGCATTGCGTGACGCCGCGGCGGACATTGGAAAGCGTGCAGCCGCCGAGCAGCGCATCGTCCTCCTCGCGGAAGACGAAGAAGGCATAGGCGGTGTCGTGGCGCGTCTCGCGCGCGTAACGCTTGAGGCGGCGGCGGAACGCACCGCGCGTGAGCTCGTCCGACGCCCAAACGGGCTCCCAGGGCGAGAGGAACGCCCGGCTGTCGCCGCGGACGCGCGACCAGGGCATGAAATCGGCCATGCGCGGATAGCGCAGATAGACGCCCTCGCCCTGGATGACGGGTTGCTGCCCGCCCGGGAAGGTAAGGCCGCGCATGAAGGCCATGGGACCCGCATTCATTCTGCGGCCGCCTTGCGCGCGGCGCCGAAGCGGCTGGCGAACAATTCGTAACGCTCGAGCTTTCCGAGCGGGCCGACCGCCGCGATGGTCGGGCGCTCGGTCGCCATCACGCGGTCGCCGAAACGGCGCACGGCCGCTGCATCCACCGCGGCGAGCTTGGCCAGCATCTCCTCCACCGGCACGACGCGGCCATGGGCGAGCAGCGAGGAGGCGATCATCTCGTTGCGCGAGGACGGACGCTCCAGCCCCATCAAGAGGCCGGACCGCAACTGCGCGCGGGCGCGGTTGATCTCGTCGTCATTGGCGGTGGCGGCGAGCCCGGCCATCTCGTCCGCGATCAGCGCGGAGATCTCGCCGGCTTCTTTTTCGCCGGTGCCGGTATAGACGCCGATCACGCCGCCATCCTGGAAGGACTGCGCGAAGGCGGAGATGGTGTAGCAGAGGCCGCGCTTCTCGCGCGCTTCCTGGAACAGGCGCGACGACATCCCGCCGCCCAGCGCCGAGGCATAGACCTGGGCGATGTAGTAATCCGGATCGTCCTGCGCCACGCCTTCGAAGGCATAGGCGATATGGACCTGTTCGAGATCGTCGTCCTGGCGGTTCTCGCCGCCGCCGTAGCGCGCCTGCTCGCGCGCTGGCCCATCGCCGGTCTTGAGGCCGGCGAATTTCGCCTGCGCCAGCGCGACCATGTCTTCGTGCTTCACCGCGCCGGAGGAAATGAACGTCATGCCGCCGGTGCGGTAGTTCGCGCCCATATAGGTCTTGAGGTCCTCACGGGAGAAATTGCTCACCGTCTCCTCGCTGCCGAGGATGGGAAACCCCATCGCCTGGTTCGGATAGATCGCCTCCTGCAGGTGATCGAAGATGATGTCGTCCGGCGTATCGCGCGCCTGGCCCAGTTCCTGGAGAACGACCTGGCGCTCGCGCTCCAACTCGTTCTGCTCGAAGGTCGGACTGGTGAGAATGTCGCCGAGGATGTCCGTCGCCAGCGCCACGTCGGCCTTCAGCACGCGGACGTGGAAGGCGGTCTGCTCGCGGCTGGTATAGGCGTTGAGGAAGCCGCCGACATTCTCGATCTCCTCGGCCAGGCTCTTGGCGGTGCGTTTCTCGGTGCCCTTGAAGGCCATGTGCTCGAGCATGTGGCTCACGCCCATGATCGCGCGGGTCTCGTCGCGCGTGCCGCAATTCACCCACACCCCCAAGGCCGCGCTTTCGAGTCCCGGCATCGGGTCGGTCACGACGGTCAAGCCATTGGGGAGTTTGGTGATTTCGATCTTCATGGGGGTGATGATGCCTGAAAAGGGGTGCTTCGTCTTAAGGTCCATGCCGCCGCCCGCATAGCCACTATATCTGGTAGGGCGAGGCTGCGCGACCACGTCCATTCGTTTTTCAGTTTGGGCTACCCCCTCCCCCCCTCAAGGCTCCCAGACCGCCGAGGACGAGGCGGCCCCTCTGTATATGGTACGCAAGATAGACTCCCAAAAGCCCCGCGCCGAGACCGAACCATGTCAGGGCATAAGACATGTGGTTGTTGGGCAGGTTGACCACCGTCTGTCCGCCCCGGGGCCAGCCGCCGTGGTTGGGCGTCGCATCGGCTTCCACGATCACGGGGGCGGAGAGCGTGACGCCGTCCGCCGCCGCGATGCCGGCGAGATCGCGGGCGTACCAGATACGATGGGCGCGGTCGGGCGCGGGGGTGAAGCTGCCGGGCTTGTCGGGCGTGCGCCAGACGCCGGTGACCGTGCGCTCGCCGCCGGGCGCGACACGCAGGGCCGGGTCGCGCGCGGTGGTGAGGATGTAGCCGCGGTCGACGAGCATCGCGCCGCCGCCGTCGAGATCGAACGGCGTCACGACATGATAGACCGGCGCGCCTTCGGGACCGGTGGTGAAGACGTAAGCCTCCTTCGCATTGTCGAAGCGGCCTTGCAGCGCGACGCGGCGATATTGCGCGCCCTCGCCGAGCGCCTTCGCCTGCGCGACCGTGAGCGGCGCGGCTTTCATATGCGACTGCATCTGCGCGATCAGGCCCAGCTTCCACTGCAAACGTTCAAGCTGCCACGCGCCCATGCTCATGAGGATGAGGAAGGCGGGCACGAACCACAGCGTCGGCACGAGAAGCGGTTTGAAAGTCATGTCTCGCCTTAATTGGGACTTAGATCGGCCACATGCGGCCCCGACCATGCGCGTGGGGAAGCAGAGGTCAAGAGGGCCATGGATGGAGTGGGCCTCCGTTACAGATGTTTTACGGCTTTGGCGGCGCTGCTGCTGCTCGCCGGCTGCAACGAGGCCGCCTGCCCCACGCCCGATCTCATCCAGGTTCCGCTGCTCGACGATGCCGAGAAATCCGCGCTCGGCGCATACCTCGCACGCCACGCAGATCTGCGCCCGGCCGCGGAGCCGGATTGCGGCTGCGACGACGAGATCGCCCAGATGCGCAACGGCCTGAACGGCGGCGGCGGCCCCGATTACGAACCCTTCGTCGCGCGCGGGGATTTCAACGGCGACGGCGAGGAGGATTTCGCGGTGATCCTGCTCGAAGACCGCGCGGGGCAGCGGCCCGACGCGCGGCTTGTCGTCTTCAACGGGCCGGACTTCGCACCCGCGGCGGAATTCCGCTTCCCCTTCGCCAAATACAATGCGCTGTTCTTCAACGACGGCGTGCTGAAGGTGGGCGCGTTCTATAGCGAGGCCTGCGTCTACGCGCCCGATGGCGCAACCTATCGCGAGGAATGCGGCGAGGAGTGATCCTTCAGTCCGCGATGCGGCCCTCGCGCGCCTGGTGGCGGTATTGCTGGATCATCAGGAACGCCTTCATCAGCCGCAAGCCGCCCAGCACGATGATGGCGATGGCGGGCAGCCACAGCAAAGCGTGGACCCAATAGGGCGGCGAATATTTCACTTCGACGATCAGCGCGCCGCCGGTGACGACGAAGCCCGCGATCAGGATCACGAACACGGTCGCGCCGTCGCCCACGTCGAATTTCGAGAAGTCGAGACCGCAGGATGCGCAGCGCGGCGCGACATCGAGATAGCCCCGAAACAGCGAACCATTCCCGCACCGCGGACAGCGCGCGAAGAACACGGATTGGAAAAACGAGGGCTCGGTCATCCGTAAACCTACCCCTCCCCGGCACGGCCGCAAATGCATTCGCCGCCCAAAAGAAAGATGATTCACGCGGAGCCGCAGAGACGCGGAGTTCTCGCTCGCGATGAAGGGGCGCGCAGTGCTTTCTGCGCCCGCGAAGCGGGCAAAGCGCGATGGACCTTCCGCTTCGCGGAAGAAGACCGTGACACGCGGCTCTTTATCGCCCGCCCTCCGCGTCTCCGCGGCTCCGCGTGAATCGATATTCCTAAGCCGCCGAGATCGGGCCCTGGCCCCAGACGTAGATGAAGGAGAACAGGAACAGCCACACCACGTCGACGAAGTGCCAATACCAGGCGGCGGCTTCGAAGCCGAAATGGCGGGTCGGCGTGAACTGGCCGGCGATGGCGCGTCCCAGGCACACGATCAGGAAGGTCGTGCCGATGATGACGTGGAAGCCGTGGAAGCCCGTGGCCATGAAGAACGTCGAGCCGTAGATGGCGTCGAAATTGCCGGCGCCGACGGCGAGGAACGAATGCGCCATGTCGGTGAACGGAAGGCGCGGCAGCCCACCGTTGAAGCCGAAGGTGAACGGCGCGTGCGCGTACTCATAGGCCTGCACGCTGGTGAAGCAGAGGCCCAGCACCACCGTGAGCGCGAGGCCCTGGATCGCGCCCTTGCGGTCGCCGTGCTGCAGCGCGTGATGCGCCCAGGTCACCGTCGTGCCGGAGGTGAGCAGGATCAGCGTGTTGAGCAGCGGGAAGTGCCACGGGTCGAGCGTGACGATACCGTTCGGCGGCCAGGAGCCGATGCCAAGGTCGTGCGGGAACAAGGCGGCGTTGAAATAGGCCCAGAACCAGGCAACGAAGAACATCACCTCGGAGGCGATGAACAGCACCATGCCGAAGCGCAGGCCGAGCTTCACGACGGGCGTGTGGTCGTGGCGGACGACGGATTCGGTCGCCACGTCACGCCACCAGCCGGCCATGGTGTAGAGCACCAGGACGACGCCAACGACCATGATCCAGGGCTGGCCGGCGAGCGGACCGAACGCCTTGGCGCCGTCGTTCATATAGAAGATGGCGCCGATCAGCATCGTGAACGCGCCGACGGAGCCGATGATCGGCCACGGGCTCGGATCGACGAGGTGATAATCGTGCTTCACATTGCCGTGCGACATGGGCGTCCCCTTTAATTCCACCATTCGGCGACATGACCGCCGAGTCTGACCATCGTCATCAGGAAGAACAGCACCACGAGGCCCGTCAGCAACAGGCCCAGCGCGATGTTGCGCTTCTTCTTTTCGCGCGCGTTGCGCGCCGGATCGAAATCATCGCTCATGACGCTCACCAGAAGGCTCCCCACAGGGCTTCGATGACGTGTTCGGCGATCAGGCTCGCGAACAGCGAGAACAGGTAGAAGATCGACACCGCGAAAAGCTTGCGCGCCGCCGGCTCGCGCGCGTCGTCGCGTTCGCGCAGCACGGCGATCGAGCCGACGATCATGGCCAGCCCCATCGCGGCGGAGACCGCGAGG
Source organism: Rhizomicrobium sp. (assembly GCA_036491175.1). Lineage (GTDB taxonomy): Bacteria > Pseudomonadota > Alphaproteobacteria > Micropepsales > Micropepsaceae > Rhizomicrobium. Next base: position 105,086 of record DASXCJ010000051.1, read on the forward strand.
TAAAGCTTGCCGGCGAAGCCCAGGAAGTACGGCGCCACGCCCGCGGGCGCGAGCAGCAGCGAATAGATGAGGATCTGCCAGCGCGTGGAGGCCTTGCCCGCGACCACCGGCATCATCGGCACCCCGGCGCGCGCGTAGTCGTCGGAACGGAACAGCGCCAGCGCCCAAAAATGCGGCGGGGTCCAGAGGAAGGTGATCGCGACCAGCACGAGAGGCGCCAGCGACAGCTCGCCCGTCACCGCGGCCCAGCCGATGGCCGGCGGCAGCGCGCCGGCGAGCCCGCCGATGACGATGTTCTGCGCGGAGCGGCGCTTCAGCAGCAGCGTGTAGACGCCGACATAGAAGAACACCGTGAAGGCGAGCAGACCGGCCGCCAGCCAATTCACCAGCATCGCCATCACGAAGACCGCCCCGGCCGCCATCCACCAGCCGAAGGCCAGCGCCTCGCCACGGTCGATGACGCCGCGCGGGATCGGCCGCGTGGCGGTGCGCGTCATCTTGGCGTCGATGTCCGCCTCATAGGCCATGTTGAGCGCGCCCGAAGCCCCGGCCGCCACGGCGATGCAGAGCAGCGCGGTGAAGGCGGTCAGGGGATGCACCGCGCCCGGCGCGACGACGATCCCGGCCAGCCCCGTGAAGACGACAAGCGACATCACCCGCGGCTTCAACAGCGCGAAGTAGTCGCCCACGGTGGCGGTGGGCTTGTCGGCGAGCCAGGTGTCGGAGACGGCCATCAGGTGATCCGCGGCAGCTCGTTATAGGTGTGGAACGGCGGCGGGGACGGCAGGGTCCACTCCAGCGTGGTCGCGCCGACGCCCCAGGGATTGTCGCCCGCCCGGCGCTTGCGCGCGAAGGCTTCGGCCAGCATCGCCAGGAACACCAGCATGCCGAAGCCCGCGATGAAGGCGCCGACGGACGAGACGTAGTTCCAGCCGGCGAAGGCTTGCGGGTAGTCGGCGTAGCGGCGCGGCATGCCCTGCAGACCCAGGAAATGCTGCGGGAAGAACGCGAGATTGACGCCGACGAAGGTGATCCAGAAATGCGTCTTGCCGAGGAATTCGTTGTAGGTGTAGCCGGTGAATTTCGGGAACCAGAAATAGAAGCCGGCGAAGATCGCGAACACCGCGCCCAGGCTGAGCACGTAGTGGAAATGCGCCACCACGTAATAGGTGTCCTGCAGCGAGACGTCGACGCCGGCATTGGCCAGCATCACGCCGGTGACGCCGCCGACGGTGAACAGGAACACGAAGCCGACCGCCCAGAGCATGGGCGTCTTGAACTCGATCGAGCCGCCCCACATCGTCGCGATCCAGGAGAACACCTTGATGCCCGTGGGCACCGCGATGACCATGGTGGCGAAGATGAAATAGGCCTTGGTGTCGACGCTGAGGCCCACCGTGTACATGTGGTGCGCCCACACCGCGAAACCGATGAAGCCGATCGCGACCATGGCGTAGGCCATGCCGAGATAGCCGAACACCGGGCGCTTGGAGAACGTCGCGATGACATGGCTGACCATGCCGAAGCCCGGCAGGATCAGGATGTACACTTCCGGGTGGCCGAAGAACCAGAACAGATGCTGGTAGAGGATCGGGTCGCCGCCGCCGGCCGGATCGAAGAAGGCCGTGTGGAAGTGGCGGTCCGTCAAGAGCATCGTGATCGCGCCGGCGAGGACCGGCAGCGACAGCAGCAGCAGGAACGCGGTCACCAGGATCGACCAGACGAACAGCGGCATCTTGTGCAGGGTCATGCCCGGCGCGCGCATGTTGAAGATCGTGGTGATGAAGTTGATCGCGCCCATGATCGAGGACGCGCCCGCGATGTGTATCGAGAAGATGGCGAAGTCCATGGCCGGGCCGGGCGAGCCGCTCGTCGACAGGGGGGCGTAAAGCGTCCAGCCGCCGCCGACGCCGTGTCCGCCGCTGTCGCCCTCCACGAACATCGAGAGGAGGAGCAGCGTGAAGGAGAACGGCAGCAGCCAGAACGAGATGTTGTTCATGCGCGGGAACGCCATGTCCGGCGCGCCGATCATCAGCGGCACCAGCCAGTTGCCGAAGCCGCCGATCATGGCCGGCATGATCATGAAGAACACCATGATCAGGCCGTGCGCGGTGACCGCCACGTTGTAGGTGTGGGTCTCGGAGAAGACCTGCATGCCGGGCTCCATCAGCTCGGCGCGCATCAGCATGGAGAGCGTGCCGCCGACGATGCCGGCGCAGATGGCGAAGATCAGGTACATCGTGCCGATGTCCTTGTGGTTCGTCGAATAGACGTACCGGCGCCAGCCATGCGGGTGATCTTCGTGAGCGGCGTGTGCGATATCAGCCATGGATGTCGTCCCTATTTCGACGCGAGCTTGGTCGCGTCGCCCGTGAAGGCGTATTTCTTCTTGGAGGCGGCGAGCCACGTGTCGTAGTCGGCCTGGCTCACGACCTTGACCTCGATGGGCATGAAGGCATGGCGCGCGCCGCACAGCTCGGAGCATTCGCCGTAATAAGTGCCGGTCTGCGTCGCCTTGAACCAGGTCGTGTTGATGCGGCCCGGAACGGCGTCCATCTTCACGCCGAACTGCGGCACGGCCCAGCTATGGATCACGTCCGCGCCGGTGGTCTGCACCACGACATTCTTGTTCACCGGCACGTAGACGGGGTTGTCGACGCCCAGGAGGCGCGGCTCGCCCGCCGCCTTGGCCTTGTCGTCGGAAAGACCGAGGGAATCGAATTGGAACTTGCCGCCCGGCACCGGATACTCATAGGTCCAGAACCACTGCTTACCGATGGCGCGCAGGGTCATATCCGCCTTCGGGATCGTCATTTCGTAATAGAGCAGCTTGAAGGACGGGATGGCGATGATGACGAGGATGATGACCGGGATCAGCGTCCACATCACCTCGAGCACGGTGTTGTGGCTCACCTGGCTGGGCACGGGATTGGCGCGGCTGTTGTAGCGGATGACGATCCACACCAGGAGCGCCAGCACGAACACGCAGACCGCGATGATGATGTAGAGGACCATTTTGTGGAACGACTCGATCTGGTCCATCACCGGGGTCACCGGCGGCTGGAACGTCGTTCCCCAATTCTCCGGCAGCGCTGAGGCCCCGCCTGTCATGGTGAGCAGCGCGAGGAATGCCCCCGCGGCCAGCTTCGGCCCCATCTTCCCCAGTCCGATTTTTCCCAGTCCCGTGCTTCCAAGCGACATCAGGCGACCTCGATTGTGCGGCAGACCGCCAAGCCTGCCTCAAGATTCGTCCGCCCGGTGTACGCGGCGCAACCCCATGAAGTCATTGCGACCTTATGACACGTACCGTGTTCCGGGTCGCGCCGGGCGCCCGATACTTGCCGACCAGACAGGAAGGGCTTATTCCGCCCGTATAGTAGTATTCCAGTTGGGCAACGGCCGTGAAAAAATTTATCTTGCAGGGGTTTGCGCCCACCGCGCACTTGTCGGTCCTGGAAGAATTATTCGCCCTCCCTGGCTTGGTCCGGGTCTATCTCTGCGTTGCGTTTGCGAATACGGGCGGTGTCGCGCTCATTCAGGGCCTTCTACACAAGCACGCAAAAAAAGTGGTCGCGTATATCGGCATCAGAAACAGTGTAACGACTCGCGAAGGGCTCTCTCTGCTTCTCAACACCGGCATCGATCTTTATGCGGTGGATACCGGCTCAATTTCTACGGTTTTTCATCCGAAACTTTACATGGCGCGCGGCGACAAGGCAGCAACGCTTGTGGTCGGCTCCGCGAATCTTACGCGCGGCGGATTGAATCGCAATATAGAAGCCAGTGTGATCACGGAATTGAATTTGGCGGTTAAGGAGGACGCAAATCTGACGGGCGAAATCGAGCAACAACTTGATGATCTACCCGCTGCGTATCCCAATCACGTTTTTCGAATCATTAGCGCGGCGCAACTAAACAAGCTGCAGAAACAAGGACGGCTGCTGGACGAAGCCGCAGCCGCCGGCGCGCGCTCAGTAACCGGTTTCGCGGTCACCGATCCGGATGACATCGCCAGAATTAAACTGAAAGTGAAGTCTCTTCCCAAACAAGTTATCCCAACGTCGGTCAAGGCGAAGGCTGCACCGCTTCCAACACAAACTTCGGCGCCGCCCCTGGCAGCAAATTATCAATTGGTCTGGGAAAGCAAGCCGCTATCGAAGAGCGATTTGAATATACCGCAGGGTGCCGGCACCAACCTCAAAGGGTCCATGAGCCTGGATAAAGGTCTACTTTCCGACGAAATCGACCATCGCCACTATTTCCGCGACGATGTGTTCGCCGCTCTCGTCTGGACCAAAAGCAATATCAAAACGGTCGATGAAGCCCACGCCGCTTTCGAGTTTGTCTTGCGGGGCGTGCTGATCGGAACTTTCACCCTGCGGATCGCGCATACCATCAGCGTAACAAGCAAGACTTACATGCAGCACAACGCGATGACCCGCCTGAATTGGGGCGACATCAAACCTTATATCCAATCAACCTCGTTGCTCGAGCGAACATTGCGTCTCTTCAGGGATGCGAATGACGCCAAGCGCTTCCGTATCCTAATCGACTGAATTTTCGTCATCGCTGGAGACGCGATGGCGGCGATTTCGCAGCATGCGCCACGCCTCGATGACATCGTCGATCTGCGCCTTCGAAAGCTTGAGCGCCCGCAAGACGCGCGCGCCGTGACGTTCCTGAACGTGATCCGCGCCATGGATGCGCATATCGCTATCCAATTCCGCGATGTCGCCATCAAACCGCTTGGGAACCGGCACGAGCATCTTTTCGATTTCGGACGGAACCAGCTCCAGCACGCCCCCGCCGTAATGCCGTCCCTCCAACTCGGCGCTCAGCGCCGTCAGCGGATTGACGAAAAATCGGACGAGATCGGAAGCTTTCAAGTTTTTTGTGCGAATACGATAGGCCGTGTCGGTCGTGTAGGCCTTCTTTCGGTTCAGAATGAGACGCGGCGCATGATGGGCGCGCTTGAGCATTCCAATTTCGGTCGGGTATACCGAAGGAACCGAATACCAGGGCGACCGAACGCGGCATTTGTAGCGGGTGTGCAAATTCTGGCTTTCGCCGAATTCGATATAGGCCCGCGCCGCATCGTTGTCACGCTCATCGCCGCTCTTGAACCAAATGAGATTGGTCGGGTTCCCGGCCTTTTCGTTCGCACGATGCTGCCGGCGATCGTAGATCACACCGGGACAATGCTCGCTGCGGCCAAACATCGGATGCGCCCAATTCTCAAGACCGAACCGCTTCACCACGCTATCGTTCACGAGGAAGAACTTATTGGCGCCCGTGACGATGCCGACGTCGACCTCTGCTATATCGTCGAAGGAATGGACGTCGTCATGCTCACTCAATTCGTCGTAAAGAGCGCGTGTTTTGCCGTTGAGAAGTGCGCGCGTCCATTTTCCTTCAACAGTCTTGCCGTTGATCGCCTGCGGAGCGCGAAATATCTGCGACGGGTCACGTTTCAGAAATTCTCTGTTTTTGACCGAGTAAATACCGAGGCCTTCGGCTCTGTCCGACGTATCCCTACGCTTTTCGGCAAGAAGCAACACGGCTCCCTGCAGCGTGTCCTCGAACCAAAGCTTCTCGGGATCGATGACGACCAGGCGCCGGCATTCATTGCCCAGATATGTGCGAAGAGACTGCGCGTGTGTCACATGTATCAACTCGGCAGGCAGCACCATCGCCAACCGGCCGCCAGGACGAAGAAAAGAAATCGATGCCAGGACGAAAGGCACCCATGCATTCGTATGGCGCGTGAAATGGCAGCCTAACTTGGCAAAAATCAACTCGGCTCGTCGTTGAAACGCCTCAGGCAGATATTGGTATCGAATAAAGGGCGGGTTTCCCACGACCGCATCGAAGCTGTCCGCTTCGCCGCACATCCGCTGAAATGCCCAACCCAGGAAATCTTCGGCTTTTACGTCCGCGTTTATCTTGGCTTCTTTGGCACGCCGATGCGCCTTCAGCGCCTCGGCGCGGTCCAGTTCGAATGCCGTAACCTTTGCGCCGTCGCCAATACCGGCTTCGCGCAGCGCGCCGATAAACACGCCATCGCCACAGCTCGGTTCGAGTATCTTTCTCGGTTCAATTTCACCTATCCAACGCGCGGCAAAATGCGCCAAATCATGTGGCGTGTAATAGCCGCCTCGAAGTTTTTGCGCTGTCTCGTTCGCTGCAAAATTCACAGCGAGCCACCTTCGGCCGATTTCTCATCGACGCTTGAAGAGCGCGTTTTTTTTTCCAGATAATCTCTCGCTGTAGACATAAACCAATCCTTAAGCGTGAGGTTTTCCGCTTCGAGCGCGTTATAGAATTTCCGCTTAAAACCGGGCTCTACTTGAATAAGTAAGCGTCCAGAACGACTTCTCGGCATGAGAAGCACTCCGCGATTCTCGGCTGCACAGGCATGTTATATAACATGCCGAGCGCCACTAGCAATCACTATTTGTTCTGCCTATATCTATCAACCAAAAACCACTCTGCTGGGAGACTTCAGCGATGTCCTCAAACGAATTGTTCTTCGGACCGGACGGCTTGGACCGCTCCCGGGTGGAGTCGCTGGTCGACGATTCGCTCAAAGGTGCGGACGATGGCGAGCTCTACCTGGAATATCGCCAGAGCGAATCCTTCACCTTCGATGACGGGCGGCTGAAGGCCGCGAGCTTCGACACCACCCAAGGCTTCGGCCTGCGCGCGGTGGCGGGCGACTCGTCCGGCTATGCCCATGCCTCGGAACTTTCGGAGGAGGCGATCCGCCGCGCGGGCGAGACGGTACGCGCCGTGACCAAGGGCTATTCGGGAACCGTGGCCGGGGCCCCTGCCCGCACCAACACCAAGCTCTATAGCGACGCCGATCCGCTCAAGAGCCGCGAATTCGCCGCCAAGGTGAAACTGCTCGAAGAGATGAATGAATATGCCCGCGCCAAGGACAGCCGCGTGCGCCAGGTCACCTGCTCCGTCTCCGGCCAATGGCAGACCATCGAGATCGTGCGACCGGGCGGCGAAGTCTATCGCGACGTACGGCCGCTCGTGCGCATCGGCGTCTCCGTCGTGGTGGAGAAGGACGGGCTGCAGGAGAGCGGCTATTTCGGCGGCGGCGGCCGCGCCTCCTATGAAACCTATTTCGAGCCGCAATATTGGCGCGACGGCGTGGACGAGGCGCTGCGTCAGGCGCTGGTCAATCTCGACGCCATCCCCGCGCCGGCCGGCGAGATGAACGTCGTGCTCGGCTCCGGCTGGCCCGGCATCCTGCTGCACGAAGCCATCGGCCATGGGCTGGAAGGCGATTTCAACCGCAAGAAGACGAGCGCCTTCTCGGGCCTCCTCGGCGAACGCGTGGCGGCGCCGGGCGTGACGGTGGTGGACGACGGCTCCATCCCCGGCCGCCGCGGCTCGCTCACCATCGACGACGAAGGCACGCCGACCTCGCGCACGGTCTTGATCGAGGACGGGATCCTGAAGGGCTACATGCAGGACCGGCAGAACGCGCGGCTGATGGGCGTGGCGCCGACCGGCAACGGCCGCCGCGAATCCTATGGCAGCAACGTCATGCCGCGCATGACCAACACCTTCATGCTCGGGGGCAACACGCCTCCGGAAGAGATCATCGCCAGCGTCGACAAGGGCGTCTACGCCACCAATTTCGGCGGCGGCCAGGTCGACATCACCAACGGCAAGTTCGTGTTCTCCTGCACCGAGGCCTATCTCATCGAGAACGGCAAGATCGGCCCCGCCATCAAGGGCGCCACGCTCATCGGCAGCGGCGCCGACGCGCTCACCCGCATCAAGATGATCGGCAACGACATGAAGCTCGACCCCGGCGTCGGCGTCTGCGGCAAGAACGGCCAGAGCATCCCAGTCGGCGTCGGCCAGCCGACGGTACGCCTCGACGGGCTGACGGTGGGCGGCACGGCGGCGTAAATCCCGGCTTCTATTGCCGCCTGCCGAAGCTATATTGCCCTCCATTCATAGTGGAGGGCGATTATGACGGCGATATTGTTGGGAGCGGGCGACGTCGCGTTTCTTGCTTTGGCTTGCTGGATGTCTTGGCAGCTCATGGCGCTGCGGCGGCATTACGCCCCGATCCTGGATGTCGATGTTGAAATCAGCGCGCGGAAGAAGGCGCTAGCCATTCTCCTCGACGAACAGGCGCGCACCGCGAAACAGATCGAGGGCGGCAAACAAGACGACGCGGCCCGACACGCGCGGGAAGATGCGTCCCTCGCCGACATGCGCCGGCGCGCCGAGGAAGAGGTCCGACAAAATACCGATACGTTCCGGGCCAAGTTCAAAGCCGCAGCCGAGGACGACGCGCGGCGGCATCAGGAACAGGAAGACGCTCTAGCCAAGGCGCGTCAGAAGCACGACGAAGAATTGGCGCGCGCCCAGGCGGAGTTCGATTCCAGGAACACGGCACTCAACGATACGCTGGCGCGCATGCAGCGCGAAGTGGATGCGCTCGAGGAGAATCTCGAAGACATTTCCTGCGGCCTCTACAAACCGCACTACGATTTTTCGACCTCCGCCGAATACAAGGCCACGCTAGACGACATCTGCGCGCGGCAGAAAAGCCTGATTCATGCCGGCACCGCGGCGCACTTCGCGAATTCGTGGACGATCAACGGCAGCACTGCCGAAGGCGCGAAGATGCAGAAGCAATACGGAAAGCTGTTGTTGCGGGCCTTTAACGGCGAATGCGACGCCTCTATCGCCAAAGTATCGTGGAACAACATGACGCGGATGGAAGAGCGCATCCGCAAGTCCTTCGACGCGATCAATGAGCTGGGCGGCGTGATGCACATCTCCCTCGCGCAGGACTATCTCGACCTTCGCGTCGAGGAGCTGCGTCTCGCCTTCGAGACGGAGGACAAGAAGCATGCCGAGGCCGAAGAGCAACGCCGCATTCGCACCAAGATGCGCGAAGAGGAAAAAGTGCAGCGCGAACTGGAGGAAGCCAAGCGCAAGGCCGAGGCCGACGAAGAGCACTATTCCCACGCCTTGGAAGCGGCCCGCGCCGAGGTCGGCAGCGCCACCGGCGCGAAATTGGAGCACCTCAACAGCAAGATAGAAGAGCTTCAACGGCAGCTTACCCAAGCGCAGATGAACAAGGAACGTGCGATTTCCCAAGCCCAGCTCACCAAATCCGGACACATCTATGTGGTTTCGAACATCGGTTCGTTCGGAGACGGCGTCTATAAGATCGGCATGACGCGACGTCTCGATCCCCGCGAGCGCATCGATGAACTTAGCGATGCTTCCGTGCCGTTCGGATTCGACGTCCACGGCATGATCCACTCCGACGACGCGCCGGCGCTGGAGCACGAACTCCATCAGCACTTCGAGGATAGGCAACTCAACCGCATCAACAGGAAGAAAGAGTTCTTCCGAATTTCGCTGGATGAGTTGGACACTTTCGCCCGTTCGAAGAGCTTGAAGCTTGAATTGACCATGATGGCGGAAGCCAGGGAATATCGGCAAACCCAGGCGCTGCTGGAGCAGTTGAAGCGGGAAATCGAACAGGCGAAATCCATCAGATCTTGACATGTGAGGCACATGTGAACATGTTATGCACATGTCCAAGATGATCCAATTGCGCAACGTGCCCGACGAACTTCACCGCAAGCTGAAAGCGCGCGCGGCAACGGAGGGGCTTTCCTTGTCCGATTACCTGACTCGCGAAGCGCGGAAGCTCGCCGAACGGCCGACAAATGAAGAAATCCGGCAGCGGTTGGCGGCGTTGCCGCCTGTGCATTTGAAAGTATCTCCCACGAAGATTCTACGCGAGGAGCGCGACCGGCGGTCGCGCTAGGCATGCTCGTTATCGACGCCTCATTGGCCTTGGAAATCCTCCTGCCCACGCCTCTAGGGGCACGGCATGGCGATCGGGTGCTCGGGGAAGAATTGCATGCGCCACATTTGATCGACGTAGAATTCGCGAACAGCTTGCGCAGAATGATCTTGAGGACCGGCCTGGACAAAGCTATCGCACGCCGCGCGCTCGACACCATGCAGAACTTGGCGCTGCAGCGTCATGAGCACTTCGATCTTCTGCCGCGTATCTGGGAATTGCGGGATTCAGCGTCGGCGTGTGATGCCACTTATATCGCTGTCGCCGAAGCCTTGCGGGCGCCGTTGCTGACTTGCGACGGAAAGATGAGCCGTTCCCATGGGCATCGCGCCAACATCATCTTGATCTCATGACTGCACTCATCTTCAAAATCGTCCATGCCGCGGAATGGGACATGGTTGGCGACCTTTATGCCGGCTCGGAGAAGGATCGTGCCGACGGGTTCCTGCATTTCTCCACCGCCGAGCAGGTGCCGGGCACGCTCGCGCGCTATTACGCGGGCGCGCGCGATCTGGTGCTGGTCGCGGTGGATGAAGCCGTGCTGGGTGCGGCGTTGAGATATGAGCCGTCGCGCGACGGCGCGTTGTTTCCGCATCTCTATGCGGCGTTGCCGGTCGCGGCGGTCACATGGGTTCGGCCGATCCCTTATGACGAAGCGCGCGGTCATATTCCGCCGTTTTGAACTTTGCGGGTCCCACGCCTAAACTCCGGGCGGCATGAACGGCGGAGCGGCTTATGCGCGACATCAGCGGACAGAAGCGCGAATTGGGCGATGGGTTCTCGGTGGCGCGGGTGCTGCCGCAGGCCCAGCAGCGCACGGTCGGACCGTTCGTGTTCTTCGATTATTTCGGGCCGGTGGATTTCGCGCCGGGCAAGGGCATCGACGTGCGGCCGCATCCGCATATCGGGCTCGCCACCATCACCTATCTGTTCGCGGGGTCCCAGGTGCATCGCGACAATCTCGGCAATGTGCAGGAGATCGTTCCGGGCGACGTCAATTGGATGACGGCCGGCCGCGGCATCGCCCATTCCGAGCGCACCGGCCCCGATGTGCGCGCCGGCGGCGACCGCATGCACGGCATCCAGAGCTGGGTCGGACTGCCGACGAAGAACGAGGACGACGCGCCAAGCTTCCAGCATATCGCGGCGAGCGCGCTGCCCACGCGCGAGGCGGATGGCGTGACGTTGCGCATCGTCACCGGCAAGGCATTCGGCCTCGCCTCGCCCGTCGCGGTGCCGATGCCGATCTTTTATGTCGATGCCCGGCTGCGCGCGGGCAGCCGCATCGTCCTGCCGGACGACTACGAAGAGCGCGGCGCGATGGTCGTCGGCGGCACGGTTTCGTCAGGCGGCTCGCGTCACGAGGACGGGGCCATGATCGTCTTCGACAGGGGCGAAAGGCCCGAGATCGAGGCGGTGACCGACTCCCGCATGATGCTGCTCGGCGGCGCGCCGCTCGATGGCCACCGGCATGTCTGGTGGAACTTCGTCTCCAGTTCGATGGAGAAGATCGAGAACGCCAAGGCCGACTGGAAGGCGGGGCGCTTCGCCAAGATTCCCGGCGACGACAGGGAGTTCATCCCGCTGCCGGAAAAGTAGCCTCTTGATGCGCATAACGAATGCGCATACACTATGCGCATAGTCGATCCACATGAGGGTTCATGAGCTCGCGCCAGATGCAGAGGCTGCTCGCCGCCAGTCTCGCCGCCACAAACCAGGTCGCCCCCACCAAGGGCCGCAAGCGCCCGACCAACGTCACCATCGACGAATATGTGCTGAACGAGGCCAGGAAGCACGGCATCAACCTGTCCAACATCCTGGAAGAGTCGTTGCGCCAGCTGCTCCACAATATCCGCGTCAAGGAATGGCAGAGCACGCACAAGAAGGCGGTCGACTCCTACAACCAACTGCTGACGCCGGAGACGAAGTGATGGGCACGATCCAGCAATTCGACGTCATCGCCACGCCGGCGGGCACGAGCTATCCCTATTTCGTCGTGCTGCAGTCCGACCTGCTGAGCGAACTCGCCACCCGCGTGGTCGCTCCGCTTGTGGACGCGAGCAAGCTCGATCCGCTTGAGACGCTGTGGCCAAAAGTTTCGTTCAACAACAATGCCTATGTCGTGCTAGTCCCGCTGCTGCAGTCGCTGCGCACCGATGCCGGCATGACGGCGCTGGGCAGTCTCACTGCCTCGTCGGACGCGATCGTCGGCGCGGCGCGTCTGCTGTTCGACACCGCCCAGCCCGACTGAGCCTCAGCCGAAGCGCAGCTTCATCGCCAGGATCGCGCAGGCGAGCGCGCAGGTCAGCCCGTTCGCCGCGATCAGCGGCCCGTCGGCGACCATCAATCCGTGGATGAACCAGAGCAACGTGCCGAGGGCGAGCAGCGAGATCCAACCGAGCGAGACGTCGGTCGTCGAGCGCGTCGTCCAGGCCCGGTAGACCTGCGGCGCCAGCGCCACCGTCGTGCAGAAGGCGGCCGTATAGCCGATCAGGAAAGCGATCATCGCGAATTGTCCCCAGCAAAGCGCGCGCCGACCGTGCCGCAGCGCGCCGGCAATGGCAAACTCCCCGCATGGACGAGAGCGAATTCACACGCGTCATAAGCGTCAACCCGTTCAACCGCGCGATCCTGGATCGGCTGCCCGCGCTCGGCCTGCCCGACGCCTGGCTCGTCTCCGGCGCGCTGTTCCAGACGGTGTGGAATGTGAAAACCGACCGCCCGCCGGATTACGGCATCCGCGACTATGACATTTTCTATTTCCATCCCATTCTCTCCTGGGAGGCCGAGGATGCGGCTATCGCGGGCGCCACGACGCTGTTCGCCGATCTCGGCATCACGGTGGAATTGCGCAACCAGGCGCGCGTGCATCTCTGGTACGAACAGAAATTCGCCCTGCCCTATCCGCCGCTCACCCGCGCGACGGACGGCATCGACCGCTTCCTTATGCACAATGCCCAAGTGGGTATCGCGGCAAGCGGCGAAATCTATGCGCCGCGCGGCTTCGGCGACATCGCCGCGATGATTGTCCGCCCGAATGTGACGGCGAACTATCACCCCGACCGTTACTGGGAAAAGGCATCGCGCTGGAAAGCGCTCTGGCCGGAGCTTACGATCCTCCCAGCGGCAACGGAGGACGTCCCATGAAATATAATCGTCTCGGCAATACCGGCATGTTCGTGTCGGAAATCTGTCTCGGCACCATGACCTTCGGCGGCGAAGGCTTCTGGAAGGTCGTGGGCGAACTCGACCAGAAGAACGCCACCGGCATCGTGTCGCGCGCGCTGGAGGCCGGCGTGAATTTCATCGATACCGCGGACGTCTATTCCATGGGCGTGTCGGAGACGATGACCGGACAGGCGCTGAAGGATATCGGCGTGCCGCGCTCCGACGTTTTCGTCGCCACCAAATGCTATGGCCGCACCGGCAAAGGCCCGAACGACATCGGCGCCAGCCGCGGGCACATCATGGATTCCGTGCAGCGTAGCCTTGATCGCCTCAAGCTCGATCATATCGATCTCTATCAGATCCATGCGCAGGATTCCGTCACGCCCGTCGAGGAGACGGTGCGCGCGCTGGACGATCTGACGCGCCAAGGCCTCGTGCGCTATGTCGGCTGCTCCAACTGGGCGGCGTGGAAATTGATGAAGGCGCTGGGCTATGCGCAGCACAACAATCTCGCCCGCTTCGAAACGATCCAGTCCTACTATTCCATCGCCGGCCGCGATCTGGAGCGCGACATCGTTCCGGCGCTTGAGGACCAGAAGGTCGGGTTGATGGTCTGGAGCCCGCTCGCGGGCGGCTTGCTCTCCGGCAAGTTCGGCCCCGGCTCCAACGGGCCGGAAGGCGCGCGCCGCGTGGCGTTCGATTTCCCGCCGGTGGACAAGGACCGCGCCTGGAAATGCGTCGACGCCATGCGCGACGTCGCCAAGGCCCATGACGTCTCGGCGGCGCGGGTGGCGCTGGCCTATATCCTGGCTAAATCTTTTGTCACAACCGTGATCATCGGCACCAAGACCTTGGAACAGCTCGACGACAACCTGGCGGCGGCGGGCCTCGAACTCACAGGGGCGGAGATGTCAAAACTCGACGAGGTCAGCGCGCTTCCGGCCGAATATCCCGGCTGGATGCTGGCCCGCCAGGGCGCCGAACGGGTGCCGCAGCCGAAATGACGGCGATGTGCTAGGCTCTGCGTTCAACGAGGGGGAAACCGCATGAAATCGCTGCTTCTGATCATAGGTCTGCTCGCCATCGTCGCGGGCGTGTTCTTTGCGTTGCAGGGCGCGGGCTATATCCATTGGCCGCCGGCCCAGCCCGGCCAGTTCACGATGGTCGACAATTCGAAATGGATCTACTACGGCGGCGGCATCGCCGTGGTCGGCCTCATCATCACCTGGCTGTCGCGCCGCTGATCGCTTTGCGCTGAACGCCGCGCCCCGCCGGGCGCGGCGTTTCAGTGTCCGTGCTTTGGGGAAAGGGCCATCGATGAAAGTGCTACTTTTGTTGGTGGGCTTGATCGCGCTCGCCGCGGGGTTGGTGTGGGCAGCCGAAGGGCTCGGCACTCTCAACTATCCCCTGCCCTATATGCCACCGATGTTCGGCGTGAGGCTGTGGGCTTATTACGGCGCGGCCACCGCGTTGATCGGCTTGCTGATCGCGCTCTATGCGCGGCGGCGCTAAACCGTTTCGAAAGGGGAAGTCATGAGCGGAATTTTCACGGCGATGCGCATCGTTCTCACCGTCATGGGCGTCTTGATGCTGCTGATGGGACTGCTCTGGATCGGCCAGGGCACAGGCCTGGTGATGTGGCCGTCGTCGAGCTTCATGCTCAAGGACATGAAATGGGCCTTCAACGGCGCGCTGCTGGCCAATCTCGGCCTGCTGCAGCTCTATATCGTCAACCGCCGCCACGCTTGACGAAAACAAGCTCCGGATCGCCCGGATCGAGATTCTCGATCCGTCCGCTCGGTGCATAGCCGCGCTTCAGGAGCAGCGCGCGCATCGGCGCATTGGATTCGTTGGTGGAGGTGAAGAGCACCCGGCCCTGCACATCCCGCTCCACAGCCGTCAGCAGCGCGGAGCCCACGCCGCCGCGGCGCGCATCTTCCGCCACGATCAGCAATTCGAGGAAATCGCGGCCGTAGAAATTCCGCGTCAGCAATGCGTAGCCGACGACGCGCCCGTCCCGCTCCGCCACCAGGCAGCGCCGCGCCGCGATCGCCGTACCGATATGCTCACGGCGCAGCAGATCGGTTGCGGCGACCGGATCGATGGCGATCACCGCGCGGCGGTCTAAAGTTCCGGCATGCCGCGTGCGCATACCCTAGAATACGCTTTCAGAGGAAATTGTATTCCTTGAATAGCGGCTTCATGTCGCCGCGCCAGTAGCGGCGGTAGTGGTCGAGCAGCTGCTCGGCGCGGGTTTGGCGGCGGGTGACCAGTTCGCGCAAGGGATTGAGGAAGCCTTCTTCGGTCATACCGACGGAATCGTGGGCAGCGCGGCGCCGCAAACCCTCGGCCGAAATCTCCAGCATGCGTTCGGCGAGATCGCCGACGGTGCCGCCCCGGAACGGCGTGGCGAAGGCAAGCCGCGGAACGGCATCGCGCATCGCCCAGCGCTCTTCCGCCGTCCAGTCCTTCACGAGATCCCAGGCGGCATCGAGCGCGATCTGATCGTAATAGAGGCCGACCCAGAGCGCGGGCAGGCCGCAGATGCGCCGCCACGAGCCGCCGTCGGCGCCGCGCATCTCCAGGAATTTCTTGAGGCGAACCTCGGGGAAAATCGTCGTCAGGTGATCGGCCCAATCCGCCATGGTGGGCGCGACGCCTTTCAGCTCGGGGATTTTCCCGGCCATGAAATCGCGGAAGCTCTTGCCGGACATGTCGATATATTTGCCGTCGCGATAGACGAAATACATCGGCACATCGAGGGCATAATCGACATAGCGCTCGAAGGACATGCCGTCCTCGAACACCCACGGCAGCATGCCCGCGCGCGCGTTGTCGACGTCCTTCCAGATCTGCGAGCGGTAGGAGAGGAAGCCGTTCGGCCGCCCCTCGCGGAACGGCGAATTGGCGAACAAGGCAGTCGCCACAGGCTGCAACGCGAGGCCCACGCGGAATTTCTCGACCATGTCCGCCTCGGAGGAGAAATCGAGATTCACCTGCACGGTGCAGGTGCGGAACATCATCTCCAGCCCATAGCCGCCAACCTTCGGCATGTAGGACTTCATGATGTTGTAGCGGCCCTTGGGCATGACCGGCACTTCGTCCAGCCGCCAATCGGGTGCATAGCCCAGACCGATGACGCCGGCGCCGAGCTCCTCGGCCACCACGCGCACCTGCTCCTGATGGGTGTTCACCTCCGAACAGGTCTCATGCACCGTGCGCAGCGGCGCGCCGGAGAGCTCGAACTGTCCGCCCGGCTCCAGGCTGATTGCGCCATCCTTGCCGGTGAGGCCGATGATGTATTCGCCCTCCATCACCGGCTCCCAGCCGAAGCGGCGCATGCCTTCGAGCAGCGCGCGGATGCCGGGCTTGCCGTCGTAGGGGACGGGCTTGAAGGTCTTGAGGTCGTAGACGAACTTCTCGTGCTCGGTGCCGATGCGCCATTGCTCGCGCGGCTTGGAGCCTTCGGCGAGATGGCGCACGAGATCGTCGCGCGAGCCGATCGGCCCGCCGGCGGACTGCGGGATGGACATAGGCGGGCGCCTCCCTCTGGCAACCCAAGGGGGTAACCCCCTACGGTCTTGTGTAAATCATGAACCAGTCATTCAGGCTTCGTATGTAGGCGCGGGTTACAGGCCCGGCAAGATAACCCGCGACCGGTCACGGGAATTTCACGCCAGTCATTCGTTTTTATCACGCACCTTCGCCAGGAAGGCCAGGAGTCGCGGCCAGGCATCGGCCTCCGCCACGGCGGTGCCGGCCTGCGTCCCGCCGACGGCGAATTTGAGGCTCGAACGTTCGCCGCCGGAGGGCAACCAACCATAAGGGATGGGATGGCCCACCGCAGGATAGGCGACAAGTTCATCGCCCATGCGATGGCCCCGGCGCGCGATCAGGCGCAGGGCCATCGGATAGGACGGCCAGATCGCATCGTCCCGTCCCGCCAACAGAAGAATTGGCGCCCGGATCCGCTCGACTGGAATCGCGACGGCGTCCATCGGGCCGAAATCGGCGATGTTCTGGAGGAAGAGATCGCTCTGGCGCACCGGTGTGCCGATGAGCCTGTCCCAAAGATAGCCGGCGCCGAAGCGGACCGTGATGCGGTTGGGGATATAGGGCAGCGCCTTGCCGTGGAGCGTCCAAGCCGCGTCGCCCGGCAGATGATCCGCTCCCACTCCGCCCCAAAATGCAAAGCTCGGCGAGCGCGCAATGACGGCGCTCACATGCCCGTCGCGCGCGGCGATCCACAGCGCAGGCTCCGTGCCGCGGGATTCGCCGTAGATCGCGAGGAAGCGCGTGTCCACATGGACGTTGCAGCGCATCCAGGCAAGCGCCTTCGCGAACGTTTCCATCGGTACGCGCTCAAGCGTTTGCGGCAAGCCCTTCGCGCCGAAATAGGCGAGCGACAACGCGGCATAGCCGTGACTGGCAAAGAGCATCGCCGTTCCGGGCGCGCCGAGGCCGCCATCCGAACCGCCGATCACGAGAACACCGGGATGCGCATGGCCGTCGTTGGGCGCGTAGAGCACGCCGTTCGCCATCGGCCACATACCGACGTCGGCCCGGGCGAAACCGCGCGCTACGCTCGTTGCGGCGAGCAAGGTTCTGCCGTCGCGCGCTTCCAGCCTGGTCGCGACGGGCTTCGCGTAGTCCACGATCGCGAAGAAGGCGCGATCCGCGCCGGGTGGTCCCTCGGCAGGCATCGGTGACCAGAACAGCCGCATCGCATCGGCGCCGAGATCGATGCGGCCGTTTGCATCGGAAACGCGTACGATCCGCGCACGCCAATTCAAACCGTCCTGGGCGCGTGTGTCGCTGGTGATCGTTATGGTGCGGGACGGCGGTAGCCCGGACAGGGCGATGGCGAGCCGCTCATCCACGAGCGGCGCGCCGGGCGTCACCGAAAAGGCGGCGCCGGCACGCGCCAAGCCGGTCGCGGCAAGAAGCGCGAGCACGGCAAGCGCGATGACGGAAAAATGGCGGCGGCGATCCCGAGGGACCGCCGCGCCGAAAGCGCCGCGCGAAATCAGGCGCGCGTACCGGACCAGTCGAAGGAGCCGAAGCTGCCGGCTTTCACCTTGCCGCTCATCGTGTCGCCCGAGAACGTGCCGGCGAATTCGAGCGTCATCGGAAACGGCGTCGTGATCGACACCTTCCACGAGATCGCGTCGCCGTCGATCTTGCCGTCCTGGATGGCTTGCGAATTGCCCTGCGCTTCGCCGCTGCCGGTGAGCGTGTTGCCCTCGGCCTTGAAGGTCACGACAGACTTCTGCGCGCCCATCGGCGAATTGACTACGATATTCCACTTGCCGTCGATCGACATAATCTTTCCTCCTGGGGGATAAGGCGCGCATCTAAGAGAGGAACGGCGGCGCGCGCAAGTTGCTTAATTCAAATCCAGTCCCCCGCCAGCGCCTGCCATACCGAAAGCGCCGCCAAGGCGGCTGTATCGGCACGCAGGATACGTTGCCCTAGCGTCAACGGTGTGACGAAAGGCAGGGCGCGAAGCCGGTCGCGCTCGGCAGGATCGAAGCCGCCTTCCGGGCCAGTAAGAATGGCACAGGGCGCGCCGCGCGTGTTCGCGACGGCCTCGGCGATGGGCTGTGCCTCCCCGCCCTCGTCGCAGAAATAAAGACGGCGATCCGCCGGCCAATCGGAGAGCAGTTTGTCGAGCGTCAGCGGCGCGCGCACCTCCGGCGCCGTCAGCCGCCCCGATTGTTCGGACGCCTCGGCGGCGTTGGCGCGCATGCGCTCTTCATTGACGCGGCTGACGATGGTGCGGCGCGTGAACACGGGCTGCAGCACGCGCACGCCCAGCTCCGTCGCCTTCTGCACCACGTAGTCCGCAGGCGTCTTCTTGATCGGCGCGAAGCAGAGCCAGATGTCCGGCGTGCCGGACTGCGCCGCGGCCTGCTTCTCGCAGGCGAACGCACAGGAACGCTTCGTCACGTCCACGACGCGCGCCAGCCACTCACCGTCGCGCCCGTTGAACAACGAGACACGGTCGCCCGCTTTCGCCCGCATCACATGCAGCAGATAATGCGCCTGCCCCTGCGACGGCGCGACGCGCGCTTCCAGCCCGAGCGAAGCCTCGACATAAAGACGGACCTTGCCGCCAGGCTCGGTAAGTTCGTCGCTCACAAGGCTACCGGCGCTTGGATTTACTTTTTACGGGAAGTTCGTCGCCTTTCATCGGCGGCATTCCCTTTCCCGCCCGGCGCAGGATCGCAAGGGCTTTCGGAATATCGGCGCGCGCCGCCCGTTCGGCAAAAAAAGCTTGCGTCCGAAGTGCCGAGAGTTTTTCCGCGACAGCGACATTGATGAATTGATTCAACGCGACGCCCTCGACTTCGGCCAACTTGCGGGCCTCGTCGAGCAGCGACGGTTGAAGGCGCAGCGCGAAGTTGCTTTTCCTCATAACTCATTCTCCAGTCTTCTCAACGCTTCCCCCGGCGACCACACGGCGATGCCGAATTGCTTTCTCACCGGAGCGAAATCGCGCTTGTTGAACGTAACGATCGCATCGGCTCCGCCGCTCACGGCCGCCTCCAGAACCATCGCATCGTCTTCGTCCGGCAATGTGCCGCGCCAGCGAAAGGCAGGCTCGACCGGCGACGCAACAGCAGCCAACGCATCCAACACGGCCAAGACCTCTTCGGCAGATAGTCCGGACTCTTCCAGGTGCAAAGGCCGCAGAAGAACAGCCTCATATTCCAGGAAGAGCGGAACCGAAATCAGAACATCGAGCTGCCGTATCCAGCACGAGCTTCACGGCAAATCGTTGCATATCGCGGGCGATATTGCAATAATAGAGGCATCATGGAGCCGATATCACAAACCACACCCGACGCCATTCCTTCGAGTTGGGTGGATCATGCGCCTTCGGCCGTGCAGCCTTATCTACGGCTGATGCGGGTGGACCGGCCGATCG
The DNA here is from genome assembly GCA_036491175.1 of Rhizomicrobium sp. GTDB lineage: Bacteria > Pseudomonadota > Alphaproteobacteria > Micropepsales > Micropepsaceae > Rhizomicrobium. The sequence goes on from DASXCJ010000051.1 coordinate 125,041, forward strand.
GGACGTGGCTGTTGTTCCTGCCTTGCGTTTTCGGGTTGTCGCTGGGCGGAGCGGCGATGGGCCATGGCTTCGACACTTGGCGCGATGCGGGACTGGTCGCGCTGTTTGCGTTGGGCAGCCTGGTGATGCGCGGCGCGGGCTGCACCTATAACGACATCGTCGACCGCGACATCGACGCGCAGGTCGCGCGCACGCGGGCGCGGCCGATCCCGTCCGGCGCGGTGAGCGTGAAGAAGGCCTGGGCATTCCTGGCGGCGCAAGGCCTGATCGGGCTTGCCATCCTGTTGCAGCTCAACCGCTTCTCGATGGCGCTGGGCGCGGCGTCGCTGATCCTGGTCGCCATCTATCCCTTCATGAAGCGGGTGACGTGGTGGCCGCAGGCTTGGCTCGGCCTCACCTTCAACTGGGGCGCGCTGCTCGGCTTCTCGGCGGAGGCGGGCCATCTGGCCCTGCCAGCCTACCTTCTCTACGCCGCCGGCTTCTTCTGGACGCTCGGCTACGACACGATCTACGCGCTGCAGGATGTCGAGGACGATGCGCTGATCGGCGTGAAATCGACGGCGCGGCTGTTCGGCGCCGCCTCGGTCCGCTGGGTGGCCGGGTTCTATCTCGCCTGTTTCACGCTGCTGGCGGCGGCAGGCTATGCGGCCGGCTTGCGGGTGTGGCTGTTCGCGCTCGTGCCGGCGGGGCTGCATTTCGTCTGGCAGGTGGCGACGTTGCGCGCGGAGAATCCGGAGCGCTGCCTCAAGCTGTTCCGTGCCAACCGCGATGCCGGGCTTTTGATCGCGGCGGCGTTCGTCCTTGCGTGCTATAATCTCTGAAACTGGAGGCGCACATGAATCTCGCGACGGTTCCTCATTCGATCATCGCCCTCATCTTCTACGCGCTGTGGGCGATCGCGCTGGTGCTCATGGTGGGCGCCGATCGGGTGCTGCAGGTGATGCGCGGCGACGCGAAAATCACCGCTTTCACGCCCGGCGTCCCGCATGGCAGCGACTCCTACTGGCGCATCAACCGCGCCCATCTCAACACGGTCGAGAACCTGCCGATCTTCGCCGCCATCGTGCTGTCGGGCTGGGTGGCGGGGATGGAGAGCCATCTCTTCAACCTGCTCGCGACCATCGTAGTGGTGGCGCGCATCATCCAATCGGTGATCCACATCCTGTCGGGCTCGGCACTGGCGATCCAATTGCGCTTCTCCGCCCTCGCCGTCCAACTCGTCTGCGAGGTGTGGATGGCGATCCTGATCCTTCAATCGGTGAACCTGTTCTGATGCCCACACGCGAAACCGTCCAGCGCTTCGTCGACATGGTGGTCAGCGGCCGCCACGACGAGGCCATCGAGCACTTCTACACGCCGGACGCCTCGATGCAGGAAAACCTGACCCCGCCGCGCAAGGGTCGCGACGGGTTGGTGGCGCGGGAGCGCGCGACCATGGCGCGCTTCAAGGAAATCCACACCACCTGCGTCCCGCCGGCGCTGATCGAGGGCGACACCGTCGTCGTCCACTGGATCTTCGAGTTCGTGAAGGCGGATGGCGGCCGAATCCGGATCGAGGAACTCGCCCATCAGCGCTGGGAAGGCGAGAAAATCGCCGAAGAGCGGTTCTACTACGACCCCGCCCAGATGGCCGGGATGCAGGGCTAGCGCGCAGCCCCGCTTTTTCACCTATAATGGCCCCATGGCCCTGACCCGGTTCGACCCGACGGAGAAGTTCTCGCCCGCGGAATTGGCGAGCGTGCGCGAGCGTTCCGACCTCACCGGCGGGCTCGCCGTGCTCCACGCCTGGGTGGTGATCGCCGTCTCGATGGGCGCTTTCGCGTTGTGGCCGAACCCGCTCACTTTCCTCGTCGCGGTTGTGCTGATCGGCAGCCGGCAATTGGGGCTGGCGATCCTGATGCATGACGGCGCCCACGGCGTCTTGATGCGCACGCGTTCGCGCAACGAATTCGTCAGCCAGTGGTTCTGTGCCTATCCCGTCTTCACCGACACGATCCCCTATCGCCACTATCACCTCGTGCATCATCGCACGACGCAGCAGGCGGACGATCCGGATCTCGGACTGTCCAAACCCTTCCCCATCACCAAGGCGAGCTTCCGCCGCAAGATCATCCGCGATCTTACCGGGCAGACCGGGTTCAAGCAGCGCCGCGCGCAGCTTCGCGCCGCGCTCGGCAAGAAGGGCGATCCGTTCGCGGTGCGCCTGGCCACCTTCCGCAAGAAGCTTGGCGCGCCGCTCCTCGTCAACGCCGTGCTGTTCGCGGCGCTGGCCGCGCTCGGGCGCTGGTATTTCTATCCCCTGTTCTGGCTGTTGCCGCTGCTCACCTGGCAGCAGGTGATCACGCGCGTGCGCAACATCGCCGAGCACGCCGTCGTGCCGGACAATGACGACGTCTTCCGCAACGCGCGCACCACCTATGCCTCGTGGTGGGAGCGCGCGCTGTTCGCTCCCTATTGGGTGAATTACCACGTCGACCATCATCTGTTGTTCTACGTGCCGTGCTACAACCTGCCGAGGCTGCACGCGCTGCTGCTCGCAAAGGGCTACGGCCCGCGCATGGAGATCAAGCCGAACTATCTGTCGATCTGGCGCGAGGCGACGTCGCGGGCGGAAGCGGAGGCTACGGCTTCGGCGTAGGTTTCTTGCGACGCGGGCCCGCGCGCAGGCCGCGCATGATCGTCATCGCCGTGGACAACCCCACCCAGCCCAAGAGGGCGCGGAAGGCGAAGACGAAATCGGTGAACAGCCGGTTGGTCGTGGCGTTCTGCAGATCGCCGAAATGCCAGTCGTAGATCTCCGGGATGTCGAGGAACAGCGCGCCCGCGATCTGGTCGCCGGTGAAGCGCCAGGCCTGGTCGTTGGCGATCGTGGAATTGGCGACCGGGCCGGCCGCATTGTCGAACATGTGCCCGTCAGGCGTGGCGTGGACCGTGGTGATGGTGACTGCGGCGAAGGCGAGCACGAGGAAGATCGCGCCCGAGATCAGGATCGCGCGGCCGACATTGAGCTGGCTCGATTGCGCGGCAGCTTCCTCGTGGATCGCGGCGAGAGCTGCGTCCTTGAACTCGTCAGAGACGCCGGCGCGGCCCAAAAGGCGCTCCACGCGTGCGGCATCGAGCGGGCCGGACAAAAGCGCGGGCAACACCATCACGAAGCCGGCCAGCAGCACCGTCACGGCGTTGACCAGCAGCACCAGCGCGAAGAACACCCAATAGCCGGAGGCGTTGACGCCGGTCTCGAAGCGGCCGGGCAGCACATTGGCGAGCCAGGGATGGCTGCTCGTCATGGCGGTGACGAGCATCAGGAACAGGATCGTGTTGACGGCGACGAATACGAGCAGCAGCCTGATGCCCGTGAAACCTTTCGGCATGAAATCCCCTCTGAAGCTCGCGCCCGCGATCATAGGCGAAGGCGGAGATTAACCAAAACGCATGAACCCGCGCGAATTCATCCTCGCCAACACCCAGGCGCTCACCCCGCCATTGACACCGGAATTGCGGCTTCATCTGGCCGTGGAAGTGATGCCTTTGTGGCGGAGGACGGAAGAGGAGCTTGAAGCGATGGGCGTGCCGCCGCCCTTCTGGGCCTTCGCCTGGGCGGGCGGACAGGCGCTGGCGCGCTACATCCTCGACAATCCAGCCGAGGTCGCGGGCCGCACCGTGCTCGATGTCGGATCGGGCTCCGGCCTCGTCGCCATCGCGGCGGTGAAATCGGGCGCCACATCCGTCATCGCCGCCGATATCGACCGCTACGCGGCCGCCGCGGTCACACTCAACGCAGAACTCAATGGGGTTTCGATCGCGACCGAGACCGAGGACGTCATCGGCTCCAGCGGCGACTGGCAAACCATCCTTTGCGGGGACATGTGCTACGAGAAGCCGCTTGCGGAGCGCCTGCTCGCCTGGCTGCGCGAACGCGCCTTCGCGAGCGCGCGCGTGCTGATCGGCGATCCGGGACGCAGCTATTTCCCGAAATCCGGGCTGGAGAAACTGGCGACCTATCGCGTGAAGACCACCCGCGAATTGGAGGACGCCGAAATCCGTGAGACAAGCGTCTATGCCTTGAGCGGGAGGGATTGATGGTTCGCGGGATTTTGTTTGGCGCGCTGATCGCCGCTTGTGTCGCGCATGCCGATACGCTGGCTCCGGAACTCGCACCGGTCCAATTCCTCATCGGCGACTGGACCGGCCAAGGCAAATCCGAAGGCAATACGACGGACCGCGGTAGGTCGAGCATCAAGCCCATCGTCGGCGGCCACGCTCTGCTGCGCCGCGACCACAACGACGTCAGCGACGCGAAGGGAAAGCTGGTCGAGAGCTTCGACCAGGTCATGACCATCTATCCCGAGGGCGGCGCGCTGAAAGCCGACTACCTCGACGGCGCCCATGTCATCCACTACGTCCATGCCGATGTGAAGGACGGACAATCGGTGCAGTTCGTCACGGCAACAAGCGCCCAGGCGCCGACCTTTCGCCTGACCTATACCAAGGCCTCCCCCGGCACGCTCGCCATCAAGTTCGAGATGGAAGCGCCGGGCCAGAACGACTTCCACACCGTCGCCGAAGGTACGGTCACGCGGAAGAAGCCCTAGCGTTTCAGAGAGAAGCAAGCCGGGCCAGGGCGCTCCGCGCCCTCCCCGCCCTCCTACCCCCGTTGGCGGACAGGTCGCGGCCATGCCAGAGTGGCCAGGCAGAATCCGCGGACCGCGAAGACACGGCCGCATTCGAGGGGGCAAGTTCCATGGCCGGTGTTCCGGAAAATCCCAATCCTGAAATCGACAACGACCTCAAGCGGGCGCTCGGGCCGATCCATCTGATTGCGCTGGGCATCGGCGCCATCATCGGCGCGGGCATCTTCGTGCTGACCGGCCACGCCGCCGCGGGCTACGCGGGCTCGGGCGTCGTCATCTCCTTCGCCATTGCGGGCACCGGCTGCCTCTTCGCGGGGCTATGCTACGCCGAATACGCCGCCATGATCCCCGTGGCTGGCAGCGCCTATACCTATACCTACGCCACGATGGGCCGGTTCCTGGCCTGGATCATCGGCTGGAACCTGGTGCTGGAATATCTCGCTGCCGGATCGACGGTCGCGGTGGGCTGGTCGGGCTATTTCAGCGACTTCATGACCAAGCAGCTTCACATGCCGGTGCCCGCCGCGTTCGATGGCGCACCCTTCAAACTCGAAGGTTTCCACCATCTCGTGGCCACCGGCGCCTATTTCAACCTGCCCGCCGTGCTGCTGGTGGCGCTGGTCACGCTGGTCCTGATCGTTGGCGTGAACATGAGCGCGAACTTCAACAACCTCATGGTCGCGATCAAGCTGACCATCGTGCTGGTGGTTATCTTCGTCTGCTTCTCGCTGGTCGTGCCCGCGAACCACATGCCCTTCATCCCGCCCAACACCGGCACGTTCGGACAGTTCGGCTGGACCGGCATCTTCCGCGCCACGGGCGTGATCTTCTTCGCCTATATCGGCTTCGACGCGGTGAGCGTCGCCGCGCAAGAAGCCCGCAACCCGCAGCGCGACGTGCCCATCGGCATATTGGGCTCGCTGATCATCTGCACCGTGCTCTACATGCTGATGTCGTGGGTGCTGACGGGTATCGCGCCGTATCAGACCTTGAACGTCGCACACCCTGTCAGCCAGGCCGTGGAAGCGCTTCCGGCCTCCGCGTGGCTGGCGCCGTGGGTCAATGTCGGCGCCATTGTCGGCCTTGCCTCGGTGGTGCTGGTCCTGCTTCTCGGCCAGTCGCGCATCTTCTACGCGATGGCGAAGGACGGGATGATCCCGCCGCTGTTCGCCGAGATCCATCCGCGCTTCAGGACGCCATGGCGCGGCTCGCTGATCACCGGCGCGTTCTGCGCACTGCTGGCGGGCGTGCTGCCGCTCGACATCCTGGGCGAACTCGTCTCCATCGGCACCCTGGCCGCGTTCGTCATCGTCTGCGCGGGCATCATGATGCTGCGCGTGCAGCGGCCGAACGTGAAGCGCCCGTTCCGCACGCCGCTCGTCTGGTTCGTGGCGCCGGCCGGCATCTTCATGTGCCTGTTCATGATGGTGTTCCTGCCGGGAGACACATGGCTGCGACTGGTGGCGTGGACGGTGATCGGATTGGTCATCTATGGCCTCTACAGCCGCAACCACGCCAAGCCGCCGCGTTGGAAGCTGGAGGATGCGTCGTAGGATGAGCGACGCATCGCTGGAAGACCCCAACCCCGTCGTGGCCGAGGAGCACGAGCTCAAGCGTACGATGGGGCCTGTCCATCTGACCATGCTGGGTATCGGCGCCATCATCGGCGCCGGTATCTTCGTCTACACCGGTCAGGTGGCGGCCGATTACGCGGGCCCCGCCGTCCTCATCTCCTTCGTGATCGCGGGGCTGGGCTGCCTCTTCGCCGGACTGTGCTACGCCGAGTTCGCGTCGATGATCCCCGTCTCGGGCAGCGCCTACACCTATGCCTATGCGACGATGGGACGGTTCGTGGCCTGGTTCATCGGCTGGAACCTGGTGCTGGAATATCTCGTCTCCTCCTCCGCGGTCGCGGTCGGCTGGTCGGGCTATTTCAACGAGCTGATGCAGCTGATGCACATCAACTTCCCCGCCGCGCTCACCAACGCGCCGATCTGCGTGGTGGGCGACCCGCCGCCCTGCCCGCACATCGTGGGCGTGCCGGGCTGGGGCTGGGACGCCTTCATCCATCAATTCGGCACGACGGGCGCGATCATGAACCTGCCCGCCGTGCTGTTGATCCTGGTGCTGACGGCGGTGCTGGTCGTGGGCGTGCGCGAATCCGCCAACACCAACGCGATCATGGTCGGCATCAAGGTCGTCGTGGTCCTTATGGTGATCGCCTTCGGGCTCAGCCATATCGATTGGAACAATTTCACCCCCTTCATCCCCGAGAACACCGGCAAGTTTGGGCGTTTCGGCTGGAGCGGCGTGGCTATGGGCTCGGCCATCATCTTCTTCGCCTATATCGGCTTCGATTCCGTCAGCGTGGCGGCGCAGGAGACCAAGAACCCGCAGCGCGACCTGCCCATCGGCATCCTGGCCTCGCTCTTCATCTGCACGGCGCTCTATATCGTCATCTCGGTCGTGCTCTTGGGCATGGCGCATTACTCGACCATGTCGAACGTGCCCAATCCTGTGTCCTTCGCCGTCGGCAAGGTGGCGAGCCTGCACTGGCTCGTGCCGGTGATCGACATCGGCGCGTCGGTCGGCCTCGCCTCGACGATCTTCGTGGGCCTCTACGGCCAGTCGCGAATCTTCTACTCGATGTCGCGCGACGGCTTCCTGCCCAAGATGTTCGCGAACGTCCATCCGCGCTTCCACACGCCGCATCGCGGCACGATCGTCACCGGGCTCTTCGCAGCGGCGCTGGCGGCGGTGTTTCCGCTCAACCTTCTGGGCCAGCTCGTCTCCATCGGCACGCTGCTCGCCTTCTCGGTGGTGTGCATCGGCATCCTGATCTTGCGGGTGCAGGCCCCGAACGCGAAACGTCCGTTCCGCACGCCCTATGCCTGGGTGATGGCGCCGCTGGGCGTCCTCTTCTGTGTCGGCATGGCCGCGAGCCTGCCTTTCGACACCTGGCTCAGGCTTGTGATCTGGACGGCCATCGGCGTGGCGATCTATCTCGTCTACGGCGTCCGCCATGCCCTGCCCTCGAAATGGGCGGTGAAGAAGGACGGCTGATTGCCGCGCCCTTAAGCCCGGGCCGGTCTGCTAGATTGACGCCATGTCCTACCGCTCCCTCCGCGACTTCATCGCCAAGCTCGAGGCCTCGGGCGATCTCGTGCGCGTGACGGAGCCGGTCTCGACGGTGCTGGAGATGACCGAGATCCAGACCCGCCTGATCGCCGAGGGCGGGCCGGCGGTGATCTTCGAGAAGCCGATCAAGGCGGACGGCACGCCGTCGGACATGCCCGTGCTGGTCAACCTCTTCGGCACGGTGAAGCGCGTGGCCCAGGGCGTCACGATGCCGGGCTCTGGGGGCGGCACCGAACGCACCGACGCCAAATCCCTGCGCGAGGTGGGCGAGCTGCTCGCCATGCTGCGCCAGCCGGAGCCGCCTCGCTCCCTCTCCGAGGCGATGGAGCTTCTGCCGCTCGCCAAGACGGTGATGAGCATGCGGCCCAAAACGGCGGGCTCCGCCGCGTGCCAGGAGGTCGTGCTGCGCGGCGACCAGATCGATCTCACCAAGCTGCCGATCCAGACCTGCTGGCCGGGAGAGCCCGCGCCGCTGATCACCTGGCCGCTGGTCGTGACCAAGGGACCGAGCGACGCGCGCGAGGACAATTTCAATCTCGGCATCTACCGCATGCAGGTGCTGGGTAAGAACCAGACGATCATGCGCTGGCTGAAGCATCGCGGCGGCGCGCAGCATCATCGCCGCTGGGGCCAGGAGAAGGCTGCCCCCCTGCCCGCGGCCGCGGTGATCGGCGCCGATCCCGGCACCATCCTCGCCGCCGTGACGCCGGTGCCGGACACGCTGTCGGAATATCAGTTCGCGGGGCTGTTGCGCGGCAGCCGCGTGCAGCTCGTCGATTGCGTGTCGCAGCCGCTGAAAGTGCCGGCGGAAGCGGAGATCGTGCTCGAAGGCGAAGTCTCGCTTGAGGACTATCGCGACGAAGGCCCCTATGGCGACCACACGGGCTATTACAATTCGGTCGAGAAGTTCCCCGTCTTCACCGTCACCGCGATCACCATGCGTCGTAACCCGATCTATCTGTCGACCTATACGGGGCGGCCGCCGGACGAACCCTCGATCCTCGGCGAGGCGCTGAACGAGGTCTTCATTCCGCTCTTCCGCCAGGTGTTCCCGGAGATCGTGGATTTCTGGCTGCCGCCTGAGGGCTGCTCCTACCGCATCGCCGTGGTGTCGATGAAGAAAGCCTATCCGGGCCACGCCAAGCGCGTGATGATGGGCGTGTGGTCCTATCTGCGCCAGTTCATGTACACCAAATGGGTCATCGTCGTGGATGACGACGTTGATGCGCGCGACTGGAAGGACGTGATGTGGGCGCTGTCCACCCGCATGGATCCGGCGCGCGACATCACGCTGATCGAAGGAACGCCGATCGACTACCTCGACTTCGCTTCTCCGGAAAGCGGACTAGGCTCCAAGATCGGTCTGGATGCGACCAATAAGTTCCCGCCGGAAACCAAACGCGAATGGGGCCGCCTCATCGCGATGGACGAGGACGTGGTGAAAACCGTGACGGAAAAATGGCCGCGCCTCGGCCTGCCCGGTTCCGGAAAGCCCGTCTGGAAGCGATCCTGACGCGTCTGTTGCGCGCCTGCTCTTGCCAATGCGCGCCGTTCGCCTCAAACATCCGCGCGGGGATGTTTCCAGGTCGTTCCATGAAGACCATGATTTTCGCCACGTTCGGGCTTCTCGTCCTGGCCGGCCCAGCGCTCGCCGACGACTGCAAGCCGCTTGGCATCGTCACGACCGTCGATCTGGCGACGACCGACGACCACAATGCGGTGTTCGCCAAGCTCAATCTCGATGGCAAGGACGAATACTTCCTCATCGACACGGGCGCGAACCTGTCGACCATCACCAAGGACACGGCGGACGAGCTCGGCCTCGACCGCGAGCCGGTGAACGTCGCGCTGATCGACGTCAATGGCCGCGAGTCCCATGAGGCGGGCCGCGTGAAGTCGCTGACGATCGGCAATCTTCACGCCAGCAATGTCGATTTCATCGTTATGCGCGACAACCCGTTCGGCGAGGGCAACAAGTCGGTCGCCGGGCTTCTCGGCGCGGACTTCCTCAGCAACTACGATCTCGAAATCGACTACGGCGCGAACAAGCTGACCCTGCTCTCGCCCGACCATTGCCCCGGCAAGGTGATCTATTGGCCGGCGACCGCCGTGGCGGCGATCCCGATCAACGTCACCAACAAGGGCGACATCGAGCTGCAGGTGACGCTGGACGGCAGGGCGGTCAGCGCCAAGCTCGACACCGGAGCCTCCAACACCACGCTCAGCCGCGGCTTCGCCCAGGCCAACTACGGCATCAACGAGACTTCGCCCGGCGTGAAGGTGATCGGCGAATTGAACAACGCCCATGGCGCGGCCATCCTCAGCACCCATTTCAAGATGCTGACCTTCGGCGACGACGCCACCGGTTCGATCTCGCTCGGCAATCCGCAGGTCGATCTGCTCGCGGATTACCAGGGCAATTCCGACGTCCAGGGCCTGCAGCACACCGGCACGCGCTTGCGGCCGAAATCGGAGGCCGTGAAGCTGCCCGACATGCTGCTGGGCATGAACGTGCTGAAGCATCTGCACATCTACATCGCCTATGGCGAGGGCAAGCTCTACATCACGCCTGCTTCGGCGCCGGCGAAGAAATGAGACCGCGCATCGCACTATGCCTGCTGGCAGCCGCGTTCGCTGCGCCGGCCTCGGCCGACGATTGCAGGCTCACCCAGGTGGCCTCGCTCGATGCGACATGGACGCCGAGCGGCGATTTCGTCGTGCCGATCTCGATCGAGGGCAAGACCAAGATGGTCACCATCGATGTCGCGGGCTTCAAGAGCGGGCTGCGCGTTTCGACCATCGCCGAGCTGGGCCTCAAGCATACGGCGATGAACCCGAACTACCGCATCCAGATGGTGACGAACGAAGCCGTGACCTATGAGGCCTTGGCCGAGCCGGTCGGCCTGGGCGGGCTCGGCATTCACCGCATGAAATTCCTGGCGGCGCCGGACGACACCTTCCCCACCGGCGTCGATGGCACAGTCTCGATGGACATCCTGGGCAATTACGACGTCGAGATCGACCCGGCGCATATGAAGGTGAACCTGTTCGCGCAGGACCACTGCCCCGGCCAGGTCGTCTATTGGACGAAAGCGCCCGCTGCGGCGATCGTCATGCGCAGCACGGAATGGGAGCATACGCTCTTCATGGCCGATCTCGACTCGCACCCCGTGACGACGTCGCTCGATACGACGAGCGCGCGATCCTATGTCGTCTATCATCAAGCGGCCCCGGTGTTCGGCTGGAAATCCGGCGGCGATCCCGTGCCCAATGAAGCCCTGCCGGGCGACACGGGCGACTACAGCCCGCTGTTCAAGCATCTGATCCTGAACGGCGTCGACATCACCAATCCTAAGATCGTCATCCAGAAATTCCCGGAAGGTTACACGACCGGCGAGACGATCCCGCTCTGGCTCGGGATGAACATCCTGCGCAAATTCCGCCTGTTCCTTTCGAGCAAGGACCACATGATCTACCTGACCGCGGCAAACGCGCCACCGGCGGACAAGCCCTAAGAGGATCGCATGCGCAAGGCGTTGCTCATTGCAGCCCTGCTCTCATCGACACTGGCGCAGGCCGAACCATGCGGCCTGCAGAAGATGGCGGCCTTCGACATCCAAGGGCTGTCGAACGGGCGCATCGAAATTCCCATCACGATCGCCGACAAGCCCTTTATTGTCATGGTCGACACCGGCGCGCCGCTGGGAATCCTCGATGCCGACGTCGCCGACCAGATCGGACTCAAGCGCCAGAAGATGCCGGGGCGATATGAATTCTATTCCCTCTCCGGCGAAGGACCGACACAGTTCGCTGTCGTCCCGTCGCTGAAGCTCGGCCAATCCGAGGCGCACTACACCGATTTCCTCATCGCCACCTTCACCGGCCGCCCCGACAATCTCGCCGGAACCATCGGCGCCGATCTTCTCAAGAATTTCGACGTCGAGTTCGATTTCGAGAACCAGAAAATCAATCTATTCTCGCAGGACCACTGCGAGGGTAGTGTCGTTTATTGGGCGCCGTTCTTCAACACCGCGCACGCCGAGATCAACAAGGACGGCCATATCGTCATCAAGGCCACGCTCGACGGCCAGCCGGTCGACGCCATCATCGATACCGGCTCGCCCGTCTCGCTGGTGAACGAGACCGTCTCCGAGAAATTGCTCGGCATCGGCTTGGACTCTCCCGGCGTGGAGACCATCGGCAGCGGGCCGGACGCCATGCAGCGCTACGAATTCAAGTCGCTCGCCTTCGCCGGTATCACCGTTCCGGGCCCGCGCATCGTCATCGCGCCCGACGCGATGGCGGAACAATCGCGCAAGGAGCTTACCGCGCACAAGATGCAGGGCTACCACGGCAATGACATCATGCACGCGCCCCAGCTGATCCTGGGGCTGGACGTTTTGCGCCGCCTCCATCTCTACATCGCCTACAAGGAGAAGAAGGTCTACCTGACCGCCGCGGACGCCCATTGACGGCGCGGCCCCGGCTTGACCGGCACCAGAATCCGCCTACACATGGCGGCTGGGCTTCCCTGGGGACAACACCATGTTTTCGCAGCTGATGGACCTTTTTCACGCCTTCGCCTTCTACACGGCTCTCAACGCGCTGATCATCCTGGTCTTGGGCGTCCTGGTCGTGCGCGCCCGCATCGTCACCCAGACCGACATCGGCGACGGCGGCAAGCCCGCCATGGCCGGCCCCCTGCGCGCCCACGGCAATGCCACCGAGTGGACGCCGCTTGCGCTCCTGATGATGTGGGCCTTCTGCCCGCTCGGCGCCAATATCTGGCTGATGCACGGCGTGGGCATTACGCTCACCATCGGCCGCCTCCTGCACGGGATCGGCCTGTCGACCAGCACCGGCCCGGGACCCTTGCGCCTCATCGGCATCATGCTTACCTGGATCGCCTATGTCGCGGCGATCGTGGGGCTGTTCTATCTCATCTTCTGGGGCGGCGCGGCGGCCGACACCTCCCCCGATCTCGCCTCGTGACGAAACCAGACCCGCGCGACACCCTTGACCAACTGATCCGGGCCGCCCGCCAAGCCGGGGCGGACGCCGCCGACGCCATCCTGGTGGAGAACGTCGCCAACGGCGTCTCCTACCGGCTGGGCAAGCTCGAGGATGTCGAGCGCGCGGAATCGACGGATCTGGGCCTGCGCGTCTTCGTGGGCCGGCAGGTGGCGTTCGTATCGTCGAGCGACATATCTGCCAAAGGGCTCGCCGAACTGCCCACGCGCGCCGTCGCCATGGCGCGGCTGGCGCCGGAAGACAAATATGCCGGCCTCGCGCCCAAAGAACTGCTGGCCGCCACCTATCCCGACCTTGACATCGCCGACACCGCCGAGCCCTCGACGGCGTTCCTGGTCGAGAGCGCCCGCGCCATCGAAGGGGCGGCGATGGCCGTCAAAGGCATCACCAATTCCGAAGGCGGCGGCGCGAGCTATAGCCGCACCGCCATCGCGCTCGCCACCAGCGAAGGCTTCAACGGCCGCTACACGGCGACCAGCCACAGCATCGGCGTCTCCGTCATCGCCGGCGAAGGCACGGGCATGGAGCGCGACGATGATTCCGCCGCAGCCCGCCATCTCGCCGATCTTGAAAGCGCCGAAGCCGTCGGCCGCCGCGCGGGCGAGAAGGCGGTCGCGCGCCTCAATCCGCGCAAGGTGAAGAGCCAGTCGGTGCCGGTCGTCTACGATCCGCGGACGGCCAACGGGCTGGTCGGCCACTTTTCGGGCGCCATTTCCGGCGCGGCTATCGCCCGGGGTGTCAGCTTCCTCAAGGACAGGATGGGCCAACAGGTATTCGCCAAGGGCGTCACCATCATCGACGATCCGCATCGCCTGCGCGGACTGCGCTCCAAGCCCTTCGACGGCGAAGGCGTGCGCAACAGGCGCTGGTCGCTGATCGAGGACGGCGTGCTCACGACCTGGCTGCTCGACAGCGCCAGCGCGCGGCAATTGGGCCTCACGACCACGGGCCATGCGGCGCGCGGCACGGGCGGACCGCCGCCACCCGCCACCACGAATCTCTACATGGCGCCCGGCAAGCTCAGCCGCGACGCGCTGATCGAGGACATAAGCGAAGGCTTCTACGTGACCGAGCTGCTCGGCATGGGCGTGAACAACGTCACCGGCGATTACAGCCGCGGCGCGGGCGGGTTCTGGATCGAGAACGGCAAGCTCGCTTATCCGGTGTCCGAAGTGACCATCGCCGGCAATCTCAAGGATATGTATCTGAACCTGACGCCGGCGAACGACCTTGTCTTCCGCTACTCGACCAATGCGCCGACCATTCGCGTCGAAGGCATGACCATTGCCGGGTCGTGACGACCTCGCACTGATCGAACGAGCCACACGCGAGGCCGGCGCCATCGCGCGTTCCTATTTCGGCGGCGACTACAAGACCTGGGACAAGGGCAAGGGTCAGCCTGTCACCGAAGCCGACATCGCGGTCGACCGCTTCCTGCACGATACGCTGCTGCGCGCGCGCCCCGGCTTCGGCTGGCTCTCGGAAGAAACGCGCGACGATCCCGTGCGCCGCGGCCTGTCGCAAATCTTCGTCGTGGATCCGATCGATGGCACGGTCGCCTTCATCAAGGGCCGCCCGCATTTTTCGATTGCCGTCGCCATCGTCGAAGACACGCGGCCGACGGCGGCTGTCGTCTACAATCCCGTGCTCGATGAATGTTTCACGGCAGCATGCGGCGAAGGCGCGGCGATGAACGGCGCGCCGATCCATGCGAGCGCGCAGGCGTCCATCGAAGGCTGCCGCATGCTGGGCGACAAGCCGATGTTCCTTCATCCCGCCTGGAACGAGCCGCCGCTCACGCCCTGGCCGGAAATGCATATCGAGACCCGCAACTCCATCGCCTACCGCATGGCGCTTGTGGCCGATGGCCGCTTCGACGCGGCGCTCGCCCTGTCGGCCAAATGCGACTGGGACCTCGCGGCGGCGGACCTCATTGTCCACGAGGCCGGTGGCTTGGTGACGGACCATCGCGGTGCGTTGTTACATTATAACGGCACAGTGCCGCTCCAGCGCACGATGCTGGCGGCGGCGCCGCTTCTCCATCCGCTGCTGGTGGACAAATTGCGAGACATAAGACTGCCTTCTCCTTGAGGGAGGGTGGTAATCTCACGTTGTCCCTTCACCGGAATCAGCCATGGCAGAACAGCTTCTCCATCTCGTTTTCGGCGGCGAGCTCGTCGCCCCCGACCGCCACGAGTTCAAGGACCTCTCCAAGATCCACTATGTGGGCATGTATCCCAGCTACAAGGCGGCGCTTACGGCCTGGCGGGGCGCGGCGCAGGCCACGGTGGACAATGCCCAGATGCGCTATTTCATCGTCCATCTCCACCGCCTGCTCGACCCCGAGGCTGGGAATTAGCGGCCTCGCCGTGCTAAACGAGCGGCGATGAACATCCGCGCAGATACTTCAAAGATAGGTCCGGCAAAGGTTAACGTCACCCACGCGTTGGGCGACACCGCGATCATCCGCAGACTGCTGCGCGATTATCTGGGCGATCAGCGGATACTGCTCGCCTTCGGCATCCTGTGCATGATCTTATCGGCGGCGATGACGGGTCTCCTTGCCGGTCTGATCAATCCGGCCATCAAGCGCGTGTTCCTGATCAAGCATGCCTATGGCGAGCAGTTCCTGATCATCCCGTTGGAATACCTGGTCGTCATCGTGGTTCGCGCCGTCGCCAGCTTCGGCGAGCAGGCGATCACCAACACCATCGCCGAGCGCATGAGCGCCGAAATCCAGCGCGACATGTTCCGCAGCCAGATTCGCCTCGATATCGGCGGGCTGAACGCAGTGCATTCCTCGGAGATGATCTCCAAATTCCTCTATGACACCACGCTCTTGCGCAACGCCATCACCAAGGGCCTGCTGGCCATGGGCCGCGAGGTCCTGACGCTCATCGCCATGATCGTGGTCATGGTCTGGAACAGCTGGCAGCTTTCGCTGATCTCGCTGGTGCTGCTGCCGCCGATCGTTTGGGTGATCGACAAGATCAGCCGCTCGCTGCGCCGCTCCTCGACGCGCAGCATGGAGGAAACCGGCACGCTGTCGAAATCGCTCTCCGAAGCGCTGGCAGGACGGCGCATCATCAAGGCCTACAATCTCGAGGACCATGCGACCGAGATCGCCTACGAGCGGATCGGCCAGCGGTTGCGCTATCTCTTGAAAGCGGTGCGCGCGCGCTCCGCCGCCGTGCCGTCCACCGACATGATCGGCGGCATCGCCGCGGCGCTCACGCTGGCGTTCGCCGGCTATATGAGTCTGCATAACATGCTGGCGGTGAACCAGTTCTTCGCCTTCCTCGCGGCCATGCTCCTGGCGCAGCAGCCGGTCCGCAATCTGAGCCAGCTCCAAACGGTCTCGACGGAAGGCCTCGCCGCCGCCAACCGCATCTTCGCGGTGGTGGACGCCAAGCCGGCGATTTCAGAGCGCAGCGGCGCAAAGCCGCTCGCCATCCGCGCGGGCGGCGGCGCCGTGACCTTCGACCACGTCACCTTCCGCTACAACAGCGACTCCATCGCCGTGGACGACGTCTCGTTCGATATCAAACCCGGACAAAAGATCGCGCTGGTGGGACCTTCGGGCGCGGGCAAGACCACCATCTTCAACCTGCTGCTGCGGTTCCATGACATCGACAGCGGCAGTATCGCCATCGACGGCCAGGACATCCGCAACGTGACGCTGACGTCCCTGCGCGACCACATTGCGCTCGTCACCCAGGATCCGATCCTGTTCGACGAGACCATCGCGGAGAACATCGCGCTCGGCCGCCGCGACGCCTCGCGCGGGGAGATCGTGGACGCGGCGCGCTCGGCGGCCGCGAACGACTTCATCATGGCCCAGCCCGACGGCTACGACGCGCGCGTCGGCGAGAGCGGGCTGAAGCTCTCCGGCGGCCAGCGCCAGCGCATCGCCATCGCGCGCGCCATGCTGCGCAACGCGCCGATCCTCTTGCTCGACGAAGCGACGTCGGCGCTCGACACCGAGAGCGAGCGCCAGGTGCAGGAGGCGCTCAGCCATCTCATGCAAGGGCGCACTACCATGGTGATCGCGCATCGCCTCTCCACCGTGCTCGATGCCGATTGCATCTATGTCTTCGACCAGGGGCGCGTGGTCGAGGCCGGCACGCATGGCGAGCTCATAGCCAGGGGTGGTCTCTATGCCCGCCTCTATCAGCACGATTTCGCCGCGGAGCCGCAGGGGGCGTGACATGACGCCGTGGGGGCTCGTCGTTTATCGGACAGCGACCGCCGCACTCGCGCCGGTGGTTCCGCTGCTGCTGCGCAGCCGCCTCAAACGGGGCAAGGAAGACGCAGCGCGCCTGGGCGAGCGGTTGGGCCACGCCGGGACGTCGCGCCCTGACGGGCAGCTCATCTGGATCCACGGCGCCAGCGTCGGCGAGTGCCTCTCCGTCCTGCCGCTGATCGGTGAGTTGCTGACGACGCCAGGCCGCCACGTGCTGGTGACCAGCGGCACGGTGACCTCCTCCAAGCTGATGGCCGACCGGCTGCCGCAAGGCGCCTTCCACCAATACGCACCCATCGACACGCCGGGCGCCGTGCGCCGCTTTCTCGCTCATTGGAAGCCCGACATCGGACTGTTCGTGGATTCCGAAATCTGGCCCAACATGCTGAGCCAGGCGAGAGCGCGCGGCATCCCGCTTGCGATGATCAATGGCCGCATGTCGGAGCGTTCGTTCCAGGGCTGGACGCGTGCGCCGAAGACGGCAGCGGTCATCATCGGCTTCTTCGATCTTTGCCTGGCGCAAGACCAGGAGACCGCTGACCGCCTGAAACAATTGGGCGCGAGGGGCGTCCGCGTTTCCGGCAACCTCAAGGCTGATGCGCCGCCACTGCCCGCCGATCCAGCGAAGCTGGAAGCGTTGCGGCTTTATATCGGCGAGCGGCCTGTGCTGCTTGCCTCCAGCACGCATCCCGGCGAGGACGAGGTGGTGTTGCCGGCGCATGACCAATTGCGCAAGACCGTACCCAATCTCCTCACCATCATCGTGCCGCGCCATCCCGAGCGCGGCGCCGACATCGCCATGCTCTGCGGCACGCGCATCGCTGCACGACGCTCCGAGAGCAAGCTGCCCGTCGCGGAGACGGCGATCTACATCGCCGACACCATGGGCGAGCTTGGCCTGTTCTACCGCCTCGCGCCGCTCGCCTTCATCGGCGGTAGCATCATCCCACATGGCGGACAGAACCCGCTGGAGCCCGCGCGGCTCCATTGCGCGGTGATGGCCGGCCCGCACACCTTCAACTTCACACCGGCCTATGACGCTATCTTCACGGCCCAAGGGGAAGGCCGGGTGCGGACCAGCGGCGAGATCGCGGCGTTGGCGGGACGCGTCTTCGCCGATCCGGAGCTGGCGCGCAGGCTGGGCGAAGCGGCGGCGCAAGGCGCTGCGCAACTGGGCGGCGCAGTCGAACGCACGCGCGTGGCCATCGAAGGGTTGCTGTCCCATGCGCCCGCCTGAGTTCTGGAACAAGGATGATGGCATGGCGCGCGCGATGCGGGCGCTGCTCGCGCCCATGAGCTGGGCCTATGGCGCCAGCGTGCGCTGGAAACGCGATGGCGCGCATCCCTATCGCGCCAAGGCCAAGATCGTCTGCATCGGCAATCTCACCGCCGGCGGCTCGGGCAAGACGCCCATCGCCATCGCGGTGGCGGGCGCTTTGCGCGCGCATCATCCCTTCATCCTGTCGCGCGGCTATGGCGGGCATATGCGCGGGCCGGCGCTGGTCGATCCGGCGCAGGACACCGCGCGCGACGTGGGCGACGAGCCGCTGCTGCTGGCGCGCGCTGCACCCGTGGTCGTGGCGCGCAATCGCATGGCCGGCGCGGCCTTCGCCGATGCGCATGGCGCGGGCGTCATTGTGATGGATGACGGCCACCAGAATTTCGATCTCGCCAAGGACCTCTCGATCGTCGTCGTCGACGCCGAGACCGGATTCGGCAATGGCCGCGTCCTCCCCGCGGGCCCGTTGCGCGAGCCGGTGGCGCAAGGCCTGGCGCGCGCCGATGCAGTGGTGCTGGTCGGCGACGGCATGCCCGGCCTCGGCGGCTTCGCCGGCCCCATCCTCCGCGCGCGGCTGGCGCCGGGTGAAAGCCACGGGCTCACCGGCGAAAAGGTGGTTGCCTTCGCGGGAATAGGACGTCCGGATAAATTCTTCGACACGTTGCGCCATCTGGGCGCGGAGCTGATCGAGACGCGCGAATATGCCGATCACCACGCCTATACCGCGTCCGAGATCGCCCGGCTGAAGGCCAAGGCGCGGGGCGCCCGCCTCGTCACCACCGAGAAGGACTATGTGCGCCTGACGCAGACGGAGCGCGAAGGCGTCACCTTCCTGCCCGTGCGTGCCCAGTTCGAGGATGAGGCGGCGCTGGCCAATCTGCTTAGCAGATTGGCTGCTTGACAGGATCGCCCCTGGCCTTTAGCGCGGCGGCAATGGCTACCAAGATCGACCCCATCCCGCCCATGCCCTTGGGCCACAAGCTCAAATATTGGGTGGAAGCCGCCGCTTTCTTCACCATGATCGGCTTCTTCCGTCTGTTCGGGACCGACACGGCCTCGGCCATCGGCGGCTGGCTGGGGCGCAATCTCTTCTACCGGCTAGGCACCACAAGCCGCGCCCGCAACAACCTCGCCGCCGCGTATCCGCAGATGAGCACGGCCGAGCGCGAGGCCATCATCGTCGAGATGTGGGACAATCTTGGACGCACCACCGCCGAATATGCGCATCTCGGCGCGTTCTCGATCCGCGGCACCCATCCGCGCCTGGACGTCTCGGGCACGCAATATGCCGAGGCCGCCATCGCCAGCGGCAAGGGCGTGATCTTCGTCTCTGGCCATTTCGCCAATTGGGAGATGATGCCGTTCACCGCGCACCAGCTCGGCTATGAGAGCGGCGAAGTCTATCGTCCGCTGAACAATCCCTATGTCGACCGCTGGATGGTGCGCCAGCGCATCGCCAACGGCCCGCAGGAGCAGATCAGCAAGGGCGCGGCCGGCACCAAGCGCATCTTCACCATGCTGCGCGCCGGCAAATGCATCCTGCTGCTGGCCGACCAGAAGACCAACGAAGGACTTCCCGCGCCGTTCTTCGGCCGTGACGCGATGACGACGCCCGCGCCCGCCGCGCTTGCGTTGAAGCTCGGCACCATCGTGCTGCCGGCGTCGAACGAGCGGCTGGGCGGCGCGCGCTTCCGCATGAAGGTCTATCCACCCATCGCCTATACGCCGACGGGCGACCACGACAAGGACATCCACGCCCTCACCATCCGCATCACCGAGGAGATCGAGAAGATGGTGCGCGAGAAGCCGTCGCAATGGCTGTGGATCCACCGCCGCTGGCCCAAGGACGGCGACAAGATCCGCTCCAAGCGCGCGCAGGCGCTGGCGCAGGAGGACGCGTCCTAAATCTTTTCCGGCGCCGGCGTGCGAGTGGAGAGCGACGGGTCGAGGCGCACGTTGAACCAGTTCATCTGCCAATGCAGGTGCGGGCCGGTGGCGCGGCCGGTGTGGCCGATGTTTCCGAGTTGCTGGCCGCGCTCGACGCGATCGCCCGCCTTCACCAGTTGCTTGCTCTGGTGCATGTAGCCGGTGAACACGCCGTGGCCGTGATCGAGGAGCGTGTAGCCGCCCTCGAGGAAGAACTGTTCGGCGAGCAGCACGGTGGCGCCCGCCGGCGCATGGATCGCGGCGCCCTCGCCGCCCGCGATGTCGACGCCGAAGTGGGGCGCCGACGGCACGCCGTTCAGGATGCGCTGGCTGCCGAAGACGCCGGAGACGATACCCCGCGCCGGCCAGTCGAATGCGTCGAGGAAATCGGTGCGGTCGCTGTCGGTCTTGCGCGCCTCGCCGACCAGCGCGTGCTCCTTGCGGATGCGCTCGACAATGTCGGGCGCGCTCGGATGCGCCTCCTGCGGCGGCAGCCCGTTGATGCGCTGGATCTCGTATTGGCGGGCTTCGGGCGGACCAAGATTGCGAACTTGAGTCGCGCCACTCGGATATTTTATGGCAAGTTCCGAAATCTTGTCGTCGTCATATTCGAACCCGAATGCAAACATGCCGTCGCCTGTCACTTTCAACGCGCGGCTGTTGAACCAAGCGTCCGCGCCCGGTTCTGTCTTGGCAACGACGAGACCGCCTTGCACAAACTTGGTAAGAAACGTGACGCCGTCCTGCGCCAAAGCGGCGCGCGGCAGCGCGGCCAGCGCCGCCGATGACGCGAGGAACAGGCGGCGATCCATCACGTGGACGTCTTGGGAGCTTGGCCGGTTTCCTGAAAGCGCTTGGTGGCGACGTCTGGCGAGGCATAGGCCTCCTGCAGGTCGACGCTCCAGTAGCGCAGCGCCTCGAGCGGGATCGGCGCGTTCGTGACGGCGCAGAGCACGAAGGAGCCGGGCCTCACGACGCGATATTCCCCGTCGAGATATTCGAGCTCGGCCTGCCCGTCCTGCCGGAATTCGCGGTCGATCTTGTTCATGGGCGCATTCTAGCTAGAACAGCGAGCCCTGACCAGCTTTCGGCTTTGTAACGCGGGGCTTGGGCGTGCCGTCAGCCACCGCCTCACGCGTTCCGTCGGCAAAGGTCAGCGATAGAGCTTCGCCGGAGACCACTTGCCCCGCCCGGCGGCGGACATGGCCGTCTCCGCCCCGCACCAGCACGAAGCCGCGCTCCAGCACACCCTTGTAGGAGACGCTGTCGAGCACGCGAGCCACCGACTCCAGCTTCTTGCGCTCGCGCTCGATCCCGGCGCGATAGCAGCGCTCCATGCGCCGGGCGAGATTGACCACGCGCTCGCGGCCGGCGGCGATCTCGCTTGTCACCGCGCGCGGGCGCAGCAGCACGGCGGCCTTGGTGAAGGCGCGGCGATGCTCCTGCAGATTCTTCAGCAGCGCGCGGCCGAGGCGCTCACCGGCATAGTCCAGGCGCTGGCGCGGCTGAGCGAAGAGCTGGTCGGCGCGCGGCAGCACGCGCGCGAGGCTCGCGAGATTGGTTCGCCGCTGGCTGACGCCGCGCGTGAGGCTGTTGAAAAGGCGCCGCTGGAAATCCAAGGTCTGCGAGATCAGGTCGGCGCGGACGGGCACCGCCATCTCGGCCGCCGCCGTCGGCGTCGGCGCGCGGCGGTCGGATGCGAAATCGATCAAGGTCGTGTCGGTCTCATGGCCCACGGCGGAGATCAGCGGGATGACGCTCTCAGCCGCCGCGCGCACGACGATCTCCTCGTTGAACGCCATCAGATCTTCGAGTGAGCCGCCGCCCCGCGCGACGATCAGGAGATCGGGCCGCGGCACCACGCCGCCCGCCGCCAAGGCGTTGAAGCCGCGGATCGCCGCGGCGACCTCGCCCGCCGACTTTTCGCCCTGCACCGCCACGGCCCAGAGCAGCACGCGGCGTGGAAAGCGGGCCTCAAGGCGATGCATGATGTCGCGGATCACCGCACCCGTGGGCGAAGTGATCACGCCGATCACGTCCGGGAGATATGGCAACGGCTTCTTGCGCTCCGCCGCGAACAGGCCTTCGGCGGCGAGCTTCTTCTTGCGCTCCTCCAGCATCGCCATCAGCGCGCCGGCGCCCGCCAGCTCGATCTGCTCGACGATGATCTGGTAGCGCGAGGAGCCGGGATAGGTGGTGATGCGCCCGGTGCAGACGACCTCCAGCCCCGGCTCCGGCCGCAGCCGCAACAGCCGTGCGGTCTGCTTCCAGATGATGGCGTTGAGGACCGCCTTGTCGTCCTTCAGGTCGAAATAGACGTGGCCGGAGGCGGCGTTCTTCAGCCCGCTGATCTCGCCGCGCACGCGGACGAAGGGAAACGCATCCTCCACCGTCCGCTTCAGCGCGCCGGCGATCTCGCTCACGCTATATTCGGGCAGGTTATTTGTGGTGGATTCGGACATCGGTCAATTCTGCCAGATTCGCAGCGCACAATGCTTGGCCATATGGCGGAAATCGGCATCGGCCGTCAGCATCGTCAGATCGTATCGCAGACAGAGCTGAGCCAGCAGCGCGTCGACGGATTCGACCTGAACTCCGCTGCGCCGGCAACGGCTGAACAAATCGGCCGCGCCAAGATGATCGTCCCAATCCGGTATCAGAAGCGGGAGGGATGTCAGGCGCGCAAGGATCCGGTCGCGCTGGCGCGGGCCTGAAACACCCTGCAGGATTTCCTGCACGACCAGACCCGCGATGAAAATCCCGTCGCCGGCGTTTATGGCACGGGACAGTTCCGCGACGAACGGCCCGCCCGGCGCGTCACGGCGAAACGCGAGGGACCAGACGCTGGTGTCGACGAAAAAGTTCAACGGCGTTTACGCGCCGCTTTGTAGTCGTAGCTCGGGTCCCAGTCGATCTTGCCGAAAAGCTCGAGCAAGCGCTTCTGCTCGCGCCGCCCAATGAATTCCTGGAGAGCCTTGGTGACTGTATCCTTCTTCGTGCGTTCACCGCTGACTTTCAACGCCCGATCGAGCAGATCGGGATCGATGGAAAGGTTGGTTGCCATGTGTGATCTCCTACACACACTATCACACACGCGGCCACCGCTTGCAATCCGCCTGGGCGGCTTCTAGAGGCAATGCCATGAAAGTCCTTCTCATCGGGTCCGGCGGCCGGGAACATGCGCTGGCCTGGGCGCTGTCGGCCTCGCCTTTGCTCACCAAGCTCTACTGCGCGCCGGGCAATGCCGGGATCGCGGAGGTGGCGGAATGCGTGGTCATCGGGGCGATGGAGTTCGACCGGCTCGTCGCTTTCGCGCAGGAGAAGCGGATCGATTTCGTCGTCATCGCGCCGGACAATCCGCTGGTTGGCGGATTGTGGGACCGGTTCGAAGCCGTGGGCATCCGCGCGACGGGACCGAGCGCGCGCGGCGCGATCCTCGAAGGCTCGAAGGGCTTCGTGAAGGATCTTTGCCGCGAGGTCGGCATCCCCACCGCCGCCTATCAGCGCTTCCGCGATCCGGCATCAGCCAAGGCGTTCGCCGATACGCTGGGATTGCCGGTGGTGATCAAGGCCGACGGGCTCGCACTCGGCAAAGGCGTGATCGTCGCCGAGACCAAAGCCGATGCGGACAAGGCCATCGACTTCATGTTCGAAGGCGGCTTCGGCGAGAGCGGGCGCGAGGTCGTGGTCGAGGAGTTCATGCAGGGCGAGGAAGCGAGTTTCTTCGCGCTCTGCGACGGCGAGACCGTGATCCCGCTCGCCGGCGCGCAGGATCACAAGCGCGTCTTCGACGGCGACAAGGGACCCAACACCGGCGGCATGGGCGCCTACAGCCCCGCGCCGGTGCTGACGCCCGCGCTTGAGCGGATTGCGATGGAGCGTTTCATCAAGCCGACCGCGCAGGCGATGGCGGAACGCGGACGCCTCTACCAGGGCGTGATGTTCCTGGGGCTGATGATCACCAAAGATGGACCCAAGCTCGTCGAGTACAATTGCCGCTTCGGCGATCCGGAGACCCAGGTGCTGATGCCGCGGCTGAAGTCCGACCTGCTCACCGCGCTGGTCGCGATGCGCGACAAGCAGCTTCATCATCTCGACCTGCGCTGGCGCGACGAGACGGCGCTGACGGTGGTGATGGCGTCGAAAGGCTACCCAGGCGACTACAGGAAGGGCGCCGAGATCCGCAATCTGGACGCCGCCGCCGCGCTCCCCGGCGTGCAGATCTTCCACGCCGCCACCGAGCGCCGCGACGACAAGCTCTTCGCCACCGGCGGCCGCGTGCTCAATATCACCGCCCTGGGCCGCGACGTCGCCGAAGCCCAGGCCCGCGCCTATGAAGCCGTCGATCTGATCGACTGGCCGGAAGGTTTCTGCCGCCGCGATATTGGTTGGCGCGCGCTTCAGCGGCCGTAGAGTTCGTCGATCTTCCTGGCGAGGACGATGTCGTTGGCGGTGATGCCGCCGGCGTCATGGGTGGTCAGCCAGATCTTCACCGTGGAATAGACATTGAACCATTCGGGGTGATGATCCATCGCCTGGGCGATAGTGGCGACCGACGCCATGAAGCCGAAAGCGCGCGGGAAATCGGCGAAGCGCAATTCGCGATGGAGCTTCTCGCCTTCCACGGTCCAATGGCCCAGACCGGCCTCCTTCACCTCGGCCGGGGAGAGTTTCGCGGGCATGGTTTCGCCTCTCGTTTTGCAGCACCCGAATAGCACGAAATTGCCGCTTGTGCCCCTCGCCCGTTGCCCCCCAAGATGACGGCAGGACATACCGGGAGAGACGCTGATGGCTGAACCGGCCCAGGACGATCGCCAGGAGAAATTCTCCGGCACCAAGGAGGTGACGGAGGCGCATCGCTTCGACGAGGCGAAGCTGGAGGCTTACCTCGCGGAACGCATCGCGGGATTCCAGACGCCGCTGGAGGTGCGCCAGTTCAAGGGCGGCCAGTCCAACCCGACCTACAAGCTGATCACGCCCAACCGCAACTACGTGCTGCGCCGGAAGCCGCCGGGAAAGCTCTTGCCATCCGCCCACGCCGTGGACCGCGAATACCGCATCATCTCCGCGCTCCACCCCACCGGCTTTCCGGTGGCCAAGCCCTATCTGCTCTGCGAGGACGAGAGCGTCATCGGCACGATGTTCTATGTCATGGATTGCGTGGAGGGCCGGATCTATTGGGGTCCGCTGCTGCCGGACCAGACGCCCAGGCAGCGCACGCAGATCTACGACGCGATGAACGAGACCTTCGCGCGCCTGCACAATCTCGATTGGGAGAAGCTCGGCCTTCAGGACTACGGCAAGCCCGGCAACTACGTCGCCCGCCAGGTCGCGCGCTGGACCAAGCAGTACAAAGCCTCCGAGACCGACCGCATCGACGAGATGGAGAAGCTCATCGAATGGCTGCCGCAGCACCTGCCCACCGATGCGCGGGACTCCATCGTCCACGGCGACTACCGCCTCGACAACATGATCCTGCACCCGACGGAGCCGCGCGTGATCGCCGTGCTCGACTGGGAGCTCTGCACCATCGGCGATCCGATGGCGGATTTCACCTATCACCTAATGCAGTGGCAGATGCCCGGCGGCGTCTCCAGCGGGGGTAGCCTTCTCGGTGCGGATTTCGCCGCGCTCGGAATCCCGAACAAGGACGCTTACACAGCCGCATATTGCAAGCGCACACACCGCGATAAGGTCCCAAACATGGACTACTACGCCGCGTATAATTTCTTCCGCCTCGCGGGCATCTTGCAGGGCATCGTGGGCCGCGTGCGCGACGGCACGGCCAACAGCGCTCATGCCGCCTCGAACGCATCGGGCGTGCGGCCGCTTGCGGAACGAGCGTGGGAATTTGCGAAAAATGCAGGCGCGCCGGGCTAACAAATATAGCTGCACGCAAGAGCTTGTTGGTTAAACGCGGCTTAACGGCAGTATTCGGGCGGCAACCACTCTGGCAGTTTGAAAGCCTTGTTTAATCCGGCAGTCCTAAGATCGCGTCTGGTGCTGAGTCTTACGACCGACACGAGGGCGGATGTCCGCGGGCAAAGAACACGATACGGCAGAGCGCGCGAGCGCGCTCGAAGCTGAACTTGCCGCCGAGCGCGCGCAGTTCGGTCTTGCCGAGCGTGCGGCCAAGTTCGGCTATTGGCGCCAGCGTCTTTCGGACGGCCATACGATGTGGTCGCCGGGCATGTATCGGCTGCTCAACATCGAGACCAGCCAGAAACCCGACATGGTGTGGCTGCTTTCGCAGATCAACGACGAAGACTCGG
>DASXCJ010000052.1:0-7799 GCA_036491175.1 Rhizomicrobium sp.
TCTGGCCGTTCATGCAGAAGCGGTCGTTGAGATCGAAGTTCACGCTGCCATGGATTCCGTCTTGCGCGACGGTGCGCGGGCAGCGCGTGATCGCCGGCAGGCCGGTCAGCGCCCAGCCCATGCCCACCGGTCCGTCGCCACTCTGGCTCGAATAGTCCAGCGCCAGCGCCGGGCCCATCCCGCCTGTTCCCGGCGGAACGATGATCGGAATCGAATAGGTGAACCCGCCCGCCGAACTCACATTCATCTGGCCCGGAGTGGAAACCAGGGGCGGCGTGTCCGCAGAAAACGCGGGTGACGACATCAAAGATGGACTCGCGGATGCCAAACACGCCGCGAAAAGCAGTTTCTTGATCGACACGCTAAAGCCCCGCCCAAGATATTCGAGAGCTACGATGACACCGACCGGTGCGAAGCAAAATATGGCGAATTCGGTATAAGGTTTCGATATGCCCCGAGGAAATAGGGGAAGATGCAATTTGAGACACGGGCTTTCGCCTATTCCGCGTTTTGCGCTTTCTCTCGAAAGAGACGGCGAACGGATTTGCGACGGGACAATCGACTCATCCATCGCCGCTTGCGACGCACCGCGTGGCAAAGCGGGCGACGGCGCTCTTGAGGCGGATCTGCTCGAACCGGTTTGCGTAACGATGGTGCCCAGGGGCGGAATCGAACCACCGACACGTGGATTTTCAATCCACTGCTCTACCGACTGAGCTACCTGGGCGTACCCTCGAAAAGGGCTGTCGGATGGCCGGGCGAAGCGCCCGGGAGGCAGGCTTTTAGGGGAGAGGCCCGGGCCTGTCCAGCGGTCACAGGCGCCTCGCCTTCCCCCAATGCCCTCTACCCTGTGTCGCCGGAATCCCCGTCTTCACTGCCAGGCTCGGGCTCCTCCACGGCCGGAAC
The DNA here is from genome assembly GCA_036491175.1 of Rhizomicrobium sp. GTDB lineage: Bacteria > Pseudomonadota > Alphaproteobacteria > Micropepsales > Micropepsaceae > Rhizomicrobium. Next base: position 907 of record DASXCJ010000052.1, read on the forward strand.
GGCGTAGCCCTCCTTCAGCCAGCGGCCGAGGTCCACATCGGCGCAGCGCTTGCCACAGAAGGGCTTGAACCGCGCATCCTGGGGCTTGCGGCAGATGGGGCAGAGCGGCGCCCGCTTAGGCGGCTGTTCCGACATCGTAACCCTCGCGGGTGAATTCCTGCCGCGGCTCGTAGGAGACGCGCGCCGCGCCGCGCCGCGTCAGCGCCGGCCCGACCTCGCCGGCATGGCTCTCCAGCCAGTGCACGATCTCGGGCGACGCACGCACCACGATCTGCTTGCCGGGCGCGGCCGAGGCCTGGCGCTCGATCTGGCGGATGACTTCCAGCCCCACCGCGTCCTTCGTCCGCCTGCGGCCATGGCCGTCGCAGGGGCGGCAGCATTCGGTCATCAGCTTCACGAGAGGATCGCGGATGCGCTTCCTCGTGATCTCGACCAGGCCGAATTCCGACATGGGCGATATCTGCGTCGGCGTCCTGTCCTTGGCGAGGCTCGCGGCCAGGACGTCGAGCACGCTTTCGATGTTCACCGGATCGCTCAGATGGATGAAGTCGATCACGATAAGCCCGCCGATGCCGCGCAGGCAGAGCTGGCGGCCGATCTCATGCGCAGCCTCGAGATTGACCTTGAGGCTTGTCTCCTCCAGCCCCGTCGCCGCGGTATAGCTGCCCGAGTTCACGTCGATCGCCGTCAGCGCCTCGGTGCCTTCGATGGTGATCCAGGCGCCCGAGGGCAGCGACACGCGCGTATCGGTCAGCCGCGCGATCTCGTCCTCCAGGTCGTAGAGATCGAACAGCATGCCGGGGCCGTTGAAGAGCTGGATCCTGTCTTCGGCATCCGGCATGGCGCGGCGGCAATAGGCGCGCGCGGCCTCATAGGCCTCCATGTCGTCGATCAGCACACGGCCCGTGTGCGCATCGACCTCGTCGCGCATGGTGCGTTCGACGGGATCGAGGTCGTGATAGAGCGTCGCCGGCCCGCGCGCGCTTTGGCGGCGCGACATCACCGGACGCCAGGCCTCGGCCAAGCGCTCCGCATCCTCGCGGAAATCGGCCGGCGTCGCGCCGATGCCGGCGCTACGCACGATGTAGCCCGCGCCCGGAATCAGCTTGCCCTCGCCTTCCGCGATCATCTGCTCGCCCATGGCGATGAGGCGCGCACGTTCCGTTTCGTCCTCGATGCGGCGCGACAGCGCGATGCCGGGCTGGTTGGGCACCATCACCAACAGACGCCCCGGCACGGTGACGTTGGCCGACAGCCGCGCACCCTTCTCGCCGATGGGATCCTTCACCACCTGCACGACGATGTCCTCGCCCTCGCGCACGCAGTCGCTGATCTTGGGCGCGCGATCGTCCTCGAAGCCCGGCAGGTCGGCGAGGCAGCGCGCCTCGCGGGCGCCCAGGAATCCGGCGCGGTCCAATCCGATATCGACGAAAGCGGCCTGCATGCCGGGCAGCACGCGCTGCACGCGGCCCAGGATGATGTTGCCGATCAGGCTGTGGCCGGAGCGGCCGCCCCGCTTCTTCGGCGCGTCGTCGCCCAAGCCCAACACGCGCTCGAGGAACAGCTCCTGCAATTTCCCGTATTCTACAATGGCGACGCGGATCTCTCCCGCCCCGGCATTGATCAGGACTTCCTTTTCCATGATCGCGTTCAAACAATAGCAGCACGCGAAGCGTATCACGGAAATGCAAAAGAGCATCCTCTAAGAAGAGACACCGTTTCGAAAAGCGGAAGGCCGACAACATTCGAGTAGGAGCCGCTGATCTGGCGCACGAAAATCTCCGCGCGTCCCTGGATCGCATAGCCGCCCGCTTTGCCGATGCCTTCGCCGCATTCGAGATATGACTGAATGTCAGCGTCGCTCAACCGCGTGAATGACACACGCGTCATCGCCACGCGCGTGCGCAGACTGTCCTGTGTTAACGCCGCGACGGCGGTGATCACTTGGTGACGGCGGCCGGACAGCATCGCGAGGCATTCGCGCACGTCTTCGCGGGTTGACGCTTTCGGCAAGATGCGCCGCCCGCAGGCGACGACCGTGTCGGCGGCGAGCACAACGGTCCCTGCATCCGCGCCGACGGCTTTTGCCTTCGCCACGGCGAGCCGCAGAGCATAGGCGCGCGGCGGTTCGGATTTGCGGGGTGTCTCGTCGACATTGGCCGGCGCGACCGCTTCCGGCACGATCCCGGCCTGGGCGAGCAGCGCCAGGCGGCGCGGCGACTCGCTCGCCAGGACGAGCCTATTTGAAGCGATAGGTGATCCGGCCTTTGGTGAGGTCATAGGGCGTCATCTCCACCATGACCTTGTCGCCGGTCAGCACGCGGATGCGGTTCTTGCGCATCTTGCCCGCGGTATGGGCGATGATCTCGTGATCGTTCTGCAGCTTCACGCGAAAGGTCGCGTTCGGCAGCAATTCGCTGACGACGCCCTCGAATTCAAGAAGTTCTTCCTTTGCCATTTACCCTCTGGCTGGTTGGGAGGCGTGGGAGATGCCACCGAAAGGGTGGAAAAGCAAGGGTTTTGGCGACTTACCCCTCCGTCCGCCGTCGTTCGCTCCACTCTCTCGGCGTCCACCTCCCCGCAAGCGGGGGAGGTGGATCGCACTGCGAAGCAGCCGCGAGACGGAGGGGGTCAGTCCGCCCCTCGGTTGACCGAAAACCTTGCCGCGATGCGGTCTTCCAGGGCGTCGCGACAGGCGCGGTAGGCGTCCAGGCGCTGGCCGCGGCTGCCCTCAACCAGGGTGGGGTCCATGGTCGGCCAGTACTCCACGAGCGCGGCAGAGGTCCGGGTCAGTTCCATCGCCTTGTGATGCGCCTCGGGAGACAGGGTGATCACGAGGTCGAAGGCGGCGTCCTCCATCTCCTCGAAGCTGCGCGGGCGGTGCTTGCCGAGCTCGACGCCGATCTCGTCCAGCACCTCGGCGATGAACGGGTCCTTCTCGCCGGCCCGCGCGCCCACGCTCTCGACATAGACGAACTTGCCGTAGCGCTGGCGCATGATGGCGGCGGCCATGGGGCTGCGCACCGCGTTGAGAGTGCAGGCGAAGAGGATGGATTGCGGGAGCTCCTCGCCGTTGGGGCCGCGCATCGTCAGCCTCGCAGGTGCAGGACGCAGACGAGGGTGAAAAGCCGGCGCGCCGTGTCGTGGTCGACCTCGATCTTGCCCTTGAGGCGTTCGCGCAGCAGCACCGAGCCTTCGTTGTGGACGGCGCGGCGGCTCATATCGAGCGTCTCGATCTGCGAGGGCGGCGCGTTGCGGATCGCCTTGAAATAGGAATCGCAGATCAGGAAGTAGTCCTTGATCACGGTGCGGAACGGCGTCAGCGACAGCATCACCCGGCCATGTTCGCTGTCGTCCTCCAACCTTATGTCGAAGATCAGCCGGTTCTCCTCGACGCCGAGGATGAGCTTGTACGGGCCGCCATCGGATTCCGCGAGCTGGAAAGAATTTTCCTCCAACAGATCGTAGATCGCGATCTCGCGTTCCTGCTCGATCTCGCGGGTGCGGCGCACGACGCTCTTCTCGTCGAGCTGGATGGACGAGATGCGATAGCCGCTCATCGCCGGTTCAGCCGCGCCGCGATGGAACGCGCATGGGCGTCGAGACCCTCCGCCTCCGCCAGTGTGATCGCCGCCGGTCCGAGGGCGTTGAGCGTCGACGGCGCGCAGGACAGCAGGGTCGTGCGCTTCAGGAAGTCGAGCACTGACAGGCCCGACGAGAACCGCGCCGTGCGCGCCGTGGGCAGCACATGGTTGGGCCCGGCGATATAGTCGCCCATCGCCTCCGGCGTGTGACGGCCGAGGAAGATGGCGCCCGCATGGCGCACCCTGGCGAGCAGCGCCTTGGGATCGGCGGTGGCGATCTCCAGATGCTCCGGCGCGATGCGGTTCACCAGCGGCGCGGCATCGTCCAGCTTCGCCACCACGATCACCGCGCCATGTTCGCGCCAGCTCGCGGCCGCGATCTCTTTGCGCGGCAGGAGCGCCAGCGCGCGTTCGACGGCGGCCTCGACCTTGGCGGCGAAATCGGCGCTGTCGGTGATCAGGATGCTTTGCGAGGAACTGTCATGCTCGGCCTGGCTGAGCAGGTCGGCGGCGATCCAGTCCGGATCGCTGGCATCGTCCGACACAACCAGGATTTCCGACGGACCCGCGATGGAGTCGATACCGACCTGGCCAAAGACCTCGCGCTTGGCGGCGGCGACATAGGCATTGCCGGGGCCGACGATCTTGTCCACGGCGGCGATGGTCTTGGTGCCGTAAGCCAGTGCGGCGACGGCCTGCGCGCCACCGATGCGGTAGATCTCGCGCACACCGGCCAGTTTCGCCGCGGCCAGCACCAGCGGATCGGCGCCCGGCGTGACCATGGCGATGCGGCCGACGCCGGCCACCTTCGCCGGGATCGCGTTCATCAGCACGGAGCTCGGATAGCTCGCGGTGCCGCCGGGCACATAGAGGCCGACGCTGTCGAGCGGCGTCCAGCGCCAGCCCAAGGTCGCGCCCGTGTCGTCGGTGAAGCTCTCATCCGCGGGCAACTGCTTGCGGTGATAGGTCTCGATGCGCGACGCCGCGAGGCGCAACGCGTCCAGCGACTCTTTCGAGCATAGCGCCTCGGCGGCGTCGATCTCGGCCTGCGTCAGGCGCAACGCTTGAGGCCGCAGCTTGTCGAAGCGCTCGGTCAGGTCGAACAGCGCCTCGTCGCCGCGCGAGCGCACTTCGGCGATGATGGCGCGGACGGAGTCGGCCACATCCTCGCCGGTCTCGCGCTTGGCGCCGATCAAATCGTCGAAAGCACGCTGGAAATCCGGCGCGCCGCTGTCGAGCCGGCGCGTCATCTCAGGTCTCGTGCTCGGGGCGGCCCAGCGCGGCCCATTCGCCGCTGACGTCGCTGAGCCCCGCGGCGATGCATTCCACGTCCAGCCGGATCGTGCCGCCGCCGGCGAACTGCATATGGATCACGCCGCCAGGGTCCTCCGCGCCGTCCTTGGACTCGAAACGAATGGCGAGCAGCGACAGCACCGCGTCCGGTGCGCCGCGCAGGATGTTGTGCGACTTCGCCGACAGCACGCCGTCGATATAGAGGCCTGCGCGGACGCGCAGGTCGCCGTCCTTGCGGGCGTTCTCCCATTTGAAGCGGTTGAACAGGCCTGCAAACCGGCGCTGCTTGGGCAGGTAGACGAGATCGCTGACCTTGGCGACGGCGTCCTGCAATTTCGCCGAGATGACTTCGAGGTCTTCCGCATCCTCCGCGGCCAGAACTTCACGGCTCATGCGGAGATCCGTTCGATGTCGGCGCCGACGCCGGAAAGCTTCTCCTCCAGCCGCTCGAAGCCGCGGTCGAGATGATAGACGCGGTTGACGATGGTCTCGCCTTCGGCCGCCAAGCCCGCCAGCACCAGCGAGGACGACGCGCGCAGATCGGTCGCCATCACCGGCGCGCCCTTGAGCCGCTCGACACCTTTCACGATGGCGAGATCGCCCTCGACATGGATGTCGGCGCCCATGCGCGCCAGCTCCGGCACATGCATGAAGCGGTTCTCGAACACCGTCTCGCGGATGTGGGAGATGCCCTCGGACACCGCCATCAGCGCCATGAACTGCGCCTGAAGGTCGGTCGGGAAGGCCGGGAAGATGTCGGTGGTGACGTCGGTCGCGACAGGACGGATGCCGTTGCGATGGACCGCGATGCCGCGGTTGGTTTCGGTGACCTCGGCGCCGATGTTGCGCAGCAGATGGAACAGCGCGCCGCTGGTGTCGGCGCGCGCGCCGATCAGCTCGACCTCGCCGCCGGCGAGCGCGGTGGCGATGGCGTAGGTGCCGGTCTCGATGCGGTCGGGCATTACGGCATAATCGCAGCCGTGCAGGCGCTCGACGCCGTCGATGACGATCTCGCCGGTGCCGTGGCCGCTGATCTTCGCGCCCATCGCCGCGAGGAACTGGCCGAGGTCGGCGATCTCCGGCTCGCGGGCGGCGTTCTTGAGCACGGTCCGGCCGTCGGCCAGCGTCGCGGCCATCATCACGGTCTCGGTCGCTCCGACCGAGGCGCGCGGCACGGTGAAGGTGGTGCCCTTGAGGCGGCCCCGCGTGTCGGCGATGACATAGCCGCCTTCGAGCGTGATCTTGGCGCCGAGCGCCTCCAGCCCCTGGATGTGGAAATCGACGGGGCGGGCACCGATGGCGCAGCCGCCGGGCAGCGATATCTTGGCGTGGCCGTGACGGGCGAGCAGCGGGCCGGTGACCTGGAAGCTCGCGCGCATCTTGCGCACGATGTCGTAGGGCGCGACCGCCGACTCGATGGTGCCGGCATGCAGTCGGATGACGTCGCTGGAGCCCAGCCCGGTACCGCGGCGGATGTTCAGGGTGGCGCCGAACTGCATCACCAGCTCGGCCATCGCGTCGACGTCGGCCAGGCGGGGCACGTTGCGGATGAACACCGGATCGGGGGTCAGGATCGCCGCCGCCATGAGCTTGAGCACCGAGTTCTTGGCGCCGCTGATCGGAATCTCACCCTTGAGGCGGTTGCCGCCTCTCACGCGAATCTTGTCCATATGCCCTCAATGCGGCCACGCCGCCGTCGTTCCTTGTAGCGCGGCGGGCCCGGGTCGGATAGCGCCGCGAGGCCCTTCGCTTAACACGGGTTTTAGCTTTGCTTTTGGGTCGATTTTGGGCCGTCCGGGGCGGCATCCGGCGCCTTGACGGTGCGCGCCCTGTCGGCGGCTTTTCGCCGCTTCAGGTTCTCGCGCAAAGCTTGGGCCAGGCGCTCCTGCCGGGTGGCCGGCTTCTTCGCCATAGGGGTCTTTCCCTTTGCGTCCGGGTTGGCTATAGCAGCCGTCCTTTCGGATGCCGGAGTAGCGTAGTGGTAGCGCAACCCCTTGGTAAGGGGTAGGTCGAGAG
>DASXCJ010000053.1:0-74429 GCA_036491175.1 Rhizomicrobium sp.
CGACGACCTGCAACACCTTTGCCGCTCGACCTATACCGTGTCGGAATTCCTGCACACGTTGAACGCCTTCTCCGATCTGCGCCGCAAGCTGGTGATCGCCGCCGACAAGGCACCGAGCGCCATCGACAATCTCAGCGCCGATGTCCGCTCGCGCCTGTCTGGCGGGCTGGTGATCGCGCTGGACAAGCCGGATCGCGCCACCCGCATGGCGATCCTCAAATCGCGCGCGGCGGATTTTGCGCGCTCGCGCGGTGCGGCACCTGTGCCGGAAGATGTTCTGGAACGCATCGCCGACATGGAGGAGAACAGCCCGCGCGATCTGATCGGCGTGTTCACCAAGCTGGCAACCTATGCCGACCTGACCAAGCAGCCGCTCACCCTCGAAGCCGCGCAACAGATCCTGGGGCAGACGACGGTCTCCGCGCGCAAGACCTCCATCGAGGACATCCAGCGCAAGACGGCGGAGTTCTACAAACTCGACCTGCGCGATTTCCAATCGGCCGGCCGCGCGCGCCGCATCGCCCGTCCGCGACAGGTGGCGATGTATCTTGCCCGCGAACTGACGATGCGGTCCCTGCCCGAGATCGGCAAACGCTTCGGCGGACGGGACCACACGACCGTGCTCCATGCCTGCCGCCGCATCGCCGCGCTCTGCGAAGAGGACAAGGCGTTCAGCGAGGAAGTGAACTTCCTGCGCACCGTCCTGTCGCGCGCGGGCGCCTAGCAAAAGCGTATTAACCGCGTTCGCTTGCCCGGCACTCCCAGACCGCCCTAGATTGGGCCGTCTGGGGGCCGGCGCGTGATCGCAATTCTTTTTGCTTTGTCGCTTGGAAGCATGACGCCGGGAACCGTCACGGCGCCGAAGGGACCTTTGCCGCCCGCGCATTCCTGCGCCGAGGCGGCGCAAACCTCGATGCCGGCCGGCCGCACGGAACCGCCCGCCGACCGCAAGACCCGGCTGGAGCATCTGCGCGATCTCGCCGGCCAATGTATCAAGGACGGCGGCGGCGGAGATGGCTACATCTTCCGCGGCGAAGCCAATTTCGAACTCGGCGATCTCAAGGCGGCCGAGGAGGATTTCGCCCAGGCCACCAACCTGCAGCCCGGCTCCAGCGTCGCGCATTACGATCTCGGCCTCGCCCGCCTGCTCGAGGAGAAATATGACGACGCGATCGCCGAATTCGACACCGCGATCTCCTATGACGGCGCCGATCCGCAAGCCTATTTCCAGCGCGCCCGCGCCTATGTCGACGAGGGCGAATTCGACAAGGCCATCGAGGACGCCAACCGCGTCATCGCCATGCGCTCCGAGCTTTCGCTGGGCTATACCATCCGCGGCCGCGCCGAAATCGGCAAGAAGCAATTCGACCAGGCCATCGCCGACTTCTCCAAGGCGCAGTCGCTGAACGCCGACGATCCGGAGAACTATGGCTGGCGCGGCGCCGTCTATCTCGAGAAGAAGGACGCGGCCGCGGCGATCAAGGATTTCGACCTCGGCCTCAACAAGGATCCCGACGAGCCCTGGCTGCTCGGCAAGCGGGGCCAGGCCTATCTCGCGCTCAACCAGTACGACGCGGCGATCAAGGACTTCCAGGCGGCGCTCGCGATCGATCCGCGGGACGGCTGGGCGCTGAACGGCCGCGGCCTCGCCTATTTCCAGACCCGCCAATACGATCTCGCGCTGGCCGATTTCACGGCGGAGATGCCGCTGGTCAAGGATCAGGCCGCGCCGCTGTTCAATCGCGGTCTCGTCTACAACGAGCAGGAGAAATTCGAATCCGCGCTTGCCGATTTCAGCAAGCTGCTCGCGCTTACGCCCAAGGACCCGGACGTGCTCTACAATCGCGCACGCTCCTATATCGGGCTGGAGAATTCCGACGCCGCCATCGCCGACCTCAATGCGCTGATCGCCATGGCGCCCGACTATGCCGCCGGCTACACGCTGCGCGGCGTCGCCTATCGCCACAAAGGCCAATACGCGCTCGCCATCGCCGATTACGACAAGGCGACGACGCTCGCGCCCAAGGATTCCAACGCCTATTTCGACCGCGCGCTCGCCAAGGAGCATATGGGCGATGCCCCCGGCGCCGTCGCCGACTATTCCATCGTGATCGCCAACGACAAGGCGGCCCGCACCGCCTATTTCGACCGCGGCTTGGCCTATCTTGCGCTGAACAAACCAGACGAGGCGCTCGCCGACTTCAGCCAGGCCATTGCGCTCGACCCCAAGAAATCCAACGCCTATGTCGAGCGCGGCCTCGCCGAGGAACGCAAGCACGATTCAGCCTCCGCCGAGCGCGACTACGCCACGGCGATCGGCCTCAATCCCAAGGACGGGCCGGCCTTCAACAATCGCGGCCTGATCCGACTCCATCGCGGCGACTACGACGCCGCCGAAGCCGACTTCACGGCTGCGCTGGCGCTCACGCCGGGCGAGGACAACACGCTCGACAATCGCGGCATCGCCCGCTTCCACAAGCACGACTACAAGGGCGCGGTCGAAGACCTGACGCGCGCCGCCGCGATCAATCCGCGCGATCCGTCCTATTTCTTCAATCTCGGCGAGGCCCAGCTCAGCGCGGGCGACAATCAAGCGGCCATCGCGTCCTTCGACAAGACGCTGGCGCTCAGGCCGGACGATCCCGCCGCCTATGCCGACCGTGGTCTCGCCAATATGCGCCTGTACAACGACGATGCGGCTGTCCAGGACGCAACCCGGGCTATCGCGCTCAATCCGCGGGACGCAAGGCCCTATCTCACCCGCGCTCTGGCCTATGAACACAAGCACGACGCCAGGAGCGCGTTGGCCGATTTCACGGCCACGCTGACGCGCGATCCGAACGTGGTCGAGGCGCTGAACCAGCGTGCCTTCCTCTATCTCGCCGGCAAGGACTACGCGCACGCCCAGGACGATGCCGACCGCGCCGCCCAGATCGATCCGCATTCGGCGCCGCTCCTGAACCTGCAATGCTGGATCCGCGCCGTCGCCGGCCGCGACCTGCCGGTCGCGCTCGACGCCTGCAACAAGGCGCTGGCGATCCTGCCCAAGGGTTTCGCCATCCTCGACAGCCGCGGCTTCGTCCATTTCCGCCAGGGCGATTTCGCCGCCGCGCTGGTGGACTACGAGGCCGCGCTGGCCGTCGAACCTGCCCTTCCCAGCGCCCTCTACATGCGCGGGATCGTCAAGCTCAGGCTCGGGCGGACGGCGGACGGACAGGCCGATATCGCCACCGCCACGGCCAAAACGCCCGCCGTCGCCGAGGAATACGCGGCCTACGGCGTACGCCCCTAAGGGGCTGGTTTTGCTGTTCTCTTTTTCCCCTGCCTGATATACTCCGGTACTTGAGTCGAAGGCCTCCGTAAAGCTCAAGGATTTCAGGGTGTTACCGGGTGTCTCCGGGGCGCTGGAAACGGGGGTTGATGGGCCATCCAGGGCAGACCGAAAAGCGATGAAAATCACCGTCGAACGTGGCGCCTTTCTGAAGGCGCTCAGCCATGTCCAAAGCGTCGTCGAACGCCGCAACACGATCCCGATCCTATCGAACGTGATGATCGAGGCGGCGAAGGGCAAGCTGAAGCTGACCGCCACCGATCTCGACATCGAGGTCGTGGAGTCGATCCCCGCCGACGTGATCCGCAACGGCGCCACCACCGCGCCTGCCCATATGCTCTACGACATCGTGCGCAAGCTGCCGGACGGCGCGCAGGTGCAGGCCGAGCTGCTGGCGCAGGAAGGCGGCCGCCTGTCGGTCTCCTCCGGCGCGGTGCGCTTCGAGCTTGCCTGCCTGCCCAAGGAAGACTTCCCGCAAATGGCGGCCGGCGCGCTGCCGCACAAATTCCGCATGGAGTCCGGCGACCTCAAGCGCCTCGTCGACAAGACCCGCTTCGCCATCTCCACCGAGGAGACGCGCTTCTACCTCAACGGCATCTACATCCACGCCGCGAAGGACGGGAAGACCAAGGCCCTGCGCGCCGCGGCGACGGACGGCCACCGCCTCGCCCGCTTCGAGATCGACCTGCCGGACGGCGCGGCCGACATCCCGGGCGTGATCGTGCCGCGCAAGACGGTCGGCGAACTGCGCCGCCTGCTCGACGACGCGGAAGGCGCGATCGACGTGTCGTTGTCGGACACCAAGATTCAGTTCATGTCGGACGGCGTGGAGCTCACCTCCAAGCTGATCGACGGCACCTTCCCGGACTATCAGCGCGTGATCCCCGCGGGCAACGACAAGGTCTTGTCGCTGGACTCGAAGGAATTCTCGCAATCCGTCGACCGCGTTTCCACCATCTCGGCCGATAAGACGCGCGCGGTGAAGCTCAACATCGCCAAGGACAAGCTGACGCTGACCGTGGTGAACCCGGATTCCGGGACCGCCGTCGAGGAAGTGGGCGCAACCTACAGCGCCGCCGCCATCGAGATCGGCTTCAACGCCAAATACCTGCTCGACATCACCGGCCAGATCGAAGGCAAGAACATCCGCTTCCTGCTCTCCGACGCCGGCTCGCCGACCATCATCGAGGACGAAGGCGACACGCACACGCTCTATGTCCTCATGCCGATGCGGGTGTAAGGGTTGAACGCCGCGTCCTTGCCGCTTGCTTCACCGTCGGCGCCGAAGCTCGCCGTCACGCGTCTCCTGCTGACCAATTTCCGCTCCTATGCGATAGGCGAGCTTGTGGTCAGCGGGCGTCCCGTTGTGCTGGCCGGCCCCAACGGCGCGGGCAAGACCAATATCCTGGACGCGATCTCGCTTCTGTCGCCCGGCCGCGGGCTTCGCGGCGTGAAGCTCGGCGAGCACACGCGCCGCGGGCCTTCCGCCCCCAGTGAAGCGCTCTGGGCCGTCGCCGCCACCGTGGCGCAGGGCGAGCAGACCTATGAGATCGGCACCGGCCTCACCCTTGGCCCCAACGGCGGCGAGCGCCGTCAGCTTCGCCTCAACAATGCGCCCGCGCAGGGTTCCTCGGAACTCGCCGAGGTGGTCCAGATGGCGTGGCTCACGCCCGCCATGGACCGGCTTTTCATCGAGGGCGCGAACGGCCGCCGCCGCTTCCTCGACCGCCTCGTCTTCGGCTTCGAGCCCGGCCACGCCAAGAATGCCGCGCGCTACGAGACGGCGATGCGCGAACGCGCGCGCCTGCTCAAATACGGCCCGCGCGATCCCGCCTGGCTCGACGGACTGGAGACCGAGATGGTCGAAGCCGGCGTGTCGTTGGCCCAGTCGCGCGCTCACGCGGTGGAACGCCTGAATGCGGCCCTTGCCGCCCGCGGTGAAGCCGGTGCGTTCCCCTCGGCGCAACTGGCGCTCTCCGGCGAGGCCGACGCGCTGCTCTCCGAAGCCGATCCCGCCGATGCGTTCCGCACCCGCTTCGCCCGCGCGCGCATCCGCGACGCCGAAGCCGGGCGCACGACCTTCGGCCCGCATCTCTCCGATCTCGCCGTGCGCCACACCGCCAAGCGCGCCGACGCGGCGGAGTGTTCCACCGGCGAGCAGAAGGCGCTTCTGATCGCCATCGTCCTTGCGCATGCCTGGGAGCTTTCCCATATAAGACAAGGCCGTGCGCCGGTGCTGCTGCTCGACGAGATTGCGGCGCATCTGGACCAGACCCGCCGTGCCGCTCTCTTCGAAGAGGTCCTGGCGCTCGGCGCGCAAGCCTGGCTGACGGGCACCGACATCGAGATGTTCGCAAGTCTCAGAGGCCAAGCCGATCTCTTCGCCGTCGCGGATTCGCGGCCCAACCTTCTTTCCGAGTGACACGCATGAGTTCTCCCGGCCTTCCCGACAACAGTGACTATGGCGCCGACAGCATCAAGGTGCTGAAGGGCCTCGACGCCGTGCGCAAGCGGCCGGGCATGTATATCGGCGACACCGACGACGGCTCGGGCCTGCACCACATGGTGCATGAGGTGGTCGACAACGCCATCGACGAGACGCTCGCCGGCTACGCCAACCGCATCGACGTGATCCTCAATCCCGACGGTTCCTGCACCGTGCGCGACAACGGCCGCGGCATCCCGACGGGCATCCACGAGGGCGAAGGCATCTCCGCCGCCGAAGTGATCATGACCCAGCTCCATGCCGGCGGGAAGTTCGAGCAGAACGCCTACAAGGTCTCCGGCGGCCTCCACGGCGTCGGCGTTTCCGTCGTCAATGCGCTCAGCGAATGGCTGGACCTGCGCATCTGGCGCGACGGCAAGGAACACTACATGCGCTTCCGCCATGGCGAGGCCGAGGCGCCGCTCCGGATCGTGGGCGAAGCGAAAACGGATCAGCGCGGCACGGAAGTGACGTTCCTGCCTTCGACGCGGACCTTCACCAAGACCGAATTCGACTACGCCACGCTTGAGCACCGCCTGCGCGAGCTCGCCTTCCTCAATTCCGGCACCACCATCGTGCTCGCCGACCACCGCGGGGTGGAGAAGAAGGAAACGACGCTGCATTACGAGGGCGGGCTCGAAGCCTTCGTCCGCTATCTCGACCGCGCCAAATCGAGCCTGATCACGGCGCCCGTTCTGCTGGGCGCGATGCGCGACGGCATCTCGGTGGAGGCGGCGCTCACCTGGAACGACTCCTATCACGAGAGCATGCTTTGCTTCACCAACAACATCCCGCAGAAGGACGGCGGCACGCATCTCGCCGGCTTCCGCGCCGCGCTCACCCGCGTGGTGACGAAATATGCCGACGAGATGGGCTCGGCCAAGAAGGACAAGGTCGCGCTCACCGGCGAGGATTGCCGCGAGGGCCTGACCTGCGTGCTCTCGGTCAAGGCGCCCGATCCGAAATTCTCCTCCCAGACGAAGGACAAGCTCGTCTCCTCCGAAGTGCGCCCCGCCGTCGAAGGCGTGGTGCTGGAGCAGCTCGGCCGCTGGCTGGAGGAGCATCCCGCCGAGGCCAAGGCCGTCGTCGGCAAGGTCGTCGAAGCCGCGCTCGCCCGCGAAGCCGCCCGCAAGGCGCGCGAACTGACGCGCCGCAAGGGCGTGCTCGACGGCGCGTCGCTTCCCGGCAAGCTCGCCGACTGCCAGGAGCGAGATCCCTCCAAGTGCGAAATCTTCATCGTCGAGGGCAATTCGGCCGGCGGCAGCGCCAAACAGGGCCGCAACCGCGACAACCAGGCAGTACTGCCGTTGCGCGGCAAAGTGCTGAACGTCGAGCGCGCCCGCTTCGACAAGATGCTGTCCAGCACCGAGATCGTCACGCTCATCACCGCGCTCGGCACCGGCATCGGCGCGGAGGAGTTCAATCCGGACAAACTGCGCTACCACAAGATCATCATCATGACCGACGCCGACGTCGACGGCGCCCATATCCGTACGCTGCTGCTGACGTTCTTCTTCCGCCAGATGCCGGCGCTGCTCGAGCGCGGCCACATCTTCATCGCGCAACCTCCTCTCTACAAAGCGACGCGCGGCAAGAGCGAGCGCTACCTGAAGAATGACAGCGAGCTGCAGGACTATCTCGTCAGCGAAGGTTCCTCCGGCACGGTGTTCACCCAAGCCGGCGGCGAAACCGTCACCGGCGCGGACCTCGATGCGGTGATCGAGAAAGCGCGCGCGGCCCGCGCCGCGCTGGACGGCTTCCCGTCGCATTATCCGCGTTTCGTGCTCGAGCAGACCGCCATCGCCGGCGCGCTCAATCCGGATGTCCTCAACGACCGTCCGAGGGCCGAGCAGGCCGCGAAGGATATCGCCCAGCGCCTGGACCAGCTGAGCGACGAGACCGAGCGCGGCTGGCAAGGCGAACCGACCTCCGATGGCGGCTTGAGGTTCTGGCGCGAAGTGCGCGGCGTGCGCGAGGCCGTCGCCATCGACGGCCAACTCATCGCCAGCGCCGATGCCCGCAAACTCGACCGCCTGTCGGCCGACCTCAAAGCCATCTACGAGAAGCCCAGCACCATACGCCGCAAGGACGAGACCCACGAGGTCCGCTCGCCGTCGCAGCTCCTCGATGCCATCTTCGAATGGGGCCGCAAGGGCCTCGCCATCCAGCGCTACAAGGGCCTGGGCGAGATGAACGCCTCGCAGCTCTTCGAGACCACGCTGGACGAGAACGTGCGCACCCTCCTGAAGGTGAAGATCGAGCACGCCGACGAGGCCGACGACCTTTTCGTCAAGCTCATGGGCGAGGTCGTCGAACCCCGCCGCGAATTCATCCAGGAGAACGCCCTCAACGCCGCGCTGGACGTATAGTTAACTGCCCGTCTAGGATGTCCCCATATAAGGGGACCAATAATGGGTGGCATTCTCTCCGCCGTTTCGGCGTTCTTCCGCGGCAAGACCGGGCTCGCGCTTGGCGCGGCGCTGGCCGCGATCCTCCTCGCCGGCGGCGGCTTCTGGGCCGGGCGGGCGACGGCGCCGGTCGCGACACGGTCGCCTCCCGCCACCGTCGCGGACGCGAACGACGACGACAGCTATTCCGACGATGCGTCGCCGGCGGCCACACCCGCGCCGTCGAGCGAGACACCGGCGGCCGTCAAGCATCGCGGTCATCGCGCGGAGGCGGGCGCTTCGGTGATCGCGGCGGCGACGAAGGCGTCGGGCACGAAATACGTTCACCGCAACAATTCCGATCTGCGCAAGGCGCCGTCCTATGCGTCGGAGACGATCAAGAAGGAGCCCAAGGGCGCGGCGCTCCAGATGATCGCCGTCTCCGACAAATGGGCCGAGGTGCAGGACGGCAGCGTCAAAGGCTGGATGCGCGCCAGCGTGCTGAAGGACGATCCGCCCGGCGACACAAAAAGCTCCCGCAAGAAGAAGCCCGGCGATTCCGACGACGGCGGCGACAGCGGCGATTAAAGCGTCGCGCCGACCAGCCAGCACGCCGCGGCCGGCGTCACGCCTTGCGCGGTCTTGTGCTTCTCCATCGCGGTCGCGACGACGCCGCGGATCTTCTCCCGCTGCGCTTCGTCCAGTTCGGTGGCGGCGCGCGCCAGCGGGCCGATATTGAGCGCCTGCTGCGCGGCCTCTGTCACGTTCGTGCCCATATACATCGTCGTGTCGAGCGCCTCGATGCGGATATTGGCGAAGCCCGCCTGTTCGAGGATGCCGTGCAGCCGGTCGCGGTCGGCGAAGGCGAAAGGGCCCGGCGCGTGCGGATCGCCGGCCGGCTGCGGCGGGATCAGGTCGCGCGCCGCGGCGATCGGCACGCTGGCCCAGAGGTTCTCCCCCACACCGCGCCAGCAGACGAAGGCGAGCCGACCTCTCCGCGCCAACGCTTCCCGGATGTTGGCGAAAGCGGACACTGGATCGCCGAAGAACATCACCCCGAAGCGCGAGAAGACGAGATCGAAGCGCGCCGAGAACAGATGCGTCGCCGCGTCCGCCTGCATGAAGCCGATCTTGACGCCGGCCGCCTTCGTCCGTTCGCGCGCCAAATCGAGCATCGGCGCGGAGATATCGATGGCCTCCACCACGCCCATGGGCGCGACCGCCTTGGCCAGCGCCAAGGTCGTGGTGCCGCAGCCGCAGCCGATGTCGAGCACGCGCTCGCCCGGCTTGGCGGCGGCGAAGCTCAGCGCCGCGCCGCCGATCGCCGCCAGGCTCGCGTCGATGGTCTCCTGCAGCGCCGCCCAGCGATTGCCGACACGGCCGTTCCAATATTCGATCTGCTCGGCGTTTGCGCTCATGGTCAATGTTCCGATAGCGAGTCCACGATGGATCCCACGGCGATTGCACGCGCGGCGGTTTCGCGCATCCGGCACGCCGCAGAACCGCCCGGCATGGTGCCGGGATCGACCTTGTCCGCGATCGCGCAGGATTTGTCGCGATATTGCAGCCACAGCGCCTGGGCATCGCGCTGGTCCCGCGCGAGATCGGGATAGCCCGCGAGAACCGGCTTCGCCTCTTTCCACGCCTTGTCAAGTTTGGACTGCCAGAAGGCGAGCTCCCTGGCGGCGCAATCCACGTCGCTCGCGCCGGCGCGCTTGCACGACGCGACGATCAGCCCGACGCAATGCTGCGGATCGGCGCCGTTGTCTTGCGCGGTCTCAAGACAGGCGAGCGTGGGCTTCTCTGCCGGCGTTCCAAGCGCCGGCGCGGTCAACCCGAGCGCGACGGCGGCGATGACGAACCTCATGTCGCCCTCCGCTTGCGCATGGCGAGAGTCCGCAGGCGCAGCGCGTTGAGCTTGATGAAGCCCTGCGCATCCTTCTGGTCGTAGGCGCCCTTGTCGTCCTCGAAGGTCACGAGGTCCTGGCTGTAGAGCGAATAGGGCGAGGACCGCCCGATGACGATCGCGTTGCCCTTGTAGAGCTTCAGCCGCACGGTTCCGGCGACAAACTCCTGGCTCTTGTCGATCGCGGCCTGCATCATCTCGCGCTCGGGCGAGAACCAGAAGCCGTTATAGATCAGCTCGGCGTAGCGCGGCATCCACTCGTCCTTGAGATGCGCCGCGCCGCGGTCGAGCGTGATCGACTCCATCGCGCGGTGGGCGGCGAGCAGGATCGTTCCGCCCGGCGTCTCGTAGACGCCGCGCGACTTCATGCCGACGAAGCGGTTCTCGACCAGGTCGACGCGGCCGATGCCGTTGGCGCGGCCCAGTTCGTTCAGCGCGGTCAGCAGCGTGGCCGGCGACAGCGCCTTGCCGTCGATCGACGCCGCGTCGCCCTTCTCGAATCCGATCTCGACCACCGTCGGCTTGTCGGGCGCGTCCTGAGGATCGATGGTGCGCTGATAGACGATGCTCTCGGGCTCGACCGCCGGATCCTCCAGCACCTTGCCTTCCGACGACGAGTGCAACAGGTTCGCGTCCACCGAGAACGGCGCCTCGCCGCGCTTGTCGCGCGGGATCGGGATCTGGTGCGTCTCGGCGAATTCGATCAGCTTGGTGCGGCTCGCCAGGTCCCATTCCCGCCACGGCGCGATGATGCGGATGTCAGGCTTCAGCGCGTAATAGCCGAGCTCGAAGCGCACCTGGTCGTTGCCCTTGCCGGTGGCCCCATGGGAGACGGCATCGGCGCCGACCTTCTGCGCGATCTCGATCTGCTTCTTGGCGATCAGCGGCCGCGCGATGGAGGTGCCCAGCAGATAGACGCCCTCATACACCGCATTGGCGCGGAACATCGGGAACACGTAGTCGCGGACGAACTCCTCGCGCACATCCTCGATGAAGATGTTCTCCGGCTTGATGCCGAGCAGCTCCGCCTTCTTGCGCGCCGGCTCGATCTCGCCGCCCTGGCCCAGATCGGCGGTGAAGGTGACGACCTCCGCGCCATACTCCGTCTGCAGCCATTTCAGGATGACCGAGGTGTCGAGGCCGCCCGAATAGGCCAGCACCACTTTTTTCACGCGCGCCTTGCTCAAAGCCTTCTCCCGACCGAGGGATCGGGACTATAGGGAAGCGGCAATCGAGAGCAAGCCAGCGAATGCGCACAGTCGAGTTCTGGTACGAATTCGCCAGCACCTACTCCTATCCCGCCGCCATGCGGATCGAGACATTGGCCAAGGCCGCCGGTGTCGCGATCGTCTGGCGGCCCTTCCTGCTCGGCCCCATTTTCGCCAGCCAGGGTTGGACAGACTCGCCCTTCAATCTTTACCCCGTCAAGGGCGCCTATATGTGGCGCGACCTGGAGCGCATCTGCGCCAAGGAGGGCCTGAAACTCACGCTGCCGCCCTTCGCCTTTCCGCAGAACGGGCTGAAGGCGGCCCGGCTGGCCATCGCCTGCGGCGCGCGCATCGCCGATTTCAGCCGCGCCGTCTACACCGCCAATTTCGCGCAGGGCAAGGACATCAGCGACGACGACGTGCTGACCGATATCCTCCGTAGGCTGAACATCCTGCCCCAGCCCATCGACAAGGCGAAGCTCAAGGCCCAGACCAAGGAAGCCATCGCCCGCGGCATCTTCGGCGCCCCGTCCTTCACCGCCGGCTCCGAACTCTTCTGGGGCAACGACCGGCTGGAAGACGCGCTTACTTCCTGCGCAGCCAGCCCGTGACGCTGTAGCGGCCGTTGACGGCGAACGGCGCCACATGACTCACATAATGCATCTGCGGCACGCGCAAGATGTTCAGCGCGTTCCAGGTCGGCGTATAAGCCTCCGCGACATGGCCGTCCTGGTCGAGGAAGCCGAGCAGCCCGCCCCATTCCGCCTGCCAGCGCGGCGTCAGATTGTAGACATAGGCGGCGACACGGTTCTTACCGGCATAGATGTCGTTGTGGCGGTGCAGGAAATCGCCCGGCCGGTAGAGCGTGGCCTGCGCGTCGGCCAGCGCGATGTCGGGCGATTCTGTCAGTGTACGGATGAATGCCAGGAACGGCGGGGAATTGAGGAACCGGCTGAGCGCCGTGAGCTCGGGGATGTCGCCGCCATAGATCTCGCCGTCGTCGGAAAAACGAAGCTCGCAGAAGCGGCCCTCGAAGCGCACTTTCGCCGCCTCGATCACGTCGCGGTCGATCTTTTGCCGCTCCTCCGCGGGCATCGCCGCCCAAGCCTCGCCGGTGATCTCCTGCGGCCCGTCGTGGATCAGCATCAGCCGCCAGGGCGTGCGGAAGGCCAGCGCGTCGTAAAGGCTCTGCGCATCCTGCTCGCGCAGGAAGTTCGGGATATGCAGCCGGCCGAATTTCCGGAAGAACTGGGCATAGGCGCGCGCGTCGTGCTGCGGCGCGATCCGGTAGTCCAGCTCAGGCTTGCTCACCAAGTTCCCCCATCCACGCGAATGACCTGTCCCGTAACATAGCTTGACGCATCGCTGGCAAGATAGAGCGCCGTGCCGACGATCTCGTGAGGTTCGCCGAAGCGCTGCAAGCCGAGCGAGCGCTCATAGGCCTTGTTCTGCCGCCACGCCGTCGAGACGTCGGTGAGGAACGGGCCCGGCGCGATGCAATTGACACGCACCTTGGGCGCGAAGGCCTTGGCCAGCGCCACCGTCATCGCATTCACCGCCGCCTTCGCGCCGGAATACGGAACGGTGTGCGGCTCCGGCTTGAACGCGGCCGTCGAGGACAGATTGATGATCGAGCCGCCCGCCATCATCTTCTCGCCGACCAGCACCGAGAGCCGGAACGGACCTTTGAAGTTCACGTCCACGACCTTGTCGAACAGCGCTTCGGTCGTCTCGGCGAGCGACGGCGCGAGCGGCGACATGCCGGCATTGTTCACCAGCACGTCGACGCGGCCGAATTCGGCGAAGGCGCGCGCCGCGAGCGCGTCATTGTCGTCCCATTTGCCGACATGGGCGGCGACGGGCAGCGCGCGCCGGCCCAACGCCTCGACCTCGCGCGCCACCGCCTCGCAGGCCTCCAGCTTGCGGCTGGCGATGACGACATCGGCCCCGGCGCGGGCGAACGCCAGCACCATCTCGCGGCCCAATCCGCGGCTGCCGCCGGTGACGAGCGCGACCTTGCCGGCGAGGTCGAACCAATCCGTCATTGCATCGCCTCACGATCTAGTGGATGGCGCGCACCGATCCACGAGGGCTTGATCGTTGTTTTCGCGAAATCGCGTTTCCCCCCTCCCCTCCTGCTAGGCGCGCAACATAATTGTTCGTCGAAATTTTCATTTTGATGCGCCGGCCGCAAGATGTTATGGCCCGAGCGCCTGCCTGCGTATTCGTTATCCGGTTTGACGCGAAACATCATGCCTTGCCCTCCAACCCAAGACGCAAAAAGGGGCCAGCGAAAGCTTCGCAGCCTCCGCAAGACCCCACAAATCGATAAGAACATATTAGGAACTCGCCATCCGGCTGTCAAGCCTTGCGTTGGCCTGCGCCCGCCAGCCGGAAAAGACGTCGCTGGATGTTATCGGCAGCTTCGAGGCGGTCGTGGATTTCCATCGCCTGGTACACACGGTCTGTTGGCGCAAAGGGGGAAATGGCGGAAATCCTTGATTGTGCAGTGTTTTCAAGGCCGAATCTGGACGAAACATAAACCCGCAATGGACCAGCTAATGATTCTTGAAATGCCGTTGCCAGAGCTACATATGCTCGTTGTCACAACGAGCATTGATTTCCGGGCCGAGCACGTACTTAGATAATTCCATATCATCTCCCATCCCGCCTTGATTTCATTTCCGGGTAGGCCCAATATCTGGCGCGAACAATCGAGCGGGCTACCTCTGCTATGGCGAAATCATCGCCCCGACTGCCAGATATGCTTACAGACGCTGCTCTTCCGGCGCTGATTTCGCAGGAAATGCAGGTTTGGAAGGCTCGCCTTGGTGAACTACAAGTCATCGTGGCCCGCGAGACGGTCGAAATGGAGTCCCTGAAAGCTAAAATAGCGGCTGGCGAAACCCTCCTAGGGAACGCCAGCTCTGGCAATACCAAGGAAACAAACCTCGCCGACGACATCAAGAAACTGATGAAGGACGGCCAGACACGAACACCGAAAATGATGCGCCGCGACCTCATCAAGGCGGGGGTGTCGCCTGAGCTGGTCAGTTCTCGCCGGGGGAATCTCTACAACGTGATTTTCCGGCTGACCAATCGACGCTGGCTCCTGAAAGTCCCGCCCAACAAATACGAGTGGAACAAACTCAAGCAGGAGGACGAGGAATGATCGTCGGCAGTGTCTTCTTCTAGAAGAGTTCCTAGGCTGCCTGTCGCCGCAAAATGCGACGGGCCGGACGCTAGTAACGTCCAGCCCGCCTAGGACCAAAACCCTCTCCGCTCCCGCTAAGAAGTCAGGGATGGCATGTGTCCATTCCAGATATCAGAATCGCATGTGCGTCCCTGATCTTCAAGGCGAATCTCGTTACCTTGAAAACAGGAAAAACAACCAATGAATCCCTTCGAAATTCCAACGTTTTTTGACCGGTGCCGCGTCAAGTGGGGCGTCCGCAATGGATGGTCCCACGCCCGCATCGCCCTCATGCTCGCGCTCCCCCTTGAAAGCGTTTGCCTGATCGCCGCGAGCGACTTTTCGGGGCCCGAGCTTCCGATCCTGTAGGCATGGGAACGACACCGCCGCCGGCCTTCGCGCCGGCGGTGATGTTGTCTGTAGCTGATAGGAACTCACGCGCCCCGGCGGCCTCTAGGGCCTGTCGCAGGGCGACGAGATTGTTCTGGATGGGGATGCGCTTCCCGGCCTCAAAATCCTTGAGCGTAGAAAGGCCGAGGTTGGCTTTTTTGGCTAACTCAGCTTGGTTGATCCCCAGCCATGCCCTTGCCGCTCGCGCCTGTGCCGGAATCAGTGACATAAGCCAAATATGGCGATTCTACCCTAATAAGTCAATGTAGGCTATTTTAGTTGACATGACCTATTTCGGCTATTACACCCTATCTCAACGAAATTAGTTGAGGTTAGCCATGTCCATCCACTTCCTCCAGTCCAAAGCCGCCCGGACCTTGAGCCTCGCAACGGTTTCAGGATGACGGAAGCCGAGGCCGAAACCGCGTTCCGCAAAATCCGCTGGAATGAGACCGATGGAGCGCCAGTCTGCCCGGACTGTGGCGGCTTGGAGCCCTACGAGTTTCGCCGCCCTGCGGGCCTCCTGCGCTTCCGCTGCAAGGCTTGCGGCAAGAACTTCTCCATCACCAGCGGGACGATGTTTGCCTCTCACAAGGCCCCTCTGCGGGCCTACCTCGCCGCGATGGCCGTGTTCTGCAACGAAGTCAAAGGCAAGAACGCGCTAGCGCTCTCCCGCGATCTCGGCATGTCGCACAAGGCTTGCTGGGTTCTGCTTCACAAGGTCCGCGAGGCGATGGCGGAAGAGTTTCGCGGCCGCAAGGTCGGCGGCACTGGCAAAACCGCCGAAGTGGACGGCGCGCATTTCGGAGGCTACGTCCGCCCCGCCAATCTGAAAGAGGATCGCATTGATCGCCGCAAGGCCGAGAACATGAGCGGCAAGCGCCAGTCGGTTATCATAGTGCGCGAGCGCGATGGCCGCTCGCTACCCGCCGTGTTCTGCTCGGAGAAAGCCGCCCTGTCATGGATCAAGGCGCGCGTTGAACTCGGGACCGTGGTGAACGCGGACGAGGCGAGCGGCTGGAATGATCTTGCCTCGAAATACGAGATGAAGCGCATCAACCACCAGGAAGCGTATTCGCTGGACGGCGCTTGCACGAACCAAGCGGAAAGCTATTTCTCGCGCCTTCGCCGCGCGGAAATGGGCCATCATCACCACGTCGCCGGCCCCTATTTGCTTCGCTATGCGCAGGAAAGCGCGTGGCGTGAAGACGCCCGCCGCGTTGACAACGGCGCGCAGGTTCGCCGCGTGACCGAATTGGCGTTGAAGCGTGGCCCGTCTGTTGACTTCGCGGGCTATTATCAGCGGCACATCAAGGCGGCCTAAATCCCGGACCCCGCATTGTTAAATAGGTCGGGTTGTTTTTTGGCCTCCTCGACCTGCGAAACGAGGCCGAGTACAGCCGCGTTCAAGTTTGCAGACGCAAGCAGTTTCAATTCATCGCGAATTTCGTTAACACTAGCGCATAGAGATTCAAGGGAGAAAAAGATACCGCGCTCTAGGTCAAACCTAAGCCGACCAATTCGAATAAGATATGAAAACGCTAGTATGTTTGCGAAGGAGCAAAAAATGACGACAACATGCCTGAAATAAACCAGTAGCATATTGCTTGAATTGTAATGTCCAAGAAAAAGTGCCGCGACGCACGCCAGTGCGGGCAATCCTACAATCCACACATACCGACGAAGCGCCCATTCATCGACTTCATCCTTGAAGAACCGATCATACCGCATTCGAAGTTCGGGTGGGACGAGTAGTATTTTTTTCTTGTGATCCAGATGGCGCGCGGAAGCAGAACCCAATTTTCCCAAATCAAAGAATGCATCAAGTTTCTTTGCGTATTCTTTGTACTTCGCTTTAATCTCCGGATACTCCTTCGTATCAACGGTCGCCGCCGCCATAAGGCGCGAGATATCGATATCGCGTTCAGGAACGTTATGTTTGTAGAGCCAAAACGGAATGACATCGCCAGCGTTTGAAAAAACATCCAACGCTCTGCCGAGAGAAAGATATGCAACTATGACGGTGACTGTTATTCCCGAAACGGCAACCACGACCTCGAGAAGATCAACGAGTGTCGTTTCTTTTTCAAATCCCGGCCAAATCAGAGAATGAAAAAGGCCAAGAATCGACGCTGCCGCCAAGAGCACTGGCGGAATGAACATTTCATCGTTCCACAGGTCCGTCCCATGGTACGATTTGGACGGCCAAGATTTCGCGCTCAATTGTGCGCGCCCCCATTGCACCTAATAAGTCAGAGTTCACTCGGTAAGAAGAGTGCTTCCCTGACCAAGATTGACAAACGATTCTCGCGCGAGAGACATGAGTGTCGATGGGCCAACAGCAACGGTGGCCTTCATGTGATCCTGCGACGTCTCGACTCGAACGATTCTGTCGTCAATCAATGCGAGATGGGCGCGCCTATTTTCTGGCGCGACAAGATAAGTTTGAACGCGCGGATTTGTTCGGAGAATTTCGCTCCTGCTGAGGATAGAGCCTTCGCTTGTGAAAACGTCCGGCTCTTCCACATAAAAAAGGATGCGCCCTTCGCGCGAGCGAATCAGAAAGGCTTCAAACCAAGCTGCGTTGTAGACAAGAGAGTTGAGCCGCCGCGAGTAGATTTTGATACTGGCACGGGCACGCCTTACCATTTCGTCGAGGACGATTTGGGCGTGACTCGCACCGTAGTTGTCAAACGAGCTAACAGGCAGATTGCTGTTTGACGCTTCGTCAAACAACCGCGCGACAGTGCTTCTGTAATCGTTCAAATCCATAGCGCATCCCCCAAGCAACGCATCGGGAAGATGCCCGTTCCCGCCTCAAGCCGATTCGGCTTAAGACGTTTTCCGCCATCGCTGGGTGAACGTTGTACGCGCATTTGTTCAGCAAACACGCTTCTGCCCGATACGGAGGGCATTATTGTCAAGAGTGGTAAACCTACAACCATTTGACTCACACGAGTGCCTATGCCGTTGCCGCGCGTTCGAGTCCCATCAAGGGAGTGCGCAAGTTCTTCTTTTTCCATCGATTCCTGACCGTTTCGCCGGTCTGCGAGACCACCGTTTCCGGGGGTGCTTCGCGCGCTGTCAACCCAATATCACCCATCAACTGTGACCGCAATGCAACACGGCGACTCGTGGCTAAAATTTATTGCGAATCTAGGGACTTAGGGAATGTTGGCAACATAGTTGCGCCTGTTGGAGTTTCAATCGGTTGCGGCTGATAAGTTCCACTGCGAGCCCCGGCCTTTGCCGATCCGCTCCACGGTCCCCTTGAGTTCGAACCGCTGCATGGCCGCCCGGACGCGGTTCTCGACGGCCCGGCGGGTGTCTTTGTGGCCCAGGTCCAGTTCCTTCGCCCGCATGACGGCCTCGACGAGCTCGTGATTCAGGACGGGCCGCGTGGCCTCCCGTAGCGCTGGCGGGGCTGTATGGGCCTGATACGGGCCGGAACGATGGACGGGTCCAGCAGTTGAAGGGACCGGTCCAGCGCGGCCAGATCGTGCCGCAAGTCCTTCAACTGGCGTTCGACCGTCAGGATATGCCCGGCCAGCTCGCCGCGCTTCCTCTTCAGCCCATGGATGGCATAGATGTTTTCGCTCATACCCTAGAAGCTAGGGAAGGCGGGTTGTTTTTGCTTTTCCCTTTGCGCCAACAGACCTGGTACACAACCGCTTCGGATTCGTCCGTGGCTCGCGGATCGATCATACAGAGCACGAACGTCAGCTGCGTGGCGATGCGCAGTTGCTCGGCCATGGCATCCACCAGCAAGAACATGGCGTGTCGTAGCTCGGCGATACTTGCTGACTTGCCGGATTTTCTGGGAGCAGCAACTTTCGCACGGCGTGCCTTGGCCTGGCGCGTCACTCCTTTAACTTGAATTCGGCAAGGTTGCCTGATTCGAACAGTAGCATCTTTTATGCGAGGTTGCAAGTTATGATTACGAGCGCTCAGTGCCGTGGCGCGCGTGCCATGCTGAATTGGACAAGAGCCGATCTCGCAGAGGCGTCGGGGGTGTCGCCACGGGCTCTGGCGGATTTCGAAGCCGGCAACCGTAAGCCTATCAAGGCAACTCTGGCAGCCATCCAGAGGGCGCTCGAAGATGCGGGCATGGAATTCACCAACGGCGATCAGCCGGGGGTGAAGCTGGCCAAGAAAAAGCCGTCCAAGAGCAAGAAAAGCTGACGCCGTATTCGGAGCGGACTCGCTATTCGGTTCACGCGATTGATCGGTGCTTCCTCCCCCGCCGTTGCGGGGGAGGAAGAACTGTGTCGGCATACGCGCCGGGGCGCGCGAACGGTATCACGCGCCCAATCGCTTCAGCTCCATCTTCGCCGCGTCCCATTCGAAATCGAGCGCGTTGCAGCGCGACACGGTCTGGCGGAAGAGGTCGCGGGCGCGGGCGTCATCGCCGCGCGCGGCGGCCTCCTCGCCCAGATAGAACCAGGCGTCGCAGCGCTGGTGCCACTTCGCGGTCGAGGCGCTCTTGAGCGCGATCTGCGTCATGTCGTCAGCCGGAATCTGTCCCGCGAAATAGGCTAGTGCCGGCCCCGGCCATTCGCCGAGATCGAGACGGCCGGCCGCGCCCGCAAGCCAGGCACGATCGTCCTGCTTCAGCCGCAGATGCACGATGTGCAGCCAGACCTGATCGATCGTGCTGCGCGGCCGCATCGCGATGGCATGTTCGAGGTCGCCGCGCGCCATGTCCGTGCGCCCGAGCACGGCCTGGACGCGTCCGCGCAAGCCCCAGGCATCGCCTTGCGGATCGAGCCGGATGGAGGCGCTGTAATCGGCAACCGCGCCCTCGAAATCCAGCGCCTGCTCGCGCGCCTCGCCGCGGTGGCGATAGATATCGGACGTCGCGCCCAGCGCCAGAGCGCGGTCGAAATCCGCGAGCGCCGCGTCGGTGTCGGTGTTGGCGAGCTCGGCGATGCCGCGCCCGACGAAAGCGGATTTGCGCCTGGGATCGAAGCCCAGCGCCTTGGTGTAGCTTGCAACCGCCTCGTCCCAGCTTTGCGCGGCGAGCAGCCTGTTGCCCCGCGACGCATGGCCATGCGCGAAGAACGCCTTCTGCTCCGGCGCCGCGCCCATGTCGTCTTCCGCATCCTCGCCGCGCAGCAACAATGCGAAGGCACGAATGCCATGAAGCGTGGCGATGTCCTGCTGCGAGAGTCCCGGCTGCGCCAACGCCTTCGTCGCGGACGCAAGCGCGTCATCCGCATCATCCCGCCGCTCAGCCGCCATCGCCGCTACAAACTCCGGCGTCCCCGCCGCGCTTGCCGCTGTGCAAAGCACAAAGAAAATCGCGACCGCGCACCACCGCATCGCCAGACACCCCTTCAGCGAAGGATATCATAGTGCGCCGCCCACGCCCCTCACGCCCGCGCGATTAACCGTGCTGTTTTCCTCCCTCGCCGTTGCGGGGGAGGTGGATGGCGCGCGATAGCGCGACAGACAGAGGGGGTGTGTGCAGCGGTGAAGAACTAGCTCGTCACCGCTGCACACACCCCCTCCGTCATTCGCGGCTTCGCCGCGCCTGACACCTCCCCCGTAAAACGGGGGAGGAAGAACTATCCCGGCATCCGCGCCAGCTGCTCGCTCTCCATCGCCGCCATCCGGTCCTTCGCGCGCAGCTTCTGGCTTTCGCTTTTGAGCTGGCCGCAGGCGGCCATGATGTCGCGGCCGCGCGGCGTGCGCACCGGCGAGGCATAGCCCGCGCGGTTGACGATCTCGGCGAATTTCTCGATCTGCTCCCAATCGGAGCATTCGTAGGGCGCGCCGGGCCAGGGGTTGAACGGGATGAGGTTGATCTTGGCGGGGATGCCGCTGATCGCCTTCACCAGCGCGCGGGCATCGGCGAGAGAGTCGTTCACGCCCTTCAGCATCACATATTCGAAGGTGATGCGCCGCGCATTCGACACGCCGGGATAATCGCGGCAGGCCTGCAGCAATTCGGCGATCTTGTATTTCTTGTTCAGCGGCACGATCACGTCGCGCACCTCGTCGCGCGCGGAATGCAGCGAGATGGCAAGCGACGAGCCGATCTCCTCGCCCGCCCGCTTGATCATCGGCACGACGCCGGCGGTCGACAGCGTGATGCGGCGCCGGGAGAGCGCCAGCCCGTCGCCGTCGGCCACGAGCGCGAGCGCGGCCTTGACGTTGTCGAAATTGTAGAGCGGCTCGCCCATGCCCATCATCACCACATTGGTGAGGCGGCGGCCCGGCGCGGTGCTGGGCCAATCGTTCAGCGCGTCGCGCGCGACCATCACCTGGCCCACGATCTCGGCGGGCGTGAGGTTGCGCACCAGCTTCTGCGTGCCGGTGTGGCAGAAGCGGCAATTGAGCGTGCAGCCGACTTGCGACGAGACGCAGAGCGTGCCGCGTCCCGGCTCGGGGATGAACACGGTCTCGAACTCGACGCCGGGCCCGCCCCTGAGCAGCCATTTGCGCGTGCCGTCTTCCGAGATCTGCTCGGTGACGAGCTGCGGCCGCTCGACGGTGAATTTCCCGGCGAGCAGCGCGCGGAAATCCTTGGCCAGGTTCGTCATGCTCGCGAAATCGCGCGCGCCGTGGACATAGACCCAGTTCCACAATTGGCGCATGCGCATGGAAGCAGCCTTCTCCGGCACGCCCGCCTCGATGAGGGCGGCGCGAAGCGCGTCGGGAGAAAGGCCGAGGACTGGGGTCACGAGCTGCAGGCCGTGTGCGCCTTGTCGAGCGCGTCGCCGAAGCCGGTGAGCGAATAAGTGTCCTTGATGGAGGTGCCGCGTGTGGAGATGCCCGTCACGGTCGCGCTCGGCGCGCCGCGCAGGGCCTGCACCATCGCGTTCTCCTGCGCCGGATCCTTCACCCAGGCGCTGCCGGCGTCGCCTTCGTTCTTGGTGAAGAGCGGGAATTTCTGCGCGCCGACCTGGAGCGTGACGTCGCTGGCGTCCTTATAGGCATAGCCTGGCACGATCTCGATCTCGCCCTTGATGTGGCGGCCGGGCCAGTCGCTGACCAGGAAGAAGATCTTGTCGCGCTTCTTCTTGGGCGCGGAGGATTTCGGCTGGGCCAGCGCGTAGCAGACCTTCTGCGTGCCGTCGCCGTTCGAATAGGCCGACCAGTTCTGGAACACGCCGAGGCTCGTGGAATTGTCCGCGAAGGCGGGGGCGGCCAGGACGAGGCTCAGAACCGGGCCAAAGGCGAGAGAAGCGATGCGAACGCGCATGGGCAATCCTTGGGTGAGCGGCAGACGCGATTTCTGCAAGAGAATTCGGGCCTTAGCAAGGCGGAAGGTGAGCCGGGGCCTTAACCTTTGGCGTTCCCGGGGAAAGAAGGGGTTTCACGCAGAGCCGCAGAGGAGTGGTGCAGGGGACAAATGGCGGCGTTCCGCTGGCTTCGCCGGCGAAGCGGGCACATCGACGGGGTTGCCCGCTTCGCGGGCGGCGAGCAAGTGGGCTCCGTGTCGATCACCACTCCCCTACTCTGCGACTCTGCGGCTCTGCGTGAGTCGCCTTTCTTACTTCGTCTTAAAAATCTCCGCTTCGACCTCCGGGAGCGTGTTCTTGCCGAAGAAGATTTCCCCGCCCACGAAGAATGTCGGGATCCCGAACGTGCCGCGGCTCACGGCGTCCTCGGTGGCGTTCATCAGCGCCTGCTTGACCTCGTGGGTCTGGGCGGCGGCGGTCAGCGCGTCGGCGTCGAGGCCCGATTCGAGCAGCGCCGCGCGCATCACCTCAGGATCGTCCATCTTCTTGGGCGCCTCCCACATGTGATGGAACACGGCGTCGGCATAGGCGGGCAACGTGCCTGCCATGCGCGCGGCCGTCGCCATGCGCATCAGCGCCAGGGTGTTGACCGGGAAATTCGGATTGAACTGGAACTTGTCGAGTCCGTGGCGCGCGATGAAGCGGCGCGTCTCCAGCATCTCGTAATCCATCTTGCCCTTGATGCCGCCGAACGCGACCATGGGCGGCTTGTTGCCGGTCAGCTTGAAGATGCCGCCGAGCAGCACGGGAACATATTCGAATTTCGCGCCCGCGCGCGCTTCGATGCCCGGGATCACCTTGTGCGCCATATAGGCGTTGGGGCTGCCGAAATCGAATAGGAATTGGGGCTGCGATCGATCGGTCATCACCATTTCTCCGCATAAGGACGAAGATCGAGTTCGTGGGTCCAGCCGTCCCGCGCCTGGGAATGCAGATACCAATAGGCGTCGGCGACCGATTCCGGCTCCATCAGCATATCGGGCGGCAGACTGGCGGGATCGCCGCCGCGGCCGCGGATGCGCTCGCGCACGAATTCGGTGTCGACGCCGGCATCGATGATCAGATGCGCGACATGGATGTTCTTCGGCCCCAACTCGCGCGCCATGCTCTGCGCCACCGCGCGCAAGCCGAACTTGGCCGAGGCGAACGCCGCATAGCCGATGCCGCCGCGCAGGCTCGCCGTCGCGCCGGTGAAAAGGATGGTGCCCTTGCCATGCGGCAGCATCAGCCGCGCCGCCTCGCGCCCGGCGAGGAAGCCGCCATAGCACGCCATCTCCCACACCTTGCGGAACACGCGCTCGGTCGTTTCCAGGATCGGGAAGTTCACATTGGCGCCGGGATTGAAGATGCAGACTTCCAGCGGCGCCTGCGCGTCGGCCTCGGCGAGGAAGGCGGTGACGCTCTCCTCCTTGCGCGCATCCATGCCACGCGCGAAGCAGACGCCGCCGGATGCCTCGATCTCCCGCTTCAAGGTCTCGAGCTTATCCGCGGTGCGGCGGCCGGCGAATATCCGATAGCCCTCGGCGGCGAAACGCTTGGCGATGGCGGAGCCGATATAGTCGCCCGCTCCGATCACGGCACAGGTGGCGTTGCGTTGGGGCATTGGCGATCCTCCAATTTCCTCCCCCGTAAAACGAGGGAGGAAATTCACTCCCGCAGCCCGAACCCGGCCGCGAACAGGCGCCAGACGATGACGCCGAGGACGAGCATCAACCCGACCGTGACGATGACGCCGATCAAGACGACGTTCGCGCCGTCGGAGAAGCCGATCATGGAATGGCGCAAGCCGTTCACGAAATAGAAGAACGGATTGGCCCAGGCGATCCATTTGAGCCAGCCGGGCAGCATGGAGACGGTGTTGAACACGCCGCCCACCATCGACAACGGCGTGATGAAGAACACGTTGAGCATGGTGAGCTGCTCGAAATTGTTCGCCCACAGCCCGACGATGATGCCGAGCAGGCCGAAGATCGTGGCCACGCCCACCACCCAGAACAGGAACTCGGCGATGTTGTCGATCTGCGTCGCGCCGAACAGCACACCGATGACGAGGATGCCGAGCGAGGTGGCCACCGAGCGCACGATGGTCATCGCCAGCGAGCCCACGATCATCTCGACATAGGAGAGCGGCGAGACCAGCGTCTCCTCGATATAGCGCAGGAAGCGCTGGAAATAGATCTGCGAGGTCGCCTGCATGAAGGCGGCGTTGACGATGTTGAGCATCAAGACGCCGGGCAGCACGAACTGGATGTATTTGTGGCCCTGCGTGACGGGCATGCGCCCGCCCACCACATAGCCGAAGACGAAGATGAACAGCAGCGCCGAGATCCACGGCGCCAGGAACGCCTGGATCGGCACGCGCAGCACGCGCGACCATTCGCGGCGGATGATGGTCCACAGCCCGATCCAGTTGATGGTCATCGGCTTCATCGGCACCATGACCGGAAGCTCTTGAGTCTCGTTGCTCATCGCGCACCTGCTGCGGCGGCGATGTGGTCGGGCGTCGCGCCCGTCGCTGCCAGATAGGCGTTCTCGAGGCTCTGGCCCGTCGTGAATTCGCCCTTGGGCCCTTCGCGCACGATCTTGCCGCCGGAGATGATGGCGATGGTGCGGGTGAGCCGCTCGATCTCTTCCAGATAGTGCGAAGTGAGCAGGATCGTCTTGCCCTCGCGGTTCAGCTCCTGGAGATAGCGCCACAGATCGAGGCGCAGCTCGACGTCCACGCCCGCGGTCGGCTCGTCCAGGATCACCAGCTTGGGATCGTGCACCAGCGCCCGCGCCAGGATCACGCGGCGCTTGAGGCCGCCGGAAAGTTCGCGGAACTGTTTCTTGGCATGGGATTGCAGATCGAATTTCTCGATCAGCATCTCGGTGCGCGCCTTGCGCTCGGCCGCGCGCAATCCGAAATAGCCCGCCATCCATTCGACGATCTGCGTGACGGTGGCGAAGGTGTCGACGTTGAATTCCTGCGGGCTGAGGCCGATCAGGCGGCGCGCCTCGCGATAATCCTTCACCGCGTCGATGCCGAAGATCTCGATCTTGCCGCTGGTCGGCTTGGCGATCCCGGTGATGCAATGGATGGTGGTGGACTTGCCCGCGCCGTTGGGCCCGAGGAAGCCGAAGAAATCGCCCGGCTGGATCGTCATGTCCAGGTCGTCCACGGCAACCGTGCCGCCGCGATAGACCTTGCGCAAATGGGAGATGGAAATCGCTGGTGTCGTCATGGGGCGTTGTGACTATCATACGGGGGCCGGGTATGGAAGGCGCAGGAATGACGACACCAATCCGCATAGGGATATTGGGCGCGGCCAAGATCGCGCCGGCGGCTGTCATCCTGCCCGCGCGCGACAACAAGGACTTCACGGTGGTCGCAGTCGCCGCGCGCGACAGGTCGCGGGCCGAGGTTTATGCGAAGGAGTACGGCATCCCCGAAGTCGTGTCCGATTATGACGCGCTCGTCACGCACCCCGACGTCGACCTCATCTACAATCCCCTGCCGCCCGCCTTCCATGTCCGCTGGACCCTCGCCACGCTCGAAGCCGGCAAACCGGTGCTGTGCGAGAAACCCTTCGCGATGAACGCCGACGAGGCGCGCACCATGGTCGCCGCGGCGGGGCGCGCGGGCCTGTCGTTGATCGAGGCTTTCCACTATCGCTATCACGCGGTGATGAAGCGCGCGGTGGAGATCGCGCGCTCGGGCGAACTCGGCCGCCTCACCGAGGCCGAAGCCATGTTCCAATTCCCCATGCCCTATCGCGCGGACGAGTTGCGCTGGATCGCGCCCGTCGGCGGCGGCGCGTTGATGGACATGGGCTGCTATCCGCTGCACGCCCTGCGCTCCGCCATCGGCGGCGAGCCGCGGATCGTGTCGGCAAGCTGCGAGGTCCAGCATGGCGTCGATGCGGCGACGAAGGCGGAGCTTCTCTTCCCTGACGATATCAAGGCCAAGATGTCGTGCTCCATGATCCCCGAAAGCTTCGGCGCGTTCCTGCATCTGACCGGCGAACGCGGCAGATTGGAGATCGTCAACTTCCTCGCCCCGCAATATGGCTTCAGCTTCAAGGTGACGGTGGACGGCAAGACGCGCGAGGAAAAGCCGGAAGGCCCCGCGACCTATGCCGCCCAGCTCGCCGCCGTCGCCGACGTCCTGCGCAACGGCACGAAACCTTTGACCGGCGGCGCCGACGCCGTCGCCAACATGGCGGCCATCGACGCGATCTATGCCAAGGCGGGTTACGCGCGCGGCGGCTGACGGCGCGTGCGCATGATCGGCGCGCCCCATTTGTGCTCAGGCGGCAGCTCGACCGGGCCACCCGGGCGGATGGGCCGTCCGGGATAGCCGCCGAGAGAGATCAGCCGGTCGTACATCACGATGGCCCCGGCCATGCCGACATTGATGGAGAACTTCGTCGGGATCTTCACGACGAATTCGCAACGCTTCAGCGTCTCCTCCGACAGCGACATGCGCTCCGCCCCGAACACATAGGCTGCCTGGGTGGGGTGCTTGAAGCGCGGCAGCTCGACGGCGTCGTCGGTGATCTCCACGCCGACAAGCCGGCAGCCCTGCGGCAGACGCAGCTCGGAAGCGGAGTGATATTGATAGAGCGGAATGTTGCCCTCGGCGCGCGACGTATCGGACATGGCGTCGGAGAGTTTCACCTGCCCATCGACGGTGAAGAAGAAACTTGCGCCGAACGCATGGGCGATGCGCAGGAGATTGCCGAAATTCATCGGCTTGGAAATCCCGTCCACGCCCGCGGCGAAGTAACCCCTCATTGAAACACCCTACTGGCGATTGCCCCGTTGCGAACCACACTATACATCGTCATGGCCGCTCTTGTGGCGGCCATCCATAACCACCGTATCGCAGGGAGGATATGGATGGCCGGGACAGGCCCGGCCATGACGCATGAGTCGTAGCGGAGACGTCTTTGACCAACCCCATCCTCATCGAGATCACCCGCGGTGGGCGTGTCGAGAGCGTCCATCGCGGCACGCTGGCCGTCGCCCGCGCGGACGGTTCGCTGCTGGCCGCGCTGGGCGATGCCGATTCCGTCACCTTCCCGCGCTCCTCGCTCAAGATGGTGCAGGCCCTGCCTTTGCTCGAATCCGGCGCGGCGGACGCATTCGGCCTGTCGGATGAGGAGATCGCGCTCGCCTGCGCCTCGCATTCCGGCGAGCCGATGCACACAGAGCGCGTGGCGGCATGGCTGGCGCGCATCGGCTGCACGGCGGAGGACTTGGCTTGCGGCGCGCATCCGTCGCGCTACGAGCCCGTCATCGAACGCATGATCAAAACCGGCGAGAAGCCGACCCGGCTCTATAACAATTGCTCCGGCAAGCACACCGGCTTCCTCACCGTGGCGCGCCATTGGGACGTGGCGACGAAAGGCTACGAACACCACAATCATCCGGTGCAGGCCGCGGTGAAGAAAGCGCTCGGCGAACTCTCCGGCATCACCCATGAAATCCCGTATGGTATCGACGGCTGCGCGGCGCCGGCCTTCGCGCTGCCCACCTCCGCTTTCGCGCGCGTGCTGGCGCAGTTCGCCGATCCGTCCGCGCAAGCCCCGCCGCGCGCGAAGGCGATGCGGCGCATCGTGGCGGCGATGACGGCGCATCCCGATCTCGTCGCCGGCACGGGCCGTTCGGACACGGTGTTGATGCGCGCCGCCAAGGGTCGCGCGGCGATGAAGGCGGGCGCGGAAGCCTATTACGCGGGAATCGTTCCCGAAGCGGGATTGGGAATCGCACTCAAGATCGACGACGGCGCCGGCCGCGCGGCGGAAACCGCGATCGCCGCAATTCTCGACAAATTGGGACTGGTGGACGGCGACAGGGTCGCCCGCGCCTTCGTCGTCGCGCCGATTCTGAACACGCGCGGCGCCGAAGTCGGTGAGCGCCGGCCTGCGGCAATCCTTAACGAACTCGTGCTCGAAGCGTTGCAAACGGCACACTGAGTCGCAGGAAAGTCACAGCGTCAGGAACCAAAGACTCGCGTCGGCGCTTATAGCGCTATCGGCGACGCGAAGGGGTGCCAGTTACGGACGACGCACCATGAATACCGCCATCACCGCCCTCAGCGGCGAATATCTCGATACACGGACCTTCCGCTACGCGCGCAACCAGCGCGATGCCGGAATCGAACATCTGCAGTGGGAAAGCCGGATCAAGCCGCTGCGCCCCCTGTCTTACGACATCGCCATCGGCGCCGGCGCCATCGCGCTCGGCATGGCCGCGCTTTTCATGATCTGAAGGAAGGCCGGGAGGCGGCGTCTCGCGCGCCTCCCGGACATGCGATCGGCGCCGTTCAGTGCTGATCCTGCGCCGCTTTTTTTGCAGCCGCCGCGTCGGCGTCGGATTTCTGCAGTTCCGCCGTATACGGAACGATCTTCGCGATCGGGCAGCGCTGCCCGCCGGTGCCGAAATTGCGGATGATCACGTCGTCGCCAGGCGTCATGCAGGACAGGGCCGTCGCGCCCATGGACTTGAAGCCGATGCGCTCCTTGAAGCTCAGCCCCTGGCAATCGCCCATCAGCGCCATGCGGAATTTGTTGTGCGACAGGTCCTCGACGACGAGCGTCTTGTTGTCGAGAACCGTCCAGTTGTAGATCCGCCCGAACTCCAGGCATGAGCGCTGCTGCGCGTAAGCTGGCGCGGCGGCGAGCGTGGCCAGGGCCACGGCGGCTAGAATGGTCTTTTTCATTGGCTCTAGATCCCTGAAGGACGAGGCGCCCCTCGCATCGACACTATAACAAAAGACGGGCCCGGATGGTTCACAATTTCAATAGAGCCAGGGAATGATCCTGTCGGTTTCGAGCATGTAGGCCACATATTCCGGGAAGGCTTTGGAAAGAACACCTTCCTCGTAGTTCATTCGATAGAGCTGGCAGCAGAACTGCAGCACCAGCAGCGCGATCGCCCAGGGCGACGTCACCAGCAGCGCCACGCCGAGCAGCGCCACCTGTTCGCCCAGGTAGAGCGGATGGCGCACGACGGCATAGGGCCCGCTCGTCACCAGCTTGCGGCTCTCCGGCATGATCGAGATCGAGCGGCCGAGCCAGAACAGCGAGAACAGCGCGAAGGTCGTGCCCGCGAACACCAGGCCGGCGGAGACGCCGAACCAGGGCGAGCCCACCGCACGCGTCGGCAAGGTGAGGAGCGCGATGCCGACATAGCAGCCGAGGAAGGCGATGAGGCGCGGCGCCAGCCCCTGGCTCATAGCCACCGGCGCGCGGCGGATGATGAGGAGGCCGATCAAGACCAGCGCGAAGACGAACACCGACGTCTTCGACAGCGCGTCGATCAAGGTCATGACCTCATCGCGCGGCGATTGGATGGACTGGAATTCGGCGAACAGCTCCGGCCATTGCTGCCAGCAGCAATACATGTACCAGACGATCAGCGGAGACGCGGCAAGAAGGTCATATCCCTTCGTGCCGCGGCGGAAGAGTGACAGACCAGACATCGTCCCATCCCGAATGAACTTGGCGCGCATCGTTCAATATGCGCTCCAAGCGTTAAGTCCTCGGAAAGGATCGCAGTTAGCAAAGCCCTAACCGGTTGCAACAGGCTGGGACATGATCGAAGGTTCCGCCCGAACCGAAATCCGGAGAACGCCATGAAAGCCGCCCTTTGCACCCACTACGGCCCGCCCGAGGAGCTGGAGCTTCGCGACGTGCCCGGTCCCAAGGCGGGAAAGGGGCAGATCGTGATTTCGGTCAAGGCCTGCGGCGTGAACTTCCCCGACGTGCTGATGATCCAGGACAAGTACCAGTTCAAGCCGGCGCTGCCCTTCCCGCCCGGCGGCGAAGTGGCGGGCCTGGTCAAGGACGTGGGCGAAGGCGTCGAGGGCTGGAAGCCGGGCGAGCGCGTCTGCGTCTCCACCGGCAATGGCGGCTTCGCGGAAGAAACGGTGGCCGACGCACGCCGCTGCATCCATGTGCCGGACAATGTGCCGTTCGACGTCGCCTCCGCCTTCATCGTCACCTATGGCACGTCCTGGCACGCGTTGAAGGACCGGGCGGATCTCAAACCGGGTGAAAATCTCGTCGTGCTGGGGGCGGCGGGCGGCGTCGGTCTCTCCGCCGTCGAGCTCGGCAAGGCGATGGGCGCGCGCGTCATCGCCGGCGCCTCCAGCCAGGAGAAAGTCGACCTCGCCAAGAAGCACGGCGCCGACGACGGCTTCGTCTATCCGGCGACGCCGCTGTCGCGCGACCAGCAGAAGCAGCTCTCCGAGGACATCAAGCGTCTCACCGGCGGCCAGGGCGCCGACGTGCTCTACGATCCGGTGGGCGACGATTATGCCGAGCCCTGCCTGCGCGCGATGAATTGGAACGGACGTTACCTCGTCATCGGTTTCGCCGCCGGCAACATCCCCAAGGTCCCGCTCAACCTGACCTTGCTCAAGGGCTGCCAGATCGTGGGCGTGTTCTGGGGCGCCGCCACCGCGCGCGATCCCAAGCACGCGCAGGAAAGCCTGCAGGGCCTGATGGGCATGATCGCCGCCGGCAAGATCAAGCCTTACGTCTCCGAGCACATCCCGCTCGCCCGCGCCGGCGACGCCATCCGCCTGCTCATGGACCGCAAGGCCAAGGGCAAGGTCGTGGTGACGATGGAATGACGGACGCGCCATAGCTATCATTTGACGGTGCGCCAAGCCGCCTTGCTTTCGCCCCACTCGCCCGGCACTGTTGCCTCGTCGCGCGACCGGCTTTCGGCGCGCTAGGGGGCTTTTATGCGGTTTCATCGGCTCGCGCTCGCGGCAATCGCGGCGCTCCTTCCCGCCATGGCTTTCGCGCATGGCGGCGGCGGCGGCGCGGTCTATGTGCCGGTCTATATCGGCGGCGGCGGCGTGATGCAGGTGCCGGGCGCCAAGACCGGTGACTATTCCCAGATCCACACCATCGCCATCGTCTCGGCGCTGGGCCAGAAACTGATGATCGGCAATCCCGGCCTGATCATGAAGCATGAAGCCGTGGACGTCTCGGATTGGAATCTCGACGACGATGTCGCCGCCACCTTGCGCCGCTACCTCGCGCCGCGCTTCAAGTTCGCCGAGGTGAGTTACGATCGCGCCAAACTGGCCACCATCGACAACGACAGCAACAGCAACTCGACCCAGGCGCTGCACGACTATCTCGCCGCGCTCCCGGCCCAGGGCGTGGACGCATTCGTGGTCGTGCGGCCGGATGCCGAACACGCGACGCCGCTCGAGTCCGGCCTGTGGCTGTCGCTGTTCGGCAACAGTGCGCCGGTTGTCGTGGCCGATTACGAGCTCGACGTCATCGATGCGCGCAGCCTGCAGGTCATCGGCCACGCCTTCTCGCGAATCCAGACACGGCAAGGAGGGCCCATCGCTTTCGTGCGCTTCGAAACCGCCAGGGATCTGGCGATCGATCCCGACCAGCCGCCGACCGCCCCGCAGCGCGCCAACCTCAAGATCTGGTTCGATGACGTCGTGAAGCGCTCGCTGGTCGATACGCTGCGCGCGCTCAACCTCGGCATCGCGCTGCCGGGAGCGGGCACGCGCGCGCTGGTGCGCATACCGGATGACAAATGGCCCTTCGCCAAGATCAAGAACGTCGCCATCGTTTCGGCATTGGGCGACGATGTGGCGCTCGACCATCGCGGCGCCTGGTTCGTCCATGACACCGACACGATCCCGTCCACCGGCATCGATCTCGACGCGCGGATCGAAGCGCTGGTGGCGCAGTCGCTGGACAAGCGCTTCACCGTGAAGCCGGCCGCGGGCGCCGACCGCGCCAAAATCGCCAAATTCGACCTGCCCTACACCCAGGCTGCCCTGGCGACGCCGATCGACGGCCTCACCCGAACAGCGATCTCGACGCATACATCGTCGTGCTCAAGCACAAGGGCGCCATGACGCCGGCGCCCGATGCGCTGCCAGGCTTCGGCATCTGGCACTACACGCCGCTGAACTCCGAAGCTTGCGGTGTCTTCGCCAGCTACGCCATCGTGCTGGTCGATGCGAAGACGCTCAAGCCGCATTGGGCCGCGTTGGGCATCGCGAGCCCGGTCCATCCGACACGCGTCATCTATCGCGACGTGCCCGCGGCGACGTGCCCGGCCAAGCCGGAACTCTCGCCCGACCAGGCGGCGACCGTGAAGCAGGCCCTGGACGAAGAGCTTGCGGACAGCATTCCGGAGACGATGCTGCATATGGCGCTGACGGGCATGATGGGGTCGGGCGATCCGCCGCCCGCGCCGTCTCCGCCAGCGTCGCCTGTCCAGGCGCCATCGCGATAATCCGTTTCGGGAGAAGGTCATGAAAACTCGGTCTATCGCACTCTCGCTGGTCGCGGCGCTCTTTCCCATCATGGCCGTCGCCCATGGCGGCGGTGGAGGCGGCGGTGGTGGCGGCGGCCATCACGGCGGGGGCGGCGGCGGCGGCGGCCATCACTCGAGCGGCGGCAACATCTACTTCTATTATTTCCCCGGCGAGGTCGTGGTCAGCGTTCCGCCGCCCAGGATCGGCGACTATTCGCAGATCCACACCGTCGCGATAGTGTCCGCCATCGGCAACACGCTCGAGCTCGAGCACCAGGGCTTCCTCGATTCCGCGTCCAAGAAGATCGACATTTCGGGCTGGGGCATCGATGCGGCGGTCGAGGCCGATCTGCAGCGCTACCTCGCCCCGCGCTTTGCGTTCAAACAGGTGAGCTTCGACCGCGCCGCCATCGAGCAGCTCGACAACGGCAAGATGGCGTCGGGCGATTCCGATCTGCGCGAGAAGCTTGCCGCGATCCCCCATGACGGCATCGACGCCTTCATCGTCGTGCGCCCGGACGTCGAGGGCGACATGTGGGGTCCGCAGGGCCTGGCGCTGGCCGCGCCCACCAACAGCGAACCGCGCCCGCTCGCCTGGGCCGATTACGAGATCGACATCGTCGACACCCATACGATGAAGACCATCGGCCACGCATCCTCGCGCATGCTCGTCGCCGGCGGCGGGATGTATGCCTTTCCGGGCATGCATCAGGGCCCCGAACTCGCGCTCGGCTCCGACCTGAACCCCACGCCCGCGCAGCTTTCGGTCATGCGCCAGAAATTCACGCTGCTGACCTCGTTGACCCTGACCTCGACGGTCAACGATCTCGGCTTCAACGTGCCGCTGCCCCTGCAGGACGTGATCAAATATTTCCCGGCGCCGCCGCATTTCGAGCCGCCGTCGCTGACCGGGCCGCCGCGCAGCGTCGCGGTCGTTTCCGCCATCGGCGATCACGTCACGGTCGACGACCAGACCTTCAACCATCAGCGCACCCTGCTCCCGACGGCGGGCTGGAATCTCGACAGCGAAGTCGAGGCCAGGCTCGGCGCCGCGCTCTCCAAGCGCGTCGTCGTGAAGCCCGCCCCGCAGATCGACCGCGCGGCGCTCGCGCGGATCAACCTGCCCATCACCCATGCGGGTCTCGCCATGAGCATCACCGGCCTCAAGCCGACGACGGATGTGCAGGCCTATGTCGTGGTGCTGAAGCACCAGGAAGACGCGCCGCCCGGGACGCTCACCGGGCTCACCCTCACCAATCATCTCACCAGCGGCGAAGCCAAGCCCAATGTTGCGGCGAGCTTCGCCATCGCGGTGGTGGATGCGCGCACCCTGCGGCCGATCTGGATCCAGGGCGCCTCGCCCAATCCCGATTTCCGCGCGCTCCTGCCGACGGCGCCGGTCGACGCCGCCGTCTGGCCGAAGGACGGCGCGACGCTGTCGCCCGATCAAGCCGCCGCCGTGCACCAGAAAGCCGCGGCCCTCATCGGCAACAGCGTGGACGCGACGATCGATCTCTTGGAAATCGAAGGTGTTATAGTGCCGCAGACCGCCGACAAGAACTGAGGCCCCATGACCGTTCTGGGCTGGATATTCTTCGGACTGCTGACCGGCTTCATCGCGAGCAGGATCGTCCACGCGCGCGGCAGCGGCTGCCTCGTCGACATCGCGCTCGGCTTCACCGGCGCAATGGTCGGCGGCTTCGTCTACCGCCAGGCCACGGGATTCGACGCCTTCGCCTTCCATTTCAACATCTTGTCGATGCTGTTGGCGATCATGGGCGCGGTGATCGTGCTGCTGATCTATCACGCATTGGCGGGACGGCGGTGAGATCGATCCCAAGTAATTGCAAATAAAATCCGCTGTAATTATTTGAGAAGGCTGTTTGCGATATTAGGCTATACTGTACGGATTGGGCGATTTCAGCCGGAGGCGCCAGCAT
Source organism: Rhizomicrobium sp. (assembly GCA_036491175.1). GTDB lineage: Bacteria > Pseudomonadota > Alphaproteobacteria > Micropepsales > Micropepsaceae > Rhizomicrobium. Next base: position 34,378 of record DASXCJ010000053.1, read on the forward strand.
ACCGATGTTCGCGACCGCGACGAGAAAGGCCCGGGCGCCCGCCCCGATTTTCCGCTCTGCCGCGCCGCAAAACGCGAACCGTCGCGCCTTGGCCGCGGCGGCCGGATTCGATCTCAGCGCGATCCCCGCGCGCGGGGGCGGCGTTCCCGGCTTCCAGGCCAAGCTCACCATGGGCGGCGCGCATGACGCGTTCGAACGCGAAGCCGATCAGGCCGCCGACCGCGCGTTGAGCGGCAAGACGCCGTCCGCGCCGCTTGCGCGCGCATCCGGCAGCTCAGGAAGCGGCGGCGATGCGCCGTCGAGTGTGCGCCCCGCGCTCGATACGACCGGACGGCCGCTCGACGCGGCGACGCGCGCCTTCATGGAGCCGCGCTTCGGGCACGATTTCAGCCAGGTGCGCGTGCACACGGACGACAAGGCCGCCGCCTCCGCGCGCGCCGCGCATGCCAAGGCCTTCACGGTCGGCCACGATGTGGTGATGGGCGCCGGGCAATACGCGCCGCAGACGAGCGCGGGGCGCAAGCTGCTCGGCCATGAGCTCGCGCATGTCGTGCAGCAGGGCGGACGGCGCGACCGGCTGCAGCGGCTGATCCGCGAACCCTATCCGTGGAAAGGAGTCGTCGTCTCTTCCATTGGCGTGAATATCCGCAAGGCCGCCGGCTCGACCGACAAGGGCGATATCCTGTTCTCCCTGCCCAAGGACGAGAAGGTGGAAGTTCTCTCCGCCCAAGGCGATTGGCTCAAGATCCGCACATCCTATACCGGAAAGTCCGTCGAAGGCTGGTGCGTCCAAGCCGCGATCGACGACGCCACCGCTTCCGCCATGAAGGGCGATCTGGGCACCAAGATGTCCTGGAAGCCGTTTCAGACCGCGACGTCGACCGATTTCGGCTCCTGGGCCTCGGCGGCAAAAGAGGCGCCGCTGGCCATCGCCGACACCACGACGATGAACTGCTGGGAAGCGGTGCTCTACTCCGCGTATCAGGCGAAATCCATCGACTGGAAGTGGATCCACAATCTCTATGCGAACGTGCCGGTCAACGATTGGGTCACGACCATGTCGAAAGGCGCCTTGACGCCGTACGCGATTCCCGCGCCCGCCGCCCCCGCCAAAGCGGGCGCCCTGGCCGTCGGCGGCGCGGCGGCGGCAGGCGCGGTCAAAGGCGGCGTGGCGAAGGCAAAGCCAAAACAAAAGATGCCGCAACGCGGCGATCTCGTATTCTTCGGCGGGCTTGCCCACGTCGCGCTCGCCACCGGCAAGGGTTCGGAGGTCTATACGTTCTGGCCGCCACCCGATACGCCGTTCAAAGCCGGCGCCTCGCCGGATCGGGTCAAGACCTCGACGATCGAGGCTCTGGTGAAATGGACGAGCGACAATCTCGGCCTGTCGCTCGACGTCAAATTCGGCGCGCCGAACTGGTGAGGATGGATGACGGATCGCGCCTCCGAGTTGACGGTCATCGCCACCGCAAGCTTCAGCGGCGCCATCGCCTATGCCGAGGTGTTCGGATGCGCCGTCGAAGCCGTTCTCGAAGGCGCGCTGGACGCCTCCAAGATCGCGGTGATCGCGAGCGGGAGCGACGCATCGTTGAGCGCCTTTTTCCACGCCCATGACGGCAAGGGCAGAGTCCGCCTTAGCTTTGCCAAGCGCGCCGCGGACGATCCGCCGTCCTGGGCGAGTTTTTCCGGCTTCAAGGATAAAGCCGGCACTTCCTGGGATTTGCTGTCTTGGCAGGACGGCTAAGCGTTTCATCCACAAGGCACAAGGCCGGAATTCTTGCGGCTGGCTTTATATAAAATTGCCTGCATGTAATGATCCAAGACTATTTGAATCATTTTCGGGGCCGTCTTGGGCGAGCGCACGGCACACAGTTTCCAGCCTGCTTCGGCGACGTTCACGCCGCGGCGCTCGTCCGCGCTTCGATCGCAACCCTCATCGGCGACCGGCGCCACTTTCGATTCCGCCGCCGAGAAAGAGGCCGACAAGACCGCGGACAACGTGATAGCGGGCAGGCCGGCGCGGCCGTTATCGGCGTCGCGGGCCGCCTCGGATCAACAAGCCCCCCTTCGGCCGTGCGAGAGGTCTTGCGCACGCCGGGACAGCCTCTCGACGCCGGCAGCCGCGCCTTCATGGAGCCCGGCTTCGGGCGGGACTTGAGCGGCGTGCGCGTCCATGCCGATTCCGATTCCGCGCGGGCCTCGGAGGCCTTGAACGCGCGGGCGTTCACGTTCGGCTCGCATATCGTATTCAACAGCGGCGAGCACGCGACCCATGCGGCCAATCCGCGCCTCCTGGCGCATGAACTGACGCATGTGATCCAGCAGGCGGATGGCGGGCGCGCATCGTTGAAAGTGCGCGGGATGGAGTTGGGGTTTCCTTCCCCGATCTTCCTGGCTGCACGAGCTTCGGCCGAACGGTGGAAGAAGCGGCGAGCAACGCCTACGGCGCGGCGCAGGCCCATGTCGCGCTGTCGCAGGAATATGGCGACGATATCCCTGACGCACGCGCGCCCGACCAAATCCCGCGCGAACGCGACGTGAAGGAGAAGGCGCGCCTGCTCATTCCGGTCGAAATGGCCGACGAGCCCGTGCGCGTGAACATCTCGCTGCCCGGCGCCGCGCTGGAGGCGCTGGACCGCACGGCGAAACAACTGTCGCTGAGCCGGTCGGGCGCGATTGCCTATCTGGCGTTCGAGAGAGACGCGCAAATTACACGCAAATCACCAATCCGGATGCAGAAGAGACGCAAGAAGGCATAGCGGAGGGCTGCCAGGCTATACCAGGTCGTGTATCGCTGGACGACGGGCCGGCGCGGGCCTAGACTGCTCAGGTTGGCTTTCGGACATTCCTCATGCGGGTTGAAATAGAGCGCGAAGACGATGGTCGGTGGATCGGCGAAGTGCCGGCTTTGCCTGGCGTGGTCGCTTACGGAGCGACGGCCGAGGAGGCTCGGTCCAGGACCGAAGCGCTGGCCTTGCGCGTCATTGCCGATCGACTGGAGCACGGCGAGCCAGTGCCCCCGGAAGCGCGGCAAGTGTTCGCGTGACTCAATGGCCTTCCGCCACGGCGTCCCGCGTCTTGCGGGCGTTGCTTCGCGTGGGCTGGAGCATCAAACGGCAAACAGGATCGCATCGCACGCTATCCCGAGAGGGACGGCCCGATTATGTGTTCGCGTTCCACGATGGCGAAGAGATCGGACCGCGAATGCTGGCGAAGATCGCGAAATACACCGGCCTTCAACCGGGCGATTTGTGACGAGACCGCGCGACAGCGCGAGGTCCAGTCAGATTCGATTCCAGCTAGGATGCAAGTGCGCGCGTAATTCATCTTCAACGAGAACATAGTCAGCCGTTTCGTGAAGCCATAATGAGATTTTCTGATCGCCCAGCATGCTAAGGAGAATTGCGTTGTTAATGCGGCAATTCGTTTGCCCTCCACCTTGGTAACAATTCTTCGGCGAGATGTTTCCGTATTGCGGATTGATACGACCCGCAAAGTTCTCACACAACCCCACACACTTGACTTCATCATCGACGCACCAAGCATAAACGCCCGAACATTTCGGCAGCCTCGCGAATCTAAATTTGCAAAACGGTCCGTCACCGAACGATGAAGACAAACTGATTCTTTCTTCAGATATCTATCCTGGGGGTTAGCTGTCGTATGGAACCATCGGCAAGCCTTTCGGGCTGCACGTTCCCCACATAGCGAAATTCGTGATTTCGGAGGATCATTGCCGTTGAAGATAAATCTCCCCGCCGCCCTGCTTGAACTCCTCCGCTTTCTTCGCCAGCGCGGCGCGGATTTCGGCGGTGGAGAGCGTGTCGTTCTGGCCCTTGGCGGCGTCGCGGACTTCCTGGCTGATCTTCATCGAGCAGAATTTGGGGCCGCACATCGAGCAGAAATGCGCGACCTTCGCGCCATCCGCCGGAAGCGTCTCGTCGTGGAAGGCCTGCGCCGTCTCGGGATCGAGCGCGAGCGCGAACTGGTCGCGCCAGCGGAATTCGAAGCGCGCCTTGCTCATCGCATCATCCCAGATGCGCGCCGCGGGATGGCCCTTGGCGAGATCCGCCGCATGCGCCGCGATGCGATAAGCGATCACGCCCGCCTTCACGTCCTCGCGGTCCGGCAGGCCGAGATGCTCCTTGGGCGTGACATAGCAAAGCATCGCGCAGCCGAACCAGCCGATCATCGCGGCGCCGATGGCCGAGGTGATGTGGTCGTAACCCGGCGCCACGTCGGTCGTCAGCGGGCCGAGCGTGTAGAACGGCGCCTCGTCGCAGGTCTTGAGCTGGCGGTCCATGTTCTCCTTGATCTTGTGCATCGGCACATGGCCGGGGCCTTCGATCATCACCTGGATGTCATGCTTCTGGGCAATACGGTTGAGCTCGCCCAGCGTGTCGAGCTCGGCGAATTGCGCGGCGTCGTTCGCATCCGCCGTCGAGCCGGGGCGCAATCCGTCGCCCAGCGAGAACGACACATCGTATTGCTTGAGGAGATCGCAGATCTCCTCGAAATGCGTGTAGAGGAAATTCTCCTTGTGATGCGCGAGGCACCATTTGGCGAGGATCGAGCCGCCGCGGCTGACGATGCCCGTCACGCGCTCCGCCGTCAGCGGAATATGCGCAAGCCGCACGCCGGCATGCACCGTGAAGTAATCGACGCCTTGCTCGCATTGCTCGATCAAAGTGTCGCGGTAGAGCTCCCAGGTCAGTTCCTCCGCGACGCCGCCCACCTTTTCCAACGCCTGGTAGATCGGCACCGTGCCGATGGGCACCGGCGAATTGCGCACGATCCATTCACGGATGGTGTGGATGTGACGGCCGGTCGACAGGTCCATCACCGTGTCCGCGCCCCAGCGGATCGACCAGACCAGCTTCTCCACCTCCTCCGCCGCGCCGGAGGTGACGATGGAATTGCCGATATTGGCGTTGACCTTGGTGAGGAAATTGCGGCCGATGATCATCGGCTCGGTCTCGGGGTGGTTGATGTTGGCGGGGATGATCGCCCGGCCCCGCGCCACCTCGTCGCGCACGAATTCGGGCGTGATCTCGTCGGGGATGCTCGCGCCGAAGGAGTTGCCATCACGCAAGGCCGACCGGCCCAGATTCTCGCGCACCGCGATGAATTTCATCTCCTCGGTGACGATGCCTTGGCGCGCATAGTGCAGCTGCGTGACGTTCTTGCCCGGCTTGGCGCGCAACGGCTTCAACCCCCCGCGGTCGAATTGCGGCACGGAGAGCATCTCGCCGCGCTTCAACCCGTCATCCTCCGGCTTGCGCGCGCGGCCTTCATATTCCTCGACGTCGCCCCGGGCCAGAACCCAGTCGCGGCGGCGCGCGGAGAGTCCCTTCTCGATATCGATCGCGACGGAATCATCCGTATACGGACCGGACGTGTCGTAGAGCCGGACCGGCGCCTCGCCGCCCGACAGAGCGACCTCGCGGAACGGCACCCCGCCCACGATCAGCTTGCACGACCCCGGCAAGGCGCCGCGCGTGATCGAAAGACTTTTCGGATTGAGAATCGGTTTGTTCATTTCGCCTCTCCCTACGCCGGTCTTAACCGGATCAGGTTCTAAGGGACCCGCACAATTGCGGTCTCAGCTCCCTCATCGGAGCGCCCCTGGGATGTTCAGTCTAGCACGTCCGAGCGCGATGTCATGATGCCGCGAACTGACGGAACTCGCCGATCACCGCTTTCACCGCCGCGGCGACGATCTTCTCGCCCGCGGCGACCGAAGCCTGCGACGGGTCGGAGCCGATGCGGCCGTCTGGGAAGCGGCGGCGATAATCCTCCGCGTCCAGGATCGGGCCCGTGGGCGCGATCTTGGGCGACATCGCCACCTGCTTCTGCGCCTCGGGATAGCCGAAATAGGTGACGGAGACCTCCGACGGCGTGGCATGGCTGCCCTCGCCCACAGGGAAGAGCTGGCGGCACAGATCGGTCACACCCGACAGCTCCCACCAATTGCGCAGCACGCAGCGCAGCGGCGGATGGTTGTGGCCCGTGCGGTCAAACGAGATGCCGTGATAGATCTCGGAGAAAGCGGCGTTGATGGTATTGATGTTGCCGCCATGGCCGTTCAGCCAGTAGACGCGCTCGAAGCCGTGGCGCGTTAGGCTCTGCGTCCAATCCATCATCGCCGCGATCATGGTCGAGGGCCGCAGGGTGATCGTGCCCGCGAACGCCATGTGATGCTGCGCCTGGCCGACATTGAAGGTGGGGCCCACCAGGATCCCCGCCTCGTCGCCTGCACGCTTGCCAATGATCTCTGGGCACAGCGCATCGGTGCCGAGCAATCCGTTCGGCCCATGCTGCTCCGTCGAGCCGATGGGGATGAGGATGGCCTTCGAGGTCTCCAGATACTTGTGAACTTCCGGCCAGGAGGAGAGATGAAGCTGCATGACCGTCTTTCGCTATGTCCCGCTCCGGCGATAGACCCCAAAGAGATAGAGAGCAAGCCCAGCCAACGCGAGGCAGACCATGACGAGGTTGGCGCGGTCGATGGCGGGCGAAACGGGCGTCAGAAGCTGCGTCAACAGCTTGGGCACATACACGCCCAGCACCCAGCCCCAGGCCAGCGCCAATAGGAACACCGCCCGCCCCAGCAGTGCCATCACTCCCGGCACCAGCGGCATCAGCACGCCGAGCGCGAAGACGGGCCACATCCAATGCGCGCCATCCGCCTTCAGCACGCCATAGAGCCCTTGCGCATAGAGTGCTCCCACGACGATGGCGAGGACGGCGCTCAGCCGGATCGCGTTAGCCGCCAAGCAGCACCTCCAGCTTTGTCATCGCCTTCTTCCAGGCGGCGCGTTCTTTCTCGACATCGTCGGCGGCCGGAAGCTTGCCGATCTCAAGCGCGATCTGTGCCTTGCCCGCGCCCTTTGCAATGAATCCGAATTCGAGCTTGCGGTCCGTCTTCCATTTGCCGCGCCAATATTTGTCCCTGGTCTTGGAGGTTTCCTCGAAGGCGCCGGGCGGGAACCAGGCCTTGCGCGTCTTCTCGGCTGTCGCGGCGGCGAAGAGAGTGGACAGGCTCGCCGGCATCACCTTCGTGACGTTCACGGCATAGGTGCCGCCGGCACGTTCGTTCTTCTTGCGGCCACCGCGGGCCCGCTCGTATTCGACCGCGATCATCTGGCACCACCAGCTCGGCGCGCCATGCTCCTCTTTCAGGCGCTTGGCGACCTCCTTATGCGACAGCTCGGTGGCCTTCATGTTGGTGAGGATCACGAACCAGCCCATCCAGCCGCGACCGGTGGCCGCCTTCACCTTCTCCTCGCTGATCGAAGCCGGCGGCCAGGCGTCGCCCGCGGCCGGTTTGGCCTTCTTCGCCGCCACTTGCCCCGCCCCAGCTTGTACCTTGGCCGCCATGCCGTAATCTCCCTCGCGAACCGGCATTCTAGCATCCTCGAGGAGTTTCGCATGCCCGCCAACGGCCCGCTCGACGGCGTCCGCGTCCTGGACCTGACGGAATTCATCTTCGGGCCCTATGCCACCCAGGTGCTGGGCGACCTCGGCGCCGATGTGATCAAGGTCGAGAACCCGGGGGGAGACCGCCAGCGCCACGGCTCCAAGCACGCCGCGAATGCCGACATGGGCGCGACCTTCATGGCGCTCAACCGCAACAAGCGCTCGGTGACGCTCGACCTGAAAACCGACGCCGACCGCGAGAGGCTGCGCGCGCTGATCCCGACCGCGAACGTCTTCATCCATAACGTTCGTGCCGACGCCATGGCCAAGCTCGGCTTCGCCTATGACGCGGTCGCCAGGATCAATCCGCATATCGTCTATGTCCATTGCGTCGGCTACGGCTCGGACGGGCCCTATGCCGGGCGGCAGGCCTTCGACGACCTGGTGCAGGCGGCGAGCGGCGCGGCCGACCTGCTGCCCCGCGTCGACGGCAACGAGGACATGCGGCTCTTGCCCTCCTATGTCGCCGACAAGGTCTCCAGCATGCACGCGCTGTGGGCGACGCTCGCGGCGCTCTATCACCAGAAGGCGACCGGCGAAGGCCAGTTCGTCGAGGTGCCGATGTTCGAGAGCTTCACCTCTTTCATGCTGGCCGAGCATCTCTACGGCGAAACTTTCGTGCCGCCGGTCAGCCATGTCGGCCACACGCCCGCCCTCGCCAACGACCGCCGCCCGCTCAAATGCCAGGACGGCCACATTTGCATCCAGCCGGTGAGCCGCGCGGCCTCGGCCAAGTTCATGGAGCTCGGCGGCATCCCCGATGCCTATGAGAGCGAACGTTTTCTCTCCGCACCCAAGGGCAGTCGCGTTGGGGTCTATTACGCGATGCAACGCGAGGCCGCGATGGCGCACACGGTGGAGGAATGGCTCAAGCTCGGCGAAGAGCACCGCATCCCCATCATGCGCGCCAATACGCTGGACGGCGTGCTGGACGACCCGCACCTCAAAGCCGTCGGCTTCTTCGTCGAGCGCGAGCACCCGAGCGAGGGGGTGTGGCGCGCGACGAAGCCGCCGGTGAAATTCTCCAAGACGCCTGCCTCGATCCGCCGCGATCCGCCAAGGCCGGGGGAAAACAACGGGGATTTCGATTAGTTGCGTTTTCTCGACAAGACGTGTACAATTGTGTACGTTTGTACACGAGGCGCCGCCATGCCCAAGCGCGAGAAGAAATCCATGACCGTGACAGCGCGCTTGTCACCGTCGGTGGCGAAGCGGCTGGGGACCTGCTCCAAGATGCTCGGCCGCACCCGTTCGTTCATGATCGATTACATCCTCGACCGCTATATCGACGAACAGATCGTGGAAGCCGAGATGCTGCTCGAGGGCGAAGCTGACGAGAAAGCGGGGCGGTTGATCCCCAATGATGAATTTTGGCGGCAATTCGACGAATTTGTCGCCGAGCGCAAGCGCCAGAAACGCAAAACCGCGTGATCATCTGGACGACCCGCTCCCAGATCGATTTGCGCGAAGTCCATATTTACATCTCGGAAAGTAACGAACCTGCCGCGGAAAGGGTCGCTGCCGCGATCCGCGCCGCGGCAACAGCCTTATGCATTTCCCTCGGCGTGGACGTCACGGCAAACAGAGCGGCACGCGCGAGCTCGTCGTCCAATCCACCCCCTATTACCTCGTCTACCATATCAGGCGCGACGGTGACGTCGTCATCCGCCGCGTCATGCATATGGCACGGGATTGGCCGCGTCGGCGTTGACCGATCTTGAACCCAGCGCCGCACCCGGCCAATATCGCCGCAAACAATGTCGGGAAACACCATGTCTGACACGCTCATCCCCGTCCCAGACGAATGGAAGCGCCGCGCCTATATCGACGCTGCGAAATATGACGCGATGTATGCGCGCTCCGTGGAGGACCCGGACGGGTTCTGGCGCGAGGAGGCCAAGCGCATCGATTGGATGACGCCTTTCACGAAAGTGAAGAACGTGTCCTGGGACCCGGACGACCTCTCCATCAAATGGTTCGAGGACGGGGCGCTGAACGTCAGCGCCAACTGCATCGACCGTCATCTGGCAAAGCGCGGGACGCAGACCGCCATCATCTGGGAGGGCGACGATCCGGCGCAGTCGCGCCACATCACCTATGAGGAGTTGCATCGCGAGGTCTGCAAATTCGCCAATGTGCTGAAGGCGCATGACGTAAAAAAGGGCGACCGCGTCACCATCTATCTGCCGATGATCCCGGAAGCCGCCTACGCCATGCTCGCCTGCGCCCGCATCGGCGCGGTGCATTCGGTGATCTTCGCGGGCTTCTCGCCCGACAGCATTGCCGGCCGCATCCAGGATTGCGCCTCCACCATCGTGCTCACCGCGGATGAGGGCCTGCGCGGCGGCAAGCCGATCCCGCTCAAGAAGAACACCGACGAAGCGCTGACCAAATGCCCGGACGTGAAGACCGTCATCGTCGTCAAGCGCACGGGCGGCGCCATCGACATGAAAGCGGGCCGCGACGTCTGGTATCACGACGCCGCGGCGACGGTCTCCGCCGATTGTCCCGCCGAGGCGATGGGCGCCGAGGATCCGCTCTTCATCCTCTATACCAGCGGATCGACCGGCAAGCCAAAGGGCGTGCTGCACACGTCCGGCGGCTATCTGATGTATGCCGCCTTCACCCACCACTACGTCTTCGACTATCACGACGGTGATATCTATTGGTGCACCGCCGATGTCGGCTGGGTGACGGGTCACTCCTATATCGTCTACGGCCCGCTCGCGAACGGCGCGACGACCTTGATGTTCGAAGGCGTGCCGAACCATCCCTCCACCTCGCGCTTCTGGGAAGTGATCGACAAGCACAAGGTCAACATCTTCTACACCGCGCCCACCGCCATCCGCGCGCTCATGCGCGAGGGCGAAGAACCGGTGATGAAAACGTCCCGCGCGAGCCTTCGCCTGCTCGGCAGCGTCGGTGAGCCGATCAATCCCGAAGCCTGGCTCTGGTATCACCGCGTGGTCGGCGACGGCCGCTGCCCCATCGTCGATACCTGGTGGCAAACGGAAACGGGCGGCGTCCTCATCTCGCCTTTGCCCGGCGCGACCGACCTCAAGCCCGGCTCCGCGACCAGGCCGCTGTTCGGGATCGTGGCGCAACTCGTCGATGCCGACGGCACGGTGCTGGAGGGCGCGGCGTCCGGCAATCTCGTGCTCACCGAAAGCTGGCCGGGGCAGATGCGCAGCGTCTATGGCGATCACCAGCGCTTCGCCGACGCCTACTTCAAGACCTATCGCGGCAAGTATTTCACCGGCGACGGCGCGCGCCGCGACGCGGACGGCTATTGGTGGATCACCGGCCGCGTCGACGATGTGATCAACGTCTCCGGCCACCGGCTGGGCACCGCGGAAGTCGAGAGCGCGCTGGTCGGCCATCACGACGTCGCCGAAGCCGCCGTCGTCGGCTATCCGCACGACATCAAGGGCCAGGGCATCTACGCTTTCGTAACCTTGAAGATCGGCGTCGCCGCCAGCGACACGCTCAATGCCGCGCTCAAGCAATGGGTCGGCAAGGAGATCGGTCCCATCGCCAGGCCCGACGTGATCCAGTTCGCCCCCGGCCTGCCCAAGACCCGCTCCGGCAAGATCATGCGCCGCATCCTGCGCAAGATCGCCGAAGGCGACACCAGCAACCTCGGCGACACGACAACACTGGCCGATCCGAGCGTGGTGGCCGATCTCGTGAAGAATGCGGCAAGGAAGTAGCTCGGATGGAAAAGACTGCGCCCGAAATCGGAAAGATTGTCCTTCCGTCGGCAGCTTTCGTAATCATTGTTATGGGTCTGGCTCCGCCGTGGGTCGTTTTCGGCAGCCCGACCAGCAACTACCCAGGAGTCGCCTTTCCTCTTGGATATCATCCGATCTTTTGGGCGCCGTTTATGGGTTCAATTGATGTTGAACGCCTCGTCCTCCAATGCGTAATTGTCATCGTCACCGCCGCTGCGCTAATTTATACGTGGCCAACATTGAGCGATTTATATCGCCGAGCCATAGACGGTCGAAAGAAATGAGCAACCTCCGCTGGAAGGTCGGCGACGTAACGGTCACCCGCGTGGTGGAGATGGAGACTCCCGTCAGCCACAAATATTCGTTCCTGAAAGAGGCCTCGCCCGAGGCGTTGCGGGAGATGCCCTGGCTCTATCCCAATTTCGTGACGCCGGATGGCGCGCTGATGCTGTCGATCCACGCGCTGCTGGTCGAGGCGCCGGGCATGAAGCTGGTGGTCGACACCTGCGTCGGCAACGACAAGGCGCGGCATCTTCTGCGCGGGCAGAAGCTGCAGACCGCATTCCTGCAAACCGTCGCCGAAGCCGGGTTTCCGCGCGAGAACGTGGACGCTGTCGTCTGCACCCATCTCCATGTCGATCATGTCGGCTGGAACACGATGCTGGTGGACGGCAAATGGGTTCCGACCTTCCCCAATGCGCGCTATCTGATCGGCAAGGCCGAATATGAGCATTGGCTCGCGGAAGGCGAAGGCGAGACCAAGGAGATCCTGGCCGACAGCGTCACGCCGATCTTCGACGCCGGCCTCGGCCAGACCGTCGAGATGGACCACCGCATCTCGCCGGAGATCCGTCTGGTGCCGACTCCCGGCCACACGCCCGGCCATGTCAGCGTGATGATCGAGTCCAAGGGCGAGACGGCCGTCATCACCGGCGACATGATCCATCACCCCTGCCAGTTCGCCCGCCCCGACTGGCTCTCCGCGTTCGACGGCGACCAGATGGCCGCGAATGCGCGCCGCCACGCCATGTTCGAACAATGGGCCGACAAGCCCATCCTCGTCATCGGCACGCATTTCGCGGCGCCCACCGCCGGCCGCGTGAAGAAGGACGGCGCGGCTTGGCGCTTCGAAGCCTGATCGTCATGGATTGGACCGACGCACAAGCGCCATCGCTGGAAGACCTCGAACAACTGGCGCGCGCTGCTTATGACGGATTGCCGAAGGAATTCCGCGCGCTGGCTGACGGTGTCGTGCTCATGGTGCAGGACTTTCCGGACGAGGACGTCATCGCCGATATGGCACTGCTGAGCGAGTTCGATATTCTCGGCCTTTTCCAGGGGCCGGATCTCGCGGGGCAGGAAACCGGCTATCCGGCGCAGACCATGATCTTCCTCTATCGCCGCCCGATCCTGGATTATTGGGCGGAACATGAGGAAGCGCTCAGCGCGATCGTCCGCCATGTGCTTATCCACGAGATCGGCCATCATTTCGGATTGTCGGACGACGACATGAACGCGATCGAGGACGCCGGCGACTAGCGCAGCTTATAAGTCCGCTCCGCCGCATAGACGCTGCCGCCCGGCGACAGTTGACTGGAATAGAGGATGAACTCGCGCACCTCGAAAGTCGCGCTGGCATAAAGCGCGTGATCGGTGAGCCAGTCGAGAACCCGGCCGCGCGCGGCGGCGTTCAGCCGCGCCACCGTCACATGCGGCGTGAATTTGCGCTCCTCTGCCGGAAGGCCGAGGCGTTGCAACCCGGTCTCGATCTTGCGCGCGAGATGGGCGACGGCCTCGCGCTCCGCGACACCGGCCCACAGCGCATGCGGATGCTTGCCGCCGAACTCGCCCACGCCTTTCAGCGCCAGGGAGAAACGCGGCGCGGAAATCCCTTCGAGCATCTCGTCGATATCGGCGGCGTCGCGGCCATCGACCTCGCCGATGAAGCGCAGTGTGAGATGCAATTGTTCGCGGGTGCTCCACCGCGCACCCGGCACGCCCGATTGGATCAGCATCAGGCTTTGCGCGACGGGGTCTGGAATGGGAAGCGCCACGAACAGCCTCATGCGCGCCTCGGCAGCGGCAAGACCCCACGAAAGACATAGACGACGGCGACATAGGCGCCGCCGGCGACGATCATGGCGGCGGCCAGCAACTCCGCCTCGCGCAGCCAGCCATGCAGCCAGGGCGCGCCGAGCCTGACGGCGGCATAGGCGCCGGCGCCGGTTGCCGCGGCGGCCAGCAGCGCGGGCCAGAAGGCGCGCCGGAATTGGTCGTTCAGATGCAGAAGTTCGCGCCGCCGGGCGAGGACAAACAGCACGGCGACATTCACATAGGCCCCGAACGCCGTGCCCAAGGCGATGCCCGCGATGCCGAGATGCAAGCCCCAGACCAGCACCAGCTTCATCGCGATGTTGGCGGCGATGGCGATCACCGTCACGCGCGCGGGCGTCATGGTGTCGTGGCGCGCGTAGAACGTGGCCTGCACGATGCGGGTGAGCGAGAAGGCCGGCAGACCCACGCCATAGGCCGCGAGTGCGATGGCCGAAAGATCGGCGGCGTCCTTGCCGAAGTGACCATAGGCGAAGAAGGCGCGCATGATCGTGTCGGGGATGACGAGGAACACGACCGCGAACGGCAAGGTCAGCAGCAGCGACAGCGCTGCGGTGCGGTTCTGCGCCGCGTCCGACCCGGCGCGATCGTTGGTGGCGAGGCGCGCCGACATCTCCGGCAACAGCACCGTGCCGAGCGCGATGCCGAGCACGCCGAGCGGAAGCTGGTCGATCCGGTCCGCATAATAGAGCGCCGTCCGGCTGCCGACGGGGAGCAGGCTCGCGATCACCGTATCGATGAAGGGCGCGATGACCACGCTGGCCGAACCGAACGTGACGGCGCCGAACGCCTTGAAGAACGCCTTGATCTCGGGCGTCCAGCGCGGCCGGGCGATGCGCAAGGAAAGCCCATCCCGCTTGCTCGCCCACAACATGAAGACGAGTTGCAGCACGCCGCCGAGCAGCACGCCCCACGCCGCCGCCTCCGCCGCATTGGGGAACCAATGCCAGGCGATCAAGGTCGCGATCATCGCGATGTTCTGGAAATTCGACCACGCGGCGGCCGCCCAGAACTTCTCTATGGCGTTGAGCATCGCCGAAAGCTGGACCGCGACCAAGGTGAGGATCAGATAGGGAAAGGTGATGCGCGCCAGATGCACCGTCAGCGCGAGCTGCGCCGGATTGTCCGCGAAGCCCGGCGCCAGCAGCCGCACGATCCACGGCATGGCCAGCATCGCCACCACCAGGATCACGAACTGCGCCGCCATCTGCCAGGAGAACACGCGGTCGGCGAACAGCGCCGCCTCCTTGTGCTCGCCCCGGGCGTGGAGCGCAGCGTAACGCGGCAGGAAGGCCGGATTGATCGTGCCCTCGCCGAATATCTGGCGGAAATAATTGGGAAACAGGAACGCGACGATGAACGCGTCCGACAGCATGCCCTTGCCCAGGATCCAGGCCATCAGCATGTCGCGCGCGAAGCCGGTGATGCGCGACAGAAGCGTGAAGCCGCCGACGGAGAGGAGGCGCCGGAACATCTAGCGCCGCACCAGCTTCAGCACGTAGGGAAACAGCCTGTCGACCACGATCTTCACGCCGGCGGGATTGGGATGGATGCCGTCCGCCTGGTTGAGCTTGGGGTTCAGCGCCACGCCGTCGAGCACGAAGGGATAGAGCGTCGCGCCGAATTCCTTGGCGAGCTTGGGATAGATCGGATCGAACTGCGCGGCATATTCCGGCCCGAGATTGCGCGGCGCGCGCATGCCCAGCAGCAGCACCGGCACATGCGCCGCCTTCAGCTTGGTCAGGACGGCGGCGAGGTTCTTCTCCGTGTCGCGCGGATCGATGCCGCGCAGCGCGTCGTTGGAGCCGAGCTCGACCACGGCAGCATCCGGATGATCCGCGAGCGACCAGTCGATCCGCGCCAACCCGCCGGCCGATGTGTCGCCTGAGACGCCGGCATTGATGACGGTGACGTTGACGCCCGCCGCCTTCAGTTTCGCCTGCAGCACGACGGGAATCTCGGTGCCGGGCGGCAGGCCGTAGCCTTGCGTCAAGCTGGTGCCGATCATGAGGATTTTGACAGGAGTGGCGGCGAAAGACGCGTTGGAAATGGCAAGCAACGGTAAAAGCAGAAGCGCCGCGACCCACCTCCCCCTTGCGGGGAGGTCGAAAAAGCGGCGAGCGAAGCGAGACCTTTTTCGGGGGGGGGCATGGCGCCGACCGATTTGCGCGGTCCCCCCACCCGAAACGCTACGCGTTTCGACCTCCCCGCGAGGGGGAGGTGGGAGAGCATGCTTGAATCGGTGTGTAATCATACCATATCGCCTATCATGCCTGTCCCACAGAGTGCCACATGCCGGCCATCCAGCTCGAAAATATCAGCCTGACATTGACGAGCGCGGCCGGTCCGGTCGCCATCCTGCGCGACCTGTCGCTGACGGTCGAGGATGGCGAAGCCGTGGCGCTTCTGGGGCCGTCCGGCTCCGGCAAGTCCTCGCTCCTGATGGTGGCGGCGAGCCTCGAAGCGCCGACGTCGGGCCGCGCCATCGTCGCGGGCCAGGACATCACGCGGCTGGGCGAGGATGCGCTGGCCCGCTTCCGCCGCGAGCATATCGGCATCGTCTTCCAATCCTTCCATCTCATCCCCACCATGACGGCGCTGGAGAACGTCGCCGTGCCGCTCGAACTCGCCGGCACGCCGGACGCGTTCGCCCGCGCCAAGGCCGAGCTCGAAACCGTCGGCCTCGGCGCGCGGCTGGAGCACTATCCCGGACAGCTTTCCGGCGGCGAGCAGCAGCGCGTCGCGCTCGCCCGCGCCATCGCCACCAGGCCCAAGGTCCTCTTCGCCGACGAACCGACGGGCAATCTCGACGGCGCGACGGGCGCCGGCGTGGCCGACCTGATCTTCGCGCTCCATGCACGCTCGCGCACGACCTTGTTTCTGGTGACCCACGAAGAGGCGCTCGCGCGGCGCTGCTCGCGCATCCTTCGCCTGAAGGACGGCCGCATTGTGGCCGACGAGAAGGCGGCTTCGTGAACCTGCCGCTCTCCTGGCGCTTCGCCCGCCGCGAGCTGCGCGGCGGCCTGTCGGGATTCCGCATCTTCTTCGCCTGCCTCGTGCTCGGCGTCGCCGCCATCGCGGGCGTCGGTTCGCTGGCCGACGCCATGCTGGGCGGCATGGCAAGCCAGGGCCGCGTGCTCCTGGGCGGCGACGTCGCCGTCGGCCTCGTCCATCGCGAGACGACGCCGCGGGAGCAGGCCTGGCTCGAACAGCATGGCCGCGTCTCCGAAGTGATCTCCATGCGCGGCATGGCCTACGCGATCAAACACGGCGCGGAAGCCGAGCGGCAATTGATCGAGTTGAAAGCCGTGGACGGGCTCTATCCGCTTTACGGTCATGTCGGCCTTACACCATCGGGGACGTTGTCTTCCGCGCTTACCTGTGACGCCAGGCAATGCGGCGCGGCGGCAGAGCAGACTCTGCTCGACCATCTGCATATCGGCCTCGGCTCCGTGCTGCGCATCGGCACACAGGATTTTCGTATCACCGCCATCCTCACCGACGAGCCGGATCGCCTGTCCGGCGGATTCAGTCTCGGCCCGCATGTGATCGTCTCCGATGCGGGATTGAAGCGCACCGGCCTCGTCACGCTCGGCAGCCTCATCGAATATTCCTACCGCGTGGCGATGCCGTCCTCGCCCGAAGCCTTCCGCCATGACGCGCGCAAGGCATTCCCGGATGGCGGCTGGGCCATCGGCGACCGCAACCATGCCGCGCCCGGCACGCAGCGCTTCATCCGCATGGTCACGATGTTCCTGACGCTCGTCGGCCTCACCGCGCTCGCCGTGGGCGGTGTCGGCGCGGGCCAGGCCGTCGGCGCCTTCCTCGACCGCAAGCGCGCGGAGATCGCCACCTTCAAGGCGATGGGCGCGGAAGGCGGCACGATCTTCCTGATGTTCTTCCTGCAGGTGATGGCCATCGCGCTCGCCGCCGTGGTGATCGGATTGATCGCCGGCGCGGCGCTGCCCTTCGCCGTGCAGGCGGCCTACGGCGCGGACATCCCGACGCCCACGAAATTCGCGATCTATCCCGGCCCGCTCTGGCTCGCCGCCGCCTTCGGCCTGTGCTCCGCCGCCGCTTTCGCCATCCCGCCGCTGGCGCGCGCCCGCGAAGTCGCCCCGGCCATGCTGTTCCGCGACGTCGTTGCGCCGGTGAATGCGCGCGGACGCCTGCCCTATCTGCTGATGGCCGGCGGTGCGGGCGCCATCGTGGTCGCGCTGGCGCTGATCGTCGCGCCCTCGCCGCTCTTCGCCGCCTATTTCATCGCCGGAGTCGCGGGCGGGCTGGTCGCGCTGACGTTGTTCGCGCAACTCTTTCGCTTCGTGCTGCGCCGCCTGCCGCGCACCCGCATCCCGACCTTGCGCCTGGCGCTGGCGAACCTCACGCGGCCCGGCGCGGCGACGTCATCCGTGGTCGTTGCGCTGGGGCTCGGCCTGACGCTGCTTTCCGCCGTCATGCTGCTCGACCACACCATCGCGGTGCAGGTGAAGGACGACCTGCCCGGCACCGCGCCCACTTTCTTCTTCGTCGACATCCAGCCGGACCAGACGGACGAATTCGACCGGACGGTCCACGGCTTCCACAGCAGCGAATACCGCCGCTCGCCGATGATCCGTGGACGGATCACCGCCCTCAACAACGTCCCCGCCCGCCTCGCCAAGGTGGACGAAGGTGCGCGCTGGGCGCTCTCCGGCGACCGCGGCATCACCTATGCCGCCACCCCACCTGAGGGCACCGAGATCACCGAAGGCAAATGGTGGGCGGGCAACTACAACGGCCCTACTCTCATCTCCTTTGACGGCGAGCTGGCGCAAGGCATGCACCTGAAGCTCGGCGACACCATCACGCTCAATGTGCTGGGCCGCGAGATCACCGGCGCCATCGCCAATTTCCGCCATGTCGACTTCTCCAACGGGCGGCAGAATTTCGTGCTGGTCCTGTCTCCCGGCCTGATCGATCATGCGCCGCACGACTTCCTCGCCTCCGTCCGCGTGCCGCCGGCCGAGGAAGAGGCGATGTACCGCGCCGTCACCGACCGCTTCCCCAACGTCTCGACCGTGCGGGTGAAAGACGCCATCGCCCAGGTCAACGGACTGCTCCAGGAGTTGAGCGACGGCGTGCGCGGCGCCAGCCTCGTGACCATCCTGGCGGGACTATTCGTGCTCGCCGGCGCCATCGCGGCGGGCCAGCGCGCGCGGCTCTACGATTCAACCGTGCTGAAGGTCCTCGGCGCGACACGGGCGCGAATCGCCGCCGTCTACGCGCTCGAATACGGCCTCATAGGCTTTGTGACCGGCATCCTCGCCCTCGGCGCAGGGACGCTGGCCGCCTGGGCTGTCACGCACTACGTGTTCGGCGTGAAATTCCTGTTCGATGCGGGCACGGCGTTGATCACCGTGGGAGGCGGCGCTTTCGCAACCCTGGTTTTCGGCCTTGTCGCGGCCTGGGCGGCGCTTTCCGCCCGTCCGGCGCGGCTATTGCGAGCGCCTTGATAAAACCGTGAACAAACACGATATTATGTCGGAATCCTGGGCTTGAGTGCCCGCTAGGGAGTTCCGCCATATGGCCGATTTCGACACGCGCACCATCCGCGACACGTCGCTTGCCGACGCGCGCGACGCCGGTCTGCGCAAATACATGCAGAACATCTACAACTACATGTTCCTCGGGCTGGCGATGACCGGCATCACGGCCTACGGAACCTATCTCGCCTCGGTCACGACCGATCACGCGCTTGCGGCGGGGACCCTGCCCAACGGCGTGATGCTCACGCAGATCGGCGTGACCCTGTTTGGCAGCGCCCTGCGCTGGGTGGTGATCTTCTCGCCGCTGGCCCTCGTGTTCTTGCTGCAGGCCCGGCTGAACTCCATCAGCGCCGGCGCGGCGCGCATCGGCTTCTTCGCCTATGCGGCTTTGCTCGGCGTCTCGCTGGCGACCATCTTCATGGTCTACACGATGACGAGCATCGGCATGGTGTTCTTCATCACGGCGGCGACTTTCGCCGGCATGAGCCTCTACGGCTACACGACCAAAGCCGACCTCTCCGGCTGGGGCTCGTTCCTGATCATGGGCGTCTGGGGCGTGGTCATCGCCTCGGTGGTGAACGTGTTCCTGCATTCGCCGATGCTTCTCTTCGTCTTCTCGGTGGTCGGCGTGATCGTCTTCACCGGCATCACGGCGTTCTACACGCAGCGGATCAAGGACATGTACTCGGTCCATGACGACGGCTCGGTGGCCGAGCGCAAGGCGATCGTGGGCGCGCTGGCGCTCTACATCACCTTCATCAACCTCTTCCTGTCGCTTCTGAATCTCTTCGGCGGCAGCCGCCGCTAGGCGGATCGGAAAAGAAGGCCCCGGTGGAAACACCGGGGCTTTTTTCATGAGCGCCAACCTTCATGCCAACCTTCATGAATGAGAAACCGCCCCCCTTCGCCGTCGAACTCCATCCCCATTCGCCGCTCTGGGCCGGAATGGCGCAGGCCGAGCACGCCCGCCTGAAGGCCGTGCTCGGCGAGGTGCTGGTGAGCGTCGAGCATATCGGCTCGACCGCGATCCCCGGCATCAAGGCCAAGCCCGTCGTCGACCTGATCCCGCTGGTGACGGATCTGGACGCGCTCGATGCCAGCAAGGACGCCGTCACCGCGCTCGGCTATCTCTGGTATGGCGAATACGGCCTGCCGGGCCGTCGCTATTGTCTCCTGGTCGATCCGCAGACGGACAAGCGCAAATTCCAGCTTCACTGCTGGCAGGCGGACGATCCGCAAGTCGCCCGCCATCTCGCCTTCCGCGACTATCTGCGCGCCTATCCCGCCATTGCCCGGGAATACGAGGCGGAGAAGATCCGCGCCGCGTCCGTCGTCAGCCATGACGTGAATCTCTACAACGACGAGAAGAACGATTGGATCAAGCGCGTCGAGAAGGACGCGCTCGCCTGGGCTAATCGTCCGCCAGCGCCTTGATCAGCTTCTTGTCGAATACGCGCAGCACCGCCGTCAGCTCATGCCCGCGCTTGAGGATATGGCCGGTCGCCGCGATGACGGCGTATTGGCCCTGGCGCGCGCGCAGCTTGGGGCGCTTCTCGACGCGGAACAGCGGCATCTCGCTCGTCCGCCGGAAAATCGAGAACATGGCCACATCGTCGAGGAAGTCGATCGCGTAATCGCGCCATTCGCCCGCGGCGACCATGCGGCCATAGACGGTGAGTATCTGGTTGAGCTCGCGCCGGTCGAAGCGCACCTGCGCCGCGGTGAAACCGCCGCCGCTCCAGGATCCGTTCCGCGCGAGCGAGCGGGGCTCCGCGCGGAAGAACGCTATAGGCTCCTCGGCCATGACGGGAGTGTGACGCTCCAGGACAGCCCGCGCAAGGTCTATCGCTTGCGGACGAGCATCACGCCGTCGCCGATGGCGGCGAGCGCCATGTCGACACGGGCATCGCCGTGGATCTTGACGTTGAGATTCTTGAGCGCAACCGTGACTGCATCCGTATCGGACGGATCGGCGACGGCGCCGCTCCACAGCATATTGTCCAGCGCGATCAGCCCGCCGGGGCGGACGAGCTTCAGGCAGCGCTCGTAGTAGCCGTCGTAATTCACCTTGTCGGCGTCGATGAAGGCGAAGTCGAACGGCGTCTCCTCCTTGGCGATCATCGCATCGAGGGTTTCGAGCGCCGGGCCGAGGCGCAGGTCGACGCGGCCGTCGACGCCCGCCTCTTTCCAGTACACTTTCGCCTTGTCGGTGAATTCCTTGCTCACGTCGCAGCAGACGAGGCGGCCGCCCTCGCCCATCGCCTCGGCGAGGGCGAGCGCGCTGTATCCGGTGAAAGTGCCGATCTCGAGATAGCGCTTGGCGCCGATCAGCTTCGCCACCAGCGCCATGAACGCGCCCTGGTCGGGGCCGATCTGCATCATCGCATTGGGCAGCTTCCGCGTTTCCTCGCGGCAATGCGCCAATGGCTTGGACTCGCGCGCGCCCACCTTCTCGACATAGGCCATCACCTGGTCGGTGATCTGCATCAAACGGCTCATGCTCTCGCTCCCGTGAAGACGCGCCACGAAAGGGCCATGATTGCACCTCTTCGCCGCCGCAACCGCGCGCGATAGTGCCCGCGTCGGCTGGCTTAGTGAAGGCAGCGCCCGGAGCTAAAGCAAGCCCCCCAGCCCCTCACGGGCGCCGCCTCGGCCAGCCGACACTTTCCCCTTTCCTTCCGGAGCCCCCTTTCCTTTCACAGCAAGCTGCGCCTCAATGGCGCATGCGCTTGAAAGACCGTGTCGCCATCGTCACCGGCGCCGCCTCCGGCATCGGCGAGGCGAGCGCCAAACTCTTCGCCGACGAAGGCGCGCGCGTGCTTGCCGTCGACTTGCCCGGCAAGGGCCTCACGGGCGGTTTCGAGAAGAGCGTCGGCGATCCGGATTCCGCGGATGCCATCATCGGCGAAGCGATCCGCCGGTTCGGCCGGCTGGATATCCTCATGAACAACGCGGGCGTCGCCTCCTCTGCCCGCATCGAGGAGATGACGGAGGACATCTGGCAGCGCACGCTGAACGTGAACTTGTCGGCGCAGATGCGCCTCGCCCAGAAGGCCGTGCCTCATCTGAAGGAGTCCAAGGCCGGCCGCATCATCAACGTCGCTTCGGTCATGGCTGAGGGCACGGATTACGGCCTTGCCGCCTATTGCGCCTCCAAGGCCGGCGTCGCGGGGCTGACGCGCACGCTCGCGCTCGAACTGGGCAAATACGGCATCACCGCGAACTATCTCGAGCCCGGCGCGATCCGCACCGGCATGACCAGCGGTCTGTGGGACGCGCGCCCCGACGTGGCGGATATCTGGGCCAAGAAAGCGGCGCTGCGCCGCCTCGGCCAGCCCATCGATCTTGCGCGCGCGGCGCTGTTCCTCGCGTCGGACGATGGCGGCTTCGTCACCGGCCACGGGCTGATCGTGGATGGCGGGCTGACATTGCGGATTTAGTATCCCAGCCGCCGCAGGTTGAACGACATCTGCCCGAACGGCCCGCCCACTGCCCCGGTGAGGATCGAGATGCCGATTCGCAGCCAGTAGTCATGCAGCGTGATGTCGCCCAGCCCAAGCGACACCGCGAAGCCGACAAAGGCGCAGGCCCCGCCCAAGAAGCCGCCGATGACGATCCCGCGCGCATAGCCGGGGCCGATATCGCGCGCGTAGAGGAAGCTTGCGGTGGCGGAGATCATCATGCCCGCGAACAGGATCGCGTTGATCCCGATCCACGGCGCATAGTGGCACAGCACGGACATCGTGATCTGAAGCAGCATGCCCACGGTGAGCGCGCGCTGCATCGCTTTGATGTCGAGCATTCCGGGCCTCCGAAGCGGCTGCCCGATTGTCGCGGGCTTTCGCGCCGCCGTCCATGGGAACCGCGATCAACTCCGCTTCAGCGCGCGCCCGATCAGCCCGCCGATCAGGCCGGTGACGGCCGACCCGATCGTGCCGAAGAGCAGTACTTGCGCCGGCACGCCCTTAAGCCAGACAGAGACGGCGATGCCGAGCAGCGCGCAAACGCCGCCCGCGATCGCACCGCCCAGCGCCCCACCGCCGAAACCGCTCGCATTTCTTCCATAAAGCAATCCCGCGAGCAGGGAGATCGCAAGGCCGCCCCACATGAATGAAGCCGTGATGGCCGGAACGTAATGCCCCGCCACGACCATGGCGATTTGCAGCACCGTTCCGATGAGCGTGGCGCGGCGCAGGCTGGCCCAGCCGATCATTTCTTCTCTCCGACGCTGGCTTCCATCTTGGCGGCCTCGGCCTTCCAGTCGATGGGACCTTTGTCGAAGCTGTCGGCCAGCGCGTCGAATTCCTCGGCGTTGCCGTCGTGGAAGTGCTTGTACATCAGGTCGTAGCCCGCGCCCTCGCCGTAGCCGACACCGCTTTCGGTGACCTTGGTCTTGCCGTTGCCGAGGTCGTCGAACGTCACGATGGTCCGGATGGTGCGGATCAGCACCGGATCGAACGGCGCGCCCTTGGGCACATGGGCGTTGCGGATGGCGATCATCCTGCCCGGCAGGTAAGCCACGATCTCGTTCTTGATGTTGTCCGGATCGCCGATCTTGGATTTGAACGAGTAGGACGCTTCCATCATCCCGCCGCCGCCGTCGAGCGCGACATGGCCGACGGGCGCAACCCAGGCGACATAACCCGCGTCGGTCGTGAACGCGTCCCACGCTTTCGCGGCGGGAGCGTTTATCACAACGGACAATTGCTGCACGCGATGGCCATATTGGTCGCGATAGGATTCGTCCTTGATCTCGGCCGCGCTCGCGGCCTGCGCCGCGATCAACGCCGCCGCCGTCATCAACCCCAACCTCATGATTTCTTCCTCCCCTGTGAAGCTTCGCGTTCCAGCCGCGAGACATAGTCGCGCAGCATGGCAATGGACGAGTCGAACGCGGCCAAGCTGCGATGCGCGCGCGCCTGCATGACGCCGCCTTCCATGGCGGTGAGCGTGAAGATGGCGAGCCCGCGCCGGTCGAGGTCGCGCGGCAGCCGCGCGCCGGCCTCGGCATAGCAGCGCGCAATGGCATCGACCCAGCCGTCGAAATTCACCGCGATGAGTTCGCGCACCGGCGGATCGGGTTCGTGGATCTCCAGCGCGAGGCTGCCGATGGGGCAGCCATAGACGCATTCGGTGCCTTTGAGCATGCGGCGATAGGCGGCGAGCAGCGCGAACACTTTCTCGATCGGATCGGCGACGCCTTCCCAGGCGGGCGCGAGCAGCATCGGCCCGATGCCGTCGCGATACATGCGCAGCACTTCCAGCAGCAGGTCCTGCTTGGTGGGGAAGAAGTGATAGAGGCTGCCCGAATTGGCCCCCGCCGCCTTCAGGATGTCGGCCACGCTGGTCGACTCATAACCCTTCTCGCCGAAGAGCCGCATCGCCGTCGCCGCGAGCCGGATTTTGGTGTCCTCACCCATGGCTTGGACTCTTAGTTGAACGTTCAATCAAGTCAAGCGGGGCGCGCGCCGGCGAGCCGGTGGAGACGGGCACTGGCGAGGCACGGTCAAGGAGCGGGGCAGCCGGGCAACAGTCGCGTTCCCATGGACTCTCCTTAACTTCTGCGGCCTTGCGGGGACGAGAGGGCTGCTCTAGGAGCGCTCCATGCCCTCGCCCATGATCGAGATCACCGGCCTGACCAAAGCGTTCGGCGCCATCGCGGCCGTGAACGGCATCGATCTGACGGTCGGCAAAGGTGAGGTGCTGGGCTTCCTGGGCCCCAACGGCGCCGGCAAATCGACCACCATGAAGATGGTGACGGGATACTTGTCACCCTCCGGCGGGTCGGTGCGCGTCTGCGGCCATGACATCGAGACCGATTCCCTCGCCGCCCAGCGGACCATCGGCTACCTGCCCGAGGGCGCGCCGGCCTATGGCGACATGACCCCGCGCCAGTTCCTGCTCTTCATCGCCGAAGTGCGCGGGCTGAAGGGACAGGCGGCGAAGGACGCGGTGGCCGCCGCTGTCGCCAAGACCGAACTCGATCCTGTGCTCGAACAGCCCATCGACACGCTGTCCAAGGGCTTCAAGCGCCGCGTCGGCCTCGCCCAGGCGATCCTGCACGATCCGCCGGTGCTGATCATGGACGAGCCGACCGACGGCCTCGATCCCAACCAGAAACACGCGGTGCGCACCCTCATCCGCGCCATGGCGCCGGAGAAGGCGATCATCGTCTCGACACACCTGCTCGAAGAGGTCGAGGCGATCTGCACCCGCGCGGTGATCATCGACCGCGGCCGCGTCGTCGCCGACGGCACGCCCGCCGAACTCCTCGCCCGCTCGCGCCACCACAACGCCGTGACGATGACGCTCTCGCGCGACATGGCCGAACGGGCCAAGACACGGCTGAAATCGCTCGGCGCCATCGGCTCGATCGAGGAGAACGCGCGCGCCGACGGTTTGCTCGAACTGACTGTCTTCCCGAAGGGCGGCGCGCTCCTGATCGAGGATGTCAGCCGCCTCGCCCTCGCCGAGAACTGGGATGTGAAAGAGCTCTATGCTGAATCCGGCCGCCTCGACGAAGTGTTCCGCGCCATCACCACCCATGACGCGACCCGCGCGCGGGAGAAGAGCGCATGAGTGCGGCGTGGACGATCTTCAAGCGCGAGTTCCTCGCCTATTTCGCGACGCCGCTGGCTTACGTCTTCATCGTCATCTTCCTGTTCGCGATGGGACTCTTCACTTTCTATGTCGGCCATTTCTACGAGAACGGCGTCGCCGATCTCTCGGTCTTTTTCGCTTATCACCCCTGGCTCTATCTCTTCTTCATCCCCGCTTTGTCGATGCGGCTGTGGGCGGAAGAGCGCCGCACCGGGACGATGGAGTTGCTGCTGACCCTGCCCGTGCCGCTCTGGGCCACGGTGCTCGGCAAATATCTCGCGGCCTGGGCGTTCACCGCAGTCGCGCTCGCGCTCACTTTTCCGATCTGGCTGACGGTCAATTTCCTCGGCGATCCGGACAACGGCGTGATCGCCGCCTCATACATCGGCAGCCTGCTCATGGCGGGCGGCTATCTCGCCATCGGCTCCGCCATCTCGGCCACGACCAGCAACCAGGTCATCGCCTTCGTCGTCAGCGTGGTCGTCTGCTTCCTGTTCACGATCTCGGGCGTGCCGTTCGTGATCGCGTTCTTCCAGGCCATCGCGCCGCTTGCGGTCGCCAATGCGGTGTCATCCTTCTCCTTTCTCACGCACTTCTCGTCCATCACCCAGGGCGTGATCGATTTGCGCGACATCGTCTTCTTCTTCTCGCTGATCGCGCTGTTCCTCACGGCCAATATCGTGGCCGTCGATCTCAAGAAGGTGGGCTGACGTGACGCCGCTCTCACGCCGCCTCTATGCCCTTGCCGCGCTGGCGCTGGCCGTCGTGATCTTCGTCGCGCTGAACATCGCCGTCGACGCCACGATCACCGACACCAAGCTCGATCTCACCGCCACCGGCGCCTTCACCCTGGCCGACGGCACCAAGAACATCATCGCCAATCTGCAGGAGCCGATTAAGCTCAAATTCTTCTATTCCAAGAAGCTCGGCGCCAACTACGCGCAGGTGAACGCCTATGAGGGCCGCGTGCATGACCTGCTGCGCGAATACGTGGCGCGCTCCCATGGCAAGATCGTGCTCGAGGACGTCGACCCCGAGGCCTTTACGCCGGAGGAGGACGAAGCCACGGCCGACGGCCTTTCCGGCGCGCCGACCGACAGCGGCGAGATGGTCTATCTCGGCCTCGTCGGCACCAATTCCATCGACGGACGCGAGACCATTCCTTTCTTCACACAGGACCGCGAGCCCTATCTCGAATACGACATCACCTCGCTGATCTACCGGTTGTCGTCGCTGAAGAAACCCAAGCTCGGCATCCTGACCAGCCTGCCGATGGATGGCGGCGGGGGAATGGCGGCGATGATGGGCGGCGGTGGCGGCCAGCCCTATACGATCTATGCCGAGCTCGCGAAGAGCTTCGACACCGAAATGCTCGATCCCGCCCTCACCGCCATCCCCGCCGATGTCGATGTGCTGATGATCGCGCACCCCGCCGGGCTCAACCAGGCGCAGTCCTACGCCATCGACCAGTTCGTGCTGAAAGGCGGGCGCGCGCTCGTCTTCGTCGATCCCTATTCGGAGATCAGCCAGGCGGGCGGCCAGGGCGCGGGCCCCGTCTCCTCCGACCTGCCGCAGCTCTTCCGCGCCTGGGGCGTCGCTTACGATCCCAACAAGATCATAGGCGACAAGAAGCTGGCGCAGCAGGTGCAGATCGGCGACCCGCGCAATCCCGTCGCCGCGTATCCGATATGGCTGCACATCCCCGCCACCGATCTCGACAACAACGATCAGATCACCGCGAGCCTGCAAGCCCTCAACCTCGCCAGCACGGGCGCGCTGAACCAAGCCAAGGGTGCGACGACGACATTCACGCCCCTGGTCTCGACGTCAGCGCAAGCCGGTCTGCTCAGTGCCGGGGACGTGCGTTTCAACCCGCGCCCGCAGGATCTGATGTCGAAGATCGAGCCGGCGGGACACGCCTTCACCGTCGCCGCGCGTATCTCCGGCCCCGCGGCGACGGCCTATCCCAACGGCGCGGCCGTGGCGTCGAACGCCGCGCCGCAAGTCAAGGAGGCCAAGGCCATCAACGTCGTCGTCATGGCCGACACGGATATCTTCGACGACCGCTTCTGGGTCCATGTCGAGGACCTCTACGGCAAGAAGGTCGCGGCCCCCTTCGCCGACAACATGGCCTTCGTCGTCAACGCCGTCGAAAACCTGATGGGCTCAGGCGACCTGATCTCGCTGCGCACCCGCGCCAGCAGCGACCGCCCCTTCGTCTTCGTGAAGGAGCTCCAGGCCGATGCACAGGCCCAGTTCCAGCAGGAGGCCGACGCGCTGCAGGCACGCATGGCCGACACCGAGAACCGCCTCAAAGCCCTACAGCAAGGCGGCTCGACCAACGGCCAGCCGGTGACGGCGAATGCGCTCACGCCCGAGCAGAAAGCGGAGATCCAGGGCTTCCAGCGCGACCTGATGGCGACCCGCGCGCAGTTGCGCGACGTGCAGCACAATCTGCGCAAGGACATCGATTTCTGGGGCGCCTTACTCGCCTGGATCAACATCGCCTTCGTGCCGGCTCTGGTGTCGATCTTCGCCGTCGTTCTCGCCGTCCTGCGCAGGCGCCGCCGTGCCCGCGCGATTGCGTTGTGAGGGCGCGATGAATTTGAATACCCTCCTTCAGGATCCGCGCCGCCGCAATCTGGCGATCCTCGCCGCCGTGGCGGCGGTGCTGGTATTGCTGGCTATCCTCGCCGTGCGTGTCGAACAGCGCGAGGTTGCGCCGCGCGACACGACGCAGTCTTTCTTCCCCAATCTCGAGGAGCGCGTGCGCAAGGGCGAGGTGGCGCGCATCCATGTGCAGACGCGCAAGGGCGCGTTCGACATCGCGTTCAAGCCCTATCGCGGCTGGGTGATCCCGCAACGCAACGACTATCCGGCCTCGGTCGATCTGGTGCGCCAGACCATCGTCGGCTTCGCGGTGTTGACGACCATCGAGCCCAAGACCGCGCGGCCCGATTGGCTGGGCTACGTCAATCTCGACGCGCCGCCCAAGGGCCACGGCGCCTTGATGACCCTGATGGACGAGCATGGCAACGCCATCGCCTCCATGATCGTGGGCAAGAGCGTCGATATCGGCGATCCCGACGGCAGCGTCGGCATCTTCGTGCGCAAGCCCGATTCCGATCAGTCCTGGCTGGTGAAAAGCCCCGTCGAATTCAAGAGCGACCCGTCCGATTGGATCGAAAAGAGCGTGATGACCGTCGACCGTGCGCGCATCGCCGAGACCGATGTCGACCCGGTCGGCGCGGCCTCCTACGAAGCCCGCCGCGAGTCCGCGCGCGATCCGGACTTCGCCGTCACGGACGTACCCGCGGGGCGCGAGCTGGCCGATCCCACCGCGGCCGACGGCATCGCCGCCGCGATCTCCAACTTCGCCTTCGTCGACGCGCGCCCCGCCAAGGATTTCGACTTCGGCGACGCCGCGCGCTTCATCACCAAGACCTTCGATGGCCTCACCGTCACGGTCGAGACCTTGAAGCGTGACGACGGCTATTGGGCGACCGTGTCGGCCGAGGCCGCCGCCGGCCGGCCCGACGCCGCCCGCGAGGCGCGCGAAATCAATGCGCATGCCAACGGATGGGCGTATAAGCTGCCCGACGCCGAAGGCCAGTTGTTCATGACGCCCCTCGACAGCCTGTTGAAACCGATCGCCGCGAAGACGCCGTGAGCGCCGAGGCCGAGCCGCTGTTCCTGCGCGATTGCTGGTACATGGCCGCGCTCGCGCGCGACGTCCGCGCAGGGACCGTCAAGCGCAAGATGCTCCTGGGCGAGCCCGTCGCGCTCGGCCGCATGAAGAACGGCGAAGCCTTCGCGTTGCGCGACATCTGCCCGCATCGCGGCGTGCCGCTCTCCGCCGGCCGGGTCATGCCGGAGAACACGGTCGAATGCCCGTATCACGGCTGGCGCTTCCGGGCGGACGGCGTCTGCACCCTCATCCCTTCCACGGTCGAGGGCCAGCCGCTGGAAGCGGGCCGCATCCGCGTCCGCCACTACGCCGTGCGCGAGCAGGATGGGCTGATTTGGGTCTATGTGCCGCGTAACGAACGGGAGGCCGCGCCCAAATCCGAGCCGCCGCGCGTGCCGGTGCCGGATGCCAAGCCGCGCTGGGTGGAGAGCCAGATATTCCCGTGCGGCATCGACCACGCCGTGATCGGGCTGATGGACCCCGCGCACGGGCCTTACGTCCACGCCCATTGGTGGTGGCACAAGACGCCCAAGGACAAGGAGAAGCACTACGCGCCCTTGCCCACCGGCTTCATCATGACCCGCCACAAGCCGACCAAGCCGGTCTACAGCCTGCTCGGCACCGATGTCGCGACCGAGATCACCTTCGAGCTGCCCTCGACGCGCTTCGAGAACATCGACGGCACGGTGCTGGGCAAGCCGTTCAAGGTCAGCGGCCTCACCGTCTGCACACCGCTGGACGCCGAGACGACCGAAGTGACGCAGATCTTCTACTGGCCGGCCTGGATGGGTTTCGTGAAACCCTTCTTCATGGCCATCGGCCCGACCTTCCTTTCCGACGACCGCAAGATCGTCGAGCTCCAGCGCGAAGGGTTGAAGTACAACCCCTCCCTCATGCTCATCCAGGATTCGGACGTGCCCGCCATGTGGTACCACCGCCTGAAGAAAGCCTGGGCGGACTCGACCGCCACCGGCGCGCCGTTCGTCAATCCGATCCAGGAACGGACGCTGCGCTGGCGAAGCTGAATGGCGGTTTGCGGCGATTCCGTCGCGCGAATCGGCAACATCTGTCGTTCGATTAGGCCACTTTGCCGCGACCCTGTCGAAGGGGTTGCCCCCGGACCCCGCGCCCGCTAAACGATCCCCTTAGCCCGCAATTGAGCCGGAAGACCGCGCGAATCCGCGCGTGCGACCGTGCGCGAGAGACACGATGCCCAAGCGCCAAGACATCCATACGGTCCTGATCATCGGCGCGGGACCTATCGTCATCGGCCAAGCTTGCGAGTTCGACTATTCCGGCGCGCAGGCGTGCAAGGCGCTCAGGGCCGAGGGCTACCGGGTGGTGCTGGTGAACTCCAACCCGGCCACGATCATGACCGATCCGGGCCTCGCCGACGCGACCTATATCGAACCCATCACGCCCGAATTCGTCGAGAAGATCATCGCGCTCGAAAAGAAGAACGTCCCGGCCGGCCGCGTCTTCGCGCTGCTGCCGACGATGGGCGGCCAGACCGCGCTCAACACCGCGCTCAGCTTGCGCAAACGCGGCGTGCTCGACAAATACGGCATCGAGCTGATCGGCGCCTCGGCCGACGCCATCGACAAGGCCGAGGACCGCGAGCTCTTCCGCCAGGCGATGATGAAGATCGGGCTCGACGTCCCGCGCGGCCAGACGCTCAAGGGCTATCTGCGCCACAAGAAGGACGACGCGGGCAACTTCCTCTATGACGGCCAGAACAATCCGGTGATGGAGCTGTCGCCGGAAGCTTTCGCCCATGCGCTCGAGGCGCTGGAGGAAGTGGGCTTGCCTGCGGTCATTCGCCCCTCTTTCACGCTCGGCGGCACCGGTGGCGGCATCGCTTTCAACCGCGAGGAATTCTTCGAGATCGTCGAGCAGGGCCTCGACGCCTCGCCCACCAACGAAGTGCTGATCGAGGAATCCGTGCTCGGCTGGAAGGAGTTCGAGATGGAAGTCGTGCGCGACCGCGCCGACAACGCCATCATCATCTGCTCCATCGAGAATATCGACCCCATGGGCGTGCATACCGGAGACTCCATGACGGTCGCGCCCGCGCTGACGCTGACTGACAAGGAATACCAACGCATGCGCACCGCCTCGATCGCGGTCTTGCGCGAGATCGGCGTGGAGACCGGTGGCTCCAACGTGCAGTTCGCGGTGAGCCCCGCCGACGGCCGCATGGTCATCATCGAGATGAACCCGCGCGTGTCGCGCTCCTCCGCGCTCGCCTCCAAGGCGACGGGCTTTCCCATCGCCAAGATCGCCGCCAAGCTCGCTGTCGGCTATACGCTCGACGAGTTGCAGAACGACATCACCAA
The DNA here is from genome assembly GCA_036491175.1 of Rhizomicrobium sp. Lineage (GTDB taxonomy): Bacteria > Pseudomonadota > Alphaproteobacteria > Micropepsales > Micropepsaceae > Rhizomicrobium. Next base: position 65,849 of record DASXCJ010000053.1, read on the forward strand.
GGTCACGCCGGCGAGCTTCGAGCCGACCATCGACTATGTGGTGACGAAGATCCCGCGCTTCGCCTTCGAGAAATTTCCCGGCGCTGAGCCCGTCCTCACCACCTCGATGAAGTCGGTCGGCGAAGCCATGGCCATCGGCCGCACCTTCGCGGAGTCGCTGCAAAAGGCGCTGCGCTCGATGGAAACGGGCCTCGCCGGTCTCGACGAGATCGACCTGCCTTCCGATCCCAACGCGATCCGCGCCGCGCTCGCTCGCGCGACGCCGGACCGCCTGCGCCTCGCCGCGCAAGCGATGCGCCACGGCTTCCCGACCGAGGACATCGCCGACATCACCAAATACGATCCCTGGTTCCTGGGCGAGATCGAAGCGATCCTGGCCGTCGAAGCCGGCATCCGCGCCGATGGATTGCCCGCCGACGCCGAAGGCCTCACGCGGCTGAAGAGCATGGGCTTCTCGGATGCCCGCCTCGCCAAGCTCACCGGCAAGACGGAGCCGGAGATCCGCGCGCTGCGCCGCGCGCTCGGCGTCGTGCCGGTGTTCAAGCGCATCGACACTTGCGCCGCGGAGTTCAAGGCGCAGACGCCTTACATGTATTCGACCTATGAGAGCGCCACCAACGGCGCGCCGGAATGCGAAGCCGAGCCGAGCGACAAGAACAAGATCATCATCCTGGGCGGCGGACCGAACCGGATCGGCCAGGGCATCGAGTTCGACTATTGCTGCTGCCACGCGGCCTTCTCGCTCTCGGCGCAGGGCTATGAGACGATCATGATCAACTGCAATCCCGAGACCGTGTCGACCGTTTACGACACCTCCGATCGCCTCTATTTCGAACCGCTCACCGCCGAAGACGTGCTGGAGATCGTCCGCCTCGAGCAATCCAAGGGCAAGCTCGCCGGCGTCATCGTGCAGTTCGGCGGGCAGACGCCGCTCAAGCTCGCCAACACGCTGGTGGCCGAAGGCGTGCCGCTGCTCGGCACGTCGGCGGACGCCATCGATCTCGCCGAGGACCGCAAGCGCTTCCAGGTGCTGCTCAACGATCTCGGCCTCAAGCAGCCCCGCAACGCCACCGCCATGGGTGCGGAAGAAACCATCGCCGCCGCGCGCGAGATCGGCTATCCGCTGATCCTGCGCCCGTCCTACGTGCTCGGCGGCCGCGGCATGGTCGTGGTGCCGGACGAAGCGACGCTGAAGGCCACGGTGCAGGCGGGCGACATCTTCCGCGTCTCCGAGAACAATCCCGTGCTCATCGACGGTTTCCTGCAGCATGCCATCGAGGTCGATGTCGACGCGATCTGCGATTCCGACGACCAGGTCTTCATCGCCGGCATCATGGAGCATATCGAGGAAGCCGGCGTGCATTCCGGCGACTCCGCCTGCGCGCTGCCGCCGCATTCCCTGCCGAAGACGACCATCGCCGAGATCGAGCGCCAGACCGTGGCGCTCGCCCGCGCGCTGAAAGTCCGCGGCCTGATGAACGTGCAATATGCCGTGCAGGGCGACGACATCTACGTGCTGGAAGTGAACCCGCGCGCCAGCCGCACGGTGCCCTTCGTCGCCAAGGCCGTGGGCCTGCCCATCGCCGCCATCGCCGCGCGCGTCATGGCGGGCGAGAAGCTCGTCTCCCTCGACCTGACGCCCTCGCAAGGCAAGCATGTCGCGGTCAAGGAAGCCGTGATGCCGTTCAACCGTTTTCCCGGCGTCGACGTGATCCTGGGTCCGGAGATGCGCTCCACCGGCGAGGTGATGGGGCTGGACGAGAATTTCGGCCGCGCCTTCGCCAAGTCGCAGATCGGCGCGGGCCTGAAGCTGCCGCTCGCCGGCACCGTATTCATCTCCGTGCGCGACGCCGACAAGGACGACACGCTCGCCCCCGCCCGCGCGCTGCAGGAGATGGGCTTCGAGATCATCGCCACCCGCGGCACCGCAAAATTCCTGCGCGAGAACGGCGTGACGGCGAATACCGTCAACAAAGTCCTCGAAGGCCGCCCGCATGTCGTGGATGCGATCAAGAACGGCGCGGTCCAGCTCGTCTTCAACACGACGGAAGGCGCGCAGGCGCTGGCGGACTCCTTCTCCATCCGCCGCACCTCGCTGTCGCAGAAGATCCCCTACTACACGACCATCGCCGGCGGCGCCGCCGCCACCCAGGCCATCGCCGCCTTGCGCGAAGGCTCGCTCGAGGTCGCGTCGCTGCAGAGCTATGCCTGAAATCGAGCGCCCTTGAAGTCGCCCGGCTCCGGTCCTAGAATCCGGAAGAGAATTCGCCGTCGAGCGGGTAAACGCCCAGGCGAATCAAGGTTTTAGGGCAAGTTCTGCTTCCGACCCGGCCGGTTTCCCGGCTGGCGGGGGCGTCTTTGCCGTTGTGCAGGGACTGGAATTTCGAATGGAACGCATTCCGATGACCGCCTCGGGCTTCAGGGCCTTGGAGGATGAGCTGGTCCAGCTGAAGAACGTGGAGCGCCACGACATCATCAAGCATATCGCCGAGGCGCGCGCGCATGGCGACCTCTCGGAGAACGCCGAGTACCACGCCGCGAAGGAAAAACAGGCCTTCATCGAAGGCCGCGTCATCGAGCTCGAGGACTACATCACCCGCGCCGACGTGATCGACGTGTCGAAGCTCTCCGGCGGCTCCGTGAAGTTCGGCGCCACCGTCACGCTCGTCGACGAGGACAGCAACGAGAAGCGCAAGTTCCAGCTCGTCGGCGATCTCGAAAGCGACGCCAAGAAGGGCCGCATCTCGATCTCCTCGCCCATCGCCCGCGCCCTCATCGGCAAGGCCAAGGGCGACACGGTCGAAGTCGCGGCGCCCGGCGGTGCGCGGTCCTACGAGATCCTCAAGGTCGAATTCCACTAGCCGTCACGATTAGGCGAACCACTTTCTCTAAGACACGTGACTACGGGCGATCAGGAAATTGCTGAGCGACAGCCCGATATCTGCGAGTTGCTTTTCGATAGAGGTAGCACTTCGCCGGTGTTTGTTGTCGATCCACAGCACTTCCGTCCAGGGGAGCATCGTCAGTTGGTCCATACCGTTCCAATCATCATTGCGAAAGAAAACACCGGAAACATTATAACAACGCCTCTTTAGATGTCGGATCATTTCATTGACATCTTTTACTTCGTTCGGACCGGAGTGAGAAGACAACACACAGAGATCGGCGTCTTTGAAGCCTTTGCTTTCGCCCGTGCCAACACCAAAATATGAATCGACTGTGGGAAAATCGTGCTTGCGCTCCTGCAGGCTTCGATTTGCCAGGAACAATTTATTCAGGCCTTTCGGAGCGCGGTCGTGATTAACATGCAGGAAGGCGTCGACCGGTAGTCTTGGTCGCCAAATACCGCACAAATGACGCGCGACATGACGCTGGATCGTTGTCTTACCCTTATTGTTTCTGGCGACGAGTATATAAGCCCAATATGAAAACATCTTATTTCCTCTCAGATCAACCGATATTCACTATAGTCTTCGCGCGATCAACGCCAGCATCTCCGCGATCTCGGTGAAATTTCCGCCGGGCGAGAGCTTGGCGAGTTCGCCGCGCAGCTCCGCTTCGAACGCGTCCTTGCGGTCGCCCAGCTTCTGCGGCGCGGTGGTCGAGAGCGAATAGGCCAGGCCCACGATGTCGTCCGCCGTCAGGCCGCGGCGGATGAAGATGCCGGCGTGTTCAAGCCGGTTGAACGGCGAGTCGAACAGCACCGCCTCGTGCTTGCGATAGGTCTCGGCGCCGCGGTCCTTCACATGATGCGAGTCGCCGCGCCCGTAATTGTTGGCGACGTCGTGCAGCACGCGCCGCCAGGCATTCTCCGCCGTCGCCGGATGCTCGTCGTGGAACAGCGCCACCGCGCCGTCCGCCGTCACCAGCGAATCGAGGACGCCCAACGTCGCCTCCCGGTCCATCCAATGGAACGAGCGGCCCATGGTCACGAGCCGGAACGGTCCGATCCCCGCCGGCATGTCGAAGGAGCTGCCCTGGCGGAGATCGATCGTGACGCCGGCTTCGCGCGCGGCATCCCGCGCCGCGTCCAGCATGTCGGGCTCCGGGTCGATGGCCGTGACGCGCATCCCCGCCTGGGCGAACAGCACCGCCAAGGGGCCGGGGCCGCAGCCGAGGTCCATCACCGCATCGCCAGGCTTCATGCCGAGGATTCCCACCACCCGGTCGATCAGCTCCCGTGGATAGGCCAACCGGTAGCGGGCATAGTAGGGAACCGTGGTGCGGAACCGTCTGGGTTCGTAAGTCTTAGGCGGCTCTGCCATGGCTTTGCTTTGATTTGGACATCTTCTCCTCCTTATACTAACGCTCCGCCGGAAGGGGCATCAAAGTATGGCGACCATCGCGCTAGTCGACGACGACAAGAACATCCTGGCCTCCGTGACCATGCTGCTGGAGCAGGAGGGCTACACCGTCCGCCAATTCTCCGACGGCGTGTCGGCGCTGGCCGGCCTCTCCTCCGCGCCGCCCGACCTCGCCATCCTCGACATCAAGATGCCGCGCATGGACGGGCTCGAACTGCTGCGCCGCCTGCGCCAGAACGGCGACCTGCCCGTCATCTTCCTCACCTCCAAGGACGAGGAGATCGACGAGCTGATGGGCCTCAACGCCGGCGCCGACGACTACATCCGCAAGCCTTTCTCCCAGCGCCTGCTGCTGGAGCGCGTCAAGGCGGTCTTGCGCCGCAACGACCATCACAAGACCCAAGGCGCGCCGGGCGAGGCGAAGAAGGAAGTGCTCACCCGCGGCCGCCTCACGCTGGATCCCATGCGCCATGAATGCATGTGGGACGCCAAGCCCGTGCGCCTCACCGTCACCGAATTCCTGATCCTGCAGAGCCTCGCCCACCGCCCCGGCATCGTGAAGAGCCGCGACAATCTCATGGACGCCGCTTACGACGACCAGGTCTATGTCGACGACCGCACCATCGACAGCCACATCAAGCGGCTGCGCAAGAAGTTCAAGGTGGTCGACGACGCGTTCGACGCCATCGAGACGCTCTACGGCGTGGGCTACCGCTACAAGGAAGGCTGACCGCTGAGCTTCTTCAGCCGATACGCCGAACCGGGACAGAGGCGCTTCTCCGCCCTGTCGCTGCGCATCATCCTGTTCAACGCGGTGGCGCTGGTCGTGCTCATCGCCTGCGTGCTGCTGATCCAGTCGAACTCCACGGACCTCGTCGAGGAGCGCCTCGCCGGCATCCGCCAGCAGGCGCTGATCGTCGCCGGAACGCTCGCCGAATACACCGCCAATCCCGACACCCGCACCATCAATCTCGACCAGGCCGAGCCGCTTCTGCGCCAGCTCATCGCGCCGACGAAATTGCGCGCGCGACTCTACGGCACCGGCGGCATGCTGACGCTCGACACGCGCAACCTGCTGGCCCGCAACGTGGTGCAGGTCGCCGATTTGCCGCCGATCGATTTCTGGAGCGGCGTGGCCGGCAATCTCCGCCGCTTCTACGACGGCGTCATGGGCGTCCGGCCGTTCGAAAGCCTTCAGCCCTATTTCGAGGCCGGCAAGGACGGCCGCGTCTATGCCGAGGTGAATTCGGCGCTGAGCGGCGACACCGCCACCGCCGAGCGCGTCGATGAGCAGAACCGGCTCATCCTCTCCGTCGCCGTTCCGGTGCAACGCTTCAAGGCGATCTACGGCGTGCTGATGGTCTCCACCGAAGGGGGAGACATCGACGGCATCCTGCGCCAGGAACGCGCCACCTTGATCGAAGTATCGCTCATCGCCTTCATCGTGATGGTGTTCTCCTCGCTCTTCCTTTCCGGCACCATCGCCGAGCCGATCCAGCGCCTCGCGCAGGCGGCGGACCGGGTGCGGCGCGGACGCGGCGGGCGCGAGGTCATCCCGTCGCTGGCCGAGCGCAACGACGAGATCGGCGACCTTTCCTCCAGCCTGTCGAGCATGACCCAGGCGCTCTACGACCGCATCGACGCCATCGAGAGCTTCGCCGCCGACGTGGCGCATGAGCTCAAGAACCCGCTCACCTCGCTCAAGAGCGCGGTGGAGATGTTGTCCCGCGCCAAGGACGACGACAGCCGCGCGCGGATGATGGCCATCGTGCGCCACGACGTGAAACGCATCGACCGCCTCATCACCGACATCTCCGATGCCTCGCGCCTCGACGCCGAACTCAGCCGCGAAGCCGGCGAACCCGTCGACCTCGCCCATCTGCTCCAGACCATCGTCGACATCTACCGCCTGGTGCATGAGATAAAGATCGACCTCGTGCTCGACATCGATCTTCCGCCCGGCGCCGTCGTCATCGGGCGCGACGAACGGCTCGGACAGGTCTTCCGCAACCTCGTCGACAACGCCATCTCGTTCAGCCCGCCCGGCGGAACCGTGACGATCACCGCCAGCGCGCTCGCCAACGAAGCGACGGTGAAAGTCGAGGACCAGGGACCGGGCATGCCGCCCGACAATCTCGAATCGATCTTCGCCCGCTTCTACACCGAGCGTCCGCCCGAGCACGGCTTCGGCGCCAATTCCGGCCTCGGCCTTTCCATCGCGCGCCAGATCGTCGAGGATCTCGGCGGCCACGTCTGGGCGGAGAACCGCGCCGAGGGCGGCGCGCGCTTCGTGGTGCAATTGCCTATCCGCGCCGAAGTCAAGTAACCGGCCGCAAATTTGATGGCTTCCCAAGCCCCCACTTGTTGCTATCGTCCCGCCTTCTTTTTCGCATAGCTGGGACATGATCGGCATCGTTCTCGTCACCCATGGACGCCTGGCGCAGGAATTCATTTCCGCGCTCGAACACATCAAGGGTCCGCAGAGCCATCTGCGCGCCGTCTCCATCGGGCCGGAGGACGACATCGAACGCCGCCAGCGCGAGATCGCCGCGGCCGCGCATTCCGTAGACCTCGGCAAGGGCGTGGTGATCGTCACCGACATGTATGGCGGCACGCCGTGCAACCTCGCCCTCACGCTTCTCACGCCCGGCAAGATCGAAGTCTTCGCCGGCGCCAACCTGCCCGGCCTCATCAAGCTCGCCGACGTGCGCAACAAATATCCGCTCGAACAGGCGGTGCAGGTCGCCATCGAGGCGGGCCGCAAATACATGCGCGCGGGCTCCGCGGACATCGCAGCCGGAGCGGCTTGATGCCAGCAGACGAATCCGACGCCGGGCCCGAGCGGCAGCGCGCCCGGACCAGGATCGTCAACGAGAAAGGCCTGCACGCCCGCGCTTCGGCCAAGATCGTCGAGGCCACGCCGCGCTTCCAATCCCACATCACGATCACCTATGGCGACCAGACCGTCGACGCCGACTCCATCCTCGACTTGATGATGCTGGGCGCCGGCTTCGGCAAGGAGATCGAGATCGAAGCCGTCGGCCCCGACGCCGAGGACGCCATCACCGCGATGGTCGCGCTTGTGGAAGCCCGCTTCGGCGAGGATAAGTAATCCCGCGCCCTATATCCGAGGCCTCATGCGTCTCTTCCGTTTCCTGCTCCTCCTTGCTTTCGCTTCATCCGCACTCGCGCAAACCGACCTCGGCAAGATCGAGGCGCATCCCGCGATGTGGGTCGTGCATGGCAAGGTGGGCACGGCCTATCTCTTCGGCTCGATCCACATCCTGCCGCCCAACGTCGCCTGGCATTCCGCCAAGCTCGACGCCGCGATGACCGACGCCGACACCTTCGTCTTCGAAGTGCCGCTGGACGATTCCGGCAAGGCCGAAGCGCAAGCCTTCATCGCGCAGCACGGCACGCTTCCCGCCGGCACCACGCTGCCCTCGCTGCTCACCCCCGAAGCGCGCGCCGACTACGACGCGGCGCTGGCGATGACGCATCTGCCGCCGGCCGCGCTCGCCGACAAGCGGCCCTGGATGGCGGCGCTGGTGATCGAGGTGGCGATGATGATGCGCGAGGGCTATTCGCCCGATGCCGGCATCGACCGCGAGATCCTCGGCTACGCCACGGCGCACGGCAGGCAACTGCGCTACTTCGAAACCATCGACCAGCAGATGACGATGCTGGCGCCGCCCGACACCAAGCTCGAGGTCAAGGAATTCTCCATCGACCTCAAGAGCCTGCGCAAGGAGCCGGTCACCCTCGGCGCCCTCGTCGACGCCTGGTCGCATGCCGACACGCGCCAGATCGACAAGCTCATGAACAGCGATCTCGCCAAGGAACCCGGCGCCAAGAAGCTCCTGCTCGACGACCGCAACAAGGCCTGGGTGACGAAGCTGCAAAGCATGCTCGCCGAGAACCACACCTACTTCATCACCGTCGGCGCCGCCCACCTCGCCGGGCCGGGTGGCGTCCCGTCGCTGCTGCACAAACAAGGGCTCCAGGTGGACGGGCCTTAGCTTCCACCTCCCCCTTGCGGGGCCGCCTACGCTTTCAGCTTCGGCGTGCCGAGTGAGTCTCACTTGCCGCGGCGTAGCCGGGAGGTCGAAATCGCTTGCGATTTCGGGTGGGGGTTTTCGCGCGCCGTCGCCCCCCACCCGATAAATCTCTTCGCTGCGCTTCGCGATTGATCGACCTCCCCGCAAGGGGGAGGTGGAGAAAGACGAAAGCCCGCATCGTCGTCACGCATGCGGGCCTCCATCCGGTTTCCATCGCTT
>DASXCJ010000054.1:0-230375 GCA_036491175.1 Rhizomicrobium sp.
AAGCGATGGAAACCGGATGGAGGCCCGCATGCGTGACGACGATGCGGGCTTTCGTCTTTCTCCACCTCCCCCTTGCGGGGAGGTCGATCAATCGCGAAGCGCAGCGAAGAGATTTATCGGGTGGGGGGCGACGGCGCGCGACCCCCCCGAAATCGCAAGCGATTTCGACCTCCCGGCTTCGCCTTCGGCTACGCCGCGGCAAGTGAGACTCACTCGGCACGCCGAAGCTGAAAGCGTAGGCGGCCCCGCAAGGGAGAGGTGGAAGTTGCGGCAAGTGAGACTCACTCGGCACGCCGAAGTTGAAAGCGTAGGCGGCCCCGCAAGGGAGAGGTGGGGTTCACGTTCGCAACCCCCGTCCCTTGCCCACGACCCCGCCGCCGAACTTGGCGCGGACCTTGTCGACGGCGCGTTCGGCCGCGGCGCGTTTCTCGGCGGAGCGGTCGATGAGGTCGTGCGGGTCGCATTCATGCGCGCCGCAAATGCTGGAGAGGCCGACGCCGAGAAGGCGGAACGCGGTGCCGTCGGCTTCGCGTTTCAGGGCGTCGCGGGCGGTGCGGAAGATGCGGTCGGCGAGCTGCGTCGGCGCTTCGAGGGAGACGGATCGGGTGCGGATCTTGAAGGCGGCGGTCTTCAGCTTCAGCACCACGGTCCAGCCGCCGAGTTCGTGGGTCTTGGCGCGGGTGGAGACGCGCTCGGCCTGGCGCCACAGGATCTGTTCGAGCTGGGCGAAGGCCGAGATGTCGTGTTCGAAAGTGGTCTCGGATGAGATGCTCTTCATCTCGCCGCCGGGATCGACGGAACGGTGGTCCTCGGCATGGGCCATGCGATGGAGCCAGAGTCCGGTATTGCCGTAGCGATGGGCGAGGTCGCGCATCTGCGCATCCTGGAGCTGGCCGATCATGGTGATGCCGTCGCGGGCGAGCCGCGCCTCCAGCGCTTTGCCGGCGCCGCGGATGAAGCCGACGGGCTTGTCGCGCAGGAACTGTTTGGCCTCGGCGCGGCCGATGACGGAAAAACCGCGCGGCTTGTCGAGGTCGCTGGCGAGCTTGGCGAGGAATTTGTTGTGGCTGAGGCCGATGGAGGCGGTGATGCCGATCTCGCGCTCGATGCGGCGCGACAGGTTGGCCATCGTCTTGGCCGGGATCGCGCCGTGCAGCCGCTCGGTGCCGGAAAGATCGAGATAGGCCTCGTCGAGCGAGAGCGGCTCGATCAAGGGCGTGAGTTCGCGCATCAGCGCGCGCACCTGTTTCGCCACGGCGGCGTATTTCGCGATGTTGGGCTTGATGATGACCGCGTCCGGGCAGAGGCGGCGCGCCTGGAACATCGGCATGGCGGAGCGCACACCGGAGATGCGGGCGATGTAGCAGGCGGTGGAGACGACGCCGCGCTTGCCGCCGCCGATCATCACCGGCTTGTCGTTGAGCGAAGGATCGTCGCGCTTCTCGACCGCTGCGTAGAACGCGTCGCAATCGATATGGGCGATGGACAGCGTGTCGAGCTCGGCGTGGGCGAGGATGCGCCGGCTGCCGCAGGCCTTGCAGCGCACCGCCGCCGGCGCCGCATCGGCCAGGCAGTCGCGGCAGAACGCGCTCATGATGCCGTGTCGGCCGGCCACAGCCACGCCGCGCCGCGCACGCCGGAAGAGTCGCCGTGGACGTTCTTGACGATGAGGGGCGGGGTTTCGGTGGTGAAGGCGTAGTGCTCCACGCGCGCGGGCAACTCGGCATAGAGGATGTCGAGATTGGAAAGGCCGCCGCCGATCACGATGGCGTCGGGATCGAGGATGTTGACAAGGGTGGAGATCGACCGCGCGAAACGGTCGAGGAAGGCTTCGAGCACCGCGGCGGCTTGCGCGTCGCCTTCGCGCGCGGCCTGGGCGATGGCGACGGCATCGAAGGCGCGGCCTGTCGCGTTCGCGAATTCGCGGGTGAGCGCGGGGCCGCTGCACCAGGCTTCGATGCAGCCATGGCGGCCGCAATAGCAGGCGGGGCCGGGCAGTTCGTCGGCGCGCGGGCGGGGCAGGGGATTGTGTCCCCATTCGCCGGCGACGCCATGCGCGCCGGCGAGCACGCGACCGCCGATGCAGACGCCGCCGCCGACTCCCGTGCCGGCGATGATGCCGAAGACGATGTCCTTGCCGTCCGCCGCGCCGTCCGCCGCCTCGGAGAGGGCAAAGCAATTGGCGTCGTTGGCGATGCGCACGGGACGATCCAGCGCGCGGGCGAGGTCCTTGTCGAGCGGATGGCCGATGAGGCGGGTGGAGTTGGCGTTCTTCACCAGGCCGGTGCGCGCGCTGATCGTGCCGGGAATGGCGATGCCGACGCTGCCGCGCCGGCCGGTCTTCGACTCGGTCGCGCGCACGAGGCCGGCGATGGCGGCGATGATGGCGTCGTAATCGTGCCTGGGCGTGGGCACACGGTCGCGGGCGAGGATCGCGCCGCCGTCGTCCAGCGCGATGGCCTCGATCTTGGTGCCGCCGAGATCCACGCCGATGCGCATCACGCCGTCTCCAGTTTGGCGCGGATGAAGGCGTGGGCGTCGCGCCAATCCTCCGCGCGGAGATGGGCGTGCGGCGTGGGCGGCAGAAGCGGCTTCAGCCTGTCGTCGCCGATGAGATGGATGCGGAAGACGTCCGGCGCGGTCTGCGCCACCGCTTCATGGTGCATCGGCACGTCGTCGATGAAGAAGGTGGGCGCCTTGGCGCGCTTGGCCAGCACGCGGACAGCCTCGCCCTTGCTGCCCGAATTGGTCAGCAGCGGAAAGTCCCAGCCGAGTTTGGCAAGGTTGCGCAGCCGTCCCGGTGCCTGGGCCGGTGTCACGTTGGAGAGGACGACGACGGTCATCGTGGCCGCGAGCGCCGTCAGCGCACCTTGCGCATGTTCGACGGCATCGAGCCAGTCGAGCTCGGCGCGGAATTCGTCGAGCAGGGCGGTGACCTCGATATCGAGCAGCGGACCGTTGCCGCTGCGGCGGCGGACATTGCCGTGCAGGCGGTAGCTGACGAGGTCGAGATACAAGTCGCGCGCCTGGAGGAAGCGGTCGAAGCCTTCGGCGAAGCGCAACAGCACTTCGTCGGCATCGACGATGAGGAGCGGTTTGCCCGGCGTCAGCGGCACGGTCGCGGGATCGGTATGGAAGCTCATGCGCCGCCCAATTTGTGGCTGGCGAGGTGGACGTCCTTCGGGATGAGACCTTCGCCCTCGCAGAACGCGGTCAGCAAGGCGTCGCTCGACAGCACATGGTCGATCACCGCGGCGAGGAAGCCCGCATCGCCGGCGCGCTCGCGGATATCCGCGATGTCCAGGCCGGAGAGCGCGAGGAAGCGCGACAGTTCATCCTCGTCGGCGGCGAGGAAGGCGAGCGCCTTCAGTCCGACGGTCTCGGCGGAGTCTGTATTCGCGGGTTGCTTCAGCGCCATGGTCATGACCATAGCGCGGGGCCGGGAAGTTCAGAAGCGCGCGCGGACGGCGCTTGAAAGCCGCTGGCCGAGCTCGGTGATCTGCCCGCCCAGGCTTTCCAACCTGCCGAGCGAGACATCCGGCAGATCGTCCATCGCGCCGTCGAACGCACCGCGCGCGGATCGCCAGCCACGGCGGAGCATGGCATCGGCGCGCGGATCGACCGCGGCGGCGACCAGGACGGCAGCCGCCAAAGCGGCCAGAGTGCCGACGGCGATCAGCGAGACGATGCCGGCGCGGCGGGCGGTGCGGTTGCGGGCAATCGGCGCCACGGTGCGGCGCGCGGCTGCCGCCTTGGCGCGGGCCTTGCGCACGCCTGGCTTCGCCCGGACGGGGCGGTGGTTGGTCGCGGTCGCCATATCAGCGGCGACTCAGCAGGTGGGTGAGCAGCGCGCCGGCCGCGAACGCCGCCAGCATGCTCAGCCAGGGATTTTCGGTGATGGTCTCCTCCACCGTCTCGACGCCCTGCGCCCCGCGCTCGGCGACGGTGTCGTAGAGATCGGACACGGTGTCCTCGACCCGGCGCAGGAGGCGCTCGATATCGGCGGTGCGGCTGGCGATTCCGTCCTGCGCGGCATCCGCGGCATCTTCGCCGAGGCGGCGGCCGTCGTCCTGGAGATCCTTCACGTCATTAACGATTCGGCCAGCAGCACTCATGGGGGCGCCCTTTCGATGGTGGCAAAGGCAGTTAACGCCGTTTCGCGGCATTGGTGCCAGGCTTTATCTCATGACGCGGCCGGAAAACGTCAAGAGAGCGTTAAGACATGCACACTAATACTACGCAAGGCAGGCGCCGGGGGCGCCCTCCCTCGTGGGGCGTGGAGAAGAAAAGCATGGATGCGAAGCAGAAGACCGTCCTCATCGTGGAGGACAATGAGCTCAACATGAAGCTCTTCCACGATCTCTTGGACGCGCACGGCTACAACATCCTGCAGACCAAGGATGGGATGGAGGCGCTCGACATCGCGCGCGAGCATCGCCCCGACCTGATCCTGATGGACATCCAGCTTCCCGAAGTCTCCGGCCTCGAAGTCACCAAGTGGCTGAAGGAAGACGATTCGCTGAAAGCCATTCCCGTCGTAGCCGTCACCGCCTTCGCGATGAAGGGCGACGAGGAAGTGATCCGTCAGGGCGGCTGCGAGGCGTATATCTCCAAGCCCATCTCGGTCACGAGCTTCCTCGACACCGTGCGCCGCTTCATCGGGTAGTCCGCCATGACCGCGCGCGTGCTGGTCGTCGACGATATCCTCTCCAACGTGAAGCTTCTCGAAGCGAAGCTGTCGGCCGAGTATTTCGAGGTCGTCACCGCGTTCAACGGATTGGAATGCCTGGCGCGGATGGAAGAGGCCGAGCCCGACATCGTGTTGCTCGACGTGATGATGCCCGGCATGGACGGGTTCGAAGTCTGCCGCCGCATCAAGCAGAACCCCAGGACCGCGCATGTGCCGGTGGTGATGGTCACCGCTTTGGACCAGCCGAGCGACCGCGTCGCGGGCCTCGATGCCGGCGCCGACGATTTCCTCACCAAGCCGGTGGACGACTCGGCGCTGTTCGCGCGCGTCCGCAGCCTGGTGCGCCTGAAGCTGATGACCGACGAATTGCGCCTGCGCGAGACGACCGGCCAGAACATGGGCCTGATCGATCCGGCGGACACGCTGATCGACAATGCGCCGACGGGCCGCATCCTCGTGATCGAGGACCGTCCGGAATCCGTCGCCTGGTTCCAGCAGGCCTTGACGCCGGCCAACGAGGTGGCGGCGGTCGACAGTTTCGAGGAAGCGCTGATCCGCGTGCGCGGCGGCGATTTCGATCTCATCGTGGTGAGCCTGGGCCTGCGCGGCTTCGACGGTTTGCGCCTGTGCTCCCAGCTCCGCTCGCTGCCGGAAGGCCGCAACGTGCCGATCCTGGTGCTGGTCAGCGACGGCGACCGCCGCAAGCTCAACCAGGCGCTCGAGATGGGCGTGAACGACTATCTCACGCGCCCCGTGGACAAGAACGAGCTGATCGCGCGGGTGCGCACCCAACTGCGCAAGAAGCGCTACGCCGACAAGCTGCGCCACAACGTGCAGCTCAGCCTCGAGATGGCGATCACCGACCAGCTCACCGGGCTGCACAATCGCCGCTACATGGCGCGGCACCTCGACAACCTGATCAACGGCGCGCGCAAGTCCGGCAAGCCGATCGCGTTCCTGATCATGGACATCGACCACTTCAAGTCGGTCAACGACAGCTACGGCCACGACACGGGCGACGAAGTGCTGCGCGAATTCGCCGGCCGCATCTCGGCCAATGTCCGCGGCATCGATCTCGCCTGCCGCTATGGCGGCGAGGAATTCGTCGTGGTGATGCCCGACACCGACATGGCCTTCGCCTATTCGGTCGCGGAGCGGTTGCGCAAAAGCGTGGAAGAGATGCCCTTCGCCATCAGCCGCGATCCGAGCCACCTGAGCGTCACGATCTCCATCGGCATCGCCGGCTCCGAAGGCAACGTCGACTCGGCCGACAAGCTTCTCCACCGCGCCGACCAGGCCCTCTACCGCGCCAAACGCGAAGGCCGCAACCGCGTGGTAGCGGACGCGGCTTAGTAAGCACCGCTCCCTCAAGGGGAGGGCGGTTCTTCCTCGGCGCCGGTCGCAGCCTCAGCCTGTTCCTTCGCGACTTTGTCGATGATCTCCAACAAGGTCTCGGGATCGTGCGCGCCGGATACCGCATATTTGTTGGCGAAGATGAAGGTCGGAACGCCGGAGATGCCCATGCGGTGGGCGAGCTCGTCCTCACGCTCGATGAGTTCGCGGTCGGCGCCGTCCTCGAGAAGATCGGCGACGAGGGCGGTGTCCATTCCGGTCTCGTCCGCGATCTCGACCAGCACGTCGATATTGCCGATGTCGCGTCCGTCCTCGAAATAGGCCTTGAACAGGCCCTCGACGACTTCGTCCTGCAAGCCCGCGCCACCGGCCCAGCGGATCAGGCGGTGGGAGTCTATCGTGTTCGGCGTGGTGGCGATCCGGTCGAAAGCGAAGGCGATCTCCTCGCTAGCCCCCGCCTCGCGGATCGCCTCGCTCATCGCACGGGGGCGATCGCCGTCGCCGAACTTGGCCTTGAGGTAGGCCTTGCGGTCCACGCCTTCGGACGGAACCGTAGGGTCGAGGCGGAAGGCCCGCCAGCGCACATCGAATTCCATGTCGGGGCGCTCGATCAGCGCGCGGGCCAAGCGGCGCTTGCCGATGAAGCACCAGGGACAAATCGTGTCGGACACTACGTCAATCAGCATGATCGCGGCTTTCGCGTGTTTACGCCCTTCGTTTGGGCCACTATGACTCGCGCGAGCGCAATTGAAAATGAGGTTTCCATGGGTCCGCTTCAGGGCATCCGCATCGTCGAATTCGCCGGCATCGGCCCGGGGCCGTTCGCCGCGATGCTGTTCTCAGACATGGGCGCGGAAGTCATCCGCGTCGACCGCAAGGGCGGGCGCACGCCCAGCAAGATGGAAATCTATCTGCGCGGACGCAAGACCGTCGCTCTGGATCTCAAAAAGCCGGAAGCGGTGGAAGCCGCGCTCAAGCTGATCGGGGAAGCCGACGCGCTGATCGAAGGTTTCCGTCCCGGCGTCATGGAGCGCCTGGGCCTCGGCCCCGACGTGTGTCTCGCGCGCAACCCGCGTCTCGTCTACGGCCGCATGACCGGCTGGGGGCAGACCGGCACGCTCGCCAATGCCGCGGGCCATGACATCAACTATATCGCGCTCACCGGCGCGCTTCACGCCATCGGCGCCAACGGCAGGAAGCCGGTACCGCCGCTCAACCTCGTCGGCGATTTCGGCGGCGGCGCGCTCTACCTCGCTTTCGGCATTGCTTGCGGGATCATCGAGGCCAAGCGCTCGGGCAAAGGCCAGGTCGTCGACACCGCGATGACCGACGGCGCGGCCTCGCTGATGACGATGTTCTACGGCATGTCCGCCATGGGCATCCTCAAGGACGACCGCGGCGCGAACATGCTCGACGGCGGCGCCCATTTCTACGACACCTA
The DNA here is from genome assembly GCA_036491175.1 of Rhizomicrobium sp. Taxonomy (GTDB): domain Bacteria; phylum Pseudomonadota; class Alphaproteobacteria; order Micropepsales; family Micropepsaceae; genus Rhizomicrobium. The sequence continues at coordinate 7,485 of DASXCJ010000054.1, forward strand.
CGAAACCAAGGACGGCAAGTTCGTCGCCATCGGCTCTATCGAGCCGCAGTTCTATAAGGAGCTGATGGAGAAAACGGGCATCACCGATGCCGCCTTCGCGGCCCAGATGAACCGCGATGCATGGCCTGCCCTGAAGGAAAAGCTCGCCGCCGCGATCAGGAGCAAGACCCGCGATGAGTGGGATGCGATCATGCTGGGCAGCGACGTCTGCTACGCGCCCGTGTTGTCGCTGGCCGAAGCGCCCAAGCATCCGCACAATGTCGCGCGCAAGACCTTCGTGGAGATTGACGGCGTCACGCAGCCCGCCCCCGCGCCGCGCTTCTCGCGCACCGCGCCGGAAGTGCAGCCTGTGACACAAGCGATCGACAACGAAACGGCGCTGGCCGGCTGGGGTTTCTCGGGCAGCGAGATCGCGGCGCTGAAGTCCGCGGGCGCGTTCTGATGGCCCTCCCGGGCACCAAGCACCGCCGCCGCATCTATCTGATGCGCCACGGCCATGTCGATTATTTCGGCCGCCACGTGCAGCAGACGGGTGACATCCACACCGTCGTGCTGACCAAGCGCGGCAAGAGCGAGGCCGAAGCGGCGGGCAGGGCGCTGGCGCATGTCCCGTTCGACCGCGCGGTCTGTTCGGGCCTGCCGCGCACGCGCGAGACTGCGAAGGCTGTGTTGTCGTTCGTCACGAACGCGCCGAATCTGGAAGAGGATTCCGACCTCGTCGAACTGCGCGGCGGCAATCCCGGATCGGTGAAGAACCGCGAGGAATTGATCGCGGCGATGAATTCCTGGTTCGAGCGCGCCCACGAGCCGGGCGCCACCAATCACGAAGGCGGCGAGGTCTTCGTCGACGCGCAAGTCCGCGCCGTGCGCGCCATCGAGCGGCTGCTGGCGATGGATGATTGGCAGATCGCGCTCGTCGTCGCCCATGAGGGCATCAACCGGTTGCTGCTGAGTTGGGCTTGCGGCGCGGGCCTACGCGCAATGAGCGCGTTCGAACAGGACACCGCCTGCATCAACGTCCTCGATTTCGATCTGGGCGGCACGGGCGGCACGAAGCGGCGGCTGGTCAAGGCGGTGAACCTCACCCCGCACAATTTCCTCAAGCACGGCATGAACCTCACCAGCCTGGAGGCGATCATGCAGCGCGATATCGCGGACGTGACAGTTTAGATCGCGACCTCGCACCACACCGGAACGTGGTCCGACGGCTTGTCCCAGGCGCGGACATGCTTGTCGATGCCGCAGGCCTTGAGGCGATCCGCGGCCTGCGGCGAGAGCAGGATGTGGTCGATGCGGATGCCGTGATCCTTCTGCCAGGCGCCGGCTTGGTAGTCCCAAAAGGTGTAGCGATGCGTCTGGCTGTGGCAGGCGCGGAAGGCGTCGGTGTAGCCCAGATACTCCACGCGCCTGAGCGCCGCGCGCGACTCCGGCTGGAACAGCGCATCGCCGAGCCAGACCGTCGGGTCCCAGCAATCCTCTTCCTCGGGGATGACGTTGTAGTCGCCCATCAGCGCGATCGCTTCCTCGCTTTCGCGCAGGCCCTTGGCATGCTTGGCAAGGCGGTCGAGCCAGGCGAGCTTGTAGGTGAACTTCTCGGTGCCGAGCGGATTGCCGTTGGGCGCATAGATCGAGGCCACGCGGATCGCGCCCTTCTCGCCGGGGATGACCGCTTCGAGATAGCGCGAATGATCGTCGCCATCACCGCCGGGCAGGCGGGGCGTCACGTCCTCCAGCGGGCGCTTGGAGAGAATCGCGACGCCGTTATAGGTCTTCTGCCCGTGGACGGCGCAGTTGTAGCCAAGGTCCTCGAAAGCGGGCTTGGGGAAGGCATCGTCCTGGCACTTGATCTCCTGGAAGCAGACGACATCGGGGTTGGCTTCCTTGAGCCAAGCCAGCACGGTTTCGATCCGGGCCTTAACCGAGTTCACATTCCAGGTGGCAATCTTCATGGATAGAACCTTACCGCATTTCCATCTTCGCAAATCACGCTATAATCGTCCTGTATTTTGGGGGGTAAGGCCATGGGGTTCCAAGCGTCCAAATTCGCCGTTGCCGCTTTTGCCGCGGTGCTTCTCCAAAGCCAGACGGCCTCGCCTCATGGCGCTATCGCCGTGGGACAGCCTTCGAGCGTCGCCGATGGCGGCGTGGCGGTCGGCTACACTTGGAATTACGACAATGCGGGCCAAGCCGAAGCGGATGCGCTGAAGCAATGCCTGTCCTATATGGACGCGCCGGACTCGACCCGCGCGCTGTGCAAGGTGGTGTCGTCCTTCAGCCGCAAATGCGTGGCCATCTCGCTCGATCCCAACACCGGAACGGAAGGCTTCGGATGGGCGGTCGATGCGACGATGTCGGCGGCCTCCGACCGGGCGCTGGCGATCTGCCGCGACAGCGACGGGGCGACGAATGCGGCCGCCTGCAACGTGCCGGCGCAGAAATGCGATACGACGCCTTAGACGGCGAAGCTCGTCCCGCATCCGCAGGATGAAGTCGCATTCGGATTGTTGATCTTGAACGCCGCGCCGATCAGATCATCGACGAAGTCGATCTCGGCGCCGTTGAGGAATTCGAGCGACATCGGGTCGATCAGCACGACCGCGCCATCGCGCTCGACAACGAGGTCGTCGTCCGTCCGCGTGTCATCCAGCGCGAAATTGTATTGGAAGCCCGAGCAGCCGCCTCCTGTCACCGCCACGCGCAGCATGGCGGGCGAGGCTTCGGCTTTCAGGATTTCGGCGATGCGCCTGGCGGCGCGGGCCGAGACCGTCACGGGCGATTCCACATTCGTATCCAAGGCTTTCCTGCCTTAAGCTCAGAACGAGTCTTATGTAGTCCTCCGTTGTGGAACAGCAAAGAGGCCATCTGATCGGAACGGTGCTGGAGCCGCCGGGCCATCTCGCGCCCTTCGCCACCCATCCGAGCGACAGCCGCGGCCGGTTCCATCCCGAGGCCGAAAGCCCGACCCGCACCTGCTATGCCCGCGACCGGGACCGGATCATCCATTCCTCCGCCTTCCGCCGGCTGAAGCACAAGACCCAGGTCTTCGTGCAGCATGAGGGCGATTATTACCGCACCCGGCTCACCCACTCCCTGGAGGTGGCCCAGATCGCCCGCTCCGCCGCCCGGGTCCTGGCTGTGGACGAAGACCTCGCGGAGGCCGTGGCGCTGGCCCACGACCTCGGCCACACGCCGTTCGGCCATGCCGGCGAGACGGCTCTCAATGCTGCTACGGCGTCAATAGGGGGCTTCGACCACAATGCCCATGCGCTGCGCCTGGTGACCAAGCTGGAGCACCGCTACGCCGATTTCGATGGGTTGAACCTCACCTGGGAGACCCTTGAGGGATTGGTGAAGCATAACGGCCCGCTGACCGGGCCTCTGCCCGGCCCGATTGCCAGCTTCGACGCCCGCTGGCCGCTTGATCTCGCGAGCTGGCCGGGCCTGGAGGCCCAGATCGCCGCCCTGGCCGACGACATCGCCTATATCAATCACGACATCGACGATGGGCTCAGGGCGGAACTTTTCAGCGTGGCCGATCTGGAGACCGCGCCCTTCGTCGGTTCTCATGTCCGCGAAATCGGCGGGCGTTACGGCCATCTCGAGGCCGGCCGCCTGATCGGCGAAATCGTGCGCCGCCTGATGAGCGCCATGATCGGCGACATGCTGGCGGAGACTCGCCGGCGGCTGACCGTCCAAACGGCTGCCGAGGTGCGGCATGTGGGCCGGGAGACAGCCGCTTTCTCGGAACCCATGGCGGATCAGATCGCCGCCCTGAAGGCGTTCCTCTTCGCCCGGATGTATCGCCACCCCCACGTCATGGCCTCCATGGACAAGGCGCAGGGTGTCGTGACGGATCTGTTCACAGCTTTCAGTGGCAATCCGTCCCTGTTGCCGGAAGACTGGGCCAAGGCCTGTGGCGTCCCCGGAGACCCCAAAACCGGCGGGGTGGTGCGCGATTACATCGCCGGCATGACCGATCGCTTCGCGCTCCAGGAACACAGGCGGATATTCCACACCGAAATCGATCTGTGACCATCGTGATTCGGCCGGATTCGGGTGATAAGTTCGTGGTGTTCCCAGATTCGCGAGCAAGCGATGGCCAAGATCGAACCTGGTGCATTCAAGGCGTCGGATGATGTCCGCGTCTTCGATGACATCGACGACGGCGAAGGCGACGAGGAGGGCTCGCGCCTTCCGCTCCTGATCGTCATCGCTTTGCTGGTGCTGGCGGCATTCGGCGGTGTGGTCTGGCTTGCCTACAACCAGGGTGTGCAGAAGGGTCGCGCCGACGCGCCGCGCCCGCTCATGTCCGAGACCCAGATGGCGTCGCAGAACAAGGGCATCAAGGTCTACGAGCAGCCCGCGCCACCGGACACGGATGCATCGGAGGAAGACACAACACCGCCGCCGTCAGCCGTGAAGCCCGCGCCGTCGCAACTGACGCAAGCGCCGCCAGCCGTTGCCACGCAAACGCCGCCAGCAACGCAAACACCGCCTGCCACGGCCGCGCAGGCGCAGCCGTCGCCGACCATGACGGCTCCGCCGCCGGTCGTGCCGACGCCGAAGCCGCAACAAGCGATCGTGACAGCGCCGCCGCTGGTGAAGGCGACGCCCAAGCCCGTCATCTCCGATACGACGGCAACGCCACCCGCCGCCGCGCCAGGCGATTACGTCCTCCAGATCGGCGCCTACAAATCGCAGGACGAGGCGGACGCGGCCTGGAAATCGTACCAGCACAAGCACGCGATGCTGTCGGGTTATGCCTCGGACGTGAAGCAGGCCGATCTCGGCGAGAAGGGGACGTGGTATCGCTTGCGCGTCGGCGGCTTCTCGAAGGATGCCGCGTCTTCGCTTTGCGCCAAGCTCAAGGCCGATGGCGGCGACTGTCTGCTGGCGAAGAAATGACCCGCACCCGCGCGATCTATGGCTGCGCCGGAACCGCGCTCTCGGACGACGAGCGCGCCTTCTATCGCGACACCCAGCCCTGGGGCTTCATCCTGTTCGCGCGCAATATCGCCGACCGCGACCAGGTGAAGCGCCTCGTGGCGAGCCTGCGCGAGACGGTGGGCGATGCGCGCGCGCCGGTTCTGATCGACCAGGAGGGTGGGCGCGTGGCGCGCCTGCGCCCGCCGCAATGGCAGGCGAGGCCGCCGGCGGAGCGGTTCGCGCTTCTGCATATCGACGCGCCGGAGGCCGCGCATGAGGCGGCCTATCTCAACGCGCGGCTGATCGCGCACGACCTGGCCGAGCTCGGCATCAATGTCGATTGCGTGCCGGTGCTGGACGTGCCGGTGGACGGCGCCGACGCCGTGATCGGCGACCGCGCCTATGGAAGCGACCCGACGGTGATCATCGAGCTCGGCCGCGCCACCATCGAGGGCATGATCGAGGGCGGCGTATTGCCGGTGATGAAGCACATCCCCGGCCATGGCCGCGCCACCGCCGACACGCATCTGGAACTTCCGCATGTCACGGCCTCGCGCGAGGAATTGAGCGCGACGGATTTCGTGACGTTCCGCAGCCTCTCGGATTGTCCGATGGCGATGACGGCGCATGTCGTCTACGACGCGATCGACGCGCAGCGCCCGGCGACGACGAGCCCGCGCGTGGTCAAGGAGATCATCCGCGGCGAGATCGGCTTCGACGGGCTCCTGATGTCCGACGATCTGTCCATGAACGCGCTTTCCGGCACGCTGGCGCAGCGCGCGAAGGCTTCGCTCTTCGCCGGCTGCGATGTCCTGCTCCATTGCAATGGCAGGCTGGATGAGATGAAAGAGGTGGCGACGGAATCGAAGCCGCTCGAGGATTTGCCGTTGAAGCGGGCCGAGACCGCCCTGGCGCATCTCTCGCCGCCCGAGGATTTCGACACAAAGGCCGGCACAGACCGGCTGAACAGTTTGTTGGGGATGGCCGCGTGACCGAGATCGATCCATTCGAGGCGTTGGAGGCGGCTGCCGTGCCGCCGGAAGAGGCGCTTGTCGTGGCCGTCGACGGCTTCGAGGGGCCGCTCGATCTGCTGCTGTCGCTGGCGCGCGACCAGAAGGTCGACCTCGCGAAGATCTCCGTGCTCAAGCTCGCCGATCAGTATCTCGAGTTCATCGAGCGTGCGAAGCGGATCAATCTCGAATTGGCGGCGGACTATCTTGTGATGGCGGCGTGGCTCGCCTTCCTCAAATCCAAGCTGATGCTGCCGCAGCCGCCGAGCCTCGACGGCGAGCCGACGGCCGACGAGATGGCGACGCGCCTGCGCTGGCGCCTGCAGCGGCTGGACGCGATGCGCGAAGCCGCGGCGCGGCTGATGGCGCGCGACCGTCTCGGCCGCGAGGTGTTCGCGCGCGGCGCGCCGGAGCCGGTGAACGTCATCCGCCTGCGCACCTACAAGGACACGCTCTACGATCTGCTCTCGGCCTATGCGACGGAGCGGGTGCGCAAGCTGGGCGGCAAGACCTATCGCCCGAAGATGTCGCCGGTGCTGCTGATCGAGGAAGCGCGCGAGCGGCTGGAGCGGATGCTCGGCCGCATCGGCGATTGGAGCGGGCTCAATTCGCTCCTGCCGTTCGAGTGGTCGGGCGGTGAGCGGCGGCGTTCGGCGCTGGCGAGCACTTTGCTGGCGTGCCTCGAACTCACGCGCGACGGCAAGCTGGAACTGCGGCAGCTGAAGCCGTTCGACGAAATCTATGTCAAAGACCGCGTAGTGCCCCTGGAGGCCGTGTCATGAACCGCGTCATGCGTCTTGTGGAAGTGGAAGAAGTGCAAGAAGGCCAGAACGATACGGACGAAACCAAGTTGCACGACGTCGCCGGCATCAATGCCGAGCACCTGCGCATGGCCGAGGCGTTGCTCTTCGCCGCCTCCGAACCCTTGGACGCCAAATCGCTCGCCACGTCGCTGCCCGAAGGCGCCGACGTGCCGGCGATCCTGGCGGAGCTCCAGCGCATCTACGAGACCCGTGGCGTGACGCTCGTCTGCGTCGCCGAGAAGTGGCAGTTCCGCACCGCGCCCGATCTTGCGTTCCTTCTGCGCAAGGAGCGCCCTGAGCAGAAGCGCCTGTCGCGCGCGGCCATCGAGACGCTCGCCATCGTCGCCTATCACCAGCCGGTGACGCGCGCCGAGATCGAGGACATCCGCGGCGTGGCGCTGTCCAAGGGCACCATCGACGCGCTGATGGAAGCGGGCTGGGTGAAAATCCGCGGCCGCAAGCGCACGCCGGGCCGCCCCGTCACCTACGGCACGACGGAGGCCTTCCTTACCCATTTCGGGCTGGAGAGCGTGAGCCATCTGCCGGGCACCGACGAGCTCAAGGCCGCGGGCTTCCTGGAAGCGCTGCCGCCGTCGGGCTTCGATGTGCCCAATCCGAGCGACCAGCTCGGCCCGGACGAGGATCCCTATGATCCCAACGAGCCGGAAGACCTGGCGACGGGCGGCGAAGACCCGAGCGAATAAGCTCCAGACAGACCAAAGGCGGAGATGCTGTTCGAGATCGTCATCTCGCGCCGCGTTCATCCGCCTTTGCCTGGGACGAGAGCGGGCCGTCCGTGGCCCTGATGGGCGCGCAGGCGGCACTGTCGTCCGTTCCCCGGGCTTCGAACAGCGGAGGGCGCGGGCAGCGATTCCGGGATCGCGCCTCATCACCTTCTGCACGTCACGGATGCGCGCGAGTTCGCACCCTGGCCCTGTATGATCCCGCGTCAAATTCGGATTCCCATCGGGGAGCCTCTTAAGATCGAAACGAGAACATAGGCTCGGAGCCCGGGCGGCGTCAACTATAAGGTGTGGCAATATTCTTGTTATTTTATAATCGATTGATTTTGCAGGATAATATTTCTTGCCTTGAGGACTTGGTAGATGGGTTAGATATAGATTTCCCTACCTGAGGTGGTTGCCGTAGAGCACTGAACTTGGTTGTGGCAAGGTCGCGGCGATGACGAAACTGCTCGAGAAAGCCATTTCGCGCCTCCAGCAACTGCCGGAAGACCGGCAGGATGAGTTGGCGGAGCGCAGCTCGATGACATCCTGGATTATCTCCTTCCTCGTAACGAACGTGCCGCCACGAAGATATTCGGCGTCATCCAAAAGACGTGCGAGCGGCTGACGCGATTTCCCTATTTGAGCCGTCTTATGGATTCCAAGGGAACGCACGAGATGAGCGTGGCGTCGCGTGCCTGGAGATGATCAGCGATTCGGACCAGGCGAAAGTACGCGGCACGATGGAAGCGATGATGACGATGAAGAAGCTCGAGATCGCGCCGCTGAAAAGGGCGTTTGAGGGCGGTTAGAGAGTTTTTTGGTTGAAACAGAAAAGTGTCATGGCCCGCCGGAGTGCGGGCCACCCAGGTGACCGCAAAACTCCATACTCTAATATTCGTCATGGCCCGGCTCGTCCGGGCCACCCAATTTCGCTCTTCCAAAAAAAACAAAATGGGTGGCCCGCATACAGCGGGCCATGACGATAATTGGTATGAGAGAGCAGCGGCGTCACCTGGGTGGCCCGCATTCGCGGGCCATGACACCGAGGTTCAGCGAAAACACTCGCCCCTAATCGTCCAGCTCGACGATCACGGCTTCGCCCTTTTCCAGCGCTATGGCGAGCTTGCCGTCGCGCAATTGCCTGGCGTCGTTGCCGAAGACCTCGGCGCGCCAGCCGTGCAGGGCGGCGACGTCCTCGTCCTCGAACGCTGCGATGCGTTCGATGTCCTCGGCATTGGCGATCAGGCGCGGCGCGACCTTGGCGTCTTCCGCGCGCAGCCGCAGCAATGTCTTCAGCAGATCGATGGAGGATTGCGACGGCTCGCGCTTGCGGCGCGGGCGGTCGGGCTCGAAACCCTGCGGCACGGGACCGTCGCGGCCTTGCGCGATGGCGTCCATCAAGCCTTTGCCCATGCGCGAGGATGCAAACCCCTTCGGCACGGCGCGGATGCGTTCCAGCCCTTCGGCGCTCTCCGGCGGATGAGCGGCGATCTCCGTCAGCGCCTCGTCCTTCAGCACGCGGCCGCGCGGGATGTCGCGCGTCTGCGCCTCGCGCTCGCGCCAGGCGGCTATGGCGGCCAGCATGGCGAGGAATTTCTTGCTCGACGTGCGCGGCTTCAGCCGTTTCCAGGAATTGGCGGGATCGAGCTCGTAGAGATCCTGCTGCTTCAGTGCGTCGATCTCCTCGGCCACCCAGGAGGCGCGGTCGGTCCGCTCCAGCTCGTGCTTCAGCTTCTCGTAGATGACGCGCAGATGCGTGACGTCGCCGATGGCGTATTCGAGCTGCTTCTGCGACAGCGGCCGCCGGCTCCAATCGGTGAAGCGCGACGACTTGTCGATCTCGACATTGGCCAGCCGGCGCGCGAGCGTTTCATAGGACGCGGAGTCGCCGAAGCCCGCGACCATCGCCGCGATCTGGGTGTCGAACAGCGGGTCGGGGATGACGCCGCCCTGATGCCAGAAGATTTCGATGTCCTGCCGCGCGGCGTGGAACACCTTCACCATCGCGGGCGATTTCATGAGTTCGTAGAACGGCGCGAGGTCCATGCCGTCCGCGAGCGGATCGACGATGGCCGCCGTCTCTGGCGAGGCGACCTGCATCAGGCAGAGCTTCGGCCAATAGGTCTGGTCGCGCATGAACTCGGTGTCGAGCGCCACATAGGGCGAGCCCTCAAGCTCTGCCAGGAGGGCCTTCAGATCGGCGGCGGTGTCCACGATGCGCATCCCCTGCCTATAGCGGATTCGTCGACGAAAGCGGGCGCGGCAAACGGGAGCAGGGGGCTCCCATGCGCCGGGTGACGCTGGAAGGCCAGGTTATCTATTTGGATTTACTCGATTCTTTCGTATCGAGCCCTACCGTCCGGGCCGGGATGCCGCCGGCATCGAAATAGCGGGTCGTGCCGACCTTCTGATAACGCAGCTTCTGTTTGCCCAGATCCGGCAGTTCCGCCTCGGAAGAAACCATACCTCTCGTGATGCGAACGGCTTTGCCGCCTTGGAGCGCCTCGGTCGCGGCGCGGCCCTTGAGGGCGCCGCCGTCGCCGAGATCGGCGCCCAGGATGTGGGCTAGCGTCGGCGCGATGTCGGCATTGCTCACCGGCGCGGGATCGACGAAATGGGCTTTGAAGTCCGGCCCGATCGCGGCCATGAAATTGTGCGTGTCGGCGCGGCTGAAGCTGCCATGCATGCCTTGGCCCGTGGTGAGCGATGTGTCGGCAAGCTCGGCGGTGCAGAGCTCGGGGCCTCTGTCGCAGCCCTTCACGAGGAAGGAGCGGAAGCTGACGATGAAGGCCGGGCGCGGCACGGTGGCGCTGCCCATGTAATTGATCTGACTCATCCTGAGTGCGCCTGGGAAAGCCTCCGCGCCGAATTCCTCGATCAGGTCATCATTGACGAATACGCCGCCGGTATAGGACTGGCGGATCAGCTTGTCGTAGATCGTCGTCGCGGTCTTCCGACGATCCTTGTCGAAGACATAGATGAAGTCCGAGCCGCCATTGGCGACCACCGCCGCGTTGGGCGCATCGGGCGTGTCGCCGATCAAACCGTTGCCGCGGGAGGGATGGGCGCCTTCGCCGGCATAGTCCAACTCGGCATTGCCGGCGTCCGGATCGAAGAGCTTCTTGCCCAGCCAGTTGGCGGCGTCGATGGCGAGAAAGCCTTGCGGATGATCGGGGATTGCGATGTCGCCGTTCGCGTCCGGTATGCTCTTGGAGATGGTGGAAAAGCCGTGATCCGCCGTGACGAACACGTCGGTCGTCTTGTCGAGGCCGGTCCTGGCGAGCGCGTCCAGCAGCGCTTTCAGGTTTGCGTCGGCGTCGGCGATGCCGGCTTTTGACGTCTTGCCGTTGACGCCGGGCAGCAGCGTATTGATGCCGTCGGCCTGCGCATGCTGGCTCGCATCGGGATCGCGCGACCAATAGAGCATCACGAACGGTTTGCCTTGGGTCTGAAGATAAGGAAGCACCGCGTCCGTCGCGGCTTTCTCCAGATAAAGCTGCTGTGCGGTGTTGGGGATGTCCGTGGGCGGCGGTTCATTCTTGCCGGTGGCGGTCTTGATCGCGGCGGCGAGGGTGGGATCGATAGCCACGCCCGCTGGCGCGCCGCCGGGAAGTTTGCGGTTGTAGGAATCGTCCAGCAGCACCGAACCGGCGGAGTTGAGCGAAGCGATGTCCTGGATCGCGGCAGGCCCGGTCTTGCCGACGACGACAGTCGCGAAGCCTTTGGCGCGCGCAGCGGCGAGCAGCGATGTCGGGCCCATATAGCCGTCGCCGAAATGGGCCTTCACCTCGCGCAGGATGTTGTCGTCCTCGAGGAAGACGGTTGGCGAGTTCTCCTTCGCCGCGACCGGGAAGCCGACATAAAGGGCGTTGCCGTAGTCGCCCGTGTCGCCGAGATAATGGCCCGTGGCGATGGAAGAGGCGTTGGCTGTCGTCACCGTGACGTAGACGGAATGGCTGTTCTTGAAGTCGACGCCTTGGGTCTTCACCCGCCAGAGGGTGGGGGCGTCCGCCGGATTGACGCTTTCCGAGCGCAGCCCGTCGGCCACGAAGATGATGACGTTGTGGGGCGCGGGCAGGGCGGGGAGCGTCGAGGCCAGCAAGGCGGCGGCGGCAAAAGCGGCGATTTTCATGGGGCAGTCCTTCGAACCGCATGCAGATTAGCCCGGCTTTGCGACAGTTGAACTGTTCCAAAAAACGCCCCCAAAACCGCCTGGGCCGCGACCTTTCCCGGGCTTGACCCGGGGGGCCGCAACCCGCCACATACCGCCCTTTTTCGCGCCGAGGACCCGACATGCACGCCTATCGCACCCATACCTGCGGCCAGCTGCGCAAGGACGCAGTGGGAACCCGCGTCCGCCTCTCCGGCTGGGTGAACCGCAGGCGGGATCATGGCGGGCTGGTTTTCCTCGACCTGCGCGACCACTACGGCATCACCCAGGCGGTGATCGAGCCCGATAGCCCCGCCTTCGCCGAGGTCGACAAGTGCCGCTCCGAATGGGTGGTCACGGTGACGGGCACGGTGGTCGCGCGGCCCGGCGAGACGGTGAACAAGGACCTGCCGACCGGCGAGATCGAGATCCGCATTGAGGAGATCGCGATCCTCTCCCAGGCGCAGGAACTGCCGCTGCCGGTGTTCGGCGACCTCGACTATCCCGAAGACGTCCGCCTGCGCTATCGCTTCCTCGATCTGCGCCGCGAGCGGCTGCACAAGAACATCATGCTGCGCTCGAACATCGTCCGCTCGATCCGGGGCCGGATGCATGACCAGGGCTTCAACGAATTCCAGACGCCGATCCTGACCGCCTCGTCGCCGGAAGGCGCGCGCGACTTCCTGGTGCCGAGCCGCCGCTATCCGGGCGAGTTCTACGCGCTGCCCCAGGCGCCGCAGCAGTTCAAGCAGCTCATCCAGGTGGCGGGCTTCGACCGCTATTTCCAGATCGCGCCCTGCTTCCGCGACGAGGACGGCCGCGCCGACCGCTCGCCAGGCGAGTTCTACCAGCTCGACGTCGAGATGAGCTTCGTCACCCAGGACGACGTGTTCGCCGCCATCGAGCCGGTGCTGCAGGGCGTGTTCGAGGAATTCGCCAACGGCCGCAAGGTCGATCGCGCGCCGTTTCCGCGCATCGGCTATGACGAGGCGATGCTGCTGTTCGGCAGCGACAAGCCGGACCTGCGCAATCCCTTGCGCATCGCCGACGTGTCGGACGTGTTCGCGCGCGACGACGTCGAGTTCAAGGCCTTCAAGGGCAAGACGGTGCGCGCGATCCCCGCGACGGGCGCGGGCACGCAGGCGCGCTCGTTCTTCGACAAGATGAACGAGTGGGCGCGCGGCGAAGGCGCGGGCGGGCTCGGCTATGTGATCTTCGAAGGCGACGGCGGCAAAGGCCCGATCGCCAAATTCCTGCCGCCGGATGCGCTGGCCGAGTTGATGAAGCGCTGCAACGTGAATTCAGGCGATGCGCTGTTCTTCTCCGCCGACGCCAAAGCGGACCGGGCCGCGAGGATCGCCGGTCTCGCGCGCACGCGGCTGGGCAACGAGCTCAAGTTGATCGAGGAAGGCACGTTCCGTTTCTGCTGGGTGGTCGATTACCCGATGTATGAATGGAACGAAGACGAGAAGATGATCGACTTCTCGCACAACCCGTTCTCGATGCCGCAATACGACCGCGAGAAATTCCTCGCCTTCTCCTCCGCCGACAAGGACGAGATCCTCGCGCTCAAGGTGTTCCAGTACGACATCGTCTGCAACGGCTACGAAATGTTATCCGGCGCGATCCGCAACCGCGATCCGGAAGTGATGCTCAAAGCCTTCGAGATCGCGGGCCACGGCCACAACGAGACCGAGACCAAGTTCGGCGGCATGCTGAATGCGTTCCGCTACGGCGCTCCGCCGCACGGCGGCTTGGCGGTGGGCCTTGAGCGCGTCGTCATGCTGCTGGCGGGCGAAGAGAACATTCGCGAAGTGACGATGTTTCCGCTCACCCAACAGGGCCAGGACCTCCTGATGGGCGCGCCCAGCGAGGTGACGGAAAAGCAGCTCAAGGAACTGCATATCCGCGTGATGAAGCCGGAGGCGAAGTGATAAGATAGCGGAATCATGGCATATCTGGGTGAACAACTGTGGCCGACAAAATCTCTGAACTTCTCGACAAGGTAAAAAACCTTGGAATGACGCTCGCCGAGCGCGAAGAGCAGCGTAGAAGCTTTGCGTATGGATCGGCTCATATCGAGAATGATAGGATAACGCGCGACACGGTGGTCACAGCCGAAGAAGAGCTAAAGGAAAAGAAAAGCGAATAGTATGGCCGAAAGGCATAGTCAGACCCGATGAGCCGGATCTCATTCAAGATCCAGGTGAAAGGGCGTTAGCGGAGGCGTGGAATGCGCTCCGACAATTCGATGTTGGGATGGTATTGCTTGATCATTGGCTCGATGCTCCGGCACGTTCGCGGCATCTCCGTCCCTCTGATCTTTGACGTTAAACCGTTTCGCGCTCGAAGACGTGAATCGTTTTGCCGGTACTTTTCGCAATTCAAGCGTGACGATCTCCGGTAGTCGGCACCAGCCGCCCAATGCAGCTAAGGTGCCCGAACTCGTCGAGGATTTCTGCGACTATATCAATGCGAATTGGGAGACCAAATCTGCAATCCATCTCTCCGCATATGCGCTTTGGCGCATCAATTGGATTCATCCGTTCGCGGACGGGAATGGCCGAACGGCGCGGATTGTCTCCTATGTGGTTCTTTCCGCGAAATTGGGATAGCGGCTGCCGGGTACGGCGACGATTCCTGAACAGATTTCGGCGGACAAGACGCCATACTACGCGGCTCTTGAATCAGCGGACGGCGCGTTTGAGGCCGGTCGGATGGATTTGTCCGGCATGGAAGCGCTGATCGGACAAGGCTTGGAGCGGCAACTCGAGTCTGCACTTCAGCAGATGCCACAGGGAGCCGACCGCAGGTCGATGTCCGTGATCGTGGAAAACGAGCCTCTGGTGAAGCGCGTCGAGGTACTGGAGAAGTCGATCCTGACATATCGCCAGCGCACGCCATTGTTCGAGACGCTCGAGGCGGAATCCTGTATTGTTTGGAGGCCTGTTTGGTTTGTTCACCGCAGTGGTGGCGTTTCTTGCAGGCTTTATCTTGGCGCGGTAGCCGTTGTTTCCCTCGTTATCCATAGAAACCATGCTGATTGTCTGCGGGTTGCTCACCTTCTCCATGATCGCGATGGCCGTCGCGCCGCGCGCGCTGTCGCGGTTCATCTTCGGCGAGGAGCCGGCGAACGCGGCTTCGCTGCTTGTCGCGCGAAGCTGGGCCGCGATGGTGGCGGCGTCGGGGCTGATGCTGGTCTATGCCGCCTATCATCCGCAAGCGCGGCTACCGATCCTGCTCTATTCCATCGCGGGCAAAGGCGGCTTCGTTCTGCTCGTAGGTGCGAATTTCGCGCGGCTGCGCAACCGTCCGGCATTTCCGATGGCGCTGATCGACTTGGCGATGGTCGCGCTGTTCGCCTGGTCGTTAGCCGCCGATTGAGATCGTGCGGACGGGTTCTCCCGCCGGGGACGGCGCTTTCTGCAGGCCCCAGAGTTGGTTGATCAGGGCCATTACCGTCAGGCTTTCGTGGTCGGGATATTCGATGGAGCAGTTGCGCGCCGCGCTCAGCGCCGCGTCGCGCGGCGCACCGTTGGCGAGGCAGTTCTTCGGCACCCAATAGGTTTGGCCGTCGTCGTCGGTGACGCTGATCTCCGGCTCGCGGTCGGTAGGCCCGCGCTCCAGCGAGAATAGGCGTTCCTCATAGAGCGAGCCGGGCTCGCCCCAGGGCTGGCGGCCCAGCACGGCGAGAAAATAGGGCCGCGCCGCGGAGCCCGTCGCCGCGATGCCGCCTTGGGAGCGCACGACGTCGCCGAGATAATAGATCACGCCTTCGAAGGAGCGGATCGACATCCGGATATGCAGATCGTCGAGCGAGTTGGCGGCGGCCGCGCCGCATTTGGGCTTGTCGCAATGAAGCACATTGGCGCGGAAGGCCGGGTGCTGGGCGATGCGCAGGCTCGCGTCCGCGTCCAGCGCCATGCCGTCCTTGCCTTGCGGATGCAGGCCGAGCGCGAGCAGCGCGCGCAGCACGATCTGGAAGCAAAGCTCGGGATGTTTGGCGGCGCCCAGATCCTCGATGGCCGGATCGTTGACGTAGAGTGCGGTGTCCGTCTGCTGGCGGTGGATGATGGCGATACGGCTCGGGTTCCAGCATTCATCCGCCGAGAAGCGGCCGGTCAACCCCTGGGCCGCGATCAGAGAGGCGTCGCTGCGGCAGAATTGCGTGTCGTGCACGGCGCAAGCCTTGGCCAACGTTTCCTTCAGCACGGGCAGTTCGGCGGCGGGGACCTGGATGGTGTTGAAGAAGAGCAGGCCCACGAGCTCGGGTTGGATGCCTTGGTCGAGGAAATAGCCGATGGAAGCGGGGCTCACCTGTTTCAGCGCGCCGTTCCAGTAGCCCTGGTCGTCCATGTTGTCGATCGTCAGCACGTTCTGGCTGGAGGACTGGGTGCTCGCGGTCAGGCTGCTATGCGTGATCTCGGCGAACGGAATGGAGAGCGACACGGCCGGCGAGAGCGTGGTCGAGGCGGAGTTGGAGCCGAGCCGCGTGAAATAGCGCGGCTGGCGCTCGGAGGCGCGGATGATGTTGCGCAGGATGATCTGGTTGGTCGCCTGCGCCACGGCGGTGTTGTAGACCGTGCTGCGCGTGACGGTGTCGGGGGAATAGGCGCAGGCGCCGAGCGACAGCGCCGCCGACAAGACAACCGCAACAGCGCGCATCCGCATCCCCGATTCGAAATGGAATCGAGGATAGGCGATTCTAACCGTCAGTTCAGCTTGCCCTGCAGGTCCTGGATCGACTGCGCGATCAGGGAACCCGCGCGCTTCTCGTCGAGGCGGGCGGCGATGAGCTTCTCGGCCGCACTGGCGGCGGCGTCGGCGGCGAGCGCGCGGATCTCGGCCATGGCGGCCGCTTCGGCTTGCGCGATCTTGTCCTGGGCCTGCTTGGCGCGGCGTTCCATCTGTATACCGAGCGCGGCGCGGGAATCCGCCTCGAAGCGCGCCGCATCCTCGCGCGCCGCGGTGAGGATGACTTCGGCTTCGAGATCGACCTGCTGGACCTTGCGCTGGTATTGCGCGAGCACGCCTTCGGCTTCCTCGCGGAGCTTCTTGGCGGTGTCGAGCTCCGCGGCGATGGAAGCGGCGCGGGCGTCGAGCGCCGTCGTCACCATGCGCGGCACGCCCACGAAGACGAACCCGATCAGCACCAGCAGGAAGCCGACGCCGACCCAAACTTCGGGATCCTTGATGAACTCGATCATGCTCAACTCCCGATCGCCGCGCGCACGGCGGCCTCGGCATCGGCCGGGTTCACCGTCTCGCCGGTGAGGCGGCCCACGATGTCGGCTGCGGCGTCCTGCGCCGCCTTCAGCACCTGCACCCGCGCCTCGGCGCGGATGGTGGCGATGTTGGCTTCGGCCTCGGCCATCTTCTTGTAGTCGCCGGCGTCGGCCGCCGCGCGGGCCTTGGCGGCATCTTCGTCCATCTTCTTGCGCTTCTCTTCGGCTTCCTTATGCGCGCGGGCGCGGGCGCCGGCGAGCGCGGTCTCATAGGCAGCCGACGCGCCTTCGGCGTCGCGGCGGTTCTGCTCGGCCGCCCGCACGTCGCCGTTGATCCGGTCGCGCCGCGCCGTGATGACGCCGGAGATGCGCGGGCTCGCCACGCGCCATAGCACCACGAAGAGGAACGCGAACGTCACCGCGAGCCAGAACAACTGGCTCGGGAACGTCGACGTATCGAACGGAGGAAAGCCGCCTTGCGCATCCGCAGGCGCGGCCATCCCGGTCGTGGCGCCCGCCGTAACGGACGTGCCAGAGTCCAGCATGATCATCTGTCCCGCGTCATCGTCTTATGTGTAGAGCAGGATGAGGGCGATCAGCAGGCCGAACAGGCCCTGCAACTCGCAGAGCGCGTAGCCGATGTAGAGGTTCGTGAACTGCGTCTGGGCGGCGCCCGGATTGCGCAGCGCGCCGGAGATGTAGTTGCCGAACACCATGCCGATGCCGACACCCGAGCCGACGAAGGCGATGGTGGCGAGGCCGGCGCCGATTTGTTTAGCCGCGTGGACGTCCATGACGAAAAGTCCCTTGTTTAGTGGTTATCGTGGAGATGCAAGGCTTCGCTGAGATAGATGCAGGAGAGGATGGCGAACACATAGGCCTGCAGGAAGGCGACGAGGAATTCCAGCGCCGCGAGGCCGACGATGAGCAGCATCGGAGCGGCGGAAAGGGCGGAGAACACGCCGCCGGCCGCGCCCAGCGCCACGACGAAGCCGGCCATCACCTTCAGCATGGTGTGGCCCGCCAGCATGTTGGCGAAGAGACGCATCGAGAGGCTCATCGGACGGGCGCAGAACGAGATCACCTCGAGCGGCACCAGGAAGAGGAGGATCAAGAGCGGCGCGTTGGGTGCGAACAGCTTGAAGAAGCCGAGCCCGTGCTTGATGAAGCCGGTGACGATGACCGTGACGATGACGAGCGCGGTGAGCGCGAACGTCACGCAGATCTGGCTGGTGATCGTGAACGAGCCGGGGATCAGGCCGAAGAAGTTCGAGCCGGCGATGAACAGGAAGATCGAGAAGATGAACGGGAAGAATTTGAGCCCGTCCTCGCCGGAGGTCATGTTCAGCATGCCGGCGACGAATTCGTAGGACATCTCCGCCATCGACTGCATGCGCGACGGCACGAGGCGGCGGCCGGACGTGGCGGCGATCATGAACAGCGAGACGACGCCGACCATGATGCACATCCACAGCGCCTGGTTGGTGAAGAAGATGTCGTGTCCGCCCACGCTGAACAGCGGGTGCGACGAGAACATCGGCTTCACTTCGAACTGTTCCATGGGACTGTCGGCCACGGATCAACTCTCCTTCTTGTCCCGCGCGGCTTCGAACCGGGCGTTGAACTCTTTCGACGCGAGCATCACGTTGCGGATACCCGCGACGGCGCCCAGCAGGAAAAACGCGATGGTGAAACCGGGACGCGTGTGGAAAACCCAGTCCACGCCCCACCCGATTCCGCCGCCGACGACCGTGGTCGCCACCAGTTCGGTCGCGAAACGGTAGGCAACCTCACCCTGCGTGGGCGGCAGACGCTCGGTCCGCTTCTGCTCACGCTTCTTCATTTCGTCGAGCTTTTCGCCCAACGCGCGTAGTTCACCAGGATCGGGATCAGGTCCGCTCATAGCGCCTGTGTCTCGCCCCTCGCGCGATTGGACGACGGCTTCGTCGAAAGCGCGCGGAACATAGGGGCGGGGTAACCCTGTGTCAAGGATTCGATCCTTACCTAATGCATTGATTTCGCTAGAGAATTCCCGCCGCGTCGAATCCGCGCGCAAGATTCTTGTGCGGCATGTCTAAATCAGTTCGATCAGGGTCAGCCCGGAACTCAGATGAGCCTCTGCTTGGCTCCAGACCCTATCGAAATGCGCAAAGAGCGTCCGATTGCAGAGATTGCCAAACCGCACCCAAATCACCACCATGCCGGGATGATGCCTGGCAAGCAGCACGAAGTCCTCGTCCTTGGTGACGATCGCGGCTTGGGCGGACACCGCGTAATCCATATTTCCTTATCGCTTGCTTCACGAAGACCGATTTCGCGAACCGCAAACGCCTCGTGTCCGCGGGCGCGCAACCACTTCGCCAAATCCGGCGGCAGTTGTGCGTCCACGAGAAATTTCATGGCTACTGCGCAGCGATCACGACAGGGTGGCCGATAGCAGCAGCGGCGTAGGCATACGAAGCGCGGATATCGTCCCGCTCCAGGTCGGGGAAATCGTTCAGGATTTCGTCTTCGCCAACCCCTGCCGCCAGCATCTCAAGGACATCGGCGACGCGGATGCGCATACCGCGAATGCAAGGCCATCCATGGCATTGCTCGGGATTGATCGTAATCCGCGAAAGAAGGTCCCTGGTCGTCATGCCGGGATTATAGCGCAACCGGGCTCTTGCGGCTACTCACTCCGCCGCCGCCACGCGCTCCGCTTCGGCGAGGGTCACGGAGACGAGCTGGCTGACGCCGCGCTCGGCCATGGTGACGCCGAAGAGGCGGTGCATCCGGCTCATCGTCTGGGCGTGGTGGGTGATGACCAGGAAGCGCGTCTCGGTGATCTTGGTCATCTCGTCGAGCAGGTTGCAGAAGCGCTCGACATTGGAATCGTCGAGCGGGGCGTCCACTTCGTCGAGCACGCAGACGGGCGCCGGGTTCACCAGGAACACCGCGAAGATCAGCGCCATCGCGGTCAGCGCCTGCTCGCCGCCGGAGAGCAGCGACAGGTTCTGCAGCCGCTTGCCCGGCGGGCGCGCGAAGATCTCCAGGCCGGCTTCGAGCGGGTCCTCGGATTCGGTGAGCGTCAGATGCGCCTGGCCGCCCTCGAAGAGCCGCGAGAACAGCATCTGGAAATTCTGGTTCACCTTCTCGAAGGATTCGAGCAGGCGCTCGCGGCCCTCGCGATTGAGCGAGGAGATGCCGCGGCGCAGGCGCTCGATGGCGCCGGCGAGGTCGTCGCGGTCGGTGGTGAGCTGGGTGAGGCGCGTCTCCTGCTCGACCGCTTCCTCCTCGGCGCGCAGGTTGACGCCGCCGAGCTGTTCGCGCTCCTGCTTGAGCTTCTCGACGCGCTTGTCGGCGGCATCGAGCAGCGGCAATTCCTGGCCGTCCTTGATCTCGGCGCGCTCGGACAATTCTTCCGGCGCGGCGTCGAGCTCGTCGCGGATGCGCGTGCGCAATTCGTCGATGCGCTCGGCGGCGGATTCGGATAGCGCCTGCGAGCGGGCGCGTTCCTCGCGCGCGGCGGAGAGGGCGGCGTCGGCGGCTTTGGCGGCGCGGTCCGCCATGGCGAGAACCTGCTCGGCTTCGGCGCGCATGTCGGACGCGGCCTTCTGCGCGGCCTCGGCTTCGCCGATGGCGTCGAGCAGCGCGCCGCGCTTGCCGGCGATGGCTTCGGGAATGGCTTCGAGCGCGGTCAGTTCGCCTTGCATCTCCCCGATGCGGCGGGCGAGTTCGGCGATCTGGGCGGAGGCGGCGTCGCGGCGCGCGATCCAGCGTGCCCTGTCGTCAGCGACGACCATGAGGCGCTGGGCGCGGATCTCGGCATCGCGCTTGAGGCCTTCGAGCGCGGCGCGGCCTTCATTGTCGCCGGCTCGCGCATCGCTCGCCTTGCCGCGGGCATCGGCCACCGATTCCACGAGCGACGACGAATCCGCAAGCTCGTTGAGCGCCGCGGCCGCCTGCCATTCGGCGTCGAGCGCGGCATCGCGCGATTGGGTGAGACGGCGGATTTCGGCTTCGAGCGAGGCGAGCTGCGAGGCGCGTTCCGCCGCGGCGCGCGCGGCTTTGGCCGCTGCGTCCTGCGCCGACATCAGCGTCTCTTCGGCATGCTGCTCGTCGTGCTCCGCGCCGCGCTCGGCTGAGCGCGCGGCTTCGGCCGCGTCCTTGGCGGCGGTGAAGGCGTCAAAGGCGGCGGCGCGGCGGGCTTTGGCGTCTTCGATCTGGATTTCGAGATCGCCGAGATGGTTGCGCTGCGACAGGCGGATCGCGGCGGCGGACGGCGCGTCGGCGGACGCGGCAAAGCCGTCCCAGCGCCAGAGATCGCCGCGCGCCGAGACGAGGCGCTGGCCGGGCTTGAGCGCGTTCTGCAGCACCTTGCCCTGATCGGGGAACACGACGCCGGTCATCGCCAGACGGCGCGCGAGCGCGGCCGGCGCTTCGACGAAGGCGCTCAAGGGCTGCACGTTGTAGGGCAGCGGCACTTCGGCATCGAGGTCGCCGAGGTCGCGCCAATGATGCGGCGCGGCTTCGTCGAGCGGAGCCTGCAGATCGTCGCCGAGCGCGGCGGCGAACGCGGCTTCGTAACCGGACTGCACCTTCACCGCGTCGATCAGTTGCGGCCAAAGATCGGAGCCTCGCGGACGAAGCAGGTCGGCGAGCGCCTTGGCTTCGGCGGACAGCGCCTGCGTCTCGCGCTCGATGGTCTCGAGCGGCAAGCGCGCCCCGGCTTCGGCCTGTTCGGCCTGTTCGAGTCCGGCGCGGAGCACGGCAAGCGTCTCGCGCGCCTTGGTCACTTCGGCGCGGGCGGCTTCGGCGGCTTCCTCGGCGGCGCGGACGTCCGGCGCGGCGGCGGCATTGACCATCGCCGCGTCGAGCTTGGCCTGGGCATCGGCCAGTTGCTGGGCGCTGACTTCGGCCAGCGCGGCGGCGACTTCGCGGGCGCGCTCCTGGCTCGCCTTGCGCGCGTTCCATTCGGCGAGTTCGGTGTTGAGGCGCTCGAGCAGGCGCTCCGCCTCGTTCAGCGCCTCGGCAAGCTCGGCGGCACGCGCCTGTGTATCGACCAGATCCTGCTCGGCGCGAATCGACGCGTTTTCCAGCGCGCCGGATTCCTCGCTCAAGGTCGCGAGCGCCGAATTGGCGTCGCTCTCCAACGCCTGTTCGCGCACGGAGTCCTGATCGGATTGCGCGAGGCGCTGGCGCAGGCGCTGGGCGGCTTCGCGGGCGCGGGCTTCTTCCGCGTCCAACGCGTCGCGCTCGACGACGAGCCGGTGCAAGGCGGCGGAACGCTCGGCCTCTACATTGCGCAGCGGCGGCAGCGTGGCCGCCGCGCCGGTCTGGATCGTCGCGGCTTCGGCGGCGTGGCTGGTGCATTCGGCGACGATGGCTTCGGCCGCGGCAAGCGCGGCTCCGGCGGCTTGTGCCTGCGCTTCGGCGGAAATCCAGCGCAGATAGAGCGCCAGCGCTTCGGCCTTGCGGATCAGGCCGGAGAGATTGCGGTAGCGCGCGGCCTGGCGGGCCTGCTTCTTCAGGCTCTGGACCTGCGCCTCGACCTCGCGGATGACGTCGTCGATCCGCGACATGTTCGTCTCGGCGGCGCGCAGGCGCAGTTCGGCCTCATGGCGGCGCTGGTGCAATCCGCCGATGCCGGCGGCCTCTTCCAGGATCGCGCGGCGGGAGAGCGGCTTCTGGCTGATGAGCTGGCCGATCTGGCCTTGGCGCACGAAGGCCGTGGAGCCCGCGCCGGACGAGGCGTCGGCGAAGAATATCTGCACGTCGCGCTGGCGCACGTCGCGGCCGTTGATGCGGTAGACGCTGCCGGCCTCGCGCTCGATGCGGCGCGAGATTTCGATGGAATCGTAGTCGTTATACTGCGCGGGCGCCGAGCGGTCCGCGTTGTCGATATAGAGCATGACCTCGGCGGTGTTGCGCGACGGGCGCGCCGAGGAGCCGGCGAAGATCACGTCGTCCATCTCCGTGCCGCGCACGGAGGTGGGGCGCGTCTCGCCCATCACCCAGCGCAACGCGTCGAACAGGTTGGACTTGCCGCAACCGTTCGGGCCGACCACGGCGGTGAGGCCGGGCTCCACGAAGAGCTCCGTCGGTTCGACGAACGACTTGAATCCCGAAAGCCTGAGCCGGGTGAATTTCAACGAAAACGCGCCGCCTTACGCCAGATGGAATGCCCGGTTATTTCGACGCGAGCTTCTTGTTGAGGAAATCCTGCCAGTCCGCCCAGGCGCCTTCGCCCACGCGCTGTTCGCCGTTGACGATGAAGGTCGGCGTGCCGTTGACGTTGTACTTCGTCTGCGCCTCGTTGCCGACGTCCTGGATCGCCTTCTGCTCTTGGGTGTTGCCAATGCACTGATCGACTTCCTGTGCGCTCATGCCCGCGGTCGCGCCCATTTGGATCAAGGCGGCGTGAACGTCCGCGACGGCATATTCCGGGTCCCATTTGGGCTGATTCCGGTAAAGCTGGTCAATGAACGGAAAATAGTTTTCCTTGGATAAGCAGCGCGCCATCGCTTCCGCGGCGATATCGGCGGACGAAAGCGGGAACACGCGGAAGATATAATAGACCTTGCCGGTGTCGATGTAGCTCTTCTTCAGGAGCGGGAGGATCTCCATGTCGAAGGCCGCGCAGTGCGGGCAGGTGGGCGCCGCGTACTCGACCATGACGATCGGCGCGTTGGGCGAGCCTTGCGTGCGGTCGCGCGGGGTGATCGTCACGCCCGCCTTCGCCGAGATTTGGTCGATCGAACCTGACGAATTGTTGGACCAGACCAGATAGCCGATCACGCCCAGAGCCACGACGGCGACGACGACCAGTCCAGCGAGAAGCACTTGTCGGTTCACGGCGGAAACTCCCTCTGCGCGCCCAGGTTTGTGGCAGAGCCGCGCCCGCCGTTCAATCGCCGCGGGGCCGCATCCGGGCGTTGGCGAGGTCCAGAAGTGCGGCCTTAAGCCCTTCCGGCCCCTGGAAATTGTGGACGGGATCACCCGGCTGGGCTTGGCCCTTCGGGCGCGGCTTGGCGGGTTGGCGCGGGCGGGGCGCGAGCGGGCCCTGAACGAATCGCAGCCGCGCTATGGCCGGGCGCCCGAGCCAGGCATTGATGCGGTCACAGAGCGCGCGGCTCTCATGCTGCAGGAAGAGCGAGGCGGCAGGCTCGGCCTTCAGGGTGAGCACGCCGCCGGATGCGCCTTCCGACAGGCGTACCGGGCGGGCCAGCGCGGCGACGTCCGGCCCGGCGATCTCGTCCCAGCGCAACACCAAGGTGGGATCGGCGAAGCCGGCGCGGGCGAAGGCGTTGTAACCAATGTTACCGGCGTCGCGCGCCACCGCATCGGCGCGATTGCGGCGCGGTGGCGGCGTGTCCGGCTGACCGGTGCCTTGTTGTTTACCCTTGGGCGCTTGGGCCATGGTGCGATCATGCCAGCCCGCCCCGCGCAAAAGAAGGCGTTCCCGCAAAAAGCCGCGTCCCTGCTGCTTGCCTGGTACGACGTGCATCGCCGCGCGCTGCCGTGGCGCGCGCTGCCGGGCGAGCGCGCCGATCCTTATCGCGTCTGGCTGTCGGAGATTATGCTGCAGCAGACCACGGTCGCGGCCGTCGCCGGTTATTACCGCGATTTCCTCCGCCGCTGGCCGGACATAGAGGCGCTGGCCGCCGCACCCTTGGACGATGTCCTCACCGCCTGGGCCGGGCTCGGCTATTACGCCCGCGCCCGCAATCTCCACGCCGCCGCGAAAATGGTTGTGGATGAATATGGCGGGCGCTTCCCCGACACCGCCGAAGGCCTGCGCAAGCTGCCCGGCATCGGCGCCTATACCGCGGGCGCCATCGCCGCCATCGCCTTCGACGAGCGGCAGGCAGCGGTAGACGCCAATGCCGAGCGCGTGCTGGCGCGGGTCTTCGCCGTCGAGGAGCCGATGCCCAAGGCCAAGCCGCGATTGCGCGCGCTCGGCCAATCGCTGGTGCCTTCGCGGCGCGCGGGCGACTTCGCGCAGGCGCTGATGGATCTGGGCTCGGGGATCTGCACGTCCAAGCGGCCGAACTGCATGCTTTGTCCCTGGATGGCGGATTGCGAGGCCCGCAAGCGTGGGATCCAGGAACTGTTGCCGGTCAAGGGCGAAGAGCGCGTGCGCCCGATGAAGCGCGGCGCGGCGTTCGTGGCGCATGATGCGTCCGGCGCGGTGCTCCTGGAGAAGCGCCCCGAGAAAGGCCTGCTCGGCGGCATGATGCAGCCGCCGCTCGGACCCTGGACGGACGATTTCCCCTCGAAAGCCGAAGCGATGAAACAGGCGCCGTTCGCGGCGGAGTGGAAGAAGCGCGTGGGCATCGTCCGCCACGGCTTCACCCATTTCGAACTCGAGATCGAAGTTTATGAAGCAGAGATCGCCACGCGACCCGACTATACCGGCCGCTGGGTGCAAGACCTCAAGACCGCCGCTCTGCCTACGGTGATGAAGAAGATCATCGTGGGTTAGAAGTTACGCACTCATTCGATCAACGGCTGCTGTGTCATGGCCCGCGAATGCGGGCCACCCAGGCGGGTCTGCACAGTGCTGCGCGTTTAAGGGATAAACACCACTCTTCACCAGTCGCGCCCGCCTCAACTGGGCGACCCGCATTCGCGGACCATGACACGGAGTTTGGTGAGGGCGATGCGGCCTTAAACCAAATCCGCGCGCATCTGCTGGCGCAATACGTCGATAGGGATTAAGCGCCCCTTGTCCTCGTATTGCCAGAAGGTCCAGCCGTTGCAGGCGTCGAGGCCTTGGACGTGGGCGGCGATCTGGTGGATCGAGCCGGTCGCGTCGGAGCACACGAGCGTGCCGTCGGCGCGGACCTTCGCCTGATGGCCCTTGCGGTGGCCGTGCAGCACCGTGCCGGGCGGAAGCAGGCCGCGCTCGACGACCCAGCCGAAGGGAATGCGCGGCTCGGCGCGCTTGGATTTGGTGACCTCGATGGACTCGTCCGGCGCGCGCTCGATGCCGGCGATGCGCGCCCGCGCGATGCTGGCATATTTGGCGTCGCGCTCCAGGCCGATGAAGCGGCGGCCCAGGCGGCGCGCCACCGCGCCCGTGGTGCCCGAGCCGAAGAACGGATCGACGATCAGATCGCCCGGCCTGGTCGACGACACGATCACGCGATGGAGCAAGGCTTCCGGCTTCTGCGTCGAATGCGCCTTCTCGCCGTTCGCGTCCTTGAGGCGCTCATGGCCGGTGCAGAGCGGGATCGTCCAGTCCGAGCGCATCTGCAACTCGTCGTTCAGCGCCTTCATGGCCTCGTAGTTGAAGGTGTAGCGCGCTTCGCGGTTCTTCGACGCCCAGATCATCGTCTCATGCGCGTTGGTGAAGCGCTTGCCGCGGAAGTTCGGCATCGGGTTGGTCTTGCGCCACACGACGTCGTTCAGGATCCAGAAGCCGAGGTCTTGCAGGATCGCGCCGACGCGGAAGATGTTGTGATAGGAGCCGATCACCCAGAGCCCGCCATCGTCCTTGAGCACGCGGCGCGCCGCCGCCAGCCAGTCGCGGGTGAAGCGGTCGTATTCGGCGAAGCTCGCGAACTTGTCCCAATTGTCGTCGACGGCGTCGACCTTGGAATTGTCCGGGCGGTGCAGGGCGCCCTCGAGCTGGAGGTTGTAGGGCGGATCGGCGAAGACCAGATCGGCGCAGCCTTCCGGCAGCGCGCGCATGGTCTCGACGCAATCGCCCTCGATCACGCGATCGACGACATTCTCCAGAGTGAAGGTACGCCCCATGTGCCCGCCCGAAAATCATCCACAGCGGGGCACACTGATTCGCGCGATTCGGCGCGTCAAGAGTCTTTGGAATCAAAGTGTTAGATTTGAGTCCACAATTGAGTCCACAGGGTCCCGCGGATACAAGATGTTGTGGACCGGCGCGAAGCTGCGGCGATGGTGGCGGCAGGGACCGAGCCGCCCGAGCGCCGCCAGATGCTCCGCCGTCGAGTAGCCCTTGTTGTTGAACCAGCCATAGCCGGGGTGTTCCTGGTGCAGCGCGTGCATCATCCGGTCGCGCGTGACCTTGGCGATGATCGAGGCCGCGGCGATGGAAACCGACTTGGCGTCGCCCTCCACGATGGTATCGCAGCGGCACGGCAGAGCCGGCGCGTCGTTGCCGTCGACCAGCGCGAAGACCGGCGCCGTCGCCATCGCGCGGACGGCGCGGGCCATGGCCAGATGCGTCGCCTGGCGGATGTTGATCAGGTCGATCTCGTCCACGCTGGCTTCGCCGACGCCGACCGCCACCGCGCGCTCCATGATCAGCACGAACAATCCCTCGCGCGCCTCGGCGCTGAGTTGCTTGGAGTCGTTCAACCCCTTGGGCATGCGTTTCTTGTCGAGAATGACGGCGGCGGCGACGACGGGGCCGGCGAGGGGGCCGCGGCCGGCTTCATCGACCCCGGCGATGGGGCCAGGGTTCGTCTTCAGGAAGCGGGCTTCGTAGATGTAGTGCGGCATGGCCGGACCATATAGCCGAGTCGGCGGCCAAACCGCGACAGGGGGCTATCGCCCTCCTATCCTCGGCCGAAGACCAAGCCCTGCGAGGTCTTGGACAGCCCCTCCATGCTATGCAGGGTGAATCCCGCCTGCTGGGCCGCGGCGATAGCTTGGCCGACCTCGTTGCCGGTGCGGCTCAGCGGGTTGGGGATGTCCTTGCGGCCGCGCGGATGCACCCGCAGCACCATCACGAAGCGGCCCTCCGGCGCGAGCAGGGCATGGATATGCGCGAGCGTCGTTCCCGGATGTTCCCAGAATTGAAAAGAGTGCAGCGCGGCGATGGCATCGAACGGGCCTTGCGCGGGCAGCGCCGTGTCGTCGCCCCGCTTGAGGTCGATCTCGATCTTCTTGCGGAAGGGCTTGAGACGCTTCGCCGCCGTTTCGACCATGAGTTCCGACGGATCGACGCCCACGATGCGCGCGGGCTTCCGCTGCCTGGCGATCATCTTGAGCAAATGTCCGGTGCCGAAGCCGATCTCCAGCACCGAACGCGGCTTTCCGATCTGCGCCAGCGTCCAGCGATAGGCGGGCTTGTTCAGCCGCCCCATCAGCCAGCCGAAGATGCGCCCCACGCGCCCGTGCGGACGCATCGCTTGTGAAATATTCCGGTTGGGCATGGCGGCAACGTTCGCCACGGCGCTCACTCCGCTTCCGCCGTGCGCAGATAGAGCCCGCACAGAACGAGCATGCCGAGCGCGATGGCGACCGGCGGAGAGTTGCTCAAGTCGGCGGCGATCCTTCCGACCGCCGCGTTCAATTCGTCGAGGGGCATGAAGAAGAGCACCATTCCGGCGGCAGCGGCGACGGCCAGGAGCAGCATGTTGCGCTGGAATTCCTGCCTGAGCGCGATGCGCGCGGAGACGGCGGCCGAGAAACCGTTGTCGGCCACGGCCGGCAGGTTGGCGAGCGCCCTGTCGAATTCATTTGGCGGCGTCATGACGCGAGCCCCAGGAGACGGCGGAGCTTACCGCGTCCGCGGGCGATATGCGACTTCACGGTGCCGAGCGGCAGCGCCATCATCTCAGCCGCTTCCTCGTGGGAGAATTCGAGCGCCAGGCACAAAGTAAGCGCTCCGCGCTCGGGCAGCGACAGCCGCGCCATCGCCTTTTCGAGATCGAGCTTCGCATCGGGGTCGCCGGTCTCGAACGGAACGCCGTCCGCGTCCTCCAGCGGCTCCAGCTTCCTCTTGCGCGCCGTCATCAGGTAGCGCGACCAGGCGATGGCGAGCAGCCAGCCGACAAAGGATCCCTTTCCGGTGAACTGCGCCAGCTTGCGCCAGGCCTCGAACAGGCTCTCCTGCGCCAGATCGTCCGCGAGGGCCGCGTCGCCGCGCGTCAGCCGGCGCAGGAAGCCGCGCAGGCGCGATTGATGCCGCCGCACCAGGAGCCCGTAGGCCGCCTCGTCTCCCGATGCGGCGAGCGCCGCGAGTTCCCCGTCCGTCATCTGCGCGGGAGACTGTCACTGCTTGGGCGGGCGATGGAAGAGGCCGGCGAGGACGCGCGACAGCCCGATCATGAACGGGAAGATGCCGACGAAGGGCAGCCAGCTCGGCATATGCTCGCCGTCGAAATAATTGCCGCCGCCCGTCATCGCCCAGAAGAAGACGAACAACGCCACGCCGATGGCCATCAACGTCACGCCGTGCCAGATCGGGCTGCCGTAGTAACGGTAGTCGCGGTAGTCGTCGCGATAGTCGCGGTGGCGGGCGTAGAGCATCTCGGGCGGCACGGCCTGCCCGGACTCGGCCATCTTCTCGATGGCGCGATAGCGGTGCGCCCGCTCCATGTAGCGGAAGAAGCTGCTGAAGAAGACGACGGCGACGATCGCGCCCCAGAAGATGGCGGTGGCCGTCCAGTCGTGGCCATGGAAGACGAACATGGGGATATCCCTCCGATTTCACTGCATGGATGCGGGCGGAGGGGCGGTTGGATGCAGGGGGATGGAAATAAATTTTCCGGCAGCGCGCGTCACCAAACATCGTCAGGCCGGCCTTGTGCCGGCCATCCATAACCTCGGTCCATCCGACCTATCGTTGATCGAGGTTATGGGGCCTCGGGACCCGCCTACGCTTCGCTTCGGCGTGGCAAGTGAGACTCACCGGCACGCCGCAGCCTTTAGGCGAACGCGGCAAGCCCGGGGATGACGAAGATTTTTTGTAAAGGCCGATCCCCTAAAGCAGCGCAAGCTGCTCCCCCGCCCGGGCGGGTTTCTTGAATTGCGACAGGTCGAGAGGGCGGTGCTCGCGGTTCAGGCCCAGGCGTTTGACCGCCAGATGGAACCGCCGCGCGATCAGGTCGGCATAGGGGCCCGCGCCGCGCATGCGGGTGTGCCAGTTGCTGTCATAATCCTTGCCGCCGCGCATGGAGCGGATCAGCGACATGACATGCTTGGCGCGGCCGGGCTCGTTGGCTTCCAGCCATTCGCGGAACAGGTCCTTGATCTCCAGCGGGAGGCGCAAGAGCACATAGCCGGCGCTGGTCGCGCCCGCCTCATGCGCCGCGCCGAGCACGGCTTCGAGCTCGTCGTCGTTGAGCGCGGGAATGACGGGGGCGAACATCACCGCGGCCGGCACGCCCGCCTCGCTGAGCTGGCGGATCGCGTCGATGCGCTTGGGCGGCGTGGAGGCGCGCGGCTCCATGGTGCGGGCGAGCTTGCGGTCGAGCGTGGTGACGCTGAGCGCGACCTTCACGAGGCCCGCCTCCGCCATGGGCGCGAGGATATCGAGATCGCGCAGGATCAGCGCCGATTTCGTCACGATGCCGACGGGATGCTTGAACTCCCACATCACCTCCAGGATGGAGCGCATGATGCGCAGCTTGCGCTCGACCGGCTGGTAGGGATCGGTGTTGGTGCCCATGGCCAGAACCTGGGGCACGTATTTCGGCGACGACAATTCCTTGCGCAGCAGTTCCGCCGCGTTGGGCTTGGCGAAGATCTTGCTCTCGAAATCCGCGCCCGGCGAGAAGCCGAGATAGGCATGCGTCGGCCGCGCGAAGCAATAGATGCAGCCATGCTCGCAGCCTTTGTAGGGATTGATCGATTGCGAGAACGAGATATCCGGCGAGTTGTTGCGCGTGATGATGGTGCGCGAGGTGTCGCGCAGGATCTCGGTCTTGAGCGAAGGGCCTTCGAAATCCGGATCGGGCTCGGCGTCGCGCCAGCCGTCGTCCACCAGGACGCGCGTCTGCTTCTCGTAGCGCCCCGCCGCGTTGGAGAGGGCGCCCCGTCCGTTGAGCCGCCGCGGATCGGCGGTGATGTCGAGTACCGTGGTCATGCATCCAAGCTAAGATCGCAATGAGAACAAGTCAAGAACAAACAACTTGGCGCCGCTGGTATTGGCGCCGGAAAGGCGCACAAAATCCGGTGCTTTCCGTAACGTTCGGGACAGCGCGATCTTTCCCGGTGCGAGGTTGGCGAATCGGGCGCGTCAGAGCGCGCGCGTGGTCAGGTTGTAGATCAGCCCCATCGGGTCCTGCACATAGGTGCGCGGGAATTGCGGCTCGTCCTTGATGACGACGCAGCCGTTCGCCACCAGCCGCGCCGTGGCCTCGGCGACATCGGCGACGGTCACTTCCAGCACCGGACCGCCGAGCGACAGCCCGCGCTCGATATACATGTTGATGTTCTTGCCCTGAAGGCTCACGAGCTCGGACGTCTCGTCGGTGATTTCGAAGCCGAGCTGCTCGACATAGAACAGCGCCGTCTCGTGCGGATCGAGCGCCTGGATGATGAAATCCTTGCCGAATGTGTTGGCCATTCCTCTCTCCCACAAGGGCATTTTCGCATAGTATAATCGACGCATGACCAAGGAACAGTTCGATCTCGTCTTCGACACCATACGCGCCTGGCCTGACGAGGACCAGGAAGAGCTGCTCGAAGCCGCCCGCGAGATCGAGGCGCGCCACACCGGCCTTTATGTGCTGAGCGACGACGAGAAAGCGGCCATCGAGAAGACGCTTGCCAGCCCAATTGCTTCGGATGATGAAGTTGCGGCTCTTTGGAAAAGACTCAAAATTAGATAGCGTGCTCTAGGTATGCGGCTCTATTGCTGACCTATCGCTCCCTCAGCCGCGGCATGATCTCGACGAAGTTGCAGGGCTTGTGGCGGATGTCGAGCTGCTGCTTCAGGATTCCGTCCCAGCCGTCTTTCACCGCGCCGGGGGAGCCGGGGAGGGCGAAGAGGTAGGTGCCTTGCGCCACGCCGGCGCAGGCGCGCGATTGGATCGTCGAGGTGCCGATCTTTTCGTAGGAGATGCGGTGGAAGATCGTGGCGAAACCGTCGATCTCCTTTTCGAAGACCGATTTGAAGGCTTCGACCGTCACGTCGCGGCCCGTCAGGCCGGTGCCGCCGGTGGAGATCACCGCGTCGATGCCGGGATCGCCGATCCAGGCGCGCAGTTGGGCTGTGATTGCCGCCTGATCGTCCTTCACGATGATGCGCGCGGCGAGTTCGTGGCCGGCGTCCTTGATCCGCGCGGCGAGCGTGCCGCCGGAGACGTCGCTGGATGCGTCGCGCGTGTCCGACACCGTCATGACGGCGATGCGGACGGCAACGAAGTCGCGCTCAGTAGCTGGCATCGCTCACGACGGCGGGCTGGGGCGACGCGGCCGCGTCGGGTTGCGGCGCGGGCTGCACCGCGCGGGTCGAGGCGCGATAGACCGGCCATCCTCCGCGCGCGACCTGGTCGAGCGTCACGGCCTGGCGGCCGTCGCGGCGGTCATACATCCAGTAATAGGTCAGCACCGCCTTCACATAGACGCGCGTCGCCTGCACCGGCATGCTCTCGATGAAGAGCAGCGGATCGTCGTGCAGGTTGGCCTTGGTGCCGAGCCAGCGATTGATGCTGCCTGGGCCGGCATTATAGGCGGCGGCGATCTCCACGATGTTGCCGCCATGATCGTCGAGCAATTCCTCGAGATAGCGCTGGCCGAGGCTCATGTTGAAGGTCGGGTCGTGGAGCTGCGCCGTCGACACCGGGCCGCCGGCGAGCTTGGCGCCGGTCGCGGGCATGATCTGCATCAGCCCATGCGCGCCGGCGGGCGACACGGCGTTCGCCTGGAACTTGCTCTCCTCGCGCGTGAAGGCGAGCACCAGCGCGGGATCGAGGTGATAGCCGCCGTCCGGCGCGTAGTCCGGAATGGGAAAGAGGCCGGTAAGCAGCTTGCCGCGCGCGGCTTCCTTCTCGCTCGCGCGCAGTTCGAGATCGGGAAGGTCCATGCGGTGAGCGACGGCGGCGTAGGTTTCCCAGTCGCGCGTGTCGAGCGTCGCCATGGCGCGCTGCATCTCTTCATGCAGCCAACCGGTCTCGCCGATCTGGTAGAGCGCGATGGCGCGATGGCCCGACGCGGTCGCGGCGATCGAGGACAGATCGCCGTCGCTCACGGAAGGCGTGGCGAAGGCGCCGCCGGGAGTCTGGCCCAGCACATATTGCGCCAGCATGCCGTAGAAGGTCGGTTGTTCGCGCGCGGCCGCCGTGAGCAGCGAGATCACCGGCAAGGGATCGTTGTTGGCGAGATGCGCCTTCGCCGCCCAGAACGCGGCCTGGCTGCGGATGTAGTTCGGCACCGAGCCTATCTGTGCCAAGGTCTCGAAGCGCGTGGCGGCGACGTCGAACTTGCCCATGCGATAGGCGGCGAGCCCGGCGTCCCAATCGAGCAGCGGTGCGGAGAGGCGGTCGTAGCCCGCCGGGCGCAGCGCCACGTCGAAGGCGTTGAAATCCTGTCCCTCCGCCAGATAGGAGGCGGAGACGCGCTGCGACAGGCGCGCGACGTCCGCGCTCGATGCGGTGTTGGC
This sequence comes from Rhizomicrobium sp., assembly GCA_036491175.1. GTDB lineage: Bacteria > Pseudomonadota > Alphaproteobacteria > Micropepsales > Micropepsaceae > Rhizomicrobium. Next base: position 40,627 of record DASXCJ010000054.1, read on the forward strand.
GGCGACGAGCGCCTGCAGCACGCCATCGGCTTCCGCGGGCTGGCTGCCATGGATATCGGCTTCGATCTGCGTCTGCGCGCTGCGCGCGGCATCGCTCGACATCGGCGCGTCGGGAAGGCTGCCATCCTCGTAGCCGCCGCCGCGGGCGCGCGGCGCCGGCGCCGGCGTCGGCACCAGCACCGTCACCTTGTAGCCGACGATCTTGTGATGCTTCTTGATCGGCTTGCGCGCGCGCTCGATGGCAAGATCGTAGATCCGGTCCGCGACCGGCAGCTCCTTGTACTCGTTCAGCCAGGCGACGAGGTCTTCCACCGTCGCCTTGCTCGAATGCGGCGAGAGGTAATGCTCGGCCTGGGCATAACCGACCAGCGAGCGGTCGGAGAGCTGCGCCACCAGCGCCTGCGCGTCGGAGAAATCGCCCGAGCGTTCGTCGGCGAAGATTTGGCGATAGCGCGCGGCATCGTCGGACGACAGCACCGCGACATCGGCCGCGTTGGCCGCGCCGGCAATGAGTCCAAATGCAACGGCTGACAGCAATACCTGCTTGAGCGCCACTTGAACCTCGCTGTTTGGATGACGCGCAGCTTAGTCGGCCCGGCCCGCTAGAGCAATGATTTCCCGTGACAATATCGCCGGTTGCTCTTGAACAGGTCCGCGCCCGAATCGGTCGTGGCCTTGGCCTGGTATTTCCGGGCGTAGCCTTCGCGGGCCGTGCGCAGGTCGGCGGCGACGTCCTTGGCCGTCATGCCCAATTGCTTGCCCAGCACGACGCCCTGGCGCCCGAGCATGACGGACTCGCCGTAGGACATGCTGTTCTCCGGCTTCGTCACGTCGTGGACGAGCCAAAACTCCCAGAAGGCCGTCGCCTGGCAGAGGCGGATGTCGTCATAGTCCTGTCTCACATCCTTCGCGGTTCCCGACGCGAGGGCGAGAAACAATGCGGCGACGGCGAGCGTGCGTCCCATGGTCGATCCTTTAGCGGGCTTTCAACAGGCCGAGCATTTCAATCTTCTGCGCGATAGCTTGCAGGTCCTGCCACGCGAGTTTCTTGTCCGCCGGGCGGCGCAACAGATAGGCGGGATGCAAAGTCGGCATCACCGGGATCATCTTGCCGCCCGCGTGATATTCCAGCCATTTGCCGCGCAGCCGCATGATGCCGTCGGTCCGTCCCAGAACGTGACGGGCGGAGACGGCGCCGAGCAGGATCAGGATCTCGGGCTTGGCGAGCTCGATATGGCGGCGCAGGAAGGGCAGGCACACCGCCGCTTCCTCGGGCGTCGGCTCGCGATTGTCGGGCGGGCGCCAATTGATCACGTTGGTGATATAGGCGTTGCTGCGCCGGTCGAGACCGATGGCCGCGAGCATCTTGTCGAGCAACTGTCCCGCGCGGCCGACGAAAGGCTTGCCCTGTCTGTCCTCATCGCGGCCCGGCGCCTCGCCAATGAGCATGATGTGACGATCCGGCGTGCCGTCCGCGAAGACGGTATTGGTGGCGGTTTTCTTCAAGGTGCAGCCGTCGAAGCGCTCCATCGCGGCCTGGAGTTCCACCAACGTGGTGCAGCGCGACGTGATCTCGAGTGCCGAGCCGATAGAGTCCGTATCTGCACCCGCCCCTCGTGGGCGGGTCGAAAAATCCATCGGATTTTTCGGGGCGGGGGCCGGCCTCAAATCCTGTGCCGGCCCCCTCCCCGAAAATCCTTCGCTGCGCTTCGGATTTGTCGACCCGCCCACGAGGGGCGGGTTCGCCCGCTCCCTCAGCCGGTTCACCGGCTCGTCGAGCAACGCCTCATCCGCCCCGGACTCGACGAGCCAGGCAAGAGTGGAGAGAGGATCGGAAGCCGTCATGGGATGGGGCCATACCATGTGCGGACCAGGCGGCGGAAATGGAGATCGGGGATAGGCTGCTTCAGCGCATCCGAGAGTCGCAGGGTGTATTTGTCCACGTGAGCGGGATCGCCGTTCGCCCGCAAAACATAGGCGTAGAAGCCTGGTGGGTAGGGCTTCTCATCTTTCGGCGCGCAATCCCATTGCGCGCAGAGTCTGATCGCGTGGCGGTTCACGACCTCGATCTCTTTCCGTGAGCCCCCAGGCCCGATGGCGCGGAAGCCCTCTGGATCAGGCCGGCTTTTGAGAGCCTTCTCCTGAATCTGCACGATGAATTCGATATGGCGCGGCGCTCCGGACGTGGCCGGACGGCCGGTGCCGACGTCCCAACTCCGGTCAAGCGGCACGGAATCGATCTCGACCCTGACCTTTTTGTCTTCATAGAAGGCGGCGGTGAAACGACGGTCGAAACCCTTGAAACATACCGAGCGGGTCGGCTCGTCGAGCGTGGGGCATTCGTCTTGCGCCGTCACCAGATGTCCGGGAGGCTTGTCGTATTCGGCGACCGTGTCATGCCAGGGTGCGGCAATCACGGGGTAGAGGCTCGCTTGGCGCATGCAGAAGAAGCAGCCGGGGACCGGCTGATCCGTCGCCACGGTCAGGAGCAGGCCCGCCAGGATCGCGAGAGGAAGGCTCATGGCGCGATAGTAGCGCAAACCCCTGCCGTTGACCCGCCTTGGCCCGCCGCCCCATAAACCGATGGAACGCGACCGAATTCAGGGATTGCCATGGCCGAGGAAGTCCAGCGCGAGAGCATGGAATATGACGTCGTCATCGTCGGCGCGGGGCCGGCGGGGTTGGCGGCGGCGATCCGGCTGAAGCAACTCGCCGCGAAGGCCGGGCGCGAAGTGTCGGTCTGCGTGCTGGAGAAGGGCTCGGAGGTGGGGGCGCATATCCTCTCCGGCGCCGTGGTCGATCCGATCGCGCTGAACGAGCTGATCCCGGACTGGAAGGAGAAGGGCGCGCCGCTCGACACGCCGGTCAGCGACGACCGCTTCTATTTCTTCACCAAGGGCAGCGCGATCCGGATCCCGAATTTCCCCATGCCGCCACTGATGCGCAATCACGGCAATTACATCGTCAGTCTAAGCAACGTGTGTAAGTGGCTGGCAACGCAGGCGGAAGCGCTGGGGGTGGAGATCTATCCCGGCTTCCCGGCGGCGAACCTGGTGATCGCGGACGGCGTGGTGAAGGGCGTCACCACCGGCGATCTCGGCGTCGCCCGCGACGGCCATCACAAGCCGGACTTCACGCCCGGCATGAACCTTCTGGGCAAATACACGCTCTTCGCGGAAGGCGCGCGAGGATCGCTCTCCAAGCGCTTGATCGCGCGGTACAAGCTGCAAGACGGGCGCGACTATCCCAAGTTCGGCATCGGGCTGAAGGAGCTGTGGGAACTCCCCAAGGAGAAGCACCAGCCCGGCCTCGTGATGCACGCCTTCGGCTGGCCGCTGGACGACAAGACCGGCGGCGGGCTCTTCCTTTATCACTGGGGCGAGAATTTCTGCTCCATCGGCTTCGTGGTGCATCTCAACTATTGGAACCCCTACACCTCGCCGTTCGACGAACTGCAGCGGGTCAAGCATCACCCCAAGATCGCGGCGATGCTCGAAGGCGGCAAGCGCATCGGCTATGGGGCGCGGGCCATCACCGAGGGCGGGCTGCAATCGGTGCCCAAGCTCGTGTTCCCCGGCGGGGCGCTGGTGGGCTGCGCGGCGGGGTTCATGAACGTGCCGCGCATCAAGGGCAGCCACAACGCCATGAAGACCGGGATGCTGGCGGCGGACGCGGCGTTCGCGGCCCTGGGCGAAGGTCGGTCGGGCGACGAGCTCACCGCCTACGAGACCGGCTGGCGCGAAAGCCATGTCTATAAAGATCTGAACAAGGTGCGGAACGTGAAGCCGCTCTGGTCCAAATTCGGGACCTTGATCGGCATCCCGCTGGCCACGCTCGACATGTGGACCAACACGCTGTTCGGCCTCTCCCTGTTCGGAACGTTAAAACATGGCAAGCCCGATTACGCGACTTTGAAGCTCGCCAAGGACAGCCCGCCCATCGCCTATCCGAAACCCGATGGTAAGCTCTCCTTCGACAAGCTGTCCTCGGTGTTCCTGTCGAACACCAATCACGAGGAAGACCAGCCGGTTCATCTGGTGCTGAAGGATCCGTCCATTCCCATCGCGGTCAATCTGCCCGAATATGACGAGCCGGCGCAGCGTTACTGCCCGGCGGGCGTTTACGAGGTGGTGCGCGAGGAGGCCGGTCCCAGGTTCCAGATCAACGCGCAGAACTGCGTCCACTGCAAAACCTGCGATATCAAGGACCCGGCGCAGAACATCACCTGGGTGACGCCGGAAGGCGGCGGCGGGCCAAACTACGTCAATATGTGAGGTGCGATTTGCGTAAGTTCTCCCTTTTGACGGCCGCGCTGATGCTGGGCGCCGCGCCCGCCTGGGCGACGGTCACGGATGCCGGCCATTATGGCGCCAACCACTTTGGAGATTATCTGTCCGCCCAGGTCGCCGCCGGCGATCATGACATGGCGGCGGCGGCGGATCTCTATCGCGCGACGCTCGCCACCGATCCCAACAACGTCGATCTGTTGAACCGCGCTCTGTTCTTCACCGTCGGCGCGGGCGACATGGACGAGGCCGTCACGCTCGCCAGACACACGATCAAGGACAATCCCGGCGACCGGCTGTCGCGCACCGTGCTGATCATCGATGCGTTCCGCGAGAGCAATTACGCCGATGCGCGGATGCAGATCGCGCAGTCCAATCGCGGCGCCTCCGGCGAGTTGTTGCTCTATCTTCTCGACGCCTGGGCGAGTGAGGGGCAGGGCGACACCAAGCAGGCGCTGGCCGATCTCAAGATCGTGACCGACCAGGGCGGCGGCGCCAATGTCGTGGCCGATTACAACCGCGCTCTGATCCTCGACCTCGCAAACCAGAATGCCGACGCCGATGCCGCCTACAAGCAGGCCGTGATCAGTTCCGGCCATGCCTCGCGCGTGGTGGAGGCCTATGGCCGCTTCCTCGAGCGCCAGGGCCGCGCCGACGACGCGCGCGCGTTCTACGCTTCGATGGCGGGCGATCCGGCGACGTCGCAGGTCGCCGCCTATGGGCTCGCGCGCCTGCAATCCGGCCGGAAGCCGGACCGGCTGGTGAGCACGCCGGCCGAGGGCGCGGCGGAAGTCGTCTACGGCTTTGCCTCGCTGCTCACCGATGCGGTGAATGCCGATCTGGCGATCCTCTATCTGCGCATGGGGTTGGCGCTCTCGCCGCACCACGACGCCGCCAAGCTCTTGCTCGCCGACCGGCTGGAGACCGTCGACAAGGTGGACGAGGCGATCAAGCTCTATCGCTCCATCGACAAGGGCGCGCTCGAAGGCGCCAACGCCCAGGTGCTGATGGCGATCGACGAATCCCGTCTCGACCACAACGACCAGGCCATCGCCGATCTCAAACGCTACACATCCGACAACCCCGTGGATGTCGACGGCTGGATGGCGCTGGGCGACATCCAGCGCTCGGCGGAGCATTTCCCCGAAGCGGTGTCGGCCTACGACCAGGCGGTGAAGCTGCACACGCCGCCGACATCGAAGGACTGGCAGCTCTATTTCGCGCGCGGCGTGGCGCAGGAGCGGGCGAAGAACTGGACCGCCGCGGAGAACGACCTCCAGGAATCGCTCAAGCTCTCGCCCGACCAGGCGCAGGTGCTGAACTATCTCGGCTATAGCTGGGTCGACCAGAACCGGCGCCTGCCCGAGGCCATCGCCATGCTGGAGAAGGCGCGCGCGCTTTCGCCGTTCGACGGCTTCGTGGTCGATAGCGTCGGCTGGGCCTATTACCGCCTCGGCCGTTATCAGGACGCGGCGAACACGCTGCTCGAAGCGGTGAAGCTCGAGCCCGGCGACCCCACCGTCAACGAGCATCTCGGCGACGCGTTTTGGAAGGTCGGGCGCAAGCTCGATGCGCGTTTCCAGTGGAACCATGCGCTCGCCTTCGGCCCCGCGGCCGACCAGAAGACGCAGATCGAGGAGAAGCTGAAGGACGGATTGGGTGGCCGTTCCTGAATTCGCCCGCGCGAAGATCAATCTCACCCTGCATGTCGGCCGCCGCCGCGACGACTTCTATCATGAGCTCGACAGCCTGGTGGTCTTCGCCGATATCGGCGACGAGCTGGCGTTCTCCGACGCGGACGATCTTGCGCTCGACATCGACGGCCCGTTCGGCGACGCGCTGAAGGCCGAGCCGGACAATCTCGTCCTCAAGGCCGCGCGCGCGCTCGCCAGGGAAGCCGGCATCGAACCGCGCGCCCGGATCGCGCTGACCAAGAACCTGCCGCTGGCCTCCGGCCTGGGCGGCGGCTCGGCGGATGCGGCGGCGGCGCTGCGCGGTCTTGTCAAGCTGTGGAAGGCGGATATCGGCGAGGCGGCGCTGCACCGCATCGCGCTGTCGCTCGGCGCCGACGTGCCGGTGTGCCTCTACGGCAAGCCCGTGCGCATGGAAGGCATCGGCGAGCGGCTGACCGAAGTGCATGGCGTCGCGCCCTTGGACATCGTGCTGGTCAATCCCGGCGTGCGCGTGGCGACGGCGGATGTCTTCGCGCGGCTGGACACGCGCACCGGCACGGATAATCCGATGCCCGCCTTTCACGGCCGCGACTCCCTGATCGGCTATCTCGACCGCTCCTGCAACGACCTGGAGAAACCCGCCGCGTCACTCGCCCCCGCCATCCGCGAAGTCGTCGACGCGCTGTGCACCGACGAAGCCTCGCTCATCGTGCGCATGTCCGGCAGCGGCGCGACCTGCTACGGCCTCTACGCCAACGCCGGAGACGCCGCGGTGGCGGCCACCGTCATCGCCCGCGAGCACCACGATTGGTGGGTGAAGGTGGCGCGGACGATGTAACTGTCATCCCCGGCGAGCGCGTAGCGCGAGGGAAGGGGACCCAGCTATTCACGTCAGGACCGGTGCTGGTCGTTTCACTTGGGTCCCCTTCCCTCGCGGCGCGCAAGAGTGCGGCGCTCGCCGGAGATGACAATGGAGCGCGGCGGTCAGTACCCTCTTCCCACGCAGAACGCCGCGATGGCTTCGAGCGCGTCGCGCAGTTCGCTTGGCGGCAGCACCGATAGCGCGCGGACGGCCTGGTCGGCGTAGCGGCCGGCGCGGGCGCGGGTTTCCTTGATGGCTCCCGTCTCTTCCACATAGGTGATGGCCCAGCGCAGGTCGCCCTCGTGCTGGGGGCCGCTCTCGATGGAGCGGTGCCAGAAGCGGCGGGCCTCTTCGTCGGCGCGCTGATAGGCCAGGATGACGGGCAGGGTGACCTTCTGCTCGCGGAAATCGTCGCCCACGGTCTTGCCCATCTGCTTCTCGCGGCCGGAATAATCGAGCGCGTCGTCGATGAGCTGGAAGGCGATGCCGAGGTTCGAGCCGTAATCGCGCAGGCCCGCCACGATCTCGGGCGCGGCGTCGGCGATGGCCGCGCCGGCTTCGGCGGCTGCCGAGAACAGCGCCGCGGTCTTGGCGGCGATGATGCGCAGATAGTCGCTCTCGGTAGTGGCGAGGTTGCTGTCGGCCTTGAGCTGCATGACCTCGCCCTCGGCGATCACGGCGGATGCGCCGGCGAGGATGTCGAGCACGGTCATGCTGCCGGTCTCGACCATGAGCTGGAAGGCGCGGCTGAAGAGGAAGTCGCCGACCAGGATGCTCGGCTTGTTGCCCCAGACGATATTGGCGGCGAGCTTGCCGCGGCGGAGCGACGAGGCGTCGACCACGTCGTCATGCAGCAAGGTCGCGGTGTGGATGAACTCCACGGCGGCGGCGAGCTTCACATGCGCGTCGCCGCGATAGAAGCACATGCGCGCGGCGGCGAGGGTGAGCAGCGGACGCAGCCGCTTGCCGCCGGAATCGACGAGGTGGCGGGCAAGGTCGGGGATCAGCGCGACCGACGAGCCCATGCGGTCGTGGATGAGCCTGTCGGCGGTGGCGATATCGTCCGAGACGAGCGCCGCCAGCCGGTCCACCGGGGACAGGGTCTCGTCGTGTTGCAGGACGGGGGCGGCGGTTTGCATGCGATCCAAGTTAGATTGACTGGCCAAATTTAGGAATTGGCCGCGATGAGGGCAAGCATACCGTCTGCGGCGGGAAGCTGCTATGCGGGGCGGGGAGGCGGCTGTGCGCGAAGTCCTGAAAACGAACAATCCCGTGCTACTCGATTATGCGCGGGTTTTGCTGGCGGATGCTGGGATCGAGGCCATTGTCTTCGACACCCACACCAGTGTGATCGAGGGCAGCTTGGGCATTTTGCCGCGCCGCCTGATGGTGCCCGATGCGCAACACAGCCGCGCCGAAACGATCCTGCGCGAGGGCTTGGCCGAGGGGTCGGCCGCCGGGGTCCAGGAAACCGAGGACCGATTCTTGGGCGGCCGGATCGCCGTCCATCAGCCCGAGAGCGGCTTCCGCTCCGGCCTCGACGCCGTGATGCTGGCCGCCGCCGTGCCGGCGCGCGCGGGCGACACGGCGCTCGAACTGGGCGCGGGCGCGGGCGCCGCCAGCCTCTGTCTTGCCGCGCGCGTGCCGGGGTGCAGGGTCACCGGATGGGAGATCGACCCCGCGCTCGCCGACATCGCGACGTCCAACGCGCATGCCAACGGCCTCGACGTCGCGTTCGTGACGGCGGATGTGTTCGCGCCGCCTTCCGCGTTCAGGTGCGACTACGATCATGTCTTCTGCAATCCGCCCTTCCATGGCGATGACGGCGCGTCCTCGCCCGATGCCGGCCGCGCTCTGGCGCTGCAAGACAAGGGGCGGCTCGGCGACTGGCTGGCGGCAGGGCTGAAGCGCACGGTCTCGAACGGCAGCTTCACTGCGATCATCCGCGCCGACCGGCTGGGCGAGGCGTTGGCGGCGCTGCCGCTCGCGGGCGTGCGGGTCTTCCCGCTCTGGCCCAAGCACGGCGTCTCCGCCAAGCGGCTGATCCTGCAGGTGCGCAAGGGCTCCCGCGCGCCGCTCGAAACATTGCACGGACTTGTGCTGCACGAAGCCGACGGGTCCTATACGGAAGCAGCCGACGACATCCTGCGCGGTGGCGAGGGGCTGGAGTTCTAACTGCACCCGCCCCGTGTGGGCGGGTAAGGGGTGTGTCATGCGTCTGAATGTTCTTCTTGTTGCTCTCTTCGCCGTGCTCTTCGCTGGCCAGGTCTATGCCGCGGAACGCACCGTCATCGTCACCTTGTTCGACGGGTTCTCGCCCGCCGAGAAGGATGCGACCCAGACGCCGAACCTGGACCGCATCAAGCGCGAGGGCGCGTGGTCGCGGCATCTGGTGCCGGCGTTTCCGAGCGTGTCTTTGATCAACCACACGACCTTCGCCACCGGCTGCTGGCCCGAGCATCACGGGATGATGTCGAATGTCTTCTACGATCCCAAGCGCGGGCGCTTCGGCGACCGCGCCGATGTCGGCGGTCCCAACGACGCCGGCGACAACGACTGGCATACCGGCTGCGAGACGATGTGGCAGGCGGCGGAGCGGCAGGGCGTGCGCGCGGCTGCGTTCAATTTCGTCGGACGCTGGTCGATGACCAAGGGCAAGATGGCGACCTATGCCAATCCGCCCAGCAAGCTGCATGAGGGCCCGCCCGACGAGGCGACGCTCGCGACCGGCCTGAAGATGCTGGCGGACAACGGCCCGAACCATCCGCGCCTGATCGCGCTCTATTTCAAGGGGCCGGACGAGACGGCGCATTATAACGGCGTCACCGCGCCCCAGACGCAGGCCGCGGTGCGCAAGGCGGACTGGATCGTCGGCCAGTTGATGGCGGGCATCGCCAAGCTGCCGCAGGGGCGCGAGGCGACGCTGATCGTCGGCACCGATCACGGCATGATCGATGTCGGGCCGCTGGTGAATGTCGGCCGCCTGATGGGCATGTACGACATCCACGCCAGGCAGGCGACGGATGGCGCGACCTCGTTCCTCTATCTCGACAAGAGCGAGAGCGCGGATCGCGTCGCGGCGGCGCTTGCTCCGTACCAGGACGTTTTCAAGGTCTACCGCAAGGGCCATTTCCCGCCTTATGCGCATCTCGGCAATGGGCCGCGCGTGCCGGACCTGCTGCTGGTGTCGCATCCGCCCTATTGGATGGTCGGCCCGGAGGTGTTCCCGGCCTGGACCGATTGGCTCGGCATCAACAAATTCTGGCCGCCGGTGTTCACGCCTTTCGTCGGCTCGCTCAAGGCGACGCATGGCTACGACCCGACGACCGTCATCCAGATGCACGGCATCTTCTATGCCTGGGGCGCCGGCGTGGCGAAGGGCAAGGAGATCAAGCGGCTGGACATGATCGACGTTCAGCCAACGGCGATGAAGTTGCTCGGGCTGCAACCGGGCGAGCCGACGGATGGCCATCCGGTCGAGGGGTTGTTCGCGCGATGAGGCTCGCGCCTTTGGCTCTTCTGCCGATGGTTGTACCCGCCTTGGCCGGGCCGCCTTACGTCACGGACGATCCGGAGCCGACCGACACGGGGCACTACGAAATCTACGCCTTCGCCGGCGGCACCAGCACGCGCGCCGGGCTCGATGGCAAGAGCGGCATCGATTTCAACTATGGCGGAGCGGAGAATCTTCAGCTCACCGCCGTCATTCCGCTGGCCTATAACGATCCGCGTCATGGCGCATTGGCTGGCGGGCTCGGCAATGTCGAACTCGCCGCGAAATACCGCTTCCTGCGCCAAGACGATTTCGGCTGGGACGCGGCGCTGTTCCCGCGCGTCTTCCTGCCCAGCGCATCGGCGCATGCCGGCGAGCGGCATGCGTCGTTCTTCCTGCCGCTCTATGTCGAGAAGGATTGGGGCAAATGGTCCACCTTCGGCGGCGGTGGATGCACCTTGAACAATGGCGGCGGATCGAAGGATTTCTGCGAAGGCGGCTGGGCGGTGACGCGCGAGGTATTGCCCGACCTGCATCTCGGCGCGGAGATCTATCATCAGACGGCCGATACGCGCGGCGGACGCGCCAGCACGGGGATCGGCTTCGGCGCGACCTATGACCTGTCGGAGAATTATCATCTGATGGCGTCCGCCGGGCCGGGCATCCAGAACGCGGCGGACACGAACCGCGACACATGGTATGCCGCGATGCTCTTCACGTTTTGACACGCACGGAATCCGATATGGACAGCAAAGCCATCCTGAGCAAGGCGCCTGCCGTCACGCTGACCTTCTGGATCGTCAAGATCCTCGCCACCACGCTCGGCGAAACCGGCGGCGACACCGTGACGATGACGATGAATCTCGGCTACCTCACCGGCACGGCGATCTTCCTCACCACGCTGGCGGTACTGGCGGCGGCGCAGATCGCGGCGCGGAAATTCCATCCGTTCCTCTATTGGGCGACGATCATCGCCTCGACCACGGCGGGCACGACCATGGCCGATTTCGCCGACCGCTCGCTCGGCATCGGCTATGCGGGCGGCTCGGCGCTGTTGCTCGCCTGCGTGCTGGCGCTGCTGGCGCTTTGGTACAGATCGGAAGGCACCGTGTCGGTCGACACGGTCAACACGCCGCGCGTCGAGGCGTTCTATTGGGCGACCATCACCTTCTCGCAGACGCTCGGCACCGCGCTGGGCGATTGGACCGCCGACGATGCCGGCGTCGGCTTCGGCGGCGGCGCGTTGGTGTTCGGCGCGCTGCTGGCCGTGGTCGCCGCGCTCTATTTCTGGACCAACATCTCGCGCGTGCTGCTGTTCTGGACCGCCTTCATCCTCACGCGCCCGCTCGGTGCGACCGTGGGCGACTTCCTCGACAAGCCGCACGACCATGGTGGACTGGCATTGAGCCGCCCGATCGCATCGGCGGTGCTGGCGGTGATTATCCTCGTCTGCATCCTGATCTTTCCCCAGCGCGCGGGGAGCCATCCGGGTAGCCCAGCGACGGCGACATGACGCACGTCCCGGGAAGTGTCAAAAAAACCAAAAGTGTCATGGCCCGCGAATGCGGGCCACCCAGTTGGGTTCTGCACACTAACTACAGGTCAGAAGAATCTTCATTCATCTCGCGAGCAAACCAAGCGTCACCTGGGTGGCCCGCATTCGCGGGCCATGACACCGAGGGTTTGAACGTGAACTCCAATCGAATGGCGATCAATGGCCCAACACCAACAGCCGGAAACTCCCCGGTGTCATCTTGTAGGGTGGTTGCTTGCCGGGATCTGGCGTGAGGTCCGCCGTCACCGTGAACACGCGATGCGTCGCCGGATCGAGGTCCATCGTCCGCGCGCCGAATTGCGTCGGCACATTCTCGACCAGGGTGTATTTGTCGGGCGTGTCCTCGTGGATGACCGTGAGCTTGCCCTCGCCATTGGGGATCAGCACGTCGCCCGCGCCGGGGTCGTAGCCGGCGCCGTCGGAGCCTTTTCCGGTCGGCACGGTGGCGACGACCTTGCCGGTCTTCACATCCACCGCCGCCATCATCGCGTTGTCGCAAGCGGCGAAGAGCCGGCCGTGCGCGGTGTCGATGGCGAGGCCGGAGGGCTCTGTGCAGGGCGCGACGGACCAGCGCTTCACGACCGTCATGCTCTTCGCATCGATGGCGACGATCTCGGACGTATTCTCGATATTGTCGTAGATCAGGCCCTTGCCGTCGGCGGCGGGCGCTTCCGGCTTGCCGCCGAGCGCGATGGCGCCGATCACCATGCCGGTGGACGCGTCGATCGCCGTGGAATCCTTGCTGCCGCCGTTGAAGGTGAAGACGCGGTTGCTCGCCGGATCGTAGAGGATGCTGTCCGGCCGCATGCCGACCGCGACCGTGCCGGTGACCTTCAGCGTATCGGCGTCGAACATCACCACGCTGTTGGCCGCGCCTGCGGTGATGAAGCCCCTGTCGCCGGCGACCGCTGTTCCGTGGACACCTTGTGTGTCCGGGATGTCGCCAACGACCTTGTAGGTTTCGCTGTCCACCACCACGACGTGGCTGCCATGGCTGAGGAAGATGTGGTGGTGGGCCGCGTCGTAGAAGACGTAGTCCCAGAACGTGTCGCCTCCTATGGCGACGGATTGGGCGAGGTGGTAGCCGCTCGGGCCGGCCAAGGCGGACGAGGCGGCGAGGGCGAAGACGAGGGTGAGACGCGGGAACATGGGTCCTCTGGAAAGCAGGGCGGGCGCACTATACAGGCCCGTTCCGCCTTGTCCCGCGTGGCTCGCGCCTATAGGTTCCGGCCCTCATTTGGGACGCGCGAATCGTGGCCGGGAAACTCACCTTCCAGAACCTCATCCTCACGCTCCAGGACTACTGGGCGAAGCAGGGTTGCGTGATCTTGCAGCCTTATGACGTGGAGATGGGCGCGGGCACCTTCCATCCGGCGACGACCCTGCGCTCGCTCGGCCCGCGGCCGTGGCGCGCCGCCTATGTGCAGCCCAGCCGCCGGCCCAAGGATGGGCGCTACGGCGAGAACCCGAACCGGCTGCAGCACTACTATCAGTTCCAGGTGATCCTGAAGCCGGCGCCCTCGGACATCCAGGATCTCTATCTCGGCAGCTTGCGCGCCATCGGCCTCGATCCGTCGCTGCACGACATCCGCTTCGTCGAGGATGATTGGGAAAGCCCGACGCTCGGCGCCTGGGGCCTGGGCTGGGAAGTGTGGTGCGACGGGATGGAAGTCTCGCAGTTCACCTATTTCCAGCAGGTCGGCGGCATCGATTGCGATCCGGTCTCCGGCGAGATCACCTATGGGCTGGAGCGGCTGGCGATGTATGTCCAGGATGTCGAGTTCGTCTACGACCTCGCCTTCAACGAACAGCCGGACGGAACTATCGTTCGTTACGGCGAGGTGTTCCACCAGAACGAGATCGAGCAGTCGGCGTTCAATTTCGAGCTCGCCGACACCGACCTCCTCAAGCGCCATTTCGAGGACGCGGAGAAGCAGTGCCGCGCCCTGATCGATGGCAACCGCAAATTCGCGCTCCCCGCCTATGACCAGTGCATTAAGGCGAGCCATTGCTTCAACCTGCTCGACGCGCGCGGCGTGATCAGCGTGACGGAACGCGCGGCCTATATCGGCCGCGTCCGCGCGCTGGCGAAAGCGTGCTGCGAAAGCTGGCTCGACAGCCCGATGGGCGCCTACCAGCCGAGGTATGGCTGATGCGCGCGCAGTCCCCCACCCGATCCGTCTCCGCTTCGCTCCGCCGGATCGACCTCCCCGCTACGGGGGAGGTGGACGTTAGCTGCATTCTCTTACTTGACCTCCCCCTTGCGGGGAGGTCGTTCTCCGCGATCTTCCGCGGAGAACGGGTGGGGGTCTTCCATGCCTGATCTGCTTCTCGAACTGTTCTCGGAAGAGATCCCCGCGCGCATGCAGGCGCAGGCGGCGAAGGATCTGGAGCGGCTGGTCGTCGGCGGGCTATCGGATCGCGGATTGCTGTTCGAAGGCGTGAAGGCGTTCGCGGGGCCGCGGCGGCTGACGCTCGCCATCGCCGGGCTGCCCGCCAAGCAGCCCGATGTGTCGGAAGAGATCAAAGGCCCGAAGGTGGACGCGCCGCGGGCCGCGCTCGACGGGTTCCTGCGCAAGTCCGGCCTCACCAAGGAGCAGCTCACGGTCCAGAGCACGCCAAAGGGCGACGTCTATATCGCGGCGATCGCGCGCGCGGGCCGCGAGACGGCGGCGGTGCTGGCCGAATTCCTGCCCGAGGCGTTCGCGAAACTGCCCTGGCCGAAATCGATGCGCTTCCCGGGCAGCGCGATCCGCTGGGTGCGGCCACTGCACTTCATCGTGTGCACCTTCGACGGCGAGGCCGTGAAGTTCGAATTCGCCGGCGTGACGAGCGGGCGCACGACCTTGGGCCATCGCTTCCTGTCGAAGGGCGCGATCGAAGTCCGCCGCTTCGAGGATTACGAGGCGAAGCTGCGCGATGCCCATGTCATCCTCGACGCCGCCCAGCGCAAGGACATCATCCGCCACGAGCTGAAGCAGAAGGCTTTCGCGCTGGGCCTCGAACCCATCGAGGACGAAGGCCTGATGGACGAGGTTGCCGGGCTGGCGGAGTGGCCCGTGGTGCTGATCGGCACCATCGAGAACCAGTTCATGGACGTGCCGCCGGAGATCCTCCAAACCTCCATGCGCACGCATCAGAAGTATTTCAGCCTGCGCGACCCGGCGACGGGGAAGATGGCCAACCGCTTCGCCGTCATCTCCAACATGGAAGCCACCGACGGCGGCAAGGAGATCGTCGCGGGCAACGAGCGCGTCCTGCGCGCGCGGCTGAGCGACGCCAAGTTCTTCTGGGACCAGGACCGCAAACGCACGCTCGAAAGCCGGGTGGACGATCTGAAGAACATCGTCTTCCACGCCAAGCTAGGGACGCAATACGAGCGGGTCGAACGCATCGAGGAGCTTGCCGGTGAGATCGCCCAGAAGATCGGCGCCGATCCCGTCAAAGCCCGCCGCGCCGCCCGCCTCACCAAGGCCGATCTCACGACGGGCGTCGTCGGCGAATTCCCTGAACTGCAAGGC
This sequence comes from Rhizomicrobium sp., assembly GCA_036491175.1. Lineage (GTDB taxonomy): Bacteria > Pseudomonadota > Alphaproteobacteria > Micropepsales > Micropepsaceae > Rhizomicrobium. The sequence goes on from DASXCJ010000054.1 coordinate 56,017, forward strand.
GTAATGGGCCGATACTATGCGCTGCACGATGGCGAGGACGCCGATGTCGCGGACGCTGTGCGCGATCATTACAAGCCGGTTGGCGCGGGCGATGCGGTGCCGGCCGATAATGTCTCTGTCGCGGTCGCGCTGGCTGACAAGCTCGATCAGATGACGAGCTTCTTTGCGGTCGATGAGCGGCCGACGGGTTCGGGCGACCCGTTTGCGTTGCGGCGTGCGGCTCTGGGATTTGTTCGCACTGTGCTGTCAAACCAACTTCGGCTGAACTGGATCAATTTCAACTCTCCTGCGATCAACAAGAGCTGGAGCGGCGTTCTGTTCTTTCTTATCGATAGGCTCGTTGTCGCTCTACGCGATAAGGGCGTTCGGCACGATCTCATCGACGCCGCGTTTTCCATCGCCAAGGACGAAGCCGATTTGGTGCGCCTCGTGGCGAGGACCGAAGCGCTGCAGTCTTTCCTGGCTACTGACGACGGCGCGAACCTTTTGGCCGCGTACAAGCGCGCCGCGAATATCCTCAAGGCGGAGGAGAAGAAGGACAAGGCGACCTTCGACGGCGCGCCCGATCCGGAGGCGTTCGTGGCTGACGAAGAGAAGGCGCTATTCGTCGATCTCGCCGCGGCGTCGGAGATGATCCGGGCGGAGGTGGAGCGCGAGCGCTTCGTCGAGGCGATGGGCGTCATGGCGCGGCTGCGCAAGCCGGTGGATGCGTTCTTCGAGCATGTGAAGGTGAACGACGACGACCCGGCGGTGCGCAAGAACCGTCTGCTGCTGCTGTCGCGCCTGCGCGCGACGCTGCACCTAATCGCGGATTTCTCGAAGATTGAGGGGTGACTTCCTCCCCCGCCGTTGCGGGGGAGGTGTCGGGCGCGGCGAAGCCGCGAATGACGGAGGGGGCGTGGAGCGGCGCAAGTCCTGCACCACTGCACACACCTCCTCCACCGCTTCGCGGTCCCCCTCCCCCGCAACGGCGGGGGAGGAAGAACTAAGCCCCGTCCTTCTCTGTCGTCGGATCGATCATCTTGCGGATTTCGGTGATCTTGGTGGCGGGAAACCCGCTCATCTCGGCGTGCTTCTTGATCATGTCCTCGTCCTTGGCGAGATAGACGCAGAACGTCTTGTCGCCGGCGACGTAGCTTTCCTGCCACTGGATGTCCGGGCCGAGTTCGGCGAGGACTTTGTTCGACTGCGCGGCGGCGCCTTTGAGCTGCTCGCGCTCGAAGCTGCCGACGGCGGGAATGTCGCGTTCGATGATGAATTTGCGAAGGGCCATGCTTCTCGCTCCTGGGATGTGAGGGGGGACTATTTCTTTAGCATGGGGGCGAAGAAAAAGAACACCCACATCGCGAACACCGCGAAGTTCGACAGCGCGAACAGGATCATGCGGTGGCGGAAATTGTCATACGAGAGATGCACCGCGCTGTGCAGCGCGCGCAAGGCCACATAGATCCAGGCCAGCCACAGGAAGGTCGGGTCGAGCTTGTTGGTGACGTAGAGCATCAGGCAGACGACGTAGAACAGCACCGGCATCTCGAGCAGGTCGGTGTAGTTCGGGTTGTGCGTACCGCCGGGAATGTCGCCGGCCGCGCTGTCCTGGCGCCCGCCGCGCGACATGCGCAGCGCCGGCACCGCCAGCAGCACGAAGAAAGTGAGGGCGGCGAGCGCGCCCATCGGCGCGAGGATGAGGCTGGAATCCATGTCGAGACTCGGATGTGAAGGGCGAGGGCAGCATGTCATGACGCAGCCCTCTGTGTCATGGCCCACCTGGTGTGGGCCATCCAGTTGGGGACAAACGCCGCAGGTGCCGCCGGAACTCAAAGATCGCTTGAGCACAGGGCCTTTAATTGGTGTTCTACGTTCACCTGGGTGGCCCGCACTAGGCGGGCCATGACACGGCGGCTGGAGCGAGCGGCGCGATGACCAAATGGGTTTATTCCTTCGGCAACGGCAAGGCCGAGGGCGAGGCCGGGATGAAGAATCTCCTCGGCGGCAAGGGCGCGAACCTGGCCGAGATGAGCAATCTGGGCCTGCCGGTTCCGCCGGGCTTCACGGTGACCACCGAGGTGTGCACCTGGATGCACGCCCATGGCGAGACCTATCCCGATGACCTGAAGGCGGCGGTCGACAAGGCCGTTGCGGCCGTGGGCGAGATCGGCGGCGGGGTGTTCGGCGATCCGGCACGTCCGCTGCTCGTCTCCGTGCGCTCGGGCGCGCGCGTCTCCATGCCGGGCATGATGGACACGGTGCTCAATCTCGGCCTCAACACCGAAACGACCGAAGGGCTGGCCAAGCTCGCGGGCGATCCGCGCTTCGCCTACGACTCTTATCGCCGCTTCATCCAGATGTATTCCAACGTCGTGCTCGGGCTGGAGCATGGGCTGTTCGAGGAGATTCTCGACACCGCCAAGGAAGACAAGGGCGTCGAGCTCGACACCGACCTGGATGCCGACGATCTCAAAGCCATCGCCGCCGCCTACAAGGTCCGCGTTCAGAAGGAACTCGGCAAGCCGTTCCCGGACGACGTGCATGAGCAGCTCTGGGGCGCCATCGGCGCGGTGTTCGGTTCGTGGCAGAGCAACCGCGCCAAGACCTATCGCCGCCTGCACAACATCCCTGAGGATTGGGGCACGGCGGTGAACGTCCAGGCGATGGTGTTCGGCAATCGCGGCGAGACCTCGGCCACGGGCGTCGCCTTCACCCGCGATCCGTCGACCGGCGAACATCTGCTCTACGGCGAATTCCTGATCAACGCGCAGGGCGAGGATGTCGTCGCCGGCATCCGCACGCCGCAACCGATCTCCAAGATCGTGCATGCGCGCCAGGGCGGCAGGAAGCCGTCGATGGAAGAGGCGATGCCGAAGGCCTATGCCGAATTGAAAGCCATCGGCGAGAGGCTCGAATCCCATTACCGCGACATGCAGGACGTGGAATTCACGGTGCAGGAAGGCAAGCTCTTCATGCTCCAGACGCGCTCCGGCAAGCGCACGGCGAAGGCCGCGCTGAAGGTCGCCGTCGACATGGAGCGCGAGGGCGTGATCGACAAGCGCGGCGCGGTCGGCCGCGTCGATCCCTCCGCGCTCGACCAGTTGCTCCATCCCACGCTCGATCCCGACGCGCCGAAGGAACAGATCGCCATCGGGCTTGCGGCATCTCCCGGTGCGGCGACAGGCGAGGTCGCGTTCACCGCCGACGAGGCGGAGAGGCTGGCGGGCGACGGCAAGTCCGTCATCCTGGTGCGCACCGAGACGAGCCCGGAGGACATCCACGGCATGCATGCCGCCAAGGGCATCCTCACCGCGCGCGGCGGCATGACGAGCCATGCGGCGGTGGTGGCGCGCGGCATGGGGCGCCCGTGCGTCTCCGGCGCGGGCATGATCAAGATCGACGCCGCCAAGGGCGAGATGAATATCGGCCCGCATGCGATCAGGCGCGGCGACGTCATCACCATCGACGGCGCGACCGGCCAGGTGTTCAAGGGCAGGGTGCCGACCATCGAGCCGGAGCTGACGGGCGATTTCGGCACCTTGATGGGCTGGGCCGATTCCATCCGTACACTGAAAATCCGCGCGAACGCCGACACGCCGCACGACGCCGCCACCGCGCGGCGCTTTGGGGCGGAAGGCATCGGGCTCTGCCGCACCGAGCACATGTTCTTCGAGCCCGACCGCATCCTCGCCGTGCGCCAGATGATCCTGGCCGACGACAAGTCCGCGCGGGAGGCGGCGCTGGCGAAGCTGCTCCCCATGCAGCGCGGCGATTTCGAGAAGATCTTCCACGAGATGGAAGGCCTGCCGGTCACCATCCGCCTGCTCGATCCGCCTTTGCACGAATTCCTGCCGCACACCGACGAGGAAGTGGCCGAGGTCGCCAAGGCCGCCGGCGCCACGCCGGCCAAGCTGCGGGCGCGGGCGATCGCGCTGCACGAGGCGAACCCGATGCTGGGCCATCGCGGTTGCCGGCTGGGCATCACCTTTCCCGAAATCTACGAGATGCAGGCGCGCGCCATCTTCCAGGCGGCCAAGGCGTGCAGGAAGCCCGTGCAGCTCGAGATCATGGTCCCGCTGGTCGGCTTCAAATCGGAGCTGGATTTCCTCAAAGCGCGCATCGCCGCCGTGGCGAAGGACGTCGGCGTCACGGACTATCTCGTCGGCACCATGATCGAGCTTCCGCGCGCGGCGTTGCGCGCCGGCGAGATCGCGGAGTCGGCGGAGTTCTTCTCCTTCGGCACCAACGACCTCACGCAGACCACGCTCGGCGTCAGCCGCGACGATGCCGGCACCTTCCTCACCGAATACCTCTCTAAGGGATTGATCGCGCGCGACCCGTTCGTGTCGATCGACGAAGCCGGAGTCGGCGAACTCATCCGCATCGCGAAGGAGCGTGGGCGAAAGACGCGCGCGAAATTGAAATTGGGAATTTGCGGCGAGCACGGCGGCGATCCGGACTCGATCCGCTTCTGTCACGAAGCGGGACTCGACTATGTTTCGTGCTCGCCGTTCCGCGTCCCGATTGCGCGACTCGCGGCCGCGCAAGCCGCATGCGACGAGCAAATCGATCGCGACTGAAATATTAATTTCATACATTCCGCGTACGGAGGATGCAGGAAAACCCTGGATTCTTCATATATTTCGTGACGCCGTGTCACGAAAGTGAAAATTTTAATTTGACGATTCGCTTTTCGCTGGGCAGAAGGCCACACCCGCCGGAGGGGAGCGGGACCGTTCGGAACGACGTCAGACCTTAAAACTCGAAACGCCAGCCGAAAGAGTCGAAGGACCCCGATGCCCAAAAAAATGCTCGATGCGCTCGTGAGAGCGGACCGCTCGGTCGCGATCGCCGTGTTCCTCGCCGTCGCGACGGTGGGCGCCGCCGCGGCGTCTAGTCCGTATGCGGACGATATCCTGCGCGCGACGCCGGAAGTCTCGCAAGATCTCGCCGCCGCCGATACGGCGCCTGTCATGGCGTCGGCGCCGATGCCCGTGCTGCATGCCGAGCCGTCGCCAGCGGAGACGCAAGTCGCGGGCCTGGAGAGCGAGGAGAACTGCCTCGCCGACGTGATGTATTTCGAGGCCCGCAGCGACGGCTCGCGCGGCGAGGAGGCGGTGGCCGAGGTCGTGCTCAACCGCACCCATGCCGGCAACTATCCGACCACGATCTGCGGCGTCGTCCACCAGGGCGTGGCCTCCGGCTCGTGCCAGTTCTCCTATGTCTGCGATCCGCATGCCCATCGCGAGGCGGCGGCGTGGGTCGCGGCCCGGCGCCTGGCGTCTGAAATCATGAGCGGCTACCGCCAGCTCGACGACATCACCGGCGGGGCGACGTCCTATCATGCCGACTACGTCGAGCCGGGCTGGAGCGGCATGGTCGAGACCGTGCGCATCGGCAGCCACATCTTCTTCCGCCGCGGCCACGCGAAGGCGATGACGGATAGCGCGTGATGCGTCGCATGCTTCCCTGTCATCCCCGGCGAGCGCCGCGCACTTGCGCGCCGCGAGGGAAGGGGACCCAGGTGGGCCGATCAGCACCGGTGCCGGCCGGTCCACCTGGGTCCCCTTCCCTCGCGCTACGCGCTCGCCGGGGATGACAATGGTGCTGTGGCGCTACTTCTTCTCTCCGAACACCCCCATCGCCGTCTTCGCGATCTGCTTCCTCGTGAAGCCCGGCGCGAGCGCTTTCATGATGTCGATCCAGCGGATCTGGGGCGGCACGTACCAATGGAGCTTGTCGCTGTGATAGGCGGCCCAGGCGCATTCGGCGACGGATGAGGCCGGCATCAGGCGAAACATGCCCTTCTTGGGCGCGTTCTTGTAGAACTCCGCCTCGTCGGGCTTGGGGCGGTCGCCGGAGCGGTTGGGCGTGGAGCGCAGGATAGCAGTATCGATCAAGCCCGGCAGCACGTCGGCCACGCGCACGCCATGGCGCGAGAATTCGACGGACAGCGCCTCCGTCAATCCCTTCACGCCGTGCTTGGTCGCGGAATAGACGGCGATGCGCGGGATGCCATAGGTGGCGGACGACGACGAGGTGATGAAGGCGAGCGATCCCGGCGTCGCCTTGAGCAGCGGCAGCGACGCATAAAGGCTCGCGATCACGCCGATCAGATTCACCTGCACCACCTTGAGCGCGGACTCGTACGGCACGTCCTCGAACCAGCCGCTCTCGCCGATGCCGGCGTTGGAATGGAGCATGTCCATCTTGCCGTCTGTCTCCTCGCCGAAAGCGGCGACCGCCGCGTCGAACTCCGCCTTGTTCGTCACGTCGAGGCGGGCGGTGATGCAATTGTCGTTGCCGATCTCCTGCGCCAGGGTCGCAAGCCCGTCGGTGTTGACGTCATAGGCGCCGACGAACCAGCCCTTGGCGTGGAACAGCTTTGCCGTTTCGCGCCCCATGCCGCTCGCCGCGCCGGTGATGAAGATGGATTTGCGCCCTCTTGCCTTACCAACTTGTGCCTTGCCGCTCATGTGAGATCCGCCGCTTTGTTGACCGTGTTCCAATTGCGCGCCGTGCCGCGCGCCCCCAGATGTTTCTCGATGATCGCGTTGGTGAGCTTCGAATGCCCCGCGCCTTCGGGATAGAAGATGAAGACCTCGCGGTCCGTTCCGTCCACCTTCTCGGGCCCTTTGATCGCCGCGCGCAAGGCGGCGACATGTTTGGCCGTCGTCTTGTCCTTGAGGAAGCAGACATGCAGGAAGCCGGGATCGCTCTTGGCTTCCCTGGGGAAGGGATTGTGCGCCAGCACGGCCTTCAAGTCCGTACCGTTGCGCACCATCACCGCGGTCTCGATGGCGAAGCGCTTTTTGATTTCGCGTTCCAGCGTGCTCTCCAGATTCGCCGGCGATTTGGCCTTGGCGTCGAAAATGAGATTGCCGGACTGCAGCAACGTCTTCGGCTCGCCCAGCCCGATCTCCTCGGCCAGCGCCTTGAGATCGGCCATGGGGAGCTTGCCGGTGCCGCCGACATTCACCGCGCGCAGGAACGCCACCGCCTTCATCGTCAGAAATTCACCCGGCGGCTGATCGCGCCGTCGACCAGCATGTTGATGCCGGTGGTGTAGCTGGAGGCGGGGCTCGCCAGGAACACGGTGGCGTTGGCGATCTCCTGCGGGGTCGCGGCGCGGCCGGTGGGATTGCGCGCGATCGCCTGCTTGAAATAATCGGGATTGCCCTTCTCGACCATGTTCCACACGCCGCCCTCGAAATAGACCATGCCGGGCGAGACGACATTGGTGCGGATCTTGCGCTTGGCATGCTGGCGGGCGAGGCCCTTGGCGTAGTGGATCAGCGCCGCCTTGATCGGGCCGTAGGAGCTGGCGTTGTCGCTCTCCGCGGCGGAGACCGAGGCGATGATCACGAAGGCCGCGTCGCCGCGCGTCTGCGCCGCCTTCTCCAGGAACGGACGCGCCGCGTCGAACGCGTTCACCGCGCCCAGCACGTCGAGCTTGAAATTGCTCTCCCAGGATTCCGGATCGGGGCCTTGCGCCATCGCGCCGGCATTGGAGACGAGGATATCGATGCCGCCGAGCTCGCGTCCCGCGCTGTCAATCCAGGCCTTGAGCGCCGCGCCGTCGGTGATGTCGACCGAGGCCCCGGTCGTCTTCACGCCCTTGCCCTTGAGCGCGGCGACGGCCTCCTTCACCTGATCGGCATTGCGCGCGCAGACGGCGACGTTCGCGCCTTCGCCCGCGAAGGTCTCGGCGATCGCCCGCCCGATGCCGCGCGTGCCGCCCAGGATGACGGCGCTCTTGCCCTTGAGATGGAGATCCATGATGCCCTCGACGGTTGACTGGGGCGCACTCTAGTGAGGGACGGTTGCCTTAGTCCATCGCCGTCGGGACGACCTGCGCGTCGGAGACGAAGACGGTGTGGGCATGGCGGCAGTCGCCATGGCCGGTGACGGAGGCGGGCGCCGTGCCCGCGATCCTGGCGCGGATGTCCTCGCCCTTCTGCTGCATGGCGAGGCGCTGCGCGCAATCGCGCATCCGGCCCACCACCGTCACGAAGGAGGGGCCGACGCGCAGATGGCGCTCCATGTCCGGATTCTTCCACACGACGCCGACGCGTGGGATCACGGCGGCGGAGCGCTGGTCATGCTGCATCTCCAGCCCGCCGGAATAGAGCTTGCTGCCGTCGCTGAAGGCGTCGATGCGCAGGCAGCGGTCGGCATATTTCTCCGGATGCTTCTCGATTTCGCCGAGCTGCACCGTGACGGCGTCGGCCTTGGCGCAGGCGTACTCGCCGGCGAAATAGGCGTTGTTCTGCGCCAACTGCTTCTGCAGATCGTCGCCGCCGTCGCGCGACGTGCCGCACGCCGCCAGCAAAGCCAGCGCGCCGAAAGCCGCGAATTTCCGGATGACCCCCGTCATGGGTGGATTATGCAAGATGGCCCGTCAAAAATCGAGATATCTCGAGTGGTGCCCGCCAGCCGCTACCACGCCATGCCCACTTGGCCGTTGGGCCAGATCGTGGCGCAGGCATAGGGCCAAGCGGGCCCCGGCCCGGTATCGATCAGCGCGACTGGCCAGCGTCCGTCGCAGTTTACGGTCCTGCAAACACAGGCGACCTCCGCTTCACTGGTACGGCCCACATGGTGGGTGCGGTAGTGGAAATAGCGGATCGCCGGAACGGATTTTTCGCCTGCGAGAAATCCGAAAGGCGCGTCATCCGGTTGCACCAGCTGCGCGACCAGATCGTCGAGCGACTCGGACCAGTCCATCAGGGTTCGCATCTTCGCGATATCGCGCGCGCGGGCGGCCTCGAACCATCCTTGTGCCGTGCTTTGGACCGTGGCGGGAACGGAGCCGGGCGTTTGCGGGGACAGGTCGCGATATGCGTCCGGGACGTTGTTGTCGGTCAGTCGCGGCGGATCGGGCGTGAGCGTGGTGTAGGAGCGGATGACGATCGTGGCGCCCAGGAGCGTGTGACAGGGCCCCGTGATCATGGTGCCTGGGTCGGCCTGTCTCGCGTCCTCGTTGAGCTGCATGCAGCTCGTGGCGATGCCGACGATGTCCGCGTCCGCGCGGATATGCGCGAATCCGGCGTCCATCTCCGCCGTCGTGCCATACACCGCGATGATGCGCGGCTCCCAGGTGTTGTTGTATTCATAGATCGTCTCGACGCGGTCGTAGAGCAGGCGATCGGCGAGCACGCCGCGCACATGCACGCATTGATTGATATGGACATTATAGAACCGGGCCAGGCTGGCTGCCGAAATCCAGGTGGCTGTTTGTGCTGTGCATGCCGCCGGTTCGGACGGCCTCACGGCACAGCCGAAAAGCACGGCCGTCAGCAATGCGATACCAATCCAGGAACCACCGCGCATGAATCCTTCCCCCTAAGACCGGGGAAGTGGACCGCGCAATTGTGTCAAAAATCCAGTCCGAGATCGAGGTTCGGCGCGGAGTGGGTGATGGCGCCGGAGGAGATGTAGTCGACGCCGGTCTGCGCGATCGCGCGGACGGTGGCGAGGGTCACGTTGCCGGAGGCTTCGAGCATGGCGCGGCCCTTGGCCTTGGCGACGGCGCGTTTGAGGCCGGCGACGGACATATTGTCGAGCAGGATGGTGTCGACGCCGAGCGCGAGCGCTTCGTCGAGCTGGGCGAGCGTGTCGACCTCGACCTCGATCTTGGTCATGTGGGCGATGCCGGCGCGGGCGCGCGTCACGGCGGGCTCGATGCCGCCGGCGGCAGCGATGTGGTTGTCCTTGATCAGCACCGCGTCGTCGAGGCCGAAGCGGTGGTTGAGGCCGCCTCCGCAGCGCACGGCGTATTTCTCCAGCACGCGCAGGCCGGGCGTGGTCTTGCGCGTGCAGACGATGCGGGCCGGCGTGCCTTTCACCGCGTCGACCAGCGCGCGCGTCGCGGTGGCGACGCCGCAGAGGTGACCGGCGAAATTCAGCGCCACGCGCTCCGCCGTCAGGATGGAACGGACGTGACCTTCGATGGTGGCGAGCACCGCGCCCGCCTTCGCCTGCGAGCCGTCCGCTATTTTCACGGCGAATTTCAGCGACGGGTCGACGAGGCGGAAGGCGCATTCCGCCGCAATCAGCCCCGCGACGGTCCCAGGCTTGCGCGCGGCGAGCTTCACTTTCGCCGTCTCGCCCGGCGGCAGGATGAGGTCGCTGGTGATGTCGCCGGCGCGGCCGAGATCCTCCTGCAGCGCATGGCGCACGATGGGCTCGAAGAGGAGCGCATGCGGGGGGCGGGTGAAGGTCGGCGCCGGCACTTTTATACCCTCCCCTTGAGGGAGGGTCGAAAACGCTTTGGCGTTTTCGGGAAGGGGCTCATCCAGCGGCGGAGATGACGAGCGCCTTCGAGAACCAAATTCGGAAAGAGTTCGGAGTGAGCCCCTTCCCGAAATCCGCGAAGGGCTGATTTCGACCCTCCCTCAAGGGGAGGGTAAAGGAGACTAGCGCGTGACACGTTTCTGGGTCTCCGAAGCCGCACGCGCGATCTTGTCGGCATCCGGCAAGGTGAGGAACGTTCGTTTCGCCACCGCATCGGTCTGCGGAAAATCCGTGCGGAAATGGCCGCCGCGGCTTTCCTGGCGGGCGAGGGCGGCGGTGGCGACGAGCTTGGCGGCGGCGGTCATGTTCAGCAGCGACGGCTCGCCATTGCCGGCGCGTTCGACGGCGGCGATGGTTTCGAGCGCGGCGATGAGGCCGGCGGCGTCGCGTTCCATGCCGGCATTCTTCGTCATCGCCTCGCGCAAGGCCTTGGGCGGCGGCGGGGCGGAGAAGCGCGCGGGCGCGGGCGGATTGATGCGGCCGGTGCGCGGCGCGATGCGGCCTTTGACGTCCTCGGCCACGCGCGCGCCGAAGACCAAGGCTTCGAGCAGCGAGTTGGAGGCGAGGCGATTGGCGCCATGCAGGCCCGTCGAGGCGCATTCGCCCACGGCCCAGAGACCTTCGAGCGTGGAGCGGCCGCGGTCGTCGCTGGCGATCCCGCCCATGTGGTAATGCGCGGCGGGGGCGACGGGGATCGGCTGGGTCGCCGGATCGATGCCGGCGGATCGGCAGGCCGCATAGACCGTTGGGAAATGATCGGCGAAGGACGCGCCCAAGGCTTCGCGGCAATCGAGATAGACCTTGTGGCCGCGCGCGATCTCGCGATGGATGGCGCGGGCGACGACGTCGCGCGGCGCAAGCTCGGCATCGGTATGGACCGCGAGCATGAAGCGCCGGCCGGTCTCGTCGATCAAGGTCGCGCCTTCGCCGCGCAAGGCTTCGGTGGCGAGCGGGGCGGGATCGCGGCCGATGGCGATGGCGGTGGGGTGGAATTGCACGAATTCCGGATCGGCGATCAGCGCGCCGGCCCGCGCCGCCATGCCGAGGCCTTCGCCGCGCGCTTCCAAGGGATTGGTGGTGACGGCATAGAGCGCGCCGAGCCCGCCGGTCGCGAAGACGATCGCCGGCGCGCGGAACAGCACCAGCTTGGCATCCGCGCCGCTGCCGTAGCGCGCGAACAATCCGGTGGCGCGGCCGTTCTCCATCGCCAGCTCCAGCGCGTGGAAACCTTCGAGCACGCGGATCGACGGCGTCGCCAGCGCGTGTTCGGCGAGCGTTTGCGTCACGGCAGCGCCCGCGCGGTCGCCTTTGACGTGGACGATGCGCGGGGCGGAATGCGCTGCCTCGCGGCCCACGGCGAGCGTGCCGTCGGGATTGCGGTCGAAGGGCGCGCCGTAATGGACGAGATCGGCGATGCGGGCCGGGGCCTCGCGCGCGACGAGATCTGCGATCTCCGGAACGACCGTGCCGGCGCCCGCGATCACCGTGTCATGCGCATGCGCGCGCCAATCGTCACCGGGGCCGACCGCGGCGGCGATTCCGCCTTGCGCCCAGATGCTCGAGCCGCCTGCTCCCGGCCGCGCGCCCGCGAGCACGAGCGTGGGGAAGGGCGCCAGCTTCAGCGCCGTGAACAGGCCGGCGAGCCCCGCGCCCAATATCAGCGCGCCTTCGGCTTCGATGACGTTGTCGATGCGCATCTAGGCGGCCCTGGCCTGCACCGGCATCTTCACCGCGAGCATGCGCTCCACCGCGGCCTTGGCCTTCACGGCGATGGCGGAATCGACGGTCACTTCATAGGTCATCGTCCGCAGCGAATTGAGGATGCCCTCCAAGGTGATGCGTTTCATGTGCGGGCAGAGATTGCAGGGGCGCACGAACTCCACGTCGGGGAAATCGGCGGCGACGTTGTCGCTCATCGAGCATTCGGTGACCATCACCACGCGATGCGGGCGATGCTGGCCGACATAGCCGATCATGGCGCTGGTGGAGCCGGCGAAGTCGGCTTCGGCGACGACCTCCGGCGGGCATTCGGGATGGGCGAGCACGACGACGCCGGGATTGCTCTCGCGATAGCCGCGGATGTCGGCGGCGGTGAAGCGCTCATGCACTTCGCAATGGCCCTTCCAGGCGATGATCTTCACCGGCGTCTGCTTGGCGACGTTCTGGGCGAGATATTCGTCAGGCGTCATGATCACGGTATCGACGCCCCATTCGCGGGCGATGTCTTCCACCACGGCTACGGCGTTGGAGGACGTGCAGCACACATCGCTCTCCGCCTTCACGTCGGCGCTGGTGTTCACATAGGTGACGACCGGCAGGCCGGGATATTTCTGCTTGAGCAGGCGCACATCGGCGCCGGTGATGGAGGCGGCAAGGGAGCAGCCCGCGCGCAGGTCGGGGATCAGCACCGTCTTGTCGGGCGAAAGGATCTTCGAGGTCTCCGCCATGAAGTGCACGCCGGCCTGGACGATGACTTTGGCGTCGGTGCGCGCGGCCTCGCGGGCGAGCTGCAGGCTATCGCCGACGAAATCGGAGACGCAGTGGAAAATCTCCGGCGTCATGTAGTTGTGGCCGAGGATGACCGCGTTCTTCTGCTTCTTCAGCTTGTTGATCGCGTCGATGGTGGGCGCATGCACCGCCCACTCGATCTCCGGCATGATGTGACTCACCCTGCCGTAGAGCGCCCTGGTGTCGGGGCCGATGACCTGAACCATCTCCGTCTCCTTATGCTCCGTTTGAGCATATATATAGGTCGAAAACACCGGCCATAAAGGCCGGCAGGTGCGACTTATGCTACATTTCAGCATAAATCTGTCAAGCGACGCACCCAGAACCCGTCAAGAGTTTAACGCGCGGGCCCCCTCGCGGGAGCCGATATTTCATGTAGAATCAGGGCTCTCGCATGATTTGGGGATATCTTATGGGCGTGTCGAAACTTGGCTCGAAACTGGCCGCGAAACTTGCCGGCGGGGCCGGGCTTGCTCTCATGTTGGGAACCGCGGCCGCCGGCGCCGACGGTCTGGGCCATCTCACTGGCAACATCTCGCTCGGTTACGACCGCCAGAACGCCTCGGACCAATCCGCCAATCTGTGGGACGCTTCGGGCCAAGCGGTGCTGACGCTCTCCAATCCCGGCGCCAATCTGCAGGTGAACCTCAACAACACCGGTATCAAGTTCAACGGCAAGGATTTCGACAATTGGTCGATCGGCGGCGACGCCTATTGGCGCGATTACGCCGGCGATTTCGGCATCGACATCACGCAGAACACGCTGGTCACCAACGTCACCGGCCACGACTATCGCAGCGGCGGATTCTTCGGCGAGTTCTTCGCGCTGTCCGATCTCACCTTGCGCGCCAAGGGCGGCAAATTCCAGGGCGACAGCGAGGGCTGGTACGGCTCGACCGGACTCGTCTTCTATCCCGCCGACCAGATCTCGGTCAGCCTGACCGGAGATTATGCGCGCTTCCAGCACGACGGGCCGCGCGTCACGGACGGGACGTTCGCCATCGAGTATCTGCCGGTGCGCGAAATCCCCGTGTCGATCTCCATCGGTTATACATTCGCGCGTTACACGCACACCGCGATCACGACTTTCGCCAACGACAACAACATCTTCTCCGTCACGGTGAAGGCGTATTTCGGCGGCGGCGGACGCAGCGGCGGGCTGGTGGATTATGACCGAAATGGGGCAGTGAACTGGGACAGCGCGCCGTCGACCATTCTCGGCACAAGTTTCTGATTCGCCACAGGTATTAACGCTGTTGCTGATCCGCCACTGGCCGACGGTTCAACAGCATCTGACCGTCATTTAATCTTTAAAATACGCGCGAACAGGTTATCTCTGTCCCTCGATGGGGCGGGGCTGAAGCCCGCCGACAATTTGGAGGGTTTCATGTTTCTGCGGTCTATGATCTTGGCGTCCGCTGCGGTGGTCGCTCTCGCGGCGCCCGCGTCCGCTGCCGGCTTCGACGGGGTGCTCAGCGGCGACTACGCGCATCTCGAAGCCAATGGCGGCGGCGGCAGCGCGAATTCCTGGGGCGTTTCCGGCGGCGGCCTGTTCGGCTTCTCGCCCGATTGGGCCGGCCAGGTCGATGGTGGCTATCACCATCTCGACGGCGGCGGATCGGACGCCAACGACTGGAACATCGACGGCAGCGTGCAGTGGCGCGGCATGTGGGGCCGTGTCGGTGCGGTCGTCGGCTACAATTCCAACGATCTTGGCGGCGGCGGCAATCTCAACGTCACCAACTACGGCGGCTTCGTCGATTGGTATGCCAGCCACGCCGTCACCGTCGCGGTGAAGGCCGGCGGCTTCAACGCCGATCACGGCCTCAACGGCGACTATGCCGGCGTGCAGGTGACGGGCTATGTCGCTCCCGACTTCTCGCTGAGCCTCAACTACGACTACACGCACCTCGAGCATGCCGGTAACGAGAACGATTGGGGCGTGCAGGCCGAATGGCTCGTGTCGGAGACGACTCCGGTCTCGATCTATGCCGGCTACACCAACTCCAAGATCGGCAGCGGTGGCCCGACGATCAATGTGTGGGGCGGCGGCATCAAGTTCTACCTCGACCAGCCGGGTCCGGTGACCCTCGTCGATCGTCAGCGCTCGGGCGCCGAAACCTACGGCGCCAGCTTCGGCCCGACGATCCTGAAGTTCTGATCCGGAACTTCGAACGCCTAAGCACGGCGCGTCCGAAAGGGCGCGCCGTTTGCTTTTGGAGCGATCGGTTGTGCGCACCAACTTCCATGTCAGGGCCCGCTTCATGCGGACCACCCATTTTTCTTTTTTTGGAAGAGCGAAATTGGGTGGCCCGGACGAGCCGGCCATGACGATGTTTTGGTTATGGAAAGCGATGCTGCGTCACCTGGGTGGCCCGCACTCGGCGGGCCATGACACGCGAGAGCGAGCAGAACGCCTCTACGCGCTGCTCCGTCCCAAACGTGGCTCCGTCCCAGCCAGCAGCCGCCGAATGTTGGTGCGATGGCGCGCGATCACATAGATGCCGCCTGCGATCACCAGCAACCGGTAGGCCGGCGGTTGCTCCAGGGCGAGGATGAGGATGATAGCGGTCAACGCACCCAGCATCGAGCTCAGGGAAACGATCCGGGATATCGCCAGCACGATACCAACCGCCGCAGCGGTACCGACGCCCACCGGCCAAGACATCGCCAGCAATACGCCGAGCCCCGTCGCCGCGGATTTGCCGCCGGTGAAATTCAGCCAGATCGAACGGCTATGTCCCAACAACGCGGCAAGTCCGGCCAGGCAGACAGCCCAAGGCGCCAAGCTTTGCGCGTCGGGCGCGGCCGGCGGCGTGACGAACGGCAATGTATAGAGCCAAGGAAAAAACCAGCGGGCGAAGACGACCGCCGCCGCGCCTTTCAGCAGATCCACAAGGATCACCGCCAACGCGGGCCACTTCCCCACGGTCCGCAACACGTTCGTCGCCCCGGTCGATTTGGAGCCGTGCTCGCGGATATCGATGCCCTTGAGCAGTTTCGCGGCCAGATAGCCGGTGGGCGTGGCGCCGAAGAGATAGGCGGTCGCCAACCCCGCCGCGCAGGCCATCCAGAAAATCGCGGCGCTCATCTCTAGGCCCGCCGTCCCACGCGCACGCCCGGCGCGGGGCGTTCGCTGAGCACTTCGCGGCGGAAGCGGAAGAGTTCGGCGGGGCGGCCGCGCGGGGCGCGGGCGAATTTGCCGGTGCCCTCGACCAAGCCCTGCACCTCCACCAGGCGGCGGAAATTCTGCTTGTGCAGGTGGCGGCCGGTGATCGCTTCGACCGTGCGCTGCAATTCCAGCAGGGTGAATTGCGGCGGCATCAATTCGAAGACCACGGGGCGGTATTTCATCTTGCCGCGCAGCCGCGCGATGGCGGTGGCGAGGATGCGGCGATGGTCGAACATCATGCTGGCGCCGAGCGGCGAGGACGGCGGCTGCGCGCTCAGCCGTCCGTCGCGGCGCGCCTCCTCGACGAGGCCGGCTTCGTAGAGAAGCTCGTAACGCTCGAGCACTTTCTCCTCGTCCCAGCTCGGGCCGTCGAGGCCGAAGGCGAGGCGCATGCGCTCGCGCTTGAGATCGGAATCCGGTCCCGTTTTCACGAAGGCCTTGAGCGCGGGGACGATCACCGCGTCGATGATCGGAGGGCGGACGTTGCGCCAATCCTCCCACGGGAAGAAGCCGTACCAGTCGCGCCATAGCGTGTCGGGCGCGTTCGACGCATTGGCGGCGCGGGTGAGCGCGAGATAGCCGACGGAGACGACGCGCGGGCCCTCGCTGGGCTTGAGCGTATGCCGTCCGCGGTCGCCGAAAGTGTAGAGCTGCTCGGCATAGCCGAGGTCGAGACGCGTCTGATCGCGCACCCAGCTGCGCAGGCCGCTTTCCAAGGTGCGATGGCCGAGCGGATCGAAGGGGCCGAAGGGCAGGGCATCCGCCGACCCGGCATGATGGACGACGAGCGCGCGCGGCGTCTCCTCCGCCACCGAGACGATGGCCGCGGACAGACCGATGCTGACGACGTTCTTCGGCGCGCTCATAGCGCGCTCATCGAGAGCGGGAATTCGATGCATTCGCCTTCGTCGACGATGACGCCGCGCCCGATCGTCTGCGCCGCCGCCACCATGCGCCCGTCGCGGCCCAGCGCGTTGTCGGCGAGCTTCACCATCAGCGGGTTGGGATAGGCGTGCGGCGCGCGGCGGCGCATCGCCTGGGCGATGTCATGTTCGTGTCCGGGGCCGAGGCGGTCGTTGAGGAGGATGAAGGCCGCGGCCATCGAGCGGCTGACGCCCGCCCAACAGTGGATCAGCAGCGGCGACTTCGCGTCCCATGCGCGGCCGAAGGCGAGGATGTCGTCGACATGGCGCTCGCTCGGCGGCTTCTCCGCGTCGGCCGCCTCGGCCACGTCGTTCATCCCGATGCGCAGATGGCGCGCGGCGTCGATACCCTCGGGCGTGTCGATCATGTGCTCCGGCGAGAGCAAGGTGATCATGTGCGAGGGGCGGTAGCCCGAAATGGCGTTGTGGATTCCGGAGAGCG
Organism: Rhizomicrobium sp.; assembly: GCA_036491175.1. Taxonomy (GTDB): domain Bacteria; phylum Pseudomonadota; class Alphaproteobacteria; order Micropepsales; family Micropepsaceae; genus Rhizomicrobium. The sequence continues at coordinate 73,343 of DASXCJ010000054.1, forward strand.
GCGTGACGAGGATCATAATTCCTTATACCTCCCCCTTGCGGGGGTCGGTAGCGACAGCGTACCGACGAAAAATGCGGAGCATTTTTCGGGTAGGGGGCACAGGCGGCTGGAGCGGCCCCCTCCCCGAAATTTTGCTTCGCAAAATTGTCGATCCGCCCACGAGGGGCGGGTGCATTACTGTGCGAGCTTCTCGAACCGTTCCAGGAACGCCGCTTGCGCTTCCCCCGTCGACAGTGGGACCAGCTTGGGGAACCGCGTGCCCTGGGGCGGGACGCCGAAATAGCGTTTGGCTTCGTCGGTGGTGAAGCCGGCAAGCTGCGTGGCCTCGTGGAAGGCGGAGACCTGGTCGGCCTGCTTGATCAAGGCGGTGGTCGCGGCCGGCAGCTTGGCGGGGAGGCCGAAGCGGAGATGGATCGCCGCCAGGAGCCGGTTCTCGAAATCCTTGTAGTCGAGGCCGACCGCCCGCTTGAACGGGCTGATCAGGTCTCCCACCACATATTCCGGGGCGTCGTGGAGCAGGGCGGCCAGCCGCGCCTCCTTGGGCAGGATGGGCTTCAACTCGCCCGCGATCCGCTCCACCAGCAGGCAGTGCTGGGCGACGGAGAAGGCGTGCGCGCCCTTGGTCTGGCCGTTCCAGCGGGCGACGCGGGCGAGGCCATGGGCGATGTCCTCGATCTCCACGTCCAGCGGCGAGGGATCGAGCAGGTCGAGGCGGCGGCCGCTCAGCATGCGCTGCCAGGCGCGCGACGTGTCCAAGCGGGTGCGGGTTCCTTGGGGCATGCTGCCACTTTACCCTATTCTTCCAGCAAGTTGCGAGACTTTGCTGCGATCCGGCGTGAGGCTTGCTATAAAGCCGTGGGTGTAGGGTCCGGACTGTCCCAAAGCGGGCGGCCGGCGGGTGCAGGGGATAGCGTTTCATGGTGAAACCGCTCGACGCGGACCGGCTGTGCCTGAAGACCGATCCCGCACGCCTGCCTTTCGAGACCACGGGCAATCTGTCCCCGGCCGACCAGCCGGTGGGCCAGGACCGCGCCATGCGGGCCTTGGCCTTCGGCGCCGGCATGGCCCAGCCGGGATACAACATCTTCGTCACCGGGCCGCAGGGCTCCGGCCGCCGCGCCGCGGTGAAAGCGGCGCTGGCCAAGCTGGCGGCGTCCACGCCCCCGCCGCCGGACTGGTGCTACGTCCACAATTTCGCCGCCCCCCATAGGCCGCTGCCGCTGAAGCTGCAGGCCGGACAGGGCGCGCAGTTCAAGAAGGCGATGGGCGATTTCGTCGAGACGCTCCAGACCGCCATGCCCAAGCTGTTCGAGAGCGAGGACTACCGCCGCCGCCGCGGCGTCATCGAGGATGAATTCCGCCAGACGGTGGAAACCGCGCTCGACCGCATCCGCAAATCCGCCGAGAGCCAGGGCCTGGCGCTGATCGAGAACGACAGCGGCTTCGACTTCCTGCCGCAGCGCGACGGCCTCGTCCTCTCCGACGACGAATATCGCCGCCTGCCCAAGCCCGACCGCGAGCGGCTGAACGAGCGCGTGCGCGGATTGCGCGGCGAGCTCGAACGGACGATGACGCAGCTCAATCTCATGCGCGACAAGGCGGTCGAGAAGTTGCGCGCGCTCGACAAGGAATTGGGCGAGGGCGTGGTGCGCGGGTTGATGCGCCCGCTCGCCGACCGCTTCGGCGGCCAGCGCGAGATCGGCCAGCATATCGAATCCGTGTTCCAGGACGTGATGGCGCATATCGAGGTGCTGCAGCGCCTGGCGCAAAGCGAAGGCGCGGACGCGCAGGGCGACCGCGAGGACGAAGTCCCGTTCCACCGCTACGAAGTGAACCTCCTGGTCGACAATGGCGGGGCGAAGGGCGCGCCGGTGCTGTCCTTGGCGCTGCCGTCGCTGTCGAACCTCGTCGGCAAGGTCGAGCATGTGCCGGTGCTCGTCTCGTTCATCACCGATTTCATGTACATCAAGCCCGGCTTCCTGCATCGCGCGAACGGCGGCTATCTGTTGATCGACGCGCTCGATCTTCTGCAGCAGGACGTGTCGTGGGAGACGCTCAAGCGGGCGCTGCGCGAGGCGCGGGTCAAGATCGAGAACCTCGCGGAGATACTGGACCGCAGCAACACGGTCTCGATCCAGCCCGACCCGATCCCGCTGGACATCAAGATCGTGCTCTTCGGCGAGCCCTGGCTGTTCTACCGCCTGCGCGAGCTCGATCCGGAATTCGCCGAGCTGTTCAAGGTCCAGGCGGACTTCTCCACCAGCGCCGACCGCAACGACGCCAATTGCGGCGCGCTGCTGCGGCTGATGTCGAGCGTGGCGCGCGACGATGGGCTCAAGCAGTTCGACCGCTCGGGCGCCGCGCGTCTCATCGACGAGGCGGCGCGCATGGCGGGCGATGCGGAGAAGATCTCCGTGCGCACCAGCCGCCTGGCCGATCTCATGCGCGAGGCCAATCATTTCGCCGGCACGGAAGGGCGCTCGCTGATCGGCGCGGCCGATATCAACCGCGCGGTTGCGGCCAAGGAAGACCGCGGCGGCCGGCTCAAGGCGCTGGAGCAGGAGCTCATCAAGCGCAACATCCTCTTCATCGACACCGACGGCGCCAAGCGTGGCCAGGTGAACGGGCTGACGGTCTTGAGCGCGTCGGGCTTCTCCTTCGGCATGCCCGCGCGCATCACCGCGCAAGTGCGCCCGGGTAACGGACGCGTCACCGACATCGAGCGGCTGGCGGAGTTCAGCGGGCCCACGCATATCAAGGGCGTGCAGATCATCTCCGGCTATCTCAACGGCCACTACACGATCTCGCGGCCGCTTTCGCTGTCCGCCAGCGTGGCGTTCGAGCAGTCTTACGGCCCCATCGACGGCGACAGCGCCTCGGCGGGCGAGTTGATCGCGATCCTATCGGCGATCGCGGACGTGCCGCTCAAGCAATCCATCGCCATCACCGGCTCGATCAACCAGCGCGGCCAGATCCAGCCCATCGGGGGCGCCAACGAGAAGATCGAAGGCTTCTTCGACGTCTGCAACGCGCGCGGATTGACCAGGCATCACGGCGTGGTCATCCCCAAGGCCAATGTCGTCAACCTGATGCTGCGCGACGACGTCGTCGACGCCGTGCGCAAGGGCCGCTTCGCCGTCTACGCCGTGGAGCATGTCGACGAGGCCATCGAGGTGCTGACGGGCATGCGCGCCGGCAAACGCCGCGACGGGGGAGGCTTCCCGCGCGGCACGTTCAACCGGAAGGTCGCGGACAGGCTGACCTACTTCGCCCGGCCGCGCATTTTGCGACCGATAAGGCTGGATGGCTGGTGGCCGTTTTAAAGCGCGCCGCACCTCTCGTGTCATGGCCCGCCGAGTGCGAGCCACCCAGGTGATCGTCGAACTCCCAACTTCCCATGACGGTGATAGGTATTAGAAAATAGTGCAACGTCACCTGGGCGGCCCGCACTCGGCGGGCCGTGACACGGTGGTATTGCGTGGAACAATCAACCCGCGCATTTTTGCCATCGCCGTCCCTGGTGTTATCCTCGCCCCATGTCCTACCGCAAAATCCTTGCCCCGCTCACCGGCGCCCCGCGCGATGCCTGCGTGATGGAGACGGCCGTGGCCGCAGCCGGGCCGTTCAGCGGCCGGATCGAGGCCTTGTTCGTGAAGCCCAATCCAGCCGACGCCATGCCGGCCTACGGCGAGGCGATCTCAGGCGTCATCGCGCAGGAGATGGTCGACGCGGCGCGCGACGCCGTGGCCAAGGGCGCGGAGGCCGCGCGCACGGTCTTCGACCGGTATGCAACGGGCGTCGAAGCGGAATTCCGCGTGGTCGAGGGCGCGTTCGCCGATGCGGTGGCGCAGGCCGCGCGGCTGTCCGACCTCATCGTCTTCGGCGCGCTCAAGGACGCGGGCAGGCTCGGCCTCTCCGACGCGTTCGAGACGACCTTGCTCACCAGCGGGCGTCCGGTGCTGCTGCGCGGCGCCACGCCGGTGGAGGAATTCGCCAAGCGCATCTGCGTGGCGTGGGACGGATCGTCCGCCAGCGTGCACGCGATGCTCTGCGCCATGCCGTTTTTCCGGCGCGCGCAAAGCGTGGACGTGCTGGTGGTGCAGCCGCAGGCGAAAGAGGAGTGCGAGGCGGTGAAGGCCTATCTCGCCGTGCACGGCGTGACGGCGGCGGCGCGCGCCATCGATCCGGGCGGGCGCGGCGTGGGCGAAGCGCTGCTCGAAGCGGCGAAAGGCAGCGGATTGCTGGTCATGGGCGGCTATGGTCACGGCCGCATCCGGCTCTTCGGCACGCCGGTGACGAAATACATCGTCGGCAACGCCGAAATGCCCCTGCTGCTGATGCATTAGTTCTTCCTCCCCGCTTTGCGGGGGAGGTGTCGGGCGCGCAGCAGCGCGACAGACGGAGGGGGTGGCTGCGGCGGTGCAAGGCCAGTTCTTCTCGGTCCCACGCACCCCCTCCGTCTGTCGCGACTTCACCGCGCCATCCACCTCCCCCGCAACGGCGGGGGAGGAAGAGTGCAGCGCAATCAACCACTTACAAAAATTCCCACCGCGCCACTTGCAATCCTTGGTTTAGTATTCTACTTCTAGGTGGTGTCTCGAACAAAAGGTGAAACCAGTGCTGTAGCGAGGCCGCAAGACCATACAGGTGAGGGCGCAAGCTTGCGTGCGCCGGCGCGAGGATGGGGAGCCGAAACCGGGTCAAAACCGGGGAAGGCATCGTCTGAGCAGGGACCGGGGGGTTGAACCGAGCGCGCCAGCGGCGTCCCTGAAGGATGCACGCGGCCGGCTGAAACAGCGTGGAAACCAGAGCAGGGCCCAGGATCGCGCACGACGTCGCCGCGCGCACCGGGCCTTTGCTTTATGGGGACAGGCCGTCAGCCCGGGAAGAACCAGAACCGCGCCACCACGGCGAGCAGCACCAGGGCCAGCATTACGCGGATGATGGTGTCGGACATGCGGGCCGAGGCGATGGAGGCGACGATGATGGCGGGGATCGAGCCCACCAGGAGCGACTTGAGGATGACGAGATCGATGGTGCCGAGGATCGAATGGCCGAGGCCCGCGGCGAGCGTCAGCGGCACGGCATGGGCGATGTCGGAGCCGACGATGCGGCGGGCTTCCATCTTGGGATAGAGCATGACCAGCGCCATCACGCCGATGGCGCCCGCGCCGACCGAGGAGAGCGTGACGAGCACGCCCAGTACGACGCCGGTGACGATGGTCATGTTGCGCACGAAGGTCGGATTGAGTTCCGGCACGCGCGCGCTGTACCAGGCCATCAAGGGCTTGCGGAACAGGAGCGAGAAGGCGGTGAAGAGCAGCGCGAAGCCGAGCGCGTTGGTGATGACGAGCTTGGTCGTCTTACTGTCGATCTTCAGATAGTAGAGCGCCAGCACCGTCAGCGCCGTCGCCGGCACGCTGCCCATCGCCAGAAGGCCGACCACGCGCCAGTCGATGGTCTTGTTGTAGCCATGGACGATCGAGCCGCCGGTCTTGGTCACCGAGGCGTAGATCAGGTCGGTGCCCACCGCGGTGGCGGGGTGGACGCCGAACAGCAGGATCAGGATCGGCGTCATCAGCGAGCCGCCGCCGACGCCGGTGAATCCCACCAGCCCGCCGACGAACACGCCGATGAGCACATAGATCCAGTTGATGTGGTCGAACAGGGACATGGGAGGGGAAACTCAGGAGGGAGAGGAAGGCTAGCATTACTTATCCTCCCCTGCGAAGCGGGGGAGGTGGATCGCGCTGCGCAGCAGCCGCGAGACAGAGGGGGTAAGTGTCGCTCTCCGAGTGCCCCCTTCCGGCTCGCTACGCGAGCGTCCTCCCCCGCTAACGCAGGGGAGGATAAGTTACAGCTTCCGCAGCACCACGCTGCCGGCGGTGTAGCCGGCGCCGAAGGAGCAGAGGTGGCCGAGATCGCCCTGGGCGAGGTCGCGGCTGTATTTGTGGAACGCGATGATCGAGCCGGCCGAGCTGGTGTTGCCGTACTCGTCGAGCACGTTGGGCGCTTCTTCCTTGGTCGGATCGCGGCCCAGCACCTTGCGGGCGATGAAGTCGTTCATGTTGATGTTGGCCTGGTGCAGCCAAAGGCGCTTGAGCTGCGACGGCGCGATGTTGAGCGCGGCGAGGTGCTCCTGCATGAACTCCGACACCATCGGCACGACTTCCTTGAAGACCTTGCGGCCCTTCTGGGTGATGAGCTTGTCGGGGCCGAATTGCGTTTCGGGATCGAAGCGGTTCATCGGCCCGAAATTGTTGCGGATATTGTTGGAGTAGATCGACTTCAGCCGCGTCGACACGATCTCCCAGCTGTTGTCGCCGTCGGCGCCTTGCGCGGGCTCGAGCAGGCAGGCGGTGGCGGCGTCGCCGAAGATGAAATGGGTCTCGCGGTCCTTGAGATTGAGGTGGCTGGTGCAGATTTCCGGATTGATGCAGAGGATCGCGCGCGCGCTGCCATTGGCGACCATGTCGTGGGCCGATTGGATCGCGAAGGTGGCGGCTGAACATCCCGCCAGCATGTCGAAGCCGAAGCCCTTGATGCCGAGCGCCTCCTGCACCTCGATGGCGATCTGCGGATAGGGGCGCTGCAGGATCGAGGCCGAGACGATCACGCCGTCGACGTCCGCAGGGCTCCGGCCCGCGGCGGCGAGCGCCTGTTTGGCGGCATCGACCGCCATCTCGGCGGAGAGGGATATCTGTTCGTTGGGGCGCTCGGGCAGGCGGGGACACATGATCGCGGGATCGAGCATGCCGTCCTTGGCCACGACGTGGCGGCGCTTGATGCCCGATGCCTTGACGATGAATTCGTCGCTGGAGATCAGCAGCGCGTGCTCGCGGCCGGCCGCGATGTCCTCGGCGTGATCCGCGTTGAACTGCCGCACATAGTCGTTATAGGCCGCGACAAGCTCGGCATTGGTGATGGTTTGCGCGGGCGTGAAAAGCCCCGTCCCGCTGATGGCGATGCGCGTCACTACGTCGTCCTTCGGTGCCCCGTTAAGCGCACAGGCTGACGGAGGAGGGCCGCAAACGCAAGGACTTGATCAGTTAAGCTTTCTGAGGATCACGCTGCCCACGGAATATCCCGCCCCGAAGGAGCAGAGCAGGCCCAGATCGCCAGGTTGCAAATCCGTGCTGAACTTATGGAATGCTATGACCGACCCGGCGGACGAGGTATTGGCGTATTCGTCGAGGATGTTCGGCGCTTCCGCGGGGCCGGGCTCGCGGCCCAGCACGCGGCGGGCGATCATCTCGTTCATGCCGAGATTGGCTTGGTGCAACCAGATGCGCTTGAGGCTGCCGGGGCTGAGGCCCTCGTCCTTGAGATGGGCGGTGAGGAGTTCTGAGACCATCGGCACCACCTCCTTGAAAACCTTGCGGCCTTCCTGGACGAAAAGCTTGTCGGTGGCGCCCGCGCTCTCGGGCGCGGTGCGGTTGAGGAAGCCGAAATTGTTGCGGATGTTGTTGGAGAGTTTCGTCTTCAGCCGCGTCGAGACGATCTCCCAGCCGCGATCGCCCTGTTCGACGACGAAGGCGGTGGCGACGTCGCCGAAGATGAAATGGCTGTCGCGGTCGCGGAAATTGAGATGGCCGGAGCAGATCTCCGGATTGCACACCAGGATCGCGCGCGCATGGCCGGCAGCGACCATGTCGGCCGCGGCCTGCAGCCCGAAAGTGGCGGAGGAGCAGGCGACATTCATGTCGAAGGCGAAGCCCTCGATGCCGAGCGCCTCCTGCACCTCGATCGCCATGGCGGGATAGGCGCGCTGCAGGTTGGAACAGGCCACCAGCACGCCGTCGATGTCCTGCGCCTTCTTGTCGGCCATCTTCATCGCTTCGCGCGCGGCGGCGACGGCCATTTCGGCGAGGATGGAGATCTGTTCGTTGGGCCGCTCGGGCAGGCGCGGGCACATGATCGCGGGGTCGAGGATGCCGGCCTTGTCCATGACGAAACGGCTCTTGATGCCGGACGCTTTGACGATGAACTCGGCGGAGGATTCCTGGAGCCCGTTGGCGCGGGCATAGGCATTGTAGGATTCGACCAGCTCTTCGTTGGAGATGGAATTGGGGGGCGTGAAAAGCCCGGTGCCGCTCAAGGCCAGTGTCGCCACGCGAGTTGCCTATATTTTGACCAGGCGGAACGCTGAACCGGACTTGTGGCAAAGGCAAGGCTTGGCTTAAGGGACGGGCATGACTGGCAAAGCAGCCCTGGTGCTCTTCTCCGGCGGACAGGATTCCACCACCTGCCTGGCCTGGGCGCTTGCGCGCTTCGACCGCGTCGAGACCGTCGGCTTCGATTACGGCCAGCGGCATATCGCGGAGATGGCGGCGCGGCCGCGCATCCTGGATGCGATGCGCGCGCCGAACCTGGGCGAGGACCATGTCCTGAGGCTCGACGTGCTGAAAGAGATCGGCGGCAGCGCGCTGACCGACGATGTGAAGATCGAGATGGGCGCGAACGGATTGCCGACAACCTTCGTGCCGGGGCGCAACATCTTCTTCCTGACGGCCGCGGCGGCGCTGGCCTATCGGCGCGGAATCCGCGACATCGTCGGCGGGATGTGCGAGACGGATTATTCCGGCTATCCCGATTGCCGCGACGAGACATTGAAAGCGCTGGGCCGCGCGCTCGATCTCGGTTTGGATACGGCGTTCGCGCTGCACACGCCGCTGATGTGGCTGGACAAGAAACAGACCTGGGAGCTGGCGCGCGATCTCGGCGGGCAGAGCCTGATCGACCTGATCGTCGAGGACACCGTCACTTGCTACGAGGGTGATCGCACCCATCGCCACGCATGGGGCTATGGCTGCGGCCAATGCCCGTCCTGCGAATTGCGCGCGCGGGGCTATGAGCGGTTCGCGGCGCCATGACCTACTCGGTGAAGGAAATCTATTACACCTTGCAAGGCGAGGGCGCCCGCACCGGACGCGCGGCGGTATTCCTGCGCTTCGCCGGCTGCAACCTGTGGACCGGGCTGGAGCGCGACCGGCACAAGGCCATCTGCCAATTCTGCGACACCGATTTCGTCGGCACCGGCGGCGTGGGCGGCGGCAAGTTCGACACCGCCGAAGCGCTGGCGAGTGCGGTTGCTGCGAGGTGGCCCGGCGGTGCGTCGCCTTATGTCGTCTGCACCGGCGGCGAGCCGCTGTTGCAGCTCGACACGCCGTTGATCGCGGCGCTGCATGGACGCGGCTTCGAAGTCGGCGTCGAAACCAACGGCACGCAGGAGCCGCCCGCCGGCCTCGACTGGATCTGCGTCAGCCCCAAGGCCAATGCCGAACTCAAGCTCACCCATGGCAACGAATTGAAGCTGATCTATCCGCAAGCAGGCGCGGAGCCGACGCGTTACGCCGCGCTCGCCTTCGACAACTTCTTCCTGCAGCCGATGGACAATCCCGAACGCGCCGCCAACACCGAAGCCGCGACGGAATACTGCCTCGCCCATCCGCAATGGCGGCTGAGTTTGCAGATGCATAAATTGATAGGGATACGTTGACCTTCCTCCCCCGCCGTTGCGGGGAGGGGAACCGCGCAGCGGTGGAGGGGGTGTGTGGAGCGGTGAAGAACTAGCTTGTCGCCGCCCCCCTCCGTCTGTCGCGCTATCGCGCGCCCGACACCTCCCCCGCAACGGCGGGGGAGGAAGAGAAATTCAGAACCGCGTGATCAGCGTATCCAGATCCGGGCGCGGGCGCTCTTCCAGCGGGGCGGCGGGTTGGCCGAAATAGAGGAACCCGGCGATGCGTTCGTTGGCGGCGAGGCCGAGGCGGCCCAGCACACGGCGGTCGAAGGCGTACCATTCGGTGATCCAGTTGCCGACGAAGCCCATCGCGTGCGCGGCAATGAGCATGTTCTGGCAGGCGGCGCCGGCGGAGAGCACCTGCTCCCATTCCGGCGCCTTGGGGTTCTCGACCACGCGGCTGACGACGCCGACGACCACCGGCGCGCGCAGGAAGCGGCCGCGCTCCATCGCGATGCGGACTTCGTTGGCGTCGGGCTCGGCGGCCGTCACGATCTCGGCCAGCATCTCGCCGAAGCGGGCGCGGGCGTCGCCCTCGAACAGAACGAAGCGCCAGGGCGCGAGCTTGCCGTGGTCGGGCACGCGGGCGCCGGCGGCCAGGATCTGGCGCAATTGGACTGGAGATGGCCCCGGCCCGGTCATGGTTTTTGCCGAGCCGGAACGGCGGGAGAGCAACAGATCGAGGGCGGCGGGCGCGGGCAGGTTGAACGTGTCGGGCATGGGCCTATGTAATCATTTCGGGCGTTCTGCGCTATGATCGCCGTTCCCTGGGAGGGATTGATGCCGGTACAAGCCGAAAAGGTCGCGATCTGCGACCCGCTCTGGTCCGCTCTGCGCAGCGAGGCCGAGGACATCGCCAATGCCGAGCCGGCGCTGGCGAGCTTCGCGCACGCCACCATCCTCAACCATCCGAGGCTGGAGGACGCGCTCTGCTACCTCCTCGCGGGCAAGCTCGGCGACGACGACGTGCGCCCGATGCTGGCGCGCGAGATCTTCGAGGAAGCGCTGCAGGCCGACCCCGAGATCGGGGACGCGACCCGCGCCGATCTTTCCGCCATCCTCACCCGCGATCCCGCCTGCCATTCCTATGCGCAGGCCTTCCTGTTCTTCAAAGGCTTCCAGGCGCTGCAGTCCTATCGCATCGCCCATTGGCTGTGGACGCAGGACCGCAAGACGCTGGCCTATCTGATCCAGTCACGCGTGTCGGAGCTGTTCGCGGTCGACATCCATCCCGCGGCACGGATCGGGCGCGGAATCTTCTTCGACCATGCCACCGGCATCGTCATCGGCGAGACCGCCGTGGTGGAGGACGACGTGTCGATGCTGCATGGCGTGACCTTGGGCGGCACCGGCAAGGAGATGGGCGACCGTCATCCGAAGATCCGCCGTGGCGTGCTGCTCTCCGCAGGCGCCAAGGTGCTGGGCAATATCGAGGTCGGCGAATATTCACGCGTCGGCGCGGGCAGCGTCGTGCTCAAGCCGGTGCCGCCGCATTGCACGGTCGCGGGCGTGCCGGCCAAGAACATCGGCTGCTCCAGCCCCGAGCGCCCGTCGCAAGAGATGGACCAGATCATCCGCGAGAGCGATTTCCAGATCTAGAACGCGTCCAGCAGCTTCAGCCACAAGAGGCCCGCCGTGACGAGCGGGCGGCGTAGCGCCTGACCGCCGGGGAATTTGCGCGCGGGGACGCGGGCCATGGTCTCGAAGCGCTCTGGCCTGCCGAGCGCCGCCTCGGCCAGCAATTGACCGCCAAGCGTCGCCAGCGCCACGCCTTGTCCGGAATAGCCATGGGCGAAAAGCGTGCGCGCGCCGAGGCATCCGAAATGGGGCAGCCGTGTCGCGGTGATGCCGACGGTGCCGTGCCAGCCATACTCGATCGGGATGTCCGCGAGCCTGGGATAGACCGACGCCAGGCGCGGACGCACCAGGCCTTCGACATCTTCCGGCGGCGACCAATAGGCTTCACGGCCGGCATAGAGCAGGCGGCGGTCGTCGCTCCTGCGGTAATAGTCGAGCACATGGCGCGTGTCGGCGACGGCGGCGTCGCAGGGCAGGGTCTGCGCGTACTGCTCGTCGCTCAGCGGAACGGTCGCGACGATGAAGCTTTCGAGCTGCGCGATGTAGGGCGCGAGCGCGGGCACGAGGTCGCCGGTATAGGCGTCGCAAGCGAGCAGGATCCAATCGGCGGTGACGCTGCCGTTCGCCGTGGTGGCGTGGCCGTCTGCCACCGACAGCACGCGGGATTGTTCGTAGAGCACCGCGCCGGCTTTCTCCGCCGCTTCGGCGAGGCCGCGCGCGTAGCGCAGCGGATGAAGATGGCCGCCGCCGGAATCGAACTTCGCGCCGGCATAGGCGTCGGTGCCGAGAAGCCGCGCCGTCTCCGCCGCATCGATCATGCGCACGGAATCGTCGCCGTAATGGCGCTGGAGGTACTCGGTCTCGTCGGCGAGCTTGCGCAAGGCGCGGCTGTTGTGCGCGGCGATGACCAGGCCGGGCTTGAGGCCGCAGTCGATTTCGTGTTCGGCGGCGAGGCGGCGCACCAGCGCCTTCGCGTCTTCGGACAATTGCCAGAGGTCGCGGGCATGGACGGGCCCCAGCCACTTCTCCAGCGATGCTTGATCCTGACGCTGACCGGAATGGATCTGGCCGCCGTTCCGGCCCGAGGCGCGGTAGCCGATGCTATCGGCTTCGAGCAGCGCTACGCGGCTTCCCGCCTTTGCCAGCGTGAGCGCGGCCACGAGGCCGGTATAGCCGCCGCCCACGACGCAGACGTCCGCTTTCATCGTGCCGTCGAGGCGCGGACGGCCAGGCGGGGTTGGGGCGCTGGCGGCGTAGTAGCCTTGCGGTTCCGGTGATGTCATTTGCCCATCTTGACCGCTTGGGGCGGCGTATGCGAGGTCAGGGTACACAAGGAATACGCCCATGACCCGCAGCGAAATCTGGCGCATCGAGAAGTATCTGCGCAATCTCTTCCGTCTCGACACGATCTCCATCGTCGAGCGGCCCAAGCAGGCCGACTCCGTCGAGGTCCAGGTCAATGGCGAGTTCATCGGCGTGATCTTCAAGGACGAAGAAGACGGCGAGGTCTCCTACGCCTTCAACATGGCGATCCTGGAGATGGACCTGCCGGAGGCGCCGACGTCCCGCGCGAGCTGAAGCGTGGGCGCGATCCTCTCGTCCGCGCCGTTCATCTTTCCGCTCTTCGCCGTGCTGCTCGCCGGCTCGTGGCTGCTGTCGCGCCATGTCGGACTGGCGCTTCTTGTCACGCTTCCCTGTCTCGCCGCCGTCGCACTGCCCGGCTTCGCGGGGGGCATTCTGCCCGGCTATCTGATCGCCAATGTGCTGGCGTTGAACGCATCGCGCGGCGAGGCGCGGGCGCCATTGATTTGGCCCGCAGCCTGCGCGCTGATCTTTGTCGTCGTGCCAGTGGCGCTCATTAATTGGAGGATCGGGGCACTGATCGCAGGCGTCGGGCTGATGAGCGGCGCGTTCGTCATGCTCGGCGCAAGCGTGATGCCGCGGGGCGAGGGCTTCATCGCCGCATCCAACCGCGCGCGTGAGAGCTGGCAAAGACTCTTCGACCGGCTGGCGCTGCTTGCTCAGACGCGTTGGGGTTGGAGCTTGTCCGGCGTGGCGGCCGTGCTCGCCGCGTTGGGGTGGTTCGGCCTGCGTTTGCACTTAAGGCCGATAGAGGTTGGGGTCGTCGCGATCCAACTGGCTCTCTTCTTCGTCGTGACTCGGGATTGGCGGCGCGGGCTGGCTGCGATCTTCGCCTGCGTGCCGCTCGCGCTGTTCGCGGTGTGGATCGCGGCCCCGGCTCGGGACAGCCAATTCCTTTGGCCCTTGGTGCTGGTCCTGGGCACCACAATGATCGCGCTCCAATCCGGGACAGCTTCGGTGTTCCTGCGCCGGGGCGATGACATGGCGACCGCATCTGTGCGCGCGCTCGAACGGATCGGCCCGGCATTGGTGCTGGTGACGGCGATTGCGGCCGCGCTGTTCGCGGTTCTCGCGCCCGCGCATGTGGCGACGCCTTTGGCGATGCTGGCGATGGGTGCGGGCGTGCTGCTGTTCGAGCCGGCCTTCGCGGGCGCGATCGAGAATGTGTTTCCCCGCAAGGCGGCGATCGAGGCGCGCTACCGCTTGGGCTGAGCGGTGAAGGAGCCGACCAGGCTGTCGATGCCGGTGGCGATGTCCTGCCACTCGCCGAGATGGGCGCGCTTGAAGCGATAGGTCAGCGCCACATGATGGCCCAGCCGCATGTCGCGCAAGCAGGAGGGGCTCGTCACTTGCGGCCCGAAACGGACGCAGCGCAGCACGACAGGCCCCTTGGGCGTCTGTCCGACATAGAGGTCCTCGCCGTGATAGCCGCTGTCGTCGCGGAAGGCGTATTGCGTCAGCCCGAACGGTCCCGGCTTCCCAACCGGATCGGCCACATAGGAGAGGTAGATGCGCTTGAGTTTGTCGGCTTCGGAGATCGTCAGCGGGTCCTCGCGGATCAGCAGATAGATGATCGGCGAGTCCGAGGAATTGTCGCTGAAGGTCGAGCCGTACCAGTCCGAATAGCCGTGGAAGTCGGGCAGTTTCGCCGCCAGCGCGACTTCCTTCTTCTGTCCACCCTGCCGGGCGCTGGCGTAGAGGATGTAGTTGGCGGGAATGGTGAGCTTGAGCTTCTCTACCTGGAGCGCGATGGGATCGGTGCGCGATGTCGGCTGCGGGTGCTCCTCGATGATCGAGGAGGCCGTCGGCGCCAAGTAATAGAGAAGGATCAGGGCCGACAGCGCCGCGGTCACGATAAAGACCGCAGCCGGGATCAGCCATCCCGACCGTTGCCTGACGGTATCGCCACCTCTCGCACTCATCGGCGCCGCGATTCTCTCCTGAACGTCCTGTTTAGCATGTGTCCCGGCTTCCCCCGATGAACGGGCCGTGAGCGGACCCGGATTCCCATGGGGCGTGGCCGCGAAACATCGCTGCTCCCGTTTTGGACGCAAGCTTCGCGCCGGTCGTGAATTGTACCGGATCGGCACAGCCGAGTGGGTTAATGGGCCGTAAGAAACGGCATATGGGCTGCAATGGGGATTCCCGAACCTTTTGGCCGAACCGTTTGGGGACCTCCGATGCTGCACAACGCCATGGTCGCGCTCTTTGCCTTGGCTTGCGGCTTCACCGCATCGGGGATCGTCGCCAACCTCTACCGGCTTCTGGTCAAGAAGACCGAGAGCTGGGCGAGCAAGGCGGGATATTTCGCGGTCATGACCGTCGCCGGCCCGAGCGTGCTGTTCGACAACGCGGCGCGGTCCTGGCGGAAAAAGGGATGTTCGGCGACCGCCTTCTGGCTGGCGGCCGCCGTGTCATCCTATTGGAGCTTCGCGCTGGGGCTGTTCGTGCTCCAGCTCGCATTGTCGATCAAGATCTGACGGGCAAGCTCTAAAGCACCGTCAGCATGCTCGCGACCAGCGGGTGACGCACGATGTCGGCGTCGCCCAGCCGGACCACCGAAATCTCCGGAACGCGCTCCAGCCGCTCGGCGATGGGACCCAAGCCCGACATGCCCGGAAGCAGGTCCGTTTGGTCCGGATCGCCGGTCAACACCATGGTCGAGCGCCAGCCCAACCGGGTCAGCAGCATCTTGAGCTGGCCATAGGTGCAGTTCTGGGCCTCGTCGATCACCACGAAGCAATCGTTGAGTGTGCGGCCGCGCATATAACCGACGGGCGCGATCTCGATGGCGCCCTCCGCCATCAGCGCCTTGAGCCGCTTGGTGCCGAGGCGTTCGGTCAGCGCGTCGTAGAGCGGGCGCAAGTACGGCGCGAGCTTGTCCTGCAGATCGCCGGGGAGGAAGCCGAGGCTCTCGCCCGCCTCGACTGCGGGGCGCGACAGCACAATGCGGCCGGCGCGCTTCTGCTCCAGGGCTTCCACCGCCTTGGCGATGGCGAGGTAGGTTTTGCCGGTTCCGGCGGGGCCCAGCGCCATGACGACATTGCGCTCGTCTATGGCGTCGATGAGCTGCTGCTGCAGCGGGCTCATCGCCCTTACGTTCTTGACGTATTTCCGGTCCCGGCCGTCGTCTAGCGGCGTCCAGCCGGAAGACGGGAAGAGCGGGTGTACGTTTGCCTGTTCATCATATTGCTCGCGATGCTTACGACGCGCGGAACGCTTGGCCATGGAGTCTCCCTGGTCAAAATTACGCTGGATTGCTCGGAGTGAAGTAACGGGGCGGCGAAAAGCCGTGTTTTATTTGAAACCGGCAAAGTGCAATGCTGCACCTTAACTGCCCCCCTCGTCCCGCGAATCGGCAGGACATGAGAAAATCGTATCGCGTTTGCGCCGATCCGTCCTTCGAAGTTTTGCGATTTATTTGCGACCGCCGTTTTTTAAGCAGGTGCAGCGAGAGTTCCATACTTCGCCTGAGTTGCGCGTGACAAAATTGGCCGGGCGTTAAGCATTGCTTGTCCGCGCGCCATCGGGCTAGCGTTACAGTCTTATCATCCGGGGGAATTCCTATGAAGACGATCCATTCGCCGTTGCACGATCACGCGCTGGTCGCGCCCGACAGCCTCGTGCATCTGCCGGTCTCGCCGCAGGATGGGTTCACCGGAACCCCCGGCGACGATAACTTGACCGGCACCGCGAACGGCGACACCTTCGATCTTACCGCGGGCGGCAACGATACCGCGTCGGGCCTCGCAGGCAGCGATATCTTCAACATGGGCGCCGCGCTCAACGCCGGCGACCAGCTCGACGGCGGCGCCGACAATGACGTGGTCGTGCTTCAGGGCGACTATTCCGCCGGCGTGACGCTGGGCGCAGCCACGCTGACCAACATTGAAAACCTGCAGCTCAACGCCGGCTTCAACTACAACCTGACCATGAATGACGGCAACGTCGCGGCCGGCCAGACCTTGGTGGTCGATGCGAGCCAGCTTGCGGCCGCAAACCATCTCACCTTCAACGGCGCGGCCGAGACGGACGGCAACTACACGATCATCGGCGGCGCCGGCAACGACGTGATCACGGCGGGCAACGGCCCCGACTTCATCGACGCCTCGTTCGGCGGCAGCGATACGATCAATCTCGGCACCGACGCAAACGATCCCGATGAATTCGGCGACGGCGTCTATTTCGGCGCGGCCTTCGACCGCAACGACAGCGTCAACGGCGGCGACCCGAACAATACCGGCGACAGTTACGTCCAGCTCTCCGGCAACTATGCCAGCAATCTGATCCTCAAGGCGACGACGCTGCAGAATATCGGCAATCTGTTCGTCTCGACGGGCTCGCATCAGGGCCATGTGTTCAACTATTTCATTACCGAGAACGACGGGAACCTCTCGGCCGGCCAGTTCATGGCGGTCTCCGGCTCCAGCCTCGTGGCGGGCGAGCAGTTGCGCTTCGACGGCTCGGCGGAGACAGACGGCAGCTTCAACCTGACGGGCGGTCACGGCAACGACATCCTGTTCGGCGGGCTCGGCGACGACTTCCTCAAGGGCGGCCAGGGCGACGACATCATCGACGGCGGCGGCGGCAAGAACCGCGCCACCTATTCCGACGATCCCAACGGCGTCACGGTCTCGCTGCTGACCCATCTCGCCCAGAACACCGGCGACGGCAACGACGTGCTGCGCAACATCCAGGATCTTTCGGGCGGCGCCGGCAACGACACGCTCTATGGCGACAACGGCGCCAACTGGATTTGGGGCGAGGGCGGCAGCGACACGATCCAAGGCTATGCCGGCGACGACATCATCCAGGTCGGCACCTTGAACGGCACGCTCGGCACCGACACCGCCGACGGCGGCAATGGCCGCGACACGCTCTCCTTCGACGACAACGGCACGCAGATCTCGGGCGTCACGTTCTCGCTGGCGCTGCAGGGCACGTCGCAGGTCACGGGCATGGACACGATCGCCGCCGTGAACTTCGAGAACGTCTCCGGCACCAGCATCGATGACGCGCTGACCGGCAACGACATCGCCAATACACTCTACGGGAGCGGCGGCAACGACGTGCTGTCGGGCGGCGACGGCAACGACGTGCTCTATGGCGACAAGGTGCTGGAAGCCTCCACCAACCAGAGCGGCGGCGACGGCCCGTCCGCCGTGGTCGACTATGACGACGCAGTCGGCGGCGACGACATTCTGATCGGCGGCGCCGGCAACGACACGATGGACGGCGGCCTCGGCAACGATACCGCCTCCTACGCCGACGCCACCAGCGGCGTAACGGTCAACCTCAACCTCACCACCGCCCAGAACGTCGGCGGCGGCGACGGCAAGGACATCCTGCTCAACATCGAGAACCTCACCGGCTCGGCCTTTGACGACACGCTGACCGGCACCGACGGCGACAACGTCCTGACCGGCGGCGGCGGCAACAACCACCTTGTCGGCAATGGCGGCAGCGATACGTTCGATCTCTCCGGCGACGCCAATGACGTCGTGCAGGGCGGCGCGGGCGCCGACACCGTCGAGATGCTGGGCACAGGCAACCTCACCGCCACCGACCGCATCGACGGCGGCGACGGCCATGACACCGTTCAGCTCTCCGGCGATTATTCCGCGGGCGTGACGTTCGTCGCCGGCACGATGCAGAACATCGAGGAGATCGACCTCGGGCCGCGCTTCTCCTACCGCCTTGTCACCAACAGCAACACGGTGGCGGCGGGCGCGAACCTGGAGATCGATGGACGTCAGCTGGGCGCGGCCGACACACTCAGCTTCAACGGCAGCCACGAGACCGACGGCACCTTCACCATCCACGGCGGCGCCGGCGCCGACACCATCACCGGCGGCACACAAGGCGATACGATCGCCGGCGGCGGCGGCGCGGACAAGCTGGCGGGCGCCGGCGGACACGACGTCTTCGTCTATAACGGGGTGTCGGACTCGACGAGCGTCAACCACGACGTCCTCGTCGGCTACGATCCAACCTTGGACATCATCTCGCTGGCCAGCCAGGTCACCGCGATCGATGCGGCGGTCACCACCGGCACCTTGCGTTCGAGCACCCATTTCGATGCCGACCTCGCGGCGGCGATCGGTTCGGGCCAACTCGGCGCGCACCACGCGGTGGAGTTCACGGCCAGCGCGGGCAACCTCGCGGGCCATGTCTACATCGTCGTCGACGCCAACGGCGTGGCCGGCTACCAAGCCGGCGCGGATTATGTGATCGAGCTCAGCGCCGCCACCAATCTCGGCTCGCTCGGCACGGCGGACTTCATCCAGACGCCGGTGTCGTAAGGGATATCCCGGGGGGCAAAATCGCGACACGCGGTTTTGCCCCGGACCCGTCCTTCTGCCAAACTGGCGGAATGATCTATTCCATCGAAGGCATCGCGCCCGAGCTCCCTGCCGGCGGCGACTATTGGGTCGCGCCGGACGCGACGCTCATCGGCCGCGTGCGGCTCCTGAAGAACGCCAGCATCTGGTTCGGCGCGGTCCTGCGCGGCGACAATGAGTGGATCGAGGTGGGCGAGAATTCCAACGTCCAGGACAATTCCGTCATCCATGCCGATCCGGGCCAGCCGGTCACCATCGGCGCCAATGTGACGATCGGTCACCGCGTGATCCTGCATTCGACCAGCATCGGCGACAACACGCTGATCGGCATGGGCTCGATTCTGCTCAACCGCTCCAAGATCGGGAAGAATTGCCTGATCGGCGCCAACACGCTGATCGCCGAGGACAAGGAGATTCCCGACGGCTCGCTGGTGTTCGGCTCGCCGGGGCGCGTGATCAAGCCATTGAGCGAGCCGCAGCTGGCGATGCTGAAGATCTCGGCGCAAGTCTATGTGCAGAATTATCAGCGCTTCCGCGACACGCTGAAAGCCGTCTGACTACTCGGTGACGCTGGCGGCCTGCAGGCGGGCGGCCTCTTGCGGCTTCACCCAGATGCGGCGGATGCGGCTGTCGGCTTCGGGGCCGAAATTGAACCAGGCGGCCTTGTTGCGCGAGGCGTCGACCACGAACAGCACGTCGAGCTTGCCGAGCTTGGTGACGAGCAGATTGCGCACGGCATTGACCGTATGCTCGGTCGCCACGATCCAGACTTGCGGCAGGATCGGATAGGCCGGGCCGAGATTGTAGATCTCTTCCTCCAGCCCCTGCACCGAACGCGATTTCATGTCGGCGATGACGACGAAATGGGCCCGCTCATTCGGGCCGTCTTCGGCATCGCTGCGGCCGAAGCTGGGCGTGGCGGGCTCGGCAGGCGCGATGGCTTCGGCCTTGGCCTTGTGCTGCTGGAAAAGGCCTGTGAATTCGGGCTCGTCGCCCGCGGCATGGAATTCGGTGTCGCCCGCGCGCGTGACGAGCGAATGCGCCGCGAGCCGTCCTTCGGCGACGAAGCCTTCCATCTGCTGCACGGTATAGGGGCCGTAGGCGCGGCCCTGGACGTTGACGAACCAGTTGTCGGACATGGCTTTGGCTTCCCGGTGCATGAGAGAAACTAGGCCCAAATGGTTACCCAAGCCTTGCCGAGGCGGCGCGAAACGCGTGAAGTTCCCGCAACCGAAACCAGAGGGTCACCATGCCGGATTTCTGCAAAGTCGAGCGCGAAGGCCGTCTCACAATCGTCACGCTGAACCGTCCCGAAGTGATGAACGCACTGCATCCGCCGGCGCATTTCGAGCTTGCCCAGGTGTTCGACGAATTCGCCGCCGATCCCGGCCAATGGGTCGCCATCGTGACGGGCGCCGGCGACCGCGCCTTCTCGGCCGGCAACGATCTGAAATATCAGGCCAGCGGCGGCAAGATGAGCGCGCCGCCCTCCGGCTTTGGTGGGTTGTCCAACCGCTTCGATTGCCACAAGCCGATGATCGCGGCCGTCAACGGGCTGGCGATGGGCGGCGGCTTCGAGATCGCGCTCGCGTGCGATCTGATCGTGGCGGCGGACAGCGCCGTGTTCGCGCTGCCCGAACCGCGCGTGGGACTGGCGGCGTTGGCCGGTGGCCTGCATCGCCTGCCGCGCACCATCGGCGACAAGCGGGCGCTCGGCATGATCCTCACCGGCCGCCGCGTCGGCGCCGCCGAGGGCCAGGCACTGGGCTTCGTCAACGATGTCGTGCCGGCGGCGGAACTGATGACGGTCTCAAAGAAATGGGCGGCGCAAATCCTCGAGCTTTCGCCGATGAGCGTGCGCGCCTCCAAGCAGGCCGTCATACGCGGCCTGGCCGAGCCGTCGCTTGAAGCGGCGCTCAAGGCGCAGCGCGACTATCCCGCAGTCCAGGCCATGTTCCGCAGCGAGGACTTCGTCGAGGGACCGATGGCCTTCGCCCAGAAACGCCCGCCGCAATGGAAGGGGAAGTAGCCGGCATTGGAAGCGCCAATTGCGCGCGGTCACGCTTTGCGTAAGCTCTAGGTTCAGAATCCTTCCCAAGGTTTTCTCATGTCGCGCTCCGCCCTCGCTCTGCTTGCCCTTGTGCTTGCCGTCTCCGGTTGCGGCAAAGTCCCCGAAAAAACGGATGCGGCGAAGCCCGCGCCAGTCACCGAAGCCGCGCCCGATCCGGGACCTGTTCCGCTTGGCCCGCTGTCGCGCGATGCGGCGCCGACCCATTACCGGCTCGCTTTCACCATCGATCCCACGAAGAGCGGCTTCAGCGGCAAGGCCGATATCGATGTGAACTTCACCAAGCCGACACGCACGCTTTATCTCCATGGCCTCGATCTCAACGTGCACAAGGTCGTGCTGAAGCCGCTCAAGGGCGCTGAGATCGCGACGACCTATAAGCAGGTCGATAAATCCGGCGTGGCGCTGCTCACTTTCGCGAGCACGGCGCCCGCCGGGCCCGTCACGATCTCTTTCGACTACGACGCGCCCTACGACGCCTCGCTTGCCGGCCTCTACAAGGTGACGGCGCGGGGCGACGCCTACGCCTTCACGCAGTTCGAATCCATCGACGCGCGGCGCGCCTTCCCGGGCTTCGACGAGCCGGGTTTCAAGACACCGTTCGACATCTCCGTCACCGCGCCGTCGGCCGACAAGGTGATCGGCAACACGGCCGTGACGGGCGACACCGGCGCAGGCAACGGCATGATGCGCTGGACCTTCGAGACCACGAAGCCGCTGCCGACCTATCTGGTGGCGCTGGCGGTCGGCCCGCTCGACATCGTGGACATGGGCGACATCCCCGCCAACCAATGGCGCGATCATCCGCTGCATTTGCGCGGAATTGCTGCCAGGGGCATGGGACCGAAGCTGCAATATGCGCTGTCGCTCACGCCCGGCGTCGTCACCGCGCTCGAGAACTACTATCAGCTTCCTTATCCATTCCAGAAGGTCGATATCCTCGCGGTGCCGGACTTCGCCGCGGGCGCGATGGAGAATGCGGGCGCGGTGACGTTCCGCGAACAGCTCCTGCTCATGGATGCGAATGCGCCGATGGACCAGAAACTGTCGAGCCTCGACGTGCAGGCGCATGAGCTTGCGCATCAATGGTTCGGCGATTTCGTCACGCCGTCCTGGTGGGACAATATCTGGCTCAACGAGAGCTTCGCCACCTGGATGAGCGGCAAGATCTCCAACACCGTTCGCCCCGACCAGGAATTCGGGCGCGAGGCGCTGCACGACAATCTCAACGTGATGCGGCTGGACGAGTTGCCCAGCGCACGGCAGATCCACA
Source organism: Rhizomicrobium sp. (assembly GCA_036491175.1). GTDB lineage: Bacteria > Pseudomonadota > Alphaproteobacteria > Micropepsales > Micropepsaceae > Rhizomicrobium. Next base: position 95,485 of record DASXCJ010000054.1, read on the forward strand.
ATCCCGTCAACGGGCCGGACGATATCGACAACGCCTTCGACGACATCACCTATTCCAAGGGCGCGGCGACGCTCGCCATGTTCGAGAGCTATGTCGGGCCGGAGGCATGGCAGAAGGGCATCCACGCCTATCTGGTGAAGTTCGGCTACAAGAACGCGACGGCGCAGGACTTCATCACCACCATCGCGACGGAGACCGGACATCCGGAAATCGTCGACGCATTCGGCAATTTCATCGACCAGCCGGGCATCCCGCTGTTGAAGCATGAACTGTCTTGCGGGCCCGCGGGCGCGGTGGCGAATGTCACCCAATCCGTCTACGCGCCCGTCGGCATCACCGAGCCGGAGCGGAGCTGGAAAGTGCCCATGTGCCTGACCGCGGATGGCGCCAAGGCGTGCCAACTCGTCACGCCACCTTCGACGCAGGTCCTCATCGGCAACAAATGCCCGAAGACCGTGTTCCCGAACGCGGAAGGCGCGGGCTATTACCGCTTCTCCGGCAGCGAGAAGGATTGGGCGGGGTGGATCAAGCTCGCGCCCACGCTCGATCCGGCCGACCAGATCACGCTCGCTTACAACCTCAACGCCGCGGTGCGCGCCGGGACCGCGCAGGCCTCCGACTATTTCGCGCTGATCAAGGCGCTGGCGCCCGTCGCGCAATGGGACGTGTTCTATTCCGACATGCGCAATTCCTTCAGCGTCACGGATTCGCTGCATGACATGCGCGTCACAGGGGTGGCCGGCGATCTGGCGGCCTATCAGAGCTTCATCCGCAATACCTTCAATCCGCGGCTGAAGACGCTCGGGCTTGCCGCCAAGCCGGGCGAGCCGGTTGGCAACGCGCTGCTGCGCGAGACCCTGGTCCAGGTTCTGGTCGAGGAGGGACGCGATCCTGCTTTGATCGCGCTGCTCTCGAAGGCCGCGCAGACCTATGTCGCCTCGGACGGCAAGGATATGGCCGGCATCGCGCCGGAGATTCTGCGCGAGGCGTTGCGCGCGGGCGTCTATGCGCAGGGCGCGCCGTTCTCCATGCAATTGCTGGAGGCGTTGAAAAAGTCGAACGACGAGTTCTTCGCCCAGAGCGTGATCTTCGCCGTCGCCGGTGCGCAGGACGACGCGTCGCTGAATAGCCTGCTCGCGACCGTGCCGGCTATCCGGATCGGCGATCTGCGCTATGTCTTCCGCGGCATGCTGCGCGAGGAGAAGGGCCAGCCGGTGCTGTGGTCCTGGTTCAAGACGAACTTCGCTGCCGTCGAGGCGCGCGTGTCGTCGCAAGGACTGGGCGAGGCGCCCGGCTTCTTCGCCTATGGCTGCGATCCGGCCGCCAAGGCCGAGCTGGACGGCTTCTTCGGCCCCAAGACCGGCGAGTTGCAGGGCACGACGCGGACGCTCAAGGAGAATGACGACCGCATCGACCGCTGCATCGCCTTCAAGCAGGCGAAGGGTGCGGAGGTTACGGCGGCGCTGAAAGCGGTGAAGTAGCTAGAGACAGGACGGCAGCGAAAGATAGGCCACGGTCAAAAGTCCCCACGCAGCCAACGCCGTCGCACATCCGATCTGGCCCGACCAGTAATGGAACGGATCGGCCGTGCGCCGGAACCGCTTAGAAAACCCGAGCAGGCGGCCGTTCCAGAGGCCCATGGCGAGGAGCAAGGCGAAGATCACAAGCGGGATCGCGAAGAAGGCCCCAATGGGCCAATTTTGCGGGCTCAGCACGAGCTCCACATTCTGCCAAAGCGTGCGGTCAGGGCAAGGATCCATGAAATTGGAGCTTAGCCGCCTGGCGTGTTCGCATTGCGGCACGCCCGCTACAAAAATTGCCGCAATCGCTTGTACACTCACAGCCCATGACGACCCGCCGCACCGTCCTGGCCGAACTCGCTATCGCCGTCCCGCTGCTGGCGGCCTGGCGGACGGGCGCCGCGGCGGCCGTCGGGCGCTCTGCCCTGGACGGTTGGGCGCGACATGTCGTGGCGCTCAATCGCGGGTTGGCTGCCGGCGAGGTGGGCTTGTCCTACTGGCAGGATCATATCGCGGCGCTCAACACCGCGCTGCCGGTGGATGAGATCGTGCGCTATCTCGACATCGATCGGCTGACCGCGCATTTCACCTATCCGACCAGGCTGGCGCAGACGGCGGATATCCATTTCCCATCCGCCGTGGATGTGAAGGGCGTGGCGCGGCCCTGGTTCCTGCGCGTCTTCGCCATGCGTGAGGGCGGGGCGGTGATCCCGCATGCGCACAACAACATGGTGTCGGCGCATCTCGTCGTGCATGGCAATTTCCACGCCCGCACCTTCGACCGCGTGTCGGACGAGAAGCACGCGCTGCTGCTGCGCCGTTCGCAGGACCGGCTGCTCAGCCCTGGCGAGATCATCACCATGTCCGACGACCGCGACAACGCCCACTGGCTAACCGCGCAGCGCAACCGCTCCATGACCTTCGACATCGGCGTGGTGAACATCAGCGACACGCGCCAATATCTCGTCCCCGCCAACGAATATTCGATGATCTATGTCGACCCGACGCGCAGGCCGGAAAGCAACGGCCTGATCCGCGCGCCGGTGATCACGTTCGAACAGGCGGCGAAGAAGTTCGCTGGCTAATACACCCGCGCCTTTGGCGGGATGTATTCGACCTCGTTGCTCAGCGTGTAGGTGTGGACCGGGCGGTAGTCGAGCCTGGCCCAGCCTTTGTCGTCGAGCCAGGCCAGGGTGTGCTTCATCCAATTCTGGTCGTCGCGCGTGGGGAAATCCTCGCGGGCGTGGGCGCCGCGGCTTTCCTCGCGCGTCACCGCGCCTTCGATCGTCACGATGGCCTGGCGGATGAGATTGTCGAATTCCAGGGTCTCGACGAGATCGGAATTCCAGATCATCGAGCGGTCCGTCACGCCGATATCGGCGGCGTGCTTGAAAATCTCGTCGATGCGGCGGCGGCCTTGCTTGAGGGTTTCGCCTGTGCGGAAGACGGCGGCGTCGTCTTGCATGGCGAGCTGCATGTCGCGGCGGAGCATTGCCGTCGGCGTTCCGCCCTTGGCATTGCGGAAGCGGTCGAGCCGCGCCAGCGCCGCGTCGCCGGCATTCTTGGGCATCTCGGCATGACTCTCGCCCGGCGTGATGGACTTGGCGGCCTGGACACCGGCGGCTTTGCCGAAGACGACGAGGTCGATCAGCGAGTTGGAGCCAAGGCGGTTGGCGCCGTGCACCGAGACGCAGGCCGCTTCGCCCACGGCCATGAGGCCCGGGATGGTCGTATCGGGATTGCCGTCCTTCAGGGTCAGCGCTTCGCCGTGATAGTTCGTGGGGATACCGCCCATGTTGTAGTGCACGGTCGGCAGCACCGGGATCGGCTCCTTGGTCACGTCCACGCCGGCAAAGATGCGCGCGCTCTCGGTGATGCCGGGCAGGCGCTCATGGATGATCTTCGGATCGAGATGCGACAGATGCAGGTGGATGTGGTCCTTGTTCGGTCCCACGCCGCGGCCTTCGCGGATCTCGATGGTCATGGCGCGGCTGACGACGTCGCGCGAGGCGAGGTCCTTGGCGTGCGGCGCATAGCGCTCCATGAAGCGCTCGCCTTCGGAGTTCGTCAGATAGCCGCCTTCGCCGCGCACGCCCTCGGTGATCAGCACGCCGGCGCCGAAGATGCCGGTCGGATGGAACTGGACGAACTCCATGTCCTGCAGCGGCAGGCCCGCGCGCAATACCATGGCGTTGCCGTCGCCGGTCTGGGTGTGCGCGCCGGTGCAGGAGGCATAGATGCGGCCGTAGCCGCCGGTCGCCAGGATGATCTTGTGGGCGCGGAAGCGGTGGATCGTGCCGTCGTCGAGATTCCACGCCATGACGCCGCGCACCGCGCCGTCCTCCACGATCAGATCGAGCGCGAAATATTCGATGAAGAAGTTCACCTCGCGCTTCACGCATTGGCCGTAGAGCGTGTGCAGGATGGCGTGTCCGGTACGGTCGGCCGCGGCAGCGGTGCGCTGGGCGATGCCCTCGCCATAACGGCTGGTCATGCCGCCGAAGGCGCGCTGGTAAATCTTGCCTTCCTCGGTGCGGCTGAACGGCACGCCGAAATGCTCGAGCTCATAGACCGCGTCGGGCGCGTTCTTGCAGAGAAACTCAATCGCGTCCTGGTCGCCCAGCCAATCGGACCCCTTCACGGTGTCGTACATGTGCCAGCGCCAATCGTCCTCGCCCATGTTGCCCAGCGCGGCCGAGATGCCGCCTTGCGCGGCCACCGTGTGGCTGCGCGTCGGGAAGACCTTGGTGATGCAGGCGGTCTTGAGGCCGGAATTGGCGCATTCGAGCGTGGCGCGAAGACCGGCGCCGCCCGCACCCACGACGACGACGTCGAACGTATGGTCGGTGATGGGGTAGGCGGTCATGCGATGGCGATCCTTAAGAGCGCGATGATGCTGGTGACGCCGATCAGGACGGCGGCGCCGCGGTTGAACAGCAGGAAGAACACCTTGAGCCCGGTGTGGTGGACGTAGTCGTCGATCACCGACTGCAAGCCGATCTGCATGTGGTAGAGCAGGATGACGATGAAGATGCCCATCAGCGCCGCGTTGGTCGGGTGCTGGAAAAAGCTCGTCACCGCGAAGCCGGGCGCGCCGACGAATTGCAGCGCCGCGATCACGAACCAGATCGCGAGCGGCACCATGGCGACCGCGGTGATGCGCTGGCGCCAGAAGTGCTGCGTGCCGGAATGCGCGGCGCCAAGGCCTTGGACGCGGTGAAGCGGGGTTTCGAGGCTCATGGCGCGAGACCCACTTTGTGGAAGGCGCAATAGGCCAGGACCAGCGAGATCACGACCGAGAAGATGTAAACGAGCGTGCCGGTCGCGTTCGCCGTCGGCACCGAAAAGCCGTAGCCCAGGTCCCAGGCCAGATGGCGGACGCCGTTCAACAGGTGGAAGCAGAGCGACCAGACGAAGCCGAACAGCACCACCCAGCCGATGGGGCTGGCGGCGGCTTTCTGGAACACGGCATAGGAGTCCATCCCGCTGGCTGCGGCAATCAGCCACCACGCCAGGAACAGGGTTCCGGCGGCGAGCGCGATGCCGGTGGCGCGATGGGTGATCGACGCCGCCATGGTGACTTTCCAGCGGTAGACGGTGAGGAAAGGCGAAAGCGGGCGGGGATGGGCCGTCGGCCGTTGCGGGTTCTCCGCCATGTGGTCCTGACAAGAAAGGAGACAGGCGCGATTTTAGAGTCGCGCCTGCCCCAGTCAACACTTGGTGTGGGCTATCTGGTGGTGAAATCGCCCGTCGAGAGCAGGTTGAGGTTGGCCGAATTGTCGAGTTGGAAGACCATGTCGTGATTGGCTTGATAGCCGGCGCGGCCATCGACATCGACGATCAGATAGGTATTGCCCGAATCAGCGCCCGAATCGGCGGTGACGACCATGGCGTGGTGCCCGATCATCCCATGGGTCAGCGTCGCCAGGTCAGTGACGAAGCTCGCCTGGTTGATCGCGCCGTGCACGGCGTTGTCGACGCCGGTGACGGCATAGCGCAAGGAGAATTTGTCGGCGGACGCATCGAAATTGTCGATCGTGTCATGCGCCGCGCCGAGCGATTGCTTGTAGGACGTGTAGGAGAAGATGTCCGCGCCGGCTCCGCCGTCGAGCGTGTCGGCGCCGTTGCCGCCATAGAGGACGTCGTTGCCGTTGCCGCCGGACAGCGTGTCGTTGCCGTCGCCGCCGCTGAGCTCGTTGTTGGCGTCGTTGCCGGCGATCGTATCGTTGCCGGCACCCCCCTTGGCGTTCTCGATCAGTGAGCGGGGATTGTCCGCATAGAGCAGCGCATTGGCGATATTGCCCGGTGCGACATGGCCGTCGCCGAGATTGGCGAGTTGGGCCGTGGAGACCGTCGAGAAGGCGCCCGGATTGAGATCGACGCTGAGATTGCTTGTGTAATTGGAGAGGTCGTAGGTGTCGTGGCCGCTGCCGTCCCACACGGTCATGAAGATCTTGCCGTCGCCGGGCGCGCCCTGGCCGACGCCATTGACGAATTCCTGGCCGGTCGCGGGATCCCATTTGTAGACGGTGTTGTGGGCGTTGGTCGCGAAATCCGCGCCATACATGTATTGCAGCGCGGCGATGTCATCCTGCATCAGCGTGGTCGGCGCGTTCACCGCGGACAGGTCGTTCGGATGGCCGCCGGTGTAGGTGTTGTCGGTCATGACCGAATAAGCCCAGGAATCATGGTCCGCCGGCAGCGGCCGGAAAATCGTGTGATGCGCGCTCGCCGTGGAGTCGGCGTTCTTGAGGCCGAGCGCGGCGCCGATGGCTTGCAGGACATCCATCGTGAAGGCGGCCGTTCCGAGCGTCGGCGAGAGCGCCGCGTCGGCCGACGACACCCAGGTGTCGCCCCACGAGACCGTGGAGTTGCCCGGATCTGGCGACTCGGTCGTCACGCCGCCGATTGTGGTGAGGCCGTGGCCGTTGGCGGTGTCGATGCTGCCGGCCTGGGCGAAGCGTAGATCGGCGTTCTGGTTCGTGGTCTGGGTGAAATGCAGCTCGGTCATGGACGTGACCATGTCGAGCCCGTGTTGATAGGCGGTAACCTGCGCGGGACTGAGGCCGGCAAAGCCGTTGACGGCGTGATAGCCGTTGGTCGTGTATTCGCCCGACGCGGTGGGGAACGAGAAGCTGAGATCGCGGCTATGCCATTTGTAGCCGCTCAAGAGCCCGTCGGTGTCGAGATTGCCGCTTTCGAGAACGCCCTTGGGCTGGTTGACGAACTCGACATTGTCGACGGTGAAGCCGCTGAGGCTCGTCGATTGCACCACGACGCGCGCGATGCCGCCATGATTGAACGCGGCATGCTGATTGCCCACATGCGTGTTGCTTTGCGTGCCGAGCACATTGCCGCTGGCGTCGTAGTAGGTGAACGTGGTGCTGCCCGTGAGCCCAAGCACGTCGACGTCGAATTCGACATGGCTCACCGGCTGGCTGAAGGTCCAGGAGATAGGCCCCAGGATCTGGCTCGAGAGCAGGAACGGATTGGTCTGGATGAGGCCGAACGTGTTCAGCCCGGTCATCCCGGTGAAGGTGACCGTGTCGTCCTTGGCGTGATAGGTCGGGTCCGTCGTGCCGGACGGTTGCTCCGAGAAGTCGATCATCTGCATTGCATTGCCTCCTTGAGCCCCGACACAGCCAAGGGTAGCAATTCAAATGATATGAAACCGTAAGGTGACAAATCAAAATACAATTCAAATTTTACACATCAAGTATAGTGCGCAGATGATTGGACACAACGTAAGCAAAGATATGGTTTTTTGCTGTTAACTGGTTTGTAGAATAGCCGTAATTCTGCTCATATATCTGAGATATCGCCGTGAAAACCGCTATGACGCGTACTCTATACAGTAAAGCCAGCAATATTCTGGGCTGGGTTTGAGACAAGAGTTTAAGACGCGGCCAATTCTGCTTCATGCGCCCGCAGGCTGCTGGTGATTTCGTTCGCGGCCCGCCGTAGAACGCGTCCATGGGCGGTTCGGGCGGAAGATGGGAGCGTTGGCGGCATGCCTGGCCGCTGTCGCAGCCGCGCGCGGAGGGGGCTGCGGTCCTCCTGGCGATCCCGATCCTGCTCTCCATCGCGATCTGGAACCGGTTTCCGCTGATCTTCTACGACACCGGCGCCTATATCCTGCAGGGGCTGGGCGGCGCCTTCGTCGAGGAGCGCTCGCCCGTCTATTCGCTATTCCTGCCCGCCACAGGCGGGTTCCTTAGCCTGTGGCTGGTCGCCATCGCCCAGGCCGCGATGACGGCCTTCGTGATGGTCGAGACGGCGCGGGCGCTTGCCCCGCGCGCGACATTGCCGGTGTTCCTGCTGATCGCGGCCGTGCTGTGCGTGATCACCGGCATGCCCTGGTATGCCGGCCAGATCGAGCCGGACAGCTTCACCGCCGTGGTGGTGCTGGCGTTCTATCTTCTCTTGTTCCATGGCAGCGCACTGAGCCGCGGGCGGCGCATCGCGCTGTTCCTGATCGCGGCGGTGGCCATCGCCTGCCATCCGTCGCATCTGGTGCTGGCCGTCGGGCTGATCGCCTGCGCGCTCCTCTATTGGATCGCGGCGCGGCGCGGTATCGATTGGCCGCCCGCCCACGTCGCCTTGCCGGCGCTGAGCCTGGCGCTGGCCGTCGTCCTGATCGTGACGGCGAATTTCGCCTTCACCGGGCAAATCTTCATCAGCCGCGCCGGTCCGAGCTTCGTCTTCGCGCGGCTGGTGCAGGACGGCATCGTGATGCGGACGCTCGAGGATACCTGCCCGCAATCGGGCTACCGCCTCTGTGCCTATGTCAACGAGATGCCGCGCACGGCGGACCAATGGATGTGGGACAAGGACACGCCGTTCAAGAAGCTGAAAGGCATCGAAGGCACCAATGCGGAGTCCGAGCGCATCATCCTGGACTCGCTGCGCCGCTATCCCCTGATGCATGTCCGCACGGCGGCGAGCGACACGGCGCGGCAATTCTCGCAGTTCAAAACCGGCGACCAGCTCGAGCCGCAGGAGTGGGTGCTCTATCCCATTTTCAAGCGCCTCGTGCCGCGCCAGCTCGACGCCTACATGCACGCACGCCAGCAGAAGGGGGAGTTCGATTTCCGCCGCTGGAACGCGATCCATGTCACGGTGGGATGGATTTCCATCATCGTGCTGGCGGCGATGCTGTTCTTCTTCCTGGGCGCAAGACGGCATCGCCAGGCGGTGTTCCTCGGGTTCATTTTCCTCGGGCTGTGGGGGAACGCCGCCGTCTGCGGCGCGCTCTCCAATCCGCATGACCGCTACCAGTCGCGGATCGTGTGGATAGCGTCCTTCGCGCTGGCGCTTTCGGCCTCGCGCGGCTGGCGGCGCGGCTTGCGGGGGGACGGAGAATCCGGCACACCATCGGCCTCATGAGCCCCAAAATCCGCATCGCGCCTTCGATTCTTTCGGCCGATTTCTCCAAGCTCGGCGCGGAGATCGAGGCGATCGAGCAGGCCGGGGCCGACCTCATCCATGTCGACGTGATGGACGGCCATTTCGTGCCCAACATCACCATCGGCCCCGCGGTCGTGAAAGCGTTGAGGCCGCACGCCAAGATGCCTTTCGACGTGCACCTGATGATCTCGCCGGTCGATCCCTATATCGAGGCTTTCGCGGAAGCCGGCGCAGACGGCATCACCGTCCATCCCGAAGCCGGGCCGCATGTCCACCGCACGCTGCAGCTCATCCGCTCGCTCGGCAAGAAGCCGGGCGTGGTGCTCAATCCCGGCACGGCCATCGATGCCATCGACAATCTGATGGACCTCGTCGACCTCGTGCTCATCATGAGCGTCAATCCCGGCTTCGGCGGGCAGAGCTTCATCGAAAGCCAGCTCAAGAAGATCGAGGCGGCGGCGGAGCGCATCGTCAAGTCCGGCCGCGAGATCGCGCTGGAAGTCGATGGCGGCGTCACGCCGGAGACGGCCAAGCGCTGCATCGCCGCCGGCGCCAATGTGCTTGTCGCCGGCACCGCCGTGTTCAAGGGCGGGCCGTCGCGCTACGCCGCCAACATCGCAGCCCTGCGCGGATGAGCGGCAAGCGCCACACGCCGCTTTCGCTCTACCCCGAAATGCTGCGCGTGTTATGGCGACGCGCCATGCGCCCGTTCCGCACGACATGGCGGCGCAACTGGTTCTATCGCCGCCTGCTCAAGGGCAAGCTGCCGGACAAGATCCAGTTCCATCCTTACGACGCACTGCCGCGCCGGTTGGAGGACGCCGACAATCTGTTGCGCGGGCGCTTCCGCTTCGCCGGGCAGACCGTCGACAGCGACGGGACCTCGATCTTCGCGCGCAAGGCGCCGACGCGCGCCTGGGCGGAGTCGCTGCATGGGTTCGACTGGCTGCCGCCGCTGGCCTCGGCGGGCGGCGAGCCGGCGCGCGATCTCGCCACGCAATTGATCGGCGATTGGTGGGCGCACAATGCGCGCTATTCCGAACCCGCCTGGTCGGCGGAGGTCGTCGCGGCGCGGCTGGTGCATCTTTTCGCCCATGGCCGGTTCCTGACGACGTCCGATCTGTTGTGGCGTTCGCGGCTTCTCGTGTTCCTGCGCGAGCAATCGCGGCTGCTTGCGCGCACGGCGGAGGAAGCACCCGACGGTCTGCCGCGTTTCGAGGCCGCCGCCGCACATGCGCTCTCCGGCGCCTGCCTGGACGACAGCGCGCGGCGGCTCGACTCTGGACTTACGCGGCTGGAAGCTGAGATCGCGCGGCAGATCCTGCCGGACGGCGGCCACATCAGCCGCTCGCCGGAAACCCTCGCCCATGCCTATCGCCATGTGGTGATGGTGATGGATGCGCTCACCGCCATCGGCCATCCGGTGCCGGCCGCGTTGCGCAGCGCGCACGACCGCATGGCGCCGATGCTGCGCTTCTTCCGCCACGGCGACGGCGCGCTGGCGTTGTTCAATGGCGGGCGCGAATGCGATGCGCGGATGATCGCGGGGCTTCTGGCGCGCGACGAGGTGCGCGGCCAGCCTTTCGGCTATGCGCCGTATTCCGGCTATCAGCGGCTGGCGGCGGGCCGGGCGATCGCGATCCTGGATTGCGGCAAGCCTGCGCAAGGCGCGTTCTCGACGGAGGCGCATGCGGGATGCCTCGCCTTTGAACTCAGTTCGGGGCAGCAGCGCATCGTCGTCAATTGCGGCGCCCCGCCGGCGGGGCAGGCGGGCTGGGACACCGCGTTGCGCGCCACTGCCGCGCAATCGACCGTCGCCTTCGACGATACGAGCCAAGCCTGGGTGCTGCCGCCGGGCCGCGGCCGCGATCTTCTGGGCGCGCGGATGTTCGGTGGGCCTACCGAGGTCGTCACCTCCCGGGTTGAGACGCCGCAAGGCTGGTCGATCGAGGCCAGCCACGACGGCTACTACCAGGGCTTCGGCGTGATCCATGAGCGGCGGCTGGTGCTGAGCGCGCATGGCGACGCGCTGATCGGCATCGACCGGCTTGTGCCCAAGACGCAAGGCCGCCAGGCGACGAATTTCGCCATCCGCTTCCACATCCATCCCGATATCCGCGTCTCGCCCTCGCAAGGCGCGGGCATCCTGCTCAAGCTGGCCAACGGCGAAGGCTGGCGCTTCCGCGTCGCGGGCGAGGCGCATGTCGAGGAGAGCGTCTATCTCGGCGGCGATACCGTCCGCCGCGCCGAGCAGATCGTCGTCACCGGCAGCCTCAAGGACGCGGCCGTGGAAATCGGCTGGGTGTTCGAGCAGATCTGATTGTCATCCCCGGCGAGTCGCCTTTTGCGCGCGAGGGAAGGGGACCCAGATAGCAATTGCAAAACCGGTGCTGACCTTACGATCTGGGTCCCCTTCCCACGCGCTATGCTCGCCGGGGATGACAAGCCTTGCTATGGCTACGACATTGCCTTTCGGCGGTCTCTTTTGCGCCCCGATTGGCGCGCCACCATGCTTCCGTTCCACAAGGAGGGATTCATGGCCGATATGGCGTCGAGGATGCGTTCGCCGGGGTTGAAGATTTTCGTCATCGCGCTGCTGACCGTTCTGATGGCGGTGCCGTTGCTATTCGTCGAGTTCGCGCTGAGCGATCGCGAGGGAAGGGCGGGCGAGGCGCAGATGGACGTCGCCGCCGGCTGGGGCGGCATCCAGACCGTCGCCGGGCCGATGCTGCTTCTGCCCTATGAGGAAACCGTCACGACCATCGTGGACGGCCGTGCTGTCCAGACGCCGCAGCGCGGGATCGCGGTGCTGCTGCCCACCACGCTCGATCTCGATGCGCGCTCGGAGATGGGCGAGCGTTTCCGCGGCATCTTCCCGGTGCCGGTCTATCGCGCGACGACCGCTATCAAGGCGTCATTCGACAAACAGGCGCTCGATGCCCTGGTGCCCCAGGGCGCCAAGCCGCTTTGGGACCAGGCGAGCGTGTCGATGCTCGTCACCGATGTGCGTGGGCTCGCGGGCAATGTCACCATGCTGGTGAACGGGCATGAGGTCTCATTCCAGCCGGGTATCGGCGTCGAGGGCTCGACGGCGGCCGGCATCCATGCGCCGCTCGGGCTTGTTGAAGCGCCGGACGGGCTGTCGCTCTCGACAGACCTGCCGCTGCGGGGATCGCGCGAGCTGAACTTCGCCTCGCTCGGCCGCCAAACCACGGCGCATATCGTCTCGAACTGGCGCGACCCGAGTTTCTCCGGCGCGTTCCTGCCGTCGTCGCGCAAGGTCGGGCCGGAAGGCTTCGACGCCACCTGGAACGTGCCCTATCTGGCGCGGGGTTACGGCCAGAGCTTCGCCACGCCGGAGAATGCGCTGAACGTGGTGATGAGTTCGGCCTTCGGAGTGAAGTTCTACCAGCCGGTCGATTTCTACCAGCTCGTGCAGCGTTCGCTGAAATACGCGATCCTGTTCGTGGGGCTGGCTTTCCTGGTCTTCTTCGTGGCCGAGCTGATCGTGGGCAAGCGCCTCCATGCCGCGCAATATGCGCTGATGGGCGCGGCGCAGGTGCTGTTCTACCTGCTGCTGCTCTCCTTCGCCGAGCATATCGGCTTCCTCTGGGCCTATATCGTGGCGGCGCTGGCGACCGTGACCTTGACCGCGCTCTATGCGGCCAGCGCCTTCGCCAGCAAGGCGCGGGCGGCAATCCTGGCCGCGGTGCTGGGCGCGCTCTATGGGCTCCTCTACGTGATCCTCATCCAGGAGGATTACGCGCTCCTGATCGGCGCCCTGGTTCTTTTCGCCGCACTCGGGACGACCATGTTCGCGACGCGGAAAATCGACTGGACGCGGGTGGCGCCAGAGCCCGTGTAAACGTTGCGCGGGGCTGGGCGCTTTGCTAACACGGCAGAGCGCCCTGCGCCGTTTCAGAGGTCCCGATGGCCGAGTTCCGCCTGCCCAAGAACAGCACCGTCAAGAAAGGCAAAGTCTGGCCCGCCAAGGCCACGGCCAACGGCAAGAAGCCCAAGCACACGAAGGATTTCCGGGTCTATCGCTACGACCCCGAGACGGGCGAGAATCCGCGCGTCGACACCTACCGCGTCGATCTCGACGAATGTGGACCGATGGTCCTGGACGCGCTGATCAAGATCAAGAACGAGGTCGATCCGACCTTGACCTTCCGCCGCTCCTGCCGCGAAGGCGTGTGCGGCTCGTGCGCGATGAACATCGGCGGCTCGAACACGCTGGCCTGCACCAAGGCGATCGCGGACGTCTCAGGCTCGGTGCCGATCTATCCGCTTCCGCACATGAAAGTCGTCAAGGACCTCGTGCCGGACATGTCGAATTTCTACGCCCAATATTCCTCCATCGGGCCGTATCTCCAGACCAAGACGCCGGCGCCGGAGAAGGAATGGAAGCAGACGCCGGAAGACCGCGCCAAGCTGGATGGGCTTTACGAGTGCATCCTCTGCGCCTGTTGCTCGACTGCGTGCCCGAGCTATTGGTGGAATTCCGAGCGCTATCTCGGGCCGGCGGCGCTGCTGCAATCCTATCGCTGGCTCGCCGACAGCCGCGACGAGATGACGGGCGAGCGCCTCGACAATCTCGAGGATCCGTTCCGCCTCTATCGCTGCCACACCATCATGAACTGCGCGCAGACCTGCCCCAAGGGCCTCAATCCCGCCAAGGCCATCGGCGAGATCAAGCAGATGATGGTCAAACGCGGCGTCTGATCTACGAGCGCCAGGTTGCAGCGCCCTGGGCGTAATTTTGCGTTTCATTTCCGATCCTGGCGGGATTCTGTAGTTTCGCTCGCAATCTTGTAACGCTATGCTCCACCCGGCGAGCGGGGGCGGGTGTTAGTCATGGTCAAGCAATTTGGCGGCGAAATTCCGCAGCCCAACAGGCTGCTGCCGAGCACCTCATTCGAGAACGTCCTCTATACGAACACCTTCCTTGCGAGAATGCAGGCGATTTCCCAGGCCGGCGCGCAGGACACCGATTTCGTCAGCAGCGTGCAGAACACGTTCAATCTCGACGACGGGCGGTTCTGGCAGGCCTACGGCGCGGCTTACGATGAATTCAAGCACGTCGTTCCCATCGGCCAATCCTTCGATATCGCGAACTCCCTCGCGGATCTGGCCAAGCATGCACAGGACTGGGCGAACAATCCGAATGTGCCGCATATACCGGGGACCGGAACCGGCCTACCGCATTTCCCACCGGCGCTGCACGTCGATCCCTTGGCGCTCGATCTGAACGGCGACGGCGTTCAATTCCTCGACGAGGACAATTCGAACGTCTTCTTCGATATCGACCTGGACGGGTTCAAGGAAAAGGTGAGCTGGCTCGATCCCCATGACGGATTCCTCGCGCTCGATAGCAATCACAACGGCCAGATCGACGGTATCGGCGAGCTGTTCGGCAGCGATTCGCAGAACGGCTTCGACGTGCTGGCGCAGTACGACACCAATCACGACGGCTATATCGATTCAGCCGACCCCATCTATTCCTCGCTCCTGATCTGGCGGGACGCGAACAGCAACGGCGTGAGCGATACGGGTGAGCTCAAATCCTTGAGCGCCTACGGCATCGCGCGCATTCCCGTCACAGCCGCGCCATCGACGGACGAGCGTTCGGGCAACGAGATCACCGGTACGGCGAGTTGGGTGGGCAGCAACGGCGCGACGCACGAGATGGTGTCGGTCGAATTCCAGGCCGATCAGTTCCTCAGCCAGTGGGTGCCGCCGTCCGGCTTTCAATACGCCAAGAACGTGACGTTGCAGCCCTTCCTCCAAGGCTATGGCAACATGCCCAATCTGTGGGCCGCCATGACGCTCGATTCCACGCTTTCGAACGACGTGAGCGCCCTGTCCCACAACGCGCCGCGCTACGACATCGATCAGCTGGATACGGCTTTCAACCGTCTCATTTTCGAATGGGCCGGAGTCGAGAATGTCTCCAAGACCGCGCGCGGCACGGCGATCGACGGTCGCGAAGTCGCCTTTCTCGAAGCGATGTACGGCCAGAATCTCGCCAATCAGAGCGTGAATTCGCACCAGGCTCAATTCTTCCAGGACGAATTCGGCATGATCCGCGATGCGCTCTTGCTGCGCTTCGTGATGCAGGCGCCTCTGACGGATGCGCTCCTGGCCAATTCGTCAGGCGATTTCGCGGCGGCTCTGCTCAATCCGCTCGTTCCGCTATCGGGCATCGAGATCGATTGGACGAAGGACCGCATATCGGCCGACCTTCCTTCCGTTCTGTCGTCGATCCTGGAATATCTGCCGGACGACCGCGCGGGCGCTTTCCAGGGCCTGGAGACCGACGTCAAGCTTCTGGCGGGGCTGCGCAGCGACATGTTCGACGGATCGCTGCCCGACCTGCAGGCCGCGCTCGTGCAGGCGGCCTCGGGCTTCACCGACACGTCCGCGCCGCTCTTCATCGACGCCTTGGTGATGGGCGGCAGCGTGATCTCGGGGTCCGATGGCGCCGACGCGCTGGCCGGCGGCGATACGCCGGATATCCTCATCGGCGGACTCGGCAACGACACGCTGAACGGCGGTGGAAACGGCGATATCTACGAATTCGACATCGGCGATGGCCAGGACACGATCTATGACGACGGCTGGTGGAACGAAGCCGACGCGGTGGTTTTCGGACCCCATATCAATGCCCGGCACCTCGTCGTCACGGAAGCCAACGACGCCCAGGACCTGCTGCTCTCGATTCGCGGGACCACGGACAGCGTGGACCTCTCGCAAGTCGTGATCGACGGCAGGGTCCGCGTCGAGAGCGTGCACTTCGCGGATGGCTCGTCCTTGGACTGGGCGTCGCTGCTGGCGCTCGCGACCAAGCCGACATCGGGGAACGATTATTTCGGCGGCGACGAGAACGGCAACGTGCTGAGCGGCGCATCCGGCGACGACACGCTGCTCGGCCGCGACGGCGACGACACGCTGACGGGCGGCCGCGGCAGTGACACGCTGACCGGCGGCAATGGCCAGGATACTTATGTCTTCAACAAATGGGACGGCCAGGACACGATTTACGACGACGGCTGGTGGAACGAGACCGACACGCTTTCCATCGGCGCCACCATTCCTGCCAAGTACGTGCATATCGCCGAGGCCAACGACGGCCAGGATCTCCTGATCACGGTGCATGGAACGACCGACACCATCCTTTTGTCGGACGTGGTTGCCGACGGCCGCGTGCGCATAGAGGACGTGCATTTCGCGGACGGCACGGACTGGAATTGGCAGCAAATGATGGCGTTAGCGACCGCGCCCACGACCGGCGACGACGCCTTCTGGGGCGACGAGAACGGCAATGCGCTGAGCGGCGGCTATGGCGACGATACGCTCAATGGCCGGGACGGCAACGACACCCTGACAGGCGGGCGGAACAACGACACGCTTAACGGCGGCAACGGCGAGGACACCTATGTGTTCGCCAAAGGCGACGGCCAGGACACGGTCTATGACGACGGCTGGTGGAACGAGACCGACACGGTATCGTTCGGGGCGGGGATTTCTCCCGGCCGGACGATCGTGTCCGAGGCCAATGACGGCCAGGATCTCCTGATCACCTTCGCCGGCACGGCCGACAGCATGCTCCTGTCGCAGGTCGTCAGCGATGGCCGCGTCCGTGTCGAGGACGTGACCTTTCGCGACGGAGTGAGTTGGAATTGGGCCACGCTCCTGGAGCGCGCGACGGCGCCGACTGCGGGCGCGGATTCCTTTTGGGGCGATGAGAACGGCAATATCCTGAATGGCGGTGCTGGCGACGACACGCTTCACGGGCGCGATGGCGACGATACGCTCGCCGGCGGCGCCGGCCAGGACACGCTGGACGGCGGCAACGGCCAGGACACCTATCTGTTCGTCAAAGGCGACGGCCAGGACACGATCTATGACGACGGCTGGTGGAACGAGACCGACACGGTGTCGTTTGGCGCCGGCATCTCGCCCGCGCATACTGCCGTCGCGGAGGCGAACAATGGAGAGGACCTGGTCCTCACATTCGCCGGAACCACCGATAGCGTCGTTCTTTCGCAGGCGATCAGCGATGGCCGCGTGCGCGTGGAGGAGGTCCATTTCCGTGACGGGGCGGATTGGGATTGGTCCACGCTGCTCGCCAAGGCCACGGTGGCGACTTCCGGAGACGATTCCTTTTGGGGCGACGAAAACGACAACAGCCTGAGCGGCGGGGCGGGCAACGATTCGCTTTATGGCCGTGACGGTCAGGACACGCTGACGGGCGGCACGGGCGTCGACATGCTGAGCGGCGGCAACGGCGAGGACACCTATGTCTTCAACGCCGGCGATGGCCACGATACGATCTACGATGACGGCTGGTGGAACGAGACCGACACACTGATGCTCGGTCCCGGCATTCTGTCGAGCAAGGTCTCTGTCGCCGAGTCCAATCAGGGGCAGGATATCGTTCTTACCTTCCAAGGCTCGAGCGACAGCATCGACCTGTCGCAAACGATCAGCGACGGGCGGGTGCGCATCGAAAGCGTACACTTCGCGGACGGCTCGTCGTGGAGTTGGCAGAATTTGCTTTCACTGGCCACCAATCCGACCGCCGGCAGTGATTCCTTCTGGGGCGACGAGAACGATAACGCCTTGAATGGCGGCGGCGGCAGTGACGGGCTGGTCGGCCGCAGCGGCAATGACGTTCTCAACGGCGGCGCCGGCGCCGACCGTTTGGAAGGCGACGAT
The DNA here is from genome assembly GCA_036491175.1 of Rhizomicrobium sp. Classification (GTDB taxonomy): domain Bacteria; phylum Pseudomonadota; class Alphaproteobacteria; order Micropepsales; family Micropepsaceae; genus Rhizomicrobium. The sequence goes on from DASXCJ010000054.1 coordinate 113,133, forward strand.
GGCCACGATACCTATGCGTTTGCCGCCGTTACGGATTCGAATGCATCCGCCTTCGACACGATTGAAACCTTCGATGCCTCGCAGGACAAAATCGCGTTGTGGTTCGCGGTCACCGGCGTCGATGGCCCGCTGTCGGGCGACTACGGACATCTATCGAGCATCGCAAACGCATCGCATCTGGCCGCCGGTCACGCGGTGCTGTTCGCCGCGACCGATGGCTATACCTATCTCGTCGTCGATGCCAACGGCGCGGCCGGCTATCAGGCCAACCAGGATCTCCTGGTCCGCCTGGACGGGGCCTGGAATCTCGATCAATTCGGCGTCTCGGACTTCACGCGGACCTGATCAACCCGCATAACGCGCCGGATCCAGCGCGAAGACGATGCCGTTCATGGCTTCCCCGCGATGGCGGGCCTGGGCGTTGGCGCGGGCGGCCTGGGCGAATAGCTTGAGCGCGTCGCGGGCTTCCATGCGGCTCGTATCGGTCAGCAGGTGTTCGGCGTACAGCGCGGAACGGAAGGCGCGGGCGAAATCCTTGTCCCAGATGGCGGCGTTGAGTTCGGTGTCGTTGAAGAAACTCTGGGTCGCGATGTTGCAGGAGCCAATGGTGGCGAATTCGTCGTCCACGATCATGATCTTGTCATGGACATAGACGGGTTCGCCGGTGCGCGGGCTGGCGATGCCGGCTAATACGAAATTGGGATGCGTGCCCAACGCACCGAGGCGCTTGAAGAAGGCTTCGGACCTCGGATCGCGGCGCGATTGCTTGACCTGTTCTTCCGGATTGGCCGGGCAGAGGAACGCGATCTCGACTCCGCGCGCCAATGCGCGATGCAGGCACTCCAAGATCTCAGGCGAGGCGAGATATTGGTCCTCGATATAGATGGCGGAGCGCGCAGCTTCGATCGCGGCCACATATTGATCGAAGACGGAATGCTCGCCTTGCGCAATGTCGAATGGCGCGCCGCCCGGCGTGGCGCGGCCGTCGGTGTAGTGACCGGCGCGCACGGTACGCTGCATCTGCGCCGTGACGGCGCCGGCGGACGCCGAAACCGCGGTGGGAAAGGCGAGATCGTCGTCGCCGGTGTGGCCCCAATGACCGCCATTCGCCGCGCGTTCGCCCGCCTCGTTCCAGCGTTGGGCGAAATTGTGATGCACGTCGGTGGCGCAAGGCCCGCGCAGCTCGCAATAAACGTCGTGAGTGTGGGCGCCGTCGCGCCCGGCATGGACCGGCGCGCTGACGGAGGCGGGGTTGAGATTGATGCCGCCGACGAAAGCGATCTCGCCTGGCGCGCCGGCATCGATCAGCCAGCTCTTTTGATGCTGGCAATAATGTTTCTGCGCCCGGTCCCAGCGCGCGCGAAAGCGGGACTTCCGGGCAGCGAGGAAGGCATGGTCCGCCTCGGCGCCGTGGAAATGTTCGGCCGGACGATCGGTGCGCCAGAAGATCACACGCACGTCGAGCCCGCGGTCCACCGCGCGATCGAGCACGTCGAAGAAGCTTCCACGCCCACCCGGCATACGGAAATCGTCATGCAGGAAGGCGACCGTGACCCACAGGCTTTTCCGCGCGGCTTCCACCGCCTCGCAGATACGCGTGAACGCGGCTTCGCCGTCGATCAGCGGGACGACATAGTTTCCGGAACGAACGGGATAGGAGCCTGCGACCGCAGGGACGCTCACGCTGCGGGCCGGGTCAGCGACCGCTCGGCCTTGCGGTGCATCACGTGGTAGGCGAGCGTGCCGGCCATGCTGGTGACGCGGCTTTGCGGATTGGCGCCGCAGGCCTTGGCCACCATCTGCACGAGCTTCTTCACATGGTGCGGGCGGTAATGAATCATCGCGGCGCCGGTATAGGCGGCGCCGAATTTCACGCGGTCATAGGGCACATCGCCTTTGGGTACGTTCGCCGCGTAATAGGCATAAGCAAGCTCGTCATCGTCTGATTCCGTGGCGCGGCCGATGGCGACGGAAATCTTCTTCCATAACGGCAGGTCGGGCTCGGTCTGCACTTGAAGCGTATCGTAGAAGAGCTTGTAGTGACGGAATTCGTCGGCGGCGATGCGCCCGCAGATCTCCTTCAGCACCGGCTCCTCGGTCGCATCGCGCAGCGCGCTGTAATAGGAGGAGGTGCCGCATTCGACGACGCAGCGGGCGATCATCTCGCCGCGGCGGCTGCCGCGCACGGATACTTCGTCATTGTTCGCGAAATGGGCCGCGCGATAGCCGGCCTTGAAGCGGGCGAAGGCGGCGTCGAAATCGAAATCCGGATCGGCGAGCTTGGCCCAGTGGGAGAGGGCGAGGCCGTGCTGCGTCTCCTCGCGCCCCCATTTCTCAAGCATGGCCATCCTCTCCGGCCCATCGCCGGCGAACACGCGCTTGAGGTAGCCCACATAGTCCGGGGCGGCGTATTCGACCAGGCAGGCGGCCTTCATGGCGCGCAGCAAATCCGGGTCGACCTTGGAGGCGTCGAACCGCGACCACGGGACGTCGTCCAGTGTCCAACCTTCGCGATAGACGGTTCCTTCGGTCATGGGTGCCCGAACGGGTCTCTTTGCTGCAACGCATTATACCAAAGCGGGTTGCCGGGATGGAACCCCGGCAAATTGCCCCGTGGGTTAATCCTTGGAAAGGGCGGCGGAATCGCCACTGGGATAGCTCAGCTTCGGGTTGAAATCTCCGCGGCCTTCCGGGGTCATGTCGAATAGCCCCCAGAGCGGGTCCGCCAGATCGTTGTGGCGGAAGTCCTGGCCGGGGTCCTTGGCGGCGTAGAGCATCTCACTCGCCCAGAAATGGCGGATATCGCCGTCCCGGCGGCGGAACACATTCATGATCGGCATGTCGCTGACCTTGCCGGGCGTGAACTCCATCTGCCGTTCCATCTCCGGCGTATGGCCCAGCGAATCGCCGAAATAGTCCTTGTCGTAGTCGTTGCCGGCGGTAGACAGGAAATTGAGATGAGTCCAGCCGCGGTGGCGCGCCCATTCCAGGATGCGCGCGAGGGGCGACTTGGCGACGACGTAGACATTGGTCCGCTGCGGCGCATGGCGCAGCACGCCGTCGAAGCTGTCGAGGAAATGGGTGCAGCCGGGGCAGGGCTTGGCGCGCTCCGGCCCATACATGAAGCTGTAGAGCACGAGGCTGTCCTTGCCGGGCGCGAACAGCTCGGAGAGCCTGATCTTCGTCGGCCCGCCATCGGGGCCGACGCCTTCGAACACATAATCTTCCTTGAGCGGTCCACCCGGCGGCAGCGCGCGGCGCTGGGCGGCGATGTGCTCAATCTGGAGGCGGAGCGCCATCTCGTCCTCGAGAAGCGTGTTGCGCGCGGCGCGGTATTCGGCGGATTCACCGGGGAATTCGAGATGTTCCATGGAGCGGGTCTCCGAAGGGCGGCTCATGCTAGCGCATGGGTAGGCCGCCTGTTAATGTCTCTCTATTCAACAAGTATTCGGGAGATAATCAGATGTATAAATCCGTCTTTATGTTGTTCGCGTCCGCCGCTTTATTTGGCGCTGTTTCGTCCGCACAGGCGCAAGTCCCGCCGGGCAATCACTATCTCTGCTTCCAGCCGAAAACGGGCAGCCAACCGGTGCGGAAAGTCGCCGTCTCCGGGCCGATCGGCGCGGGCAACCTGGAGGCGATGCAGATCGTGGAAATCTGCGGCTCGGTGCGAAAAGCCTATAACGGCCGCACCTATCCGATCGACGACCGGCTTCCGTACATCGTTTGCTATGCGGTGAAGCCCGGCGAGTTCAAGCTGCGCAAGCTCGTCGAGGCCGATCAGTTCGGCCGCAACGAGATGGTGATCAGCGAGCCGAACCAGCTCTGCATGCCGGCGGCCGTGAAGCTCGATTAGAACGCGGCCCGGACCAGGCGCAGATCGTGCAGGCGGTCGTTGATGCGCGCGCGCTCTGCGTCGGTCTTGGCGGCGATGAGATCTTCCTCGACGTCCTTGATGCGCTGGTCGATGACGGCGATGTCCATGTCCGTCATCGGGATCGCCTCCTCGGCGAGCACGATGATCTTGTCCGGGTTCACCTCGGCGAAGCCGCCGCGGATGAAGTATTTCCCATCGGCGTTCGCGCTGCCCTGGACCTCGATCATGCCGGCGCGGAGCGTGGAGATCAGCGGCATGTGCCCGCGGATCACACCCATATAGCCGTCTGTCCCCGGCACGGTGACCATGTCGGCATGCTCCGATAGCAGAAGCCGCTCGGGAGAGACCAAATCGAAAGCGATCTTATCAACCACGGTCTTTTTCCATTTCCCCTCGTGTCATGGCCCGCGAATGCGGACCACCCAGTTGGGTTCTGTACGTCCTCGCCGGATTGACGAGGTCACTTCCTTCGATACTCCAGCATGGTTCACCTCGGTGGCCCGTTCATACGCCGTCGCTATGAACTCGCGGGCCATGACACCCAAGGGATGGAGGATCTTACGCCGCTTCCGCCATCTTCTGGGCCTTGGCGACGGCGTCTTCGATGGTGCCGACCATGTAGAAGGCCGATTCCGGAAGATGGTCGTACTTGCCCTCGACCAGCTCCTTGAAGCTCTTGATCGTGTCCTCGAGCTTCACGGAGATGCCCTTCATGCCGGTGAACACTTCGGCGGCGAAGAAGGGCTGCGACAGGAAGCGCTCGACCTTGCGGGCGCGGCCGACGACGATCTTGTCCTCTTCCGACAGCTCGTCCATGCCCAGGATGGCGATGATGTCCTGCAGCGACTTGTAGCGCTGCAGCATCTGCTGCACGGCGCGGGCGGTGTCGTAGTGCTCCTGGCCGACGACGCGCGGGTCGAGAAGGCGCGAGTTGGAGTCGAGCGGGTCCACCGCCGGGAAGATCGCCTTCTCGAACACGGCGCGGCTGAGAACCGTCTGCGCGTCCAAGTGGGCGAAGGAGGTGGCCGGCGCCGGGTCGGTCAGGTCGTCGGCGGGCACGTAAATGGCCTGCACCGAGGTGATCGAGCCCTTGGTCGTGGTGGTGATGCGCTCCTGCAAGGTACCCATGTCGGTGGCGAGCGTCGGCTGATAGCCCACGGCCGAGGGGATGCGGCCGAGAAGCGCCGACACTTCCGAACCCGCCTGGGTGAAGCGGAAGATGTTGTCGACGAAGAACAGCACGTCCTGGCCCTGGTCGCGGAAATGCTCGGCGACGGTGAGGCCCGTCAGCGCGACGCGCGCGCGCGCGCCCGGCGGCTCGTTCATCTGGCCGAACACCAGCGCGCATTTGCTGCCTTCGGTCGAGCCCTTCTTCGGGTCCTTGTTCACGCCGGACTCGATCATCTCGTGATAGAGGTCGTTGCCCTCGCGCGTGCGCTCCCCGACGCCGGCGAACACTGAGTAGCCGCCGTGGTTCTTGGCCACCGCGTTGATCAGCTCCTGAATCAGCACGGTCTTACCCACGCCGGCGCCGCCGAACAGGCCGATCTTGCCGCCGCGCGCATAAGGCGCGAGCAGGTCGATGACCTTGATGCCGGTGACGAGGACCTGCGCTTCGGTCGACTGCTCGACGAAGGCGGGCGCTTCCTGGTGGATGCCGCGGCGGGCGGAGGTCAGCACCGGGCCGGCTTCGTCCACCGGCTCGCCGATGACGTTGATGATTCGGCCGAGCGTGGCCTCGCCGACCGGAACGGAGATCGCGGCGCCCGTGTCGCCGACGGCCTGGCCGCGCACGAGGCCTTCGGTGGCGTCCATCGCGACGGTGCGGACCGTGGACTCGCCCAGATGCTGCGCCACTTCGAGGACCAGGCGCTGGCCATGGTTCTCGGTTTCCAGCGCGTTCATGATCGCGGGCAAGTGCCCCTCGAACTTCACGTCCACGACGGCGCCCATCACCTGGGTGACACGGCCCATCATCTTGCTGTCGGTCATCGCGTTCATCGTCTCTTCCTTCACGTCCGGAGCCGAAGCGAACCGCATCGGCTGTTGCATCTCTTCCACCACGGCGTAGGCCGCTTCGATCGTCATCGGCGGCGGCAATCGTTTCGCCCGCGTCCGCCCACCGAACAATTCCCGAAAGAATCTCGCGATCCTTCCAATCCGTTCCCGCCAACCCATCGCCCACTCCCGCCTTGCGCCGAAAGGCTAGGGCGGGGCCGTGACGGTTCGTTGAACGGTCAGTCCGTCATCACAGCGCCTCCGCGCCCGAGATGATTTCGATCAGTTCCTTGGTAATCATGGCCTGGCGCTGGCGGTTGTATTGCAGCGTCAGGCGGTCGATCACGTCGCCCGCGTTGCGCGTGGCGGAATCCATGGCGGTCATCTTGGAGCCCATCTCGCCGGCCACGTTCTCCAGCAGCGCGCGGAAGATCTGGATCGCGATGTTGCGCGGCAGCAGGTCCTCCAGGATTTCGCCCTCGCCGGGCTCGTAGTTGTAATAGCTCACGGCGCCTGCATCCGCATCGACCGGCGCGGGGATGAGCTGCTGCACGGTCGGCGCCTGGCTCATGACCGACTTGAAGCGCGAATAGATGATGGTGGCGACGTCGAACTCGCCCGCCTCGAACATCGAAAGCACGCGGCGCGCGATAGCGCCGGCATCGCCGAAGCCGATCTTCTTCTGGCCGACGAAGTCCACCGTGTCGAGGATCTGCGCGCCGTACAGGCGCTTGAGCTGGTCGCGGCCCTTGCGGCCGACGCAGAGGATCTTGAACGACTTGCCGTCGGCGCGCAGCGCTTCGAGGTGGCGCTTGGCGAGGCGGACGATGTTGGTGTTGAAGCCGCCGCAGAGGCCGCGGTCGGCGGTGGCGACGATCACCAGGTGGTTCTGGTCGCTGCCGGTGCCGGAGAGAAGGCGCGGTCCGCCGACCGAGCCCTTGGAACCGCCGGCGAGGTTGCCGATCACGGCGCTCATCTTCTCGGCATAGGGGCGTGCGGCTTCGGCCGCGTCTTGCGCGCGGCGCAACTTGGACGACGCGGTCATCTGCATCGCCTTGGTGATCTTGCGGATCGACTTCACGCTGGCGATGCGGGTGCGGAATGTTTTTAAGCTCGGCATCGCGGTCTCACGCTTTTCCGGTGGCGGGCGCCAGACGCGCGCGCAGCACCATGTGGGGGTAGACTTGTTCCAGCGAGATCGCGTGGGCGGAGATCATCTCCTCTACCGCGCGCGTGGCGCCGGGGCAGGTCGGTTCGGTGGCGTCGTCATAGACGATGTATCCGCCGGGGCTCATCGCGGTCCACGCCGTGTCCTGCGCGTAGACGACCGCCGAATAGAGCACCACGTCGATATGGGCGAGCGCGAAGGCGCCGGCGCGTTCGTAGACGCCGGGGGCGGTGTCCTGGATCAGGCCTTTGACGAACTCGACATTGTCCAACCCGTTCTGCTCGGCGGTGAAGCGGATCAGGTTCAGGTTGGTGTCGGCGAAATCGTCCGGAGGCGGAAGATCGAGGCCGTCGAGCCCTTCCGGCATGCCTTCGAAGGTGTCGAGCGCGAAGACCTTCGCGTTCGGATAGAGATCCTTCAAGATCGTCGCCATGAACAGCGCCGAGCCGCCTCGGAACGTGCCGTATTCGACGATGTTCTGCGAGGGCAGGTCCTTCAGGAAGAACTTGATGAGCAGGAACAGGTTCATCAGGCGCTCTTCGGTGCACATCGTCCGCACCGGATGGTGCCGCGCGATGGCGAGCGCCTTGCGGAACAGCGGATCGTTCCAGATCTGCTCCGCCAGCGAGCCATGGGCGAGGCCGGTGCCGCGCTGGTAGCCGTCATACGGGCAGCAGCCGCGGTCGATCACCCGCGACATGTCGAGCGCCGGCAACGCCGTGATGGGCGTCGTCGGCGGCACGAAACGCCGCTTCAGGTGATGGACGACTCTGTCCGCGAGGCTGGCCAACGCGATGCGCTCCTTAGCCGAAGCTGGCCGCGAACGCGTCGAGCGCGTCCTTGAGCTTGCCTTCGAGTTCCGGCGACAGCGCCTTCTGGGTACGGATCGCGTCGAGGATGTCCTTGCTCTTGCCGCGCATGGAGCGGAGCAACTCGGTCTCGAAGCGGCGCACGTCGCCGAGCGGCAGCTTGTCGAGATAGCCCTTCACGCCGGCATAGATCGACACGACTTCCTCTTCCACCGGCAGCGGCGAGAATTGCGGCTGCTTGAGAAGCTCGGTCAGGCGCGCGCCGCGATTGAGCAGGCGCTGCGTCGAGGCGTCGAGGTCGGACCCGAACTGCGCAAACGCCGCCATCTCTCGATATTGCGCAAGTTCGAGTTTGATCGAGCCGGCGACCTGCTTCATCGCCTTGATCTGCGCCGACGAACCCACGCGCGACACCGAGATGCCGACATTCACCGCCGGGCGGATGCCCTGGAAGAACAGGTCGGTCTCGAGGAAGATCTGGCCGTCGGTGATCGAGATCACGTTGGTCGGGATATAGGCCGACACGTCGTTGGCCTGGGTCTCGATGACGGGAAGCGCGGTGAGCGAGCCGCCGCCATTGGCGTCGTTCAGCTTCGCGGCGCGCTCGAGCAGACGAGAGTGCAGGTAGAACACGTCGCCCGGATAGGCTTCGCGGCCCGGCGGGCGGCGCAGCAGAAGCGACATCTGGCGATAGGCGACGGCCTGCTTGGACAGATCGTCATAGATGATCAGCGCGTGCATGCCATTGTCGCGGAACCACTCGCCGATGGCGCAGCCGGAGAACGGCGCGAGATATTGCAGCGGCGCCGGCTCGGACGCCGTGGCGGCGACGACGGTGGTGTATTCCATCGCGCCGGCGTCCTCGAGCGTCTTGACGATCTGGGCGACGGTGGAGCGCTTCTGGCCGATGGCGACATAGATGCAATGGAGCTTCTGCTTATCGTCGCCGCCGGCGTTGGTGTATTTCTGGTTGATGATCGCGTCGATGGCGATGGCGGTCTTGCCGGTCTGGCGGTCGCCGATGATGAGCTCCCGCTGGCCGCGGCCGATCGGGATCAGCGCGTCGACGGATTTGAGGCCGGTCTGCATCGGCTCGCTCACCGATTTGCGCGGGATGATGCCGGGCGCCTTCACGTCGACGCGGCTGCGCTTGGCGATGTCGGTCAGCGGGCCCTTGCCGTCGATGGGATTGCCGAGCGCGTCGAGCACGCGGCCGAGGACGCCCTTGCCGACGGGAACTTCCACGATGGCGCCGGTGCGCTTGACCGTGTCGCCTTCCTTGATGGTGGAGTCGTTGCCGAAGATCACGACGCCGACATTGTCGGCTTCGAGGTTCAGCGCCATGCCCTTGATGCCGCCCGGGAACTCGACCATCTCGCCGGCCTGGACGTTGTCGAGGCCATAGACGCGGGCGATGCCGTCGCCGACGCTCAGCACCTGGCCGACTTCGCTGACTTCAGCCTCGGTGCCGAAATTCTGGATCTCCTTCTTCAGGATCGCGGAGATTTCGGCCGGTTGGATCTTCATGGTGTCACTGTCCTCTCATGGCCGCACGAATGCCCGTGAGCTTCGTGCGCAACGACGAATCGATCATGCGCGAACCCACCTTCACGACGAGGCCGCCAAGAAGGGTGGGGTCGACTTTCTGTTCGAGGCGCGCGTCGCGGCCGAGCTTGGCCTTGAGCACGCGCTTGAGTTCTTCGACCTCGCCGTCGCCGAGCGGGCGCGCGGAGGTCACGGAGGCATCGATTTCGCCGCGCATCTTGCCGACCATCACGTTGTAGGCGGCGATGATGTCGGTGAGCGCGAACAGGCGGCGCTTGGAGGCGAGCAACAGCACGAAGCGCACGGTCAGCGGGGCGGCTTCCATCCGGCGCAGGATGGCGTCGATGCCCTTCTGCTGGGTGTCGCGGCTGAAGACCGGCGCACGCACCAGGCGGGCCAGATCGGGCGAGCCGTTGATGAGGTCGTGCAGGGCGGTGAAATCGCGCTCGACGGCCTCGACCGCACGCTCTTCCTGGGCGAGTTCGAAGATCGCGGTGGCGTAGCGCCCCGCCAGTCCGGAATTGTGAGAAGCGTCCGCCACTCAAGACCCCTATCCGCCGGCTATCCGGCGTGGTTCAAGCCATTGCCAAGTCTTTGATTGAGCGAAGAAATCCACCCGCACCCGCGAATCTTAACGCCGACGCGCGGAGCACTTAGCATGGGGGAGGGGGTGACGCAATAATGTTAGCCGGGGTTCGGTGTCGCGGACCCGTCACGGGGCATGGAGCAGGGCGAGAAGCTGCTGGTCCAAAGTCACGAGTTCCACGTCCAGATCGCGGGCCAGCCAGAGATAGCTGGCGTCATAGGCGCTGAGGTTGTGAAGGTCGGCCAAGACGAAAGTGCCAACGATATCGACGTCATGGAGTTCGACGTTAGGTCTAGGAACTTGGCCAACACGTCGATGTAATCGTGTTTCTTGTCGGGAAATCGCCTCGCCTCCACCGCACATTTGTTGGCGACCTCAAGAAGCAGAAGATGCGGCGCGATCAATCGTTCATTCGCGAGCAACCCTTTGACCTTTGCGCGCTCCTGTTCATCGAGCAGAAGCGCGAGTATGGCAGAGGCATCGGCGATTTTCATTTGCGCTGTGCTTTTTCCAGGATCTGCTCGATGTGTTCAGTCCGCTCGTCTCTCATCCGGCGGATCGATTCAACAATGCTTTCGCTAGCGCACTCTTCTTCTGTGCGTAAGGGGCCGCGTTGCCGAGCCCATTCGGAGACTTCTTGTATCGTCAAGTGACGCTTCGCAGGCTGTTCTGCCTGATATTCGCGCTGATCCTCCCGCAGACCGGACGATCGCTCGGAGCTCTCGATCAGCGCCATCAACTCCCCCTGCAGCGAGCGGTGGTTGCGCTTGGCGCGCTCGCGGAGGCGTTGGGCGAGATCGTCGGGGACATCGCGGATGGTGATGGTCACGGGCATGGCTGGCTCCTGTGCCTGCAAAATGTAGGCATTTTGCAGGCGTTATGCAAGTCCCGGTTGCATACCACTTCGTAACCACGCTCCTCAGCCTCGGATTAAGACCTCGCGTGCATGCTCCTCCCGTGAGTGGGATGGAGGGGTGTCATGGCGAAAGGTGAGTTTCGCGTGGCGGTGAAGGAAGTCTGGCGGCTCTTGCGTCAGGGCATCGAGATGCCGACGGAATGGCAGCCGGCTTTGCATGACGAACTGCGGGCGCTGGCCGCGCCGCACATGGCGGTGCTGGTCCACAAGCGGGCAAAGCTGGCGCTGGAGGATGAGCGCTGGGTCGCCGATCTGCGCGAGTTCGTCGGCCGCATCGTCTGGCCGCATCTGAACGGCAGCGAGCATCTGGGCGGGCGCAATCAGAGTTGCGTCGCCGAATTGCTCGACGACATCGTGGCGGTGGAGCAGCGGGCGGCGGCGCGTGTCGTCGCGGTGCCGCTCACCTCGCGCTTCGACACGAGCTGGGCAACGTAGTCACCTTCGCCGCGCCATCCGTTCGATCAACTCGGCGGCGTGCGTGTTGCCGTCCTCGGCGCGAATATTTTCGCCGAGCGCGGAGGCGTTCGCGCGCATGGTCTTGTCGCTGAGCGTTCGCTCGATCGCGTGCGCGAGCGTGCCGACGGTCAATTGCTTTTCGCGCATGCGCGGAGGGGCGACGCCGAGCTTCTTCTCCAGCCACCAGCCGAAGAAAGGCTGATCGGCGAAGAACGGCACGACGATGCTGGGCTTGCCCGCGCGCATCGCCGCCGCAGCCGTGCCGGCGCCGCCGTGATGGCAGACGCTCGCCATGCGCGGCAGAAGCCAGTCGTGCGGAAGATTGTCGCCGGCGTAGACATCGCTGGTGATGTGGTCGGGCGCGAGACCGGACCAGCCGGCGCTGATCACCGCGCGGCAGCCAACCTGCTTCACCGCTTTCAGGATCGTCGCGACCGTTTCATGCGGACGGGCGAGCGTCATGCTGCCGAAGCCGAAATAGACCGGCGGCGTCCCGCTGTCGAGGAAGGACGCGAGTTCGGCGGGAGGGCGATAATCGGCGGCGCTGTCGAGATACCAGTAGCCCGTCATCTCCGCGCGGCCCTTCCATTCCGGCGGCGGCGGAAACACCGACGGGCTGCAGGCGATCAGCACCGGAAAGCCTTCGCGATAGAGATAGCGCCACGGTCCCCACGGAATCCTCGGCAGGCCCAACACTTCCCTGCGCGCCTTGTTCGACATCGGGCGGAAGGCCATCCACAGGCCTTCCAGCGCCAGCCAGTGCTCTGCGTAGTTGACGAAGCCGGGCAGGTTCGCGGGTGGAAAGGCGGGGCTTGGGAATTCCGCCGTGGGTATGATCGGCTGCAGGAAGCCGATGACATAGGGCTTGCCGAGCTTCTGGCCGACAGCTTCCGCGCCGCCGCCGCCACCGCCGATGCCGACGAGGATGTCGCAATCGGCGGAATAGTCGCGCATCGCCTTGGTCCATTCCGCGCCGAGCGCGCCGAACTCGCCGGCAATGCGGCTGAACAGCACGGCGGGATTCCTGCCGTTGTCGACGACGTCGCGGACCATGGCGTGGATGTCGCCTTCCAATCCGCAGAAGGTGACGCCGCGGCCTTCGACCAGACCCGCGAATTCCTTCGGCGCGACGAGCTTCACATCGTGGCCGCGCTTGACGAGCGTGGCGGCCAGCGCCGCGGGCGGCTGCACGTCGCCGCGTGAGCCCATGGCATAGAGCGCGATCTTCATGCGGCCTGCGCGCTCTTCTTGTCGGGATGGACGCGATCGAATTTGATCCGCGCCTCGGCGATCTTGCCTTGGTTCTTCAGCGCCCAATCGCCCAATGCCTGCACCGGCACGAGCAGCGAACGGCCGAGCGGGGTGAGCGCGTAGTCCACCCGCGGCGGGATCGTCGGGAATACGGTGCGGGTGACGAGGCCGTCGCGCTCCAGGTTGCGCAGGGTCAGCGTCAGCATGCGCTGCGAGATGCCGCCGATCTCGCGCTTGAGCGCGTTGAAGCGCATGGGCGCGGGGCCCAATCGCGTCACGATCAGCACCGACCATTTGTCGCCGATGCGGGCAAGCACGCCCGACACCGCGCGGCAGTCGCTGGTTTCATGGATGTGACTCTGTCTCATCGAAGTGCCTTCTTGCGCCGAACTGTGCCGAGTATCTATCTAGGCACCAATCTAGTGTCAGTCACAAATATAGTGCGACTCACCGAAGGAGACCACCCATGCGCCTGCATACGATCATCGCCTCCACGCGGCCGGGCCGGGCGGGGCCTTCCATCGCGAAATGGTTCCATGAATTCGCCAAACAGGACGGCAAGTTCGACGCCCAACTCATCGACCTCGCGGATTTCAAGCTTCCACTCTATGACGAGCCGCACCATCCGATGCGCCGCCAATATGCGCAGGACCATACCAAGGCCTGGAGTGCGAGCGTGACCGAAGCCGACGCCCTGGTCTTCGTGCTGCCGGAATATAATTTCTCGCCGCCGCCCAGCTTCATGAACGCGCTCGATTACCTGTTCTGGGAATGGCAATACAAGCCGGTCGGCTTCGTCTCCTATGGCGGCATTTCGGGCGGCGTGCGCGCGGCGCAAGCGGCGCGGCTGCAGGCCTCCACGCTCAAGATGAGTGGGCCTTGCGCCTATACCGGCCGCGACATGTACGAGACGCACAAGGGCTTGCACCTCACCAACATGGATTTCAACGCGGTGGTCGAGGATCTGCAGAAGGCGATGGACAAGGACGGCGTACCGTTCGCGACCCAGAACCGCTTCCTTGCGCGATTGGCGCCGATGCAGCACGACATCGTGACGAAATGAACCGCTACACCGTTCCGCCGCTTGCCATGGCGCTCGCCGCTGCGGCGACGCTCGCCTGGGCGGACGCGGCGCACAACGTCGTGCAGAACGGCCGTGCGTTCCATCCGCTCGAGATTGCGATCAATCGCGGCGAGACCCTGGACTTCTCCAACCAGGATGAGTTCATCCACCAGATCTACGTGGACTCGCCCGCCTTCAAATATGACTCAGCCGAGCAACCGCCCGGCGAGACGCTGCACATCGCGTTTCCGGACGCCGGAACTTTCCCGATCCGCTGTCACATCCATCCGAAAATGCTGCTCACGGTTCACGTCAAGTAAATATTTACCCTGGTTTCCGTCCTCGTAACGGTTAAACCCAAATCAACTCGCGCATCGACATAATCCACCCCTGTGGATGGATTCATGCGGCTGTCGGTCAACACACGCTCGATCGGCACGAAGATTTTCGGCGCGTTCTTCGTGTTGAGCCTGATCGTAGGCGGGTTAGGAGCCTATAGCTTCGCCGTGCTCAACGCGGCGGGCTCGATCGTGGCCGACACTTACGACGGCCCGCTGATGGCGATCAATTATGCCCGCGCCGCCTCGCTCGATTTCAGCCAGATGCAGAACGCGATGCTGCGGCGCCATTTCTCCGAGGGGAAGGCGCGCATGGCGCTCGACCGGCAGATCGACGATCTGTCCTCCACCTTCTTCGGCGATCTCGCGGTGGCGCAGGAACGCTCCGTCCATCCCGACGAGACCAAGATCATCGCCGAGTTGAAATCGCTGGTGACGCGCTGGGACGCCGAGCGCCGCGCCGACGGCGCCGTGCTCGACGATCCCAAGCTCGACGCGCTCGACGCCCGCGTCCTCGACCGCTTCGACATGCTGATCGAGCTGAACGCCGATCATTCCTTCATCGACCGGCGCAAGGCGGTGTCGGCCGTGGGCTACTATCGCTATGTCAGCATGATGATGACGGCGCTGTCGCTGCTGCTCGCCATCATCATCACCTGGTTCCTGGCGCGGCGCATCGTCAATCCGCTGCGCGCCGCGGCCAAGGTCGCCGACCGCATCGCCGGCGGCGAATTGCAGACGCCGATTCCGGACGGCACGCGCGACGAAACCGGCACCTTGCTGCGCTCCATGACCGTGATGCAGGACAATATCCGCGAGATGGTGGCGCGCGAGACGGCGCGCGCGCAATCGGCGGAGGGCCGCTTGATCCAGGCGCTCAAGACCTCGCGCGAAGGCGTGCTGATGGTCAGCGCGGCGGGCCGCATCCTCACCGCCAACGCGACCTTGCGCGCCTTTTTCCCGGACATCGGCAAGGAACTCGCGCCCGGCGCCGAGTTCTCCGTCGTCGCCGGCGCTATCCAGGCGAACCTGGCCGAAGGCACGGTGCTGCCGACGCTCGACGAGATCGGCATCGGGCGCGCTGGCGCGGGCAAGAGCGCGGAGCGGCGCCTACGCGACGGGCGCTGGGTGCGCGTCACCGGCAGCCGCACGCCGGACGGCGACTTCTTCATCTTCCTCACCGATTTCACCGCGCTGCATGAGCGCGAGGAGGCGTTGCGTTCCGCCAAGCAGACGGCGGAGACCGCCAACGCCGCCAAGACCCGCTTTCTCGCCAATATGAGCCATGAGCTGCGCACGCCGCTCAACGCCATCATCGGCTTCTCGGAGATCATCACCACCCAGATGTTCGGCGCGATCTCCAACGCGAAATATCTCGACTACGCGACCGACATCATGCGCAGCGGCCGCCATCTGCTCGACGTGATCAATTCCGTGCTCGACCTGTCGCGCAGCGAATCCGGCAAGATCGAGCTGAAGGGCGAGGTCGTCGATCTTCGCTACATCCTGCGCGATTGCGTGAAGATCGTGCGCGAGCAATGCAACGAAGCGGGCCTCACCCTCAGCGCCCCGCTGGGCGACGAGGAATTGCCGGTCTGGGGCGAGAAGGCGAAGCTGCGCCAGATCTTCCTCAACCTGCTCTCCAATGCGATCAAGTTCACCGACCGGGGCGGGGCGGTGTCGATCAATGTCCGCGGCGGGCCCGACGAGATCGAGGTCGAGGTCGCCGACACCGGAATCGGAATGTCGGAGAGCGACATGGATGTCGCCTTCACCCCCTTCGCCCAAGTCGATGCCCGCCTGGCGCGGCGCTACGAAGGCGCCGGCCTCGGCTTGCCTCTGACCAAGGCCTTCGTCGACCTCCATCACGGCGAACTGACCCTGGATTCCAAGCTCGGCATCGGCACCAAGGCGCGCGTCCGCTTCCGCCGCGTGCATGCGGGCGAAAAGGCGATAGCAGTGTGAAGCACCCGCCCCTTGTGGGCGGGTCGACAATTTTGCGCAGCAAAATTTCGGGGAGGGGGCGGAACGCGCCACCTGCTCCGTCCCTCTCCCCGAAAACGCAAGGACGTTTTCGACCCGCCCACGAGGGCGGGTATTACACCGTGCGGTTTGCTGTTTAGTGCCATTGGCAATGTCACTTGGCCTCGTCAATATGCGCGCGGTTTGAGGAAGAGGATTCCCATGAAGACGATGATCGCCGCCGCCATGGCCGTTTGCGCGCTGAGCGCGACCGCCGCCTACGCCTCGCTGAGCGTGGGCGCGTCCGCGCCGGATTTCACGGCGCAGGCCTCGATGGGCGGCAAGGAGTTCACCTTCTCGCTCGCCGACGCGCTGAAGAAGGGTCCTGTGGTGCTCTACTTCTATCCGGCGGCCTACACCACCGGCTGCACCATCGAAGCGCATGATTTCGCCGACGCCTCCGATCGCTTCAAGGCCATGGGCGCGACCGTCATCGGCGTCAGCCACGACAACATCGCGACCTTGGACAAATTCTCCGTCAGCGATTGCCGCAGCAAATTCCCCGTCGCCGCCGATCCCGACCAGAAGGTGATCAAGGCCTATGACGCGGTGCTGGCGAGAAAGCCGGAATATGCCGACCGCACGTCCTATGTGATCACCCCGGATCACAAGGTCGCCTTCACCTACACCAACCTCGCGCCCGACGCCCATGTCGCACTGACCATCCAGGCCGTGCAGGACTGGAACGACACGCACAAGAAGCACAGATAAAACGCACCTCCCCGCAAGGGGAGGTCTGTCAGCGCGCGCGCACGTCCTTGAAAAATCGCGCCAGCCTGAGCTGCGACGGCCAGGCCCATACGCCGCTCGCGTTCTTGTAATCGACCGAGCCGAGGATGAACTCGGCGCGACCGATCAAATCCTCGGCCGGCACGAAGCCGACGCCGTTGACCGCGAGGGGCGCGCGGCTGTCGAGGGAATTGTCGCGGTCGTCGCCCATCATGAAGTAATGACCTGAGGGCACGGTGAAGATCTGCGTGTTGTCGTAGTCGCCGCCGGCGAGCCATTTGAAGATCGGGTGCTTCACGCCGCCCGGCAGCGTCTCGATATATTGCGGCACGGTCATCATCTCGCCAAGGTCGTCCTCGACCTGTCCGGCGCCGGCGGGTGCGACGGGAAGCTTGCGACCGTCGATCCAGAGACGGCCCGCGATCATCTGCACGCGGTCG
Source organism: Rhizomicrobium sp. (assembly GCA_036491175.1). Taxonomy (GTDB): domain Bacteria; phylum Pseudomonadota; class Alphaproteobacteria; order Micropepsales; family Micropepsaceae; genus Rhizomicrobium. The sequence goes on from DASXCJ010000054.1 coordinate 130,331, forward strand.
CCCGGCAGGCCGATCAGGCGCTTCACCAGCGTCTCGTCGCGGCCGTCGGGGAAGCGCATATGGAAGGCGATGATGTCGCCACGCGCCGGTGCGCGCTCCAGCAGGCGGTGCTGCGAGGCGGGACCGAGGGCGAACGGCACCGAATAGCGGCTATAGCCGTAGGCATATTTGGAGACAAAGAACTCGTCGCCGATCTGCAAGGTCGGCTCCATCGAGCCCGAGGGCACGTAATAGGGCCGGGCGATGGCCGTGGTCGCCACCAGCACCAGGCCGAGCGCGATGACCGGCTCCTTGAACCAATCCCAGGTCTTGCGGACGGGGTCCGGCACATAGAGACGCCAAAGCGCGCGGAGGCGGCGGATCGGGCGGCTTCGCATAGGGTCCTCCAGCGGGGCGCAAAGCTTAAGATAGGCCGGGACTTGACCGGCGCAATGGGGTCTGCGACACGCGCCCGCCATGATCGAGCTGACGCAGGAATTCACCTTCGACGCCGCCCATTATCTGGGCGCCGGCGCGCCGGAGAATTCGCGTCTGCACGGCCACTCCTTCTATGTCGAGGTGACGTTGCGCGGCGAGCCGGATCCGGCGACCGGTTTCCTGCGCGACCTGGGCGTGGTGAAAGCCGCCCTCGAAACCATCCGCGACAGCCTCGACCACCGCCTCCTGAACGAGGTCGAGGGGCTGACATCGCCCACGCTCGAGAACCTGTCGCGCTTCATCTATGAGCGCGCCAGGCGCGCGCTGCCGGAAGTCGTGCGCGTGAAGCTGCGCCGCCCGAGCTACGGCCAGTCCTGCGTCTATGAGGGCCCGTGATGGCGAAGCGCAAACACATCCTCCAGCTCGGCCGCGCCGTTTCCCAGCCGTGGTCGCCGGACGAGGCGGTGCTCGACGCCGTGCCCAACCCGCAGGCCGGCACCGACTATGTCGCCCGCTTCACCGCGCCGGAATTCACCTGCCTCTGCCCGGTGACCGGCCAGCCGGACTTCGCCCATTTCGTCATCGACTATTGCCCGGCGAAATCGCTGCTCGAATCCAAATCGCTGAAGCTGTTCCTGACCAGCTTCCGCAACCATCCGGCCTTCCACGAGGACACGACGCTGCTGATCGGCAAGCGCATCGTGGCGGCGGTCAAGCCCAAATATTTCCGCGTCGCCGGCTTCTGGTATCCGCGCGGCGGAATTCCCATCGACGTCTTCTGGCAGAGCGGCAAGCTGCCCAAGACCGTCTGGCTCCCAGACCCCGGCGTGTCGCCTTATAAAGGCCGGGGCTGACCGGAACGTCCTTATGAGACGCCCGTTACCACGGGCGATAGAGCGAGGTGTCCCATGGCGACCGATCCCACGATGGAAGACGACGGCTTCGAGGATGTTCCGGCGAGCTTCTGCGACGAGATCGAGGACTATATCGTCGCTCGGCCGATCAAGGCGGTGGTCTTCGCGGCGCTGACTGGCATGTTGCTCGCGCGCATCCTATTCTGACGGCATGAAGGTTCGGGACGCGTTGGCTGGCACCCTGATCGCGGGCGCCCTCAAAGGGGTGATGCGCCATCTCATGCAGCGCATGATGCGCCATGTCTGGGCGATCGCGCTCTATGTGACGGCGGGGGTCCTGGCGCTGGTCGCGCTGCTCTATGCGATGTCGGCGCTCTGGTACGTGATCGGCGCGTGGATCGGCCCGGTCTGGGCCTCGCTCGTTCTCTCCGGCCTGTTCCTGCTGTTGATGGCCGTGGCCATCGTGGCCGGGAACGTGGTGCGGCGCGCCGATTAGTCAGGCCCTTTTGGCTGGTTTCTTCTTGCTCTTGTTGAGATCGGCGGCGGCGCGGACCAGCGTCTTCAGCGCCCGCTCGTTGAGCTTGTCGCCCTCGCGAATGTCGATCGCGCGGCGCACATTGCCATCGAGGCTGGAATTGAAGAGGCGGGCAGGGTCGTCCAGCGCCGCGCCCTTGGCGAAGGTGAGCTTCACCACCGCCTTGTAGCTCTCGCCGGTGCAGATGATGCCTTCATCTTCCCAGACCGGAACGCCGCGCCATTTCCAGGTCTCGACCACATCCGGATCGGCCTGCTTGATGAGTGCGCGCACCTTGGCGAGCATCTCGCCCCGCCAGCCGCCGAGCTCGCGAATCCGCGCGTCGATCTGTTGAGAGGGCGATGTTTCGCCCTTTGTGTCCTTCGTTGCGGTCTTGGATGCCTTGCTGGCCATTGGGTCGCTCCACCGTTGGTCCGCGCTCCTATGAAGGGAGCACATCTATTCGCCGAACCGCCATTCTCCATCCACCAGATCGAAATACAAACCATGCTCCCGGTCCCAAGCGGGCGATGTGTAGACGGAAATGTTCAAGGCGCTGTCCACAGTCAAGGTCCTCGAATTTAGATATTCGTGCAGCCGCGGCAGGGACAGTCCCTCCGGAACGCCGCACCCCTTCAGCCAGCCCGGGCCGTAAGACGCTTCGCAGACAGCGCGGTATTGGCGGTAGACCTTTTGCGCCAAACTCTCTTTGTCCGCCGAAAATTTTTCCAACAGCCGGCTCGCCGCCGCAAGCATCTCCGGCGTGGGAGTCTTGCCGATATCGACCAGCATCTCGATGGTGAAATCGCCCAGCGGCGATGGCACGAGAGTCCGATTGGCATAGGTGTCGAACCGTCGAGGCCCGCGTTCCATCAAATCGAAATCCGTCAGTTGCATCGTCGTTGCACCTAAGCGCCCAGTTTCCCGTCGATCAGCGCGCCGATGCGCGCCGCGTCTGCCTCGGAGGCGGGGTTGTAGACCACCAGGAAGAGATCGGGCCGTCCGTCGACGGCGAAGGCGGAATATTCCACTGAGATCGGCCCGGCGACGGGATGGTGCAGCATCTTTGCGCCGTCGCCATGGGTGCGCACATCGTTGCTGCGCCACAGCGCCTCGAATTCGGGGCTGACGCTGCACAGCTCGTCGACGAGCGACTGCACCTTCTGCGCGGCGCCGGCGCGCGCGGCATCGGCGCGGAACGCGGCCACCACGAAGCGCGCGACATTCTGCCAGTCCGGCTGCGCGGCGCGGATACGTGAGTCGCGGAAGATGAGGCGCAGGATGTTGCGCTGCGAGGCCTCGAGCTTGCTGTAGTCGGTCAGCACCGCGGCGGCCGCCGCGTTCCAAGCGACGACGTCCCAGGTCGCCGTCCGGATGAAAGCGGGGCTGAGCCGCAGCGTGTCGAGCACGCGTTGCAGTCGCGGCGTGATGCCTTCGGGCGCCTGATAGCGAACCTCGGGCGGGCGGCCCAGGCCGAGCAGGAACAGGTGCTCGCGCTCCACATCGGTCAGCATCATCGCCCGGGCGATACGGTCGAGCACGTCGGCGGAGGGTGCGCCGCCGCGGCCCTGTTCGAGCCAGGTGTACCAGGTGGCGCTGACATTGGCGCGCTGGGCCACTTCCTCGCGCCTGAGGCCCGGCGTGCGCCTCCGCGTAAGGGGAAAGCCGAACGAGGCGGGATCGAGCTTGGCGCGCCGATCCTTCAGATAGGCGCCCAGCGGGTTGGAGGCGCTCATCCTGTTACCTATTATACCTGTATAATGACACTACTTTACCGGCATATCTTAAAGGCCGACAATGCGCGCGTCCAGCAGCGAAAGGCCCGGAAGATGAGCTTGCCCGAATGATGAGTTTAAAAGACAAGCGTGTGCTCGTGATTGGCGGCGGCTCCGGAATCGGACGCGGCATCGCGGAAGGCGCGGTGCGCGAAGGTGCGGCGGTCGTCGTCGCGTCCAGCAATGCCGAGAAGATCGCCCGCGCGGCGGAGCAGGTCGGCGCGTCATCGGCTGTGCTCGATGTCACCGACGAAGCGGCGGTGGAGACGTTCTTCGCGAATGCCGGAAGCTTCGATCACATCGCTTTCACGGCGGGCGATTGGACCGGGATCGGTTTCGGCCCGGTCGCGCATGTCGATCTCGCCGCCGCGCCGCGTGCGCTGAACGTCAGATTTTGGGGGGCGGTCGCGGTAGCCAAGCATGGCGCCGCAAAGCTGCCGGCTGGCGGCTCCTATACGATCACCGGTGGCATGCTCGCGCATCAGCCGATGAAGGGCATGGCGCTGGCGACGGCGGGCGCGGCGGCGGCCGAATTCCTCGCCAAGGGGCTGGCGGTCGATCTCGCCCCGGTGCGCGTGAATTGCGTCTGCCCCGGCTGATCCGCACGGAATTGTGGGACGTATTTTCGGAGGACTATCGCGGCATGTTGGAGAAGATGACCGAGCGCCAATTGGTGCCGCGTCCCGGCCCGCCCGCTGAAGCGGCTGAGGCCTATCTCTATCTGATGCGCAACAGCTTCGCGACCGGCCAGGTCCTCTATGTCGAAGGCGGAAGTGCCTTGGCGCGCTAGCGCCCAATTCGGAGAAGAACCATGCGTGTATTCCTGACCGGCGCGACCGGCTTCGTCGGATCCGCCGTCACCCAGAATCTGATCGCCCATGGACACAAGGTTGTCGGCCTCGCGCGCTCGGATGCGAATGCGGCGGCGCTGACCAAGGCGGGCGTGGAGGTGCATCGCGGCTCGCTGGAGGATCTCGGCAGCCTGCGCAGCGGCGCGGCGAAGGCCGACGGCGTGATCCATTGCGCCTTCATCCACGATTTCTCCAAATATGCGGAGAACGGACAGATCGACGCGCACGCCATCGCGGCGATGTGCGCGGTGCTCGAAGGCTCGAACCGGCCGCTGATCGTCACCTCCGGGACGGCGATCCTGTCGCCGGGCCGGCTTGCGACGGAGGACGATGTCGCGCCCGAGGGATTCCCCCGCATGTCCGAGAAGGCGGGCCTTGCTTTCGCGGCGCGGGGCGTGCGTGCGATGGCGATACGGCTTTCGCCCACGGTGCATGGCGACGGCGACAAGGGCTTCGTGCCCATGCTCATCGCACTCGCGCGCGAGAAGGGCGTCTCGGCCTATGTCGGCGACGGCGCGAACCGCTGGTCGGCGGTGCATCGGTTGGACGCGGCCGATCTCTACCGGCGCACGCTCGAGAAAGGCGTCGCCGGCGCGTGCTATCACGGAGTGGCGGAAGAAGGCGTGGCGTTCAAGGATATCGCGACAATCATCGGCCGCCGGTTGAACATCCCCGTCGTCGGCAAGTCGGCGGCGGAAGCGCCCGAGCATTTCGGCTGGTTCGCGATGTTCGCCGGCATCGACGCGCCGACATCCAGCGAAAAGACGCGCAAGGCGCTGGGCTGGGAGCCGAACCAGCAAGGTTTGCTCGCCGACCTCGACAACCCGCGTTATTTCGGGAGTTGACGAACCTCGGCGTCATGGCCGGCCAAGTGCGGGTTACCTAGGTGATGCTGCACTTCTCTCACCGTATCTACCTCGTCGTGGCCCGCTTCATGCGGGCCATGACGGTGATAGGTAGGAGGGTGATAGTTAGGAGAAAGTCGTGCGGCGTCACCTGGGTGGCCCGCATTCGCGGGCCATGACACTGTGTTTGTGATGCCGCCAACCCACTCTATCCGTGCTTCGCCTTCGCCAGTTTGGCGCAAGCCGCGTGGCGGGGGCAGGCGAGCATGTGGTCGTTGACCATGCCGACGGCCTGGGCGAAGGCGTAGACGATCACGGGGCCGACGAAGTTGAACCCGCGTTTCTTCAATTCCTTCGACAGGCCTTCGCTCATCTCGGTCTTCGCGGGGACTTGGCCGATGGTCTTGAAGCGGTTCTGGTGCGGGCGTCCACCGACATGTTTCCAGATGAGTTCGGTGAAGCCGCCTTCCTGCTTCTCCTCGATGTCGAGCCAGAGCTGCGCGCCGCGGATCGCGGCGTCGATCTTGGCCTTGGAGCGGATGATGCCCTCGTTCTTGAGCAGGCGCGCGACGTCGCGCTTGCCGTAGCGCGCGATCTTCTCCGGATCGAAGCCGTGGAAGGCTTTGCGGAAATTCTCGCGCTTCCTGAGGATCGTGATCCACGAGAGCCCGGCCTGGAAACCGTCCAGGACGAGCTTCTCGTAGAGCGCACGCCCATCCCATTCCGGCACGCCCCACTCTTCGTCGTGATAGGCGACGTAGAGCGGGTCGGTGCCGGGCCAGGTGCAGGTCGTGGCGGCCTTGTTCAACGCTTCTTGGCTTTCTTCTTTTTCTTGGCCGGCTTGGCCGCGCGGCTCGTCCAAGGCGGGCGGTTCCGCGAGGCGGGGGCTTTCTTCTTTGCTTTCTTCGCCGGCTTCGGCGCGGCGGCGGCGAGCGGGGCTTTCCAGAACGTCGCCTCGATCTTGTTGCCGTCGAGGTCGTAGATGAAAGCGCCGTAGTAGGCCGGGCCGTAGTCGGGGCGCGGGCCGGGCTCGCCATTGTTGCTGCCGCCGGCCTTGAGCGCGGCTTCGTGGAATTTCATCACCGCCGCCTTGGACTTCGCGGTGAAGCCGACATGGGCGCCGTTGCCCGAGGAGGGCGCGCCCTGGTCGTGCGGCAGGCCGACCCAGAACTCCGGCTTGCCCTTGGCCTCGCCATAGGCGATCGCGCCCGGCGAATAATCGGCGACGCGCTTGTAGCCGAGCGCCTTCATGACGGGATCGTAGAAGGTGGCGGCGCGCGCCACGTCGCGGACGCCGATGGAAACATGATGCAGCATGGAAAGACTCCTTCGAAGGGATCGCGAATCTGATCCGTTGGGCTAACAGGTCAAGCTAAATCCATGACGGTTTGATCACGCGCACCGGGACATCGCCGGCGCCGATGACAGCAGAGCCCGCCTCGTCCAGGCGGTCCAGCCGCACAAGGGCGAAGCCGCGTTCGCCATAAGTGGATGCGATCTCTCCGATTTCCTTGCCGGCGGCCTTGAGCGCCGTGCCGGGCGGGGGCAGGGCGGCTTCCGCCGCGATTGTCAGCAGGCGCTTGCGGGCCGTGCCGCGATGCTTCATCCGCGCGGTCAATTCCTGGCCGACATAGCAGCCCTTGGCGAAGGAGACGGCATGGAGCTCGTCCAGCCCGGCGTCGAGCGCGAACATCCTGTCCACGCCGAAATCGCGGCCTTCAGGAACGCCGAGCTCGAGGCGCAGCGCGTGATAGGCCGCCTGGGACGGCGCGTCCGGCATCTCGGCCCGTGCGCCCAAGGTTCGGCGCGGCAGGCCGGGATGGCGCGGATCGTCGAACGTCACGCCCTGGCGCGCGTGCGGCTCGTCGAGGCCGGTCATGACCACGAGCTGGTCGCGGGCTTCGATATCGACCTGGGCGCGCAAGCGATACATTTTTAAGCGCTTGAGCAGCGCGTCGCGCGAATCGGCGGCGATATCGATCAGCACCGCGCCGTCGCCCTCGGTCAGCAGGAAGTCGTATAGGATCTTGCCCTGCGGGGTGAGCAGGGCCGCGTAGAGCGCGACGCCGGGGGCCAGCTTCTCAATATCATTGGTGATGAGGCCCTGGAGGAAGCCGCGCGTCTCCGGCCCCGTAAGGGCGATCACGGCGCGGTCGTCGAGCCTGAGGGCCATGCCCATGAGTTAATACCGCGCGCCGCGGTTGCCAAGCCGGAATCCGCGTCGTAATTCAGGCCCATGTCCCTGCGCGTCATGACCGTGGCTGCCGGCGCCGAATTCGGCGGCTCGGAGACGTTCTTCGTGTCGCTGACCCTGGCGCTGAAGCGCGCGGGCGTGGATGTACGCGCGGCGATGAAGCCGTTCGGCATCCGCCGCAAGGCCTTCGACGGCGCGGGGATCGCCTATAGAGGCGTGCCGTTCCTCTATCCCGGTCTCGACTTCTATACGCCCTGGCGCATCGGCCGCGCGGCGGCGGAATTCAACCCCGATTGCGTGCTCACGTTCACGGGCCGCGGCGGGGCGATGACGCCGCCGGGCGACTACGCGCTGATCGGGCGGCTGGGCGGCTATTACCGCATCGAATATTTCCGCCGCTGCGATCATCTCGTCTGCATCACGCCCGACCTGGTGCGCCATGTCGTCGAGGGCGGCTTTCCGAAAGAGCGCGTGACGTTCATCCCGAACTTCCCGGTGATCCAGGACGCGCCCGCCATGGAGCGTGCGGCGTTCGACACGCCCAAGGATGTGCCGCTCGCGCTGGCGCTGGGGCGTTTGCACAAGGCCAAGGCGCTGGATGTGTTGCTCAAGTCGGTGGCGCGCGTACCGGGGCTGTGGCTGTGGATCGCGGGCGAGGGGCCGGATCGCGCCGCGCTCATCCAGCTTGCGAAAGACCTGGGCATCGATGATCGCGTGCGCTTCCTCGGCTGGCGCACGGACCGCAGCGCGCTGTTGCGGGCAGCGGATCTCTGCGTCTTTCCCTCGCGCTATGAGCCGAACGGCACCGTGGTGGTCGAGGCCTGGGCGCATGGCGTGCCCTTGGTGACGGCCGCGAGCGCGGGACCCGCCTGGATCGCCCGCGACGGCGAAGACGCGCTGATCGCGCCCATCGACGATGTCGAGGGCCTGGCGGAGCGGATGCAGGCGGTGCTGTCGTCCAAGGAACTGGCCGCCAAGCTGGTGGCGAACGGGCACAAGCGGATCGCGGAGGAGTTCTCGGAGGCCGCGGTTGTGTCGCGCTACATCGCCATGTTCGAAAAAGTAAGGCGGCGCTGATGTGCGGCATCGCGGGCATGATGACCAATGACGGATCGACGCCGCCCGCGGGCGCCATCGACTCCATGCTCGCCTCCATGGCGCATCGCGGGCCGGACGGTCACGGACGTTACGAAGCGCCGGGCATCGCGCTGGCCCAGGCCCGGCTCGCGATCATCGACCTGCAGACCGGCGACCAGCCGCTGTTCGGTCCCGGCGGTTCGGTGCTGGTGGCGAATGGCGAGATCTACAATTACGTCGAACTGCGCCACGAATTCCCCGGCGCGAATTTCGCCACCAAGGGCGACTGCGAGCTGCCGCTCTACACCTATGCCCGCGACGGCGCGCGCTATGCCCACGCACTGCGCGGCATGTACGGCATCGGGATGCAGGCGGATCGCGATGTCTCCTATCTCACCCGCGATCCCTTCGGCATCAAGCCGCTCTATTACGCGGAATATCCGGGCGGTGTGATCTTCGCTTCCGAGGCGCAGACGATCCTGAAGACGGGCCTCGTCCAGCGCCGCATCCGCGACGAAGCCGCCAACGAATTGCTGCAGCTTCAATTCACCACCGGCCGCGAGACGATCTTCGCCGGCATCGCGCGCGTCCTGCCCGGCGAGACCATCGCGGTGCGAGGAGGCAAGCTCGCCGAGCGCCGCGTCGAGCCCGCGCTGCCCGACAAGCCGCTGCTCGATCTCTCCGAGGAGGACGCGCTGAAGCGCCTCGACGCCGCGCTGATGGACAGCGTGATGGTGCACCAGCGCTCGGATGTGCCTTACGGCTTGTTCTTCTCCGGCGGCATCGACTCCACGGCGATCCTGGCCTGCATGGCCAAGCTCAACGACCGGCCGGTGCGGGCGTTCACCGCGCGCTTCCCCGAGACGTCCAAGAGCGAGGAAGCGAGCTTCGCGCGCGACATGGCGAAGGAAGTGGGCGCGGAGCATCTCGAAGTCGAGGTCACCGCCGCGAAATTCTGGGCGCAGATGCCCGCCATCGCGCAGGCGATGGACGATCCGACCTCGGACTATGCCATCGTGCCGACCTATATGCTGGCGGAAGAGGCGGCCAAGGAGATGAAGGTCGTGCTCTGCGGCGAGGGCGGCGACGAATTGTTCGGCGGCTACGGACGTTACCGCAGCGCGCGCCGCCCGTGGTGGCTCGGCGGCAAACAGCTTCGCATGCGCGGTTTCCTCGACGGCACGGAGGTGTTGCGCGATACCACGCGCGCCTGGCGCGACGGGATCGCGGCGGCGGAGCGCCTGCCCGGCAACCATGCGCGCACGCGGGTGCAGCAGGCGCAGGCTGTCGATTGCGCCGATTGGCTGCCGCATGACCTGCTGGTCAAGCTCGACCGCTGCCTGATGGCGCATTCGCTGGAAGGGCGCACGCCGATGCTCGATCCGGTCGTCGCCAATCTCGCCTATCGCCTGCCGGACCGTTTCAAGATCAATCGCGGGCTGGGCAAGTACCTGCTGCGCAGATGGCTGGAGCGGACGCTGCCGGGCGCGCGGCCCTTCGCCCCCAAGCGCGGCTTCACCGTGCCGGTGGAGGAATGGATCGCCGCGCGCGCCGGCGAACTCGCGCCGCTGGTGGCGAAGCAGGAGGGCATCGGCGCTGTGTGCCACGCCGATAAGGTCGACGCGCTGTTCCGGGCCTATCGCGGCGGCGACAAACGGCTCGGCATCGCCTGCTGGCAGCTTCTGTTCTATGCCTTGTGGCACAACATCCACGCGCGGGGCGTTAGCGCCGAGGGAAGCGTCTTCGATTGCCTGGAGGCCGCATGAATTTCGATCTTCTGATCAAGGGCGGGCTGACCGCCGCGCCGAACGGCATCGCCGAGGCGGATGTCGGCGTCATAAGCGGGCGCATCGCCGCCATCGGCGCGCTCGGCAACGCGTCCGCCGCCGAGACCTATGACGCCAAGGGGCTGCACGTGCTGCCCGGCGTGATCGACACCCAGGTGCATTTCCGCGAGCCGGGCAATGAGCACAAGGAAGACCTCGAGACCGGCAGCCGCGCCGCCGTGCTCGGCGGCGTCACCGGCGTGTTCGAGATGCCCAACACCGCCCCGCCCACGACCACGCGCGCCGCGATCGAGGACAAGCTTGCCCGCGCCAGGAACCGCATGCATTGCGACTACGCTTTCTATGCCGGCGCCACGCCGCAGAATATCGGCGCGCTGGCCACGCTGGAGCGCATGCCGGGCGTGTGCGGCGTGAAGGCGTTCCTCGGCTCGTCCACCGGTACGCTGCTGCTCAGCCATCCTGACGACATCCTCGCGGCGCTGAAGAGCGGCACGCGCCGCGTCGCCGTCCATTCCGAGGACGAGGATCGGCTCGAGGCGCGCAAGGATTTCCGCGTCAAGGGTGACGTTCGTTCGCATCCCGTCTGGCGCGACGAAGAGACGGCGCGCGCCTCGACCGAACGCGTGATCGCGCTCGCCCGCGAGGCCGGCCGCCGCCTGCATGTGCTGCATGTGACGACGGCGGAGGAATTGCCGCTGCTGGCGGACGCGCATGATTTCGTCACGGTGGAGACGACGCCGCAGCATCTGACCCTGGCCGCGCCCGAATGCTACGAGCGGCTCGGGACCTATGCGCAGATGAACCCGCCGATCCGCGACGCGCGCCACCGCGAGGCGTTGTGGAAGGCCGTCGGCGCGGGGCTGATCGACGTCATCGGCTCCGACCACGCGCCGCATACGCGCGCGGAGAAGGACAAGACCTATCCCGACACGCCCTCGGGCATGCCGGGCGTGCAGACCTTGCCCACCATCCTGCTCGATCATGTGAATGCCGGGCGGATGACGCTCGAACGTTTCGTCGATCTGACCTCGGCGGGCGCGGCGCGCATCTTCGGCATCGCCGGCAAGGGCCGCATCGCGCTCGGCTACGACGCGGACTTCACCATCGTCGACCTCAAGAAGAAGCGGAAGATCGAAAATTCGTGGATCGCGTCCCGCTGCGGCTGGACTCCCTTCGACGGCATGACCACAACGGGCTGGCCTGTGGCGACGATCATCCGTGGACGGACGGTGATGCGCGACCACGCGCTTGTGGCGGCATCGCAAGGCGCGCCGCTCAGGTTTGTGGAAACGCTTTCATCTTCCCCTTGAGGGAGGGCGGTCGTTCAATTCAACCGGAATTCGCCGTCGTACATCTTCAGCTCCGCGTCTGCGATCAGTCCGCGCGCGGCGACGCGGACGGAGTGGATCGGGCCTTCGATCCGCTGGTCCCAGAAATGGAGGAATTTGTTGAGCACCGGAAATTGCGGCGCGATGTCGAGCTCCTGCCAAAGGAAGCTTTGCAGGACCGCCGGATGGTCCGGCATGTGGTAGAGGATTTCCGCGGTCGTCAGCCGGTAACCGCGCAACGCCAATTCGAGCTTGCCCATGACGACACCCTTGAACACCCCGTCCGAAATGATCTCCGAGATTCCTTAAGAATCAGGGTGCGCGCGCGGTTCCCGCCTGTCGAGTTTTGCGCAATCCCTTGACGGCTTTCGGTTTTTCCTGTGGTTTTGAAGTCCCACCGCCGCTCCGGCGGCAGCACTCTCAGCCGGTTAGTGCCAAATGACGGAACGCTTCAAAGCTATCCTGCTCACCAAAGATGGCGATCAGCAGAAGGCCAGCGATGTCGAGCTGGGCCTGGACGATCTCATGCCGGGCGACACGGTCGTCGCGGTCTCCCATTCCACCGTGAATTACAAGGACGGGCTCGCCATCACTGGCCGCTCGCCGGTGGTGCGCAAATTCCCGATGATCCCGGGCGTCGATCTCGCCGGCACGGTGGTGTCGAGCGAGCGTGGCGGGTTCAAACCGGGCGACAAGGTCCTGCTCAACGGCTACGGCCTGTCCGAGAATCACCATGGCGGCTATGCGGGCCGTGCCCGGGTGAAGGGCGATTGGCTGGTGAAGCTGCCAGCCGCATTTACGCAAGCGGAGGCCATGGCCATCGGCACCGCCGGCTACACCGCCATGCTCTCGGTGCTGGCGCTGGAGGATGCGGGGCTGACGCCCGAGCGGGGCCCCGTACTCGTGACGGGCGCGTCCGGCGGCGTGGGTTCGGTCGCGGTCGCGATCCTGGCCAAACTGGGCTTCAAGGTGATCGCGTCGACCGGCCGCACGGAGGAGGAGCCTTACCTGAAAGATCTCGGCGCCTCCGAAATCCTTCCGCGCACGGAGCTTTCCGGTGAGCCGCGCATGCTGGGCAAGGAGCGCTGGGCCGGCGCGGTCGACAGTGTCGGCTCCAAGACGCTCGCCAATGTTCTCGCCTCCACGCAATATGGCGGCGCCGTGGCGGCCTGCGGCTTGGCGCAGGGCATGGATTTGCCGACGACGGTCGCGCCCTTCATCCTGCGCGGCGTGTCGCTGCTCGGCATCGAATCCGTGTACATGCCGATGAAGCGCCGCGCCCAGGCTTGGGAGCGGCTGGCGCGCGATCTCGACGTGAAGAAGCTCGCCGCGATGACGCGGACAATCGGCCTCGGCGACGTGCGCAAGGCAGCGGAGGATATCTTGGCCGGAAAAATACGCGGCCGCCTCGTGGTCGATCTTTCGCGATGATGGGCGGCTCGGGGGAATGAATTATTTCGTCCTACTCATCTCCGGTTTCGTGATCGGGCTGATCGCGGCCGTGCCCGTGGGGCCGGTCAATCTGCTCTGCGTGCGGCGCACCTTTGCGCACGGCTCGCTCTACGGTTTCCTGTCGGGGCTGGGCGCGGCGCTGGCGGATGTCGTGTTCGCGGCCATTGTGGGCTTCGGCTTCACCTGGCTCGCCCAACTCATCAAATCCTATTTTACGCCCATCGAGGTCATCGGCGCCGCGATGCTGCTGTTCTTCGGCGCGCGCACTTTCCTGGCGCCGCCGCAATTGCGCCTGGACGAGAAGCTCAAGGCCAAGGAGGTCGTCGACGGGGCGACGCTCGCGCGCGCCATGCTCTCCACTTTCCTGCTCGCCATCACCAATCCGGGCACGCTGTTCGCCTTCACCGCGATGTTCGCGGTCGTCGCGGGGCTGGTGCAGGGCCAGGCGACGTTTTTCGGCGCGGCGATGATGGTGGCGGGCGTGGCGGCTGGCTCGACGAGTTGGTGGTTCACGCTCACCACCATCGCGGGGCTGTTCCACGCCAGGATCGACGAGCGGATCATGACGCTCATCAACCGCATCTCCGGCGCGGTGATCACGGTCTTCGGCCTGGTCGTGTTCGGCCATCTGATCTGGCGGCTGATGTGATTGCCGATCCGATCAGGCGATCTCGCTGAGATCGGCCGGACGGCCCAGGCGGCGCAGCACCAGGAAGAACACCGCGCCCACCACCAGCCAGGCCGCGCCCGCGATCTTGGCGTTGGCTTCGGCGTTCCACAGCACGTAGCCCGTGATCGCCATGCCGAGGACCGGAACGGCGACATGCCTCAGCCAGTGCCGCGCCGGATCGCGCCAGAATTGGAACAGCACGGAAGCGTTCACCAGCAGGAATCCGGCCAGCGCGCCGAAGCTCACCATCGATGTCAGCAGTTCGAGCTTGCTGACCATGAACAGGCCCAACGCCAAGGTCACCCCGGCGACGAGGAATACGGCACGCTCGGGCACTTTGCGCGCGGGATGGACATGGGCGAGGGCGCGCGGAAGCTTGCCGTCACGCGCCATGGAGTAGAGCAGGCGCGCGGTCGCGGCCTGCGCGGTGAGGGCGCCCGCGGTGGCGCCGAGCACGATCCCAGGCACCGCGATGACGAATTCGAGCCCGGAGCCGCCGATCGTCCGCGCGATGTTGTAGAACGCCGCATCCGTCGCGTCGCCCGCCGGAAAGCTCGTGCGGCCCAGCACGAAGAGCGAGGCGAGATAGGTCTGCACCATGAACAGCGCCGCGGCCAGGCAGAGCGACAGGATGGTCGCGCGCGCGACGGTGGACGGCCCGCCCTTGGTCTCCTCCGACAGGGTGGAGATCGCATCGAAGCCGAGAAAGCTCAGCACGCCCAACGACACCGCGCCGAAGACGAGGCCCGGGCTGAAGACGGTTGGATTGTAGAGCGGCGTGAGCGACAGGTGCGGCTTGGCGACGACGGCGGCGGCGACAAAGGCCGCGAGGATGATGAACTGCAGCACGAGCATCACTAGATTCACCCGTGCCGTCGCCCTGATGCCGAGATAGTTCACCAGGGTGGAGAGCGCGAGCAGCGACACCACCCAGATCCATTCCGGCACGCCAGGCAGCACCGCGTGCATCGCGATGGCGCAGACGACGAAGGACAGTGTCGGTAGCAGGAGATAGTCGAGCAGGATCGCCCAGCCGGCGAAGAAGCCCACCGCCGGGCCGATCGCGCGCGCCGCATAGCTATAGGCCGAGCCGGCGACGGGATAGACGCGGCTCATGGTCATGTAGCTGATGGCGGTGAAAACCATCGCCATCAGGCCCACCAGATAGATCAGCGGCACTTGCCCGGCGCTGGCGTTGAACACGATGCCGAACACGGCGATGGGCGCGGTGGGACTGATGAAGACGAGGCCGTAGATCAAAAGGTCGCCGAGGCTCAGCGAGCGCTTGAGTTCCTGCCGGTAGCCCAGCGCCTCGACGCTCGTGTTGTCGCTCATTCCGCCCCCGCGCGAGTCGTATGCCCGCGGAGAGCCTATCAGCGCGCGGTTGGCGGAGAACCCTAGTCCTCCGGGCCCCATTCGGCGTGCACGGCTTTCACTTCGTCGGCGGTTGGCGCGCGCGTGGCATCGCCGTCGCGCAGCGACAGGTGGACCGTCACCTGGCCGTTGTGCACGGCCTCGGCCGGAAGCGGCACGGTGTAGGTCCCAGCCTCCGTGCCCGCGCGCAGGGCATAGGGCGAGAGGCTGCCCAGCATCTTTCCGTCCGTGCCGGTGATCTCGACTTCGCCGCCCGAAGGCAGCGCGCCCAAGGTCACGACCAGGAACGCGATCCGGCTTGGCGCGCCGGAGGGCGTCAGGGTCACGGTGCGGCTCGCCGCCGCGCCTCCACTCGCGCCTTGGGCAGCCTGTGCCAAAAGCGCGAGTGAAAGAAGCGCGGCGCGAACGGCGCGCACGATCTACCGCACGCCCAGCGACAGCGCCTTGAGCTCCGGCGTCTTGCCGCCGTTCGATGGCACCACGCGGATGCTGATGGTCGTGTTCCCCGCCGTCGCGCGCGCGGCGCCGGGTGCTCCCGCCCTCAGCATGTTGGCGGCTTGCGGCGTCTTGGGCAGCGGCACGGCGAAAGTCGCGTCCATCGGCATGTCCATGCCGGACATATGGCCGAAGAAGGCGATGGTGCCGGCGTAATACGGGCTGCCGGGTCCGATGTTGGTCGCGTTCTCCGGTGCATTGATCAGCACGTCGAACTCGCGCCCGCCGTCATTGCCGGTGGGACGCGCGACCGTGACAGCCGCCACCACCACATGGTCGCCGCTGAGCGCGGCACTGGCGATGGAGGCGAGGCCGCCGCCGCCCTGCACCGTGCCCTTCACGGCGGCGATGTTCGCCGCGACCGCGGTGGTCTTGTTCTGGGGGATCAGCTCCTCGCCGAAGCCGGGCTGGTAGGTGTAGTTGAACGCCGACATGTTGAAATAGTCCTGGGCCTTGCCGCTGATCGTCTTGCGGTCGGGCCCGACGAAGAACAGGAACGGCTCGTTGTAGTAGGTCGCGGCATCGGCGGCATCGGGGCGCCAGTCGCGGCCGAGCACCTGTTGGCGGCGCGTCCACACGTCCCACAGCCGGTCCATGTTGGAGTGGTGCAGGAAGAAGATGGGGTCGATCGGCGACAGGTTGTTGGTCATGTTGCCGTACGGGCCGTAGTTCAACGGCCCATAGCCGCCGATATAGTTGTGCGTCTTGTTGTGCGGCAGGCCCTCGAGAGTCGAGAACATCGTGGCGCCGCTGGGCTGGGTGTTGTGCGAGGCCGTCTTGCTGCTGTTGAAGCTTTGCGTGGCGTTGTCGATATAGAACTTATCCGCCATCAGCCCGCCGCCGACGACGGTCGCCGACACGTCATAGGCCGTCGCGGCATCAAGCGCGGGGTTGTCGCGCGTCAGGTAGCGTGCGTTGCAGGTCGACGCGAACGCCATGTTGCCCGCGACGGCGTAGATCTTCTTGGGATCGGCGTTCGGCACCGCGCCCTGCACGTCGAACCACACCTGGTCGAACTGGGTGTAACCGCGAGCGTTGAGCTGCGTGCGCTGGGCAGGGGAGAGGCCATTCCAATAGGCCTGCAAGGTCGGCTTGATGAACTTGGTGAACTTGTCGAGGTTGCCGGTGTAGTGCGAATAGCCGTCGTTGTCCGGCGTCAGCACGCCGTTGAACATCGTGTCGGGGATGCGCGGCAGTTGTGTCCAATCCCAATAGGGGATGGCGAAGCTGGCGTCGCCGCTCAAGAGGCGGATCGTCTGCTCGAAATAGCCGATGAAGCCGCGGTGCCAGACGTAGAACCACCAATTGCCGTGCGGGCAGTCCATGAAATGGACGAAAGCGTTGCGGAACCAGTTGTGCGGATCGGAGGCCGGAAGCCGCAGCATGATGTCCACGGCCTTGGCGTAGCTTTGCAGCGCGCGCTGGCCTTCCGGGCTGGTCGCGTTGTGGCGGACATACGGCGCCTTGGCCGTGCCCGCGCCGAGCGCGCCACCCAAGGGCAGCGTCGAAGCCGCCGCGGTGGCCGCCGTGGTTTCCAGGAAATAACGGCGAGTCAGTCCAGAATTGTCTTTGATCATATTTGCCCCCAAATGAAGCCTAAAAGGACTCGCATGTTAACCATGTGGACAATGCAAGTAAAAGACGAATATTCAGCTTGCCAATTTCGCCATCCGCGCGATGACGGCTTCGGCCTCGGCGGTGATCTCGCGCACGATCTCGCCGGCGGATTTGACGCCGTGGACGCCGCCCGCGCCCTGGCCCATTGCGAAAGCGGAGCGTTCGCGCGACAGGCCCTCGATCTGCCCGCCAATGCCGCCCATGACGCCGGCCTGGCTCGACAGGATCGCCTGGGCGGGAAATTTCTGGATGTCCTGCGGGCGCTTCTCCCAATCGGCCGTCCATTCATTGGCGAAGACGCGCATCGGCTTGCCGGAATAGGACCGTGTCACGATCGTGTCCTCGTCGCGCGCGTCGAGGATGACCTGCTTGTAGAGCCCGCCGGCATGCGCCTCGCGCGAGGCGATGAAGCGCGTGCCGATCCAGACGCCTTGCGCGCCCAGCGCCAGCGCCGCGGCGAGGCCGCGTCCGTCGACGATGGAGCCCGCGGCGATGACGGGGATCTTCACCGCGTCCACGATCTGCGGGATCAGCGCCATGCCGGCGATGCGGCCGGTATGTCCGCCCGCCTCGGTGCCTTGCGCCACGACGGCGTCGAGGCCGCCGGCTTGCGCCGAGCGCGCATGTTTCACCGTGCCGTTGACGTTCATCACCTTGAGGCCGGCGTCGTGGAACTTCTTCACCAGATGCGGCGGCGGCACGCCCAATCCGGAGATGAACGCCTTGGCGCCGCCTTCGATGATGATGTCCGCCGTGCGCTCCAGCGACTCCGGCACCGCCGCGAGCAGATCGACGCCGAACGGCTTGTCGGTGAGATCGCGTGTCTTGTTGATCTCCTCGGCGATCTCTTTCGTCGAACGACCTGCCATGCCGAGACAGCCGAACCCGCCCGCATTCGAAACGGCGGCGCACAATTCCGCATAAGACACTCCACCCATGCCCGCGAGCAGGATGGGGTACTCGATGCCGAGCATGTCGCAGATGGGCGTGCGGATGGTCATGGGAAAGCTACCTCAATGGCGTTGCAGCGAGCATTCATCGCGTAGCACTGAAGAGCAAGCCCGGCGATCTTTTTCCTCCGCCCGCTTTGCGGGGGAGGTGGCGCGCGCGGTCTCAGCCGCGCGCGACGGAGGGGGAGACGGAGGAGGCAAAGAACTATGCTTTCTCCGTCGCAGCCACCCCCTCCACCGCAAGGGCGGTCCCCTCCCCCGCAAAGCAGGGGAGTAAAGAAGAGTCAACCAAACTTCCGTTGCGCCTCTCTGGTCAGGCCCAGCGCCACGGAAAGAAAATCCGAGCCCGTCGTCCCACGCGCGTTGGGCGCCGCACCGGCGATGGCGCGCTGCACGGCGGGAACGCGGCTGGAGCCGCCCGTGAAGAAGATCGTGTCGATGCGGTCCGGCGTGACGCCCGCGCGCGCGACGCAGGCGCCGGCGACGCCGCGCAGTCTGTCGAGCTTGTCGCGCACCGCATCCTCGAAGCGCGCCTGCGTGGCTTGCGCGGAGAGGCCGGCTTCGAGGAAGCCGAGGGGCAGGGCGATCTCCATCGCATCGCTGAGCGCGATCTTGGCGTCCTCCACCGCGAAGGCGATGCGGTGGCCGAGATGGCGGCGGACGGTCTTGAGCAGGCGCGCGACCTTGTCGGGCTCGACCGCCTGCTTGAGCAGCGCCGCGATCTCACGTTCGTTACGCCAAGTGTAGGCGAAGTTTATCGTCGCCCAGGTCGCCAGCTCGTAATAGATTCCGCGCGGCATCGGCAGGTCCTTCTCGGTGAGCTGGGTGCCCAGCCCGAGCATCGGCATCACCGAATCGATGTTCAGCCGCGTGTCGAAATCGGTGCCGCCGATGCGCTGGCCGTCATTGGCGAGGATGTCGTCGCGGCGGTCCGCGCGTGTGCGCCGCTCCGGCCCGATGCGGATCACCGTGAAGTCGGAAGTGCCGCCGCCGATGTCCGCCACCAGCACCAGCTCCTCGCGCGCCGCCGTCTCCTCATAGTGGTAGGCGGCGGCGATGGGCTCGTATTCGAAGATCACATCGTGGAATCCGGCGCGCTGCGCGATCCCGGCCAACACATTTTGCGCCTTCGCGTCCGCCGCGTCGTCGCCGTCGACGAAGCGCACCGGGCGGCCATGCACGACCTGGGTAATCTCTTTCCCGGCAAAGGCTTCGGCCTGGGCCTTGAGATGGCGTACGAACAGCTCGACGACTTCGGTGAGCTTGATGCGGCGGCGGCCGACCGCCGTCGCCTCGTCGATGAGCGGCGAGCCGAGGATGGTCTTGAGCGCGCGCATCAGCCGCCCCTCGCGCCGCCCGATATAGGTGTCGACGGCTTGGCGCCCGAACAGCACGCGGCCGTGCTCCTCGAAGTCGAAGAAGATGGCGGACGGGATCAGCGTCGCCGCACCCTCGACCGGCGCGAGCGCGGGCGCATCGTCACGAACGATACCGATGGCCGAGTTGGAGGTTCCGAAATCGAGGCCGCAGGCGGAGGACATGGCATTCCCCTTGTTGTCGAGGGGACCCCATCTATTACGCATTTCGTGCCCTTGCCAGTCTGTTTCTTCGCCTCTAGAATGGGGCCGCTTAGTGGGATGTCCGGAAACGGGCGTCCCTTTTTGTTTGTGTACGGATCATTTGTGTACGGATCAATGGCCGTCGCCATCAAGCTGCTCGGGCCGGGTGACGAAAACGTGCTGACGCGCGTGGCCGAAGGCGTGTTCGACAACGACGTCGACCCCGCGCTGACCCGCGAATTCCTCGCCGATGCGCATCATCACATCGCCGTCGCGGTGGAGGACGGCGTGGTGGTGGGTTTCGCCAGCGGCGTCGACTACATCCACCCCGACAAGGCCCGCGAGCTCTTCATCAACGAGGTCGGCGTCGCGACCAGCCATCACCGCCGCGGGTTGGGCAGGCTGGTGTTGACCGCGCTCCTCGACCGCGCCCGCGCCAATGGCTGCGGCATCGCCTGGGTCCTCACCGACCATGACAACGACGCCGCGCGCGCCCTCTACACCTCCGCCGGCGCCGGCCCGCTGGGCCAGGGCGACACGCTGGGGTTCGAGTTCAGGTTGATCTAGACGTTGAAACGCAGATGTCCTCCCCCGCAAGCGGAAGAGGATAAGAAGATCAGAAAACCAGATAGCCCCCGTCGATCACGAAGGTGTCGCCGGTGTGGTACTTGCTGGCGTCGCTGGCGAGATAGACCGCGATGCCGCCGAAGTCCGCCGGTTCGCCCCAGCGGCGCATGGGGACGCGGGGCATGACCTTCTCGGTGAAGGTCGGGTTGTTCTGGGCGCCGGCAGTCATGTCGGTGGCGATCCAGCCCGGCGCGATGGAGTTGGCGCGGATGCCGTAGCGGGCATGCTCGACGGCGATGGAGCGCATCATCGCCAGCACCGCGCCCTTGGTGGCGGAGTAGGCTTCGTTGCGGCCGGCGCCTTCGAGGCCGGCGAGGCTGGCGACGCCGATGAGGCTGCCGCCGGCATCGCCTTTGCCGGCGCGCGCGACCATGTGCTTGCAGGCCTCGCGCAGGGTGAAGAACACGCCTTCCTCGTTGACGGCGTGCACGCGCCGCCAGGTTTCCAGGCTCATCTCGGAGAAGCTGCGCGCGCCGCCGCCGATGCCGGCATTGGCGATGACGCAATCGACGCGGCCCATCTCGGCGACGGTGGCCTCCATCGCTTCGATCACCTCGGACTCGCTGCCGACGTTTACCTTGCGCGCGCCGACCTTGGCGCCGAGCGCGCCGAGGTTTTTCTTGGCGCTCGCGTTCTTCTCTTCGTTGGTGCCCCAGATCATCACGCCGGCGCCGGCGGCCGCCAGCGCCTCGGCCATGCCGTAGCCGATGCCGCGATTGCCGCCCGTCACGAGCGCCACTTTTCCGGTCAGGTCGAAGGGTTTGTACATGCGAGTCTCCCGGTTTTTCTGGGCGCAGAATGATCGGTCGCCGGGCCGCTGTCACCAGAAGAAGGGATTCACGCGGAGCCGCGGAGACGCGGAGTTCGTGCAGGCGATGGGCAGGCGCGCGATGCCTTCTTCGCCCGCGAAGCGGGCAGGCCGGTCCAAGCCTGCCCGCTTCGCGGGCGTAGACGGCAATTGTCCGTGCTGAACGCCTGCACCTCTCCTCCGCGTCTCCGCGTCTCCGCGTGAATCCCTTCCTGCGTAAACCATTCCAGCACCCCCCGCCTTCCCCCGGCCGTATTTCCTGTGACACACTGCCCCTTGGGCCGCGTGTGAGACGGCCGGTAGGGGTATCGCATGACATCCGAGATCGCGGTGATGAACCAGCGGGCGGTCGCGCTCGCGGCGGATTCCGCGGTGACCTTGATCGACGGCGGCACGGTCGTCGTGCGCAACGACCAGAAGAAGCTCTACAATCTGGTCGAGGGCCATCCCATCGGCGTCATGTTCTTCGGCGTGGCCGACATGATGGGCCATCCCTGGGACCATCTGATCGAGAACTATCAGACCAAAGTGAAGCCCAGGAAGCTCGCCCATGTCGGCGACTACGCCAAGAGCTTCACCGACATGCTGGATCACCTGCCGGAGTTCTTCCCCAAGGACCGGCAGGCCGACGAATACCGCCGCCTTTTGGCCAGCGTGTTCCGCTACATCTTCCACCTCGCGCAATATCTGCGCGACAGCGCCGACGAGGACGAAGGCGAGGGCAACGACCTCGCCATCCTCGAAGGCGCGATCGAGCGCGTCTGGCGCGACTACCAGTTCAAGGAGGACGGCGCGCCGCGCGCCGATCTCGCCTGCTTCCCGGCCGGGTTCGGCGCCAAGGTGGCGAACGACCATGCGCAACAGATCACCGAGCTGATCGCCTATGGCTTCGGCCAGTTCGGCCTTTCGAAGCCGACGCTGGAACGGCTGCGCGAGATCGCGGTGTTCGCGGTGGTGAAGGACCTGTTCCTGGAGGACATCACCGGCCTGGTCTTCGGCGGCTTCGGCACCGAGGACCGCTATCCGGTGGTGACGACGTGGTACGTCTCCGCCATCGTCGGCGGCATCGTCAAGCGCGCGGTGCAGAGCACCGATGCGATCGACAGCGAGATCCGCTCCAAGATCCGCGTTTTCGCCGACAGCGAAGTGACCAACGCCTTCATCCGCGGCATCGACTTCAACCTGGAGCGCCGCCTCTATGGCGGGTTTCGGATGATGATGCACACCCTCGTCGACCAGGTCGTGGGCGCGATGCCGGCGCAGGACCAGGGCGCGCGCGAAAACGTGCGCACCCGGTTCCAGAACGATTTCGTGCCGCGCTATTTCGAGGCGTTCCGGCGGATGATGCTGGACTACCAGCAGCAGGCCTTCATCAATCCGGTGCTCAGGGTGATGGAGATCGCGTCGAAGAAGGAACTCGGCGACACGGCGCGCGAATTGGTTGGACTCAACATCTTCAAGAAGCGTATCTCGGCGCAGAAGGAAACGGTCGGCGGCGCGGTCGACGTGGCCGTGATCAGCCGCGACAGCGGGTTCCAATGGACCTCGCGCCAAAACGGGTGAGTGAGCATGGGTAACGAGACCAAGAAGCCGATCGGTAAGCCTTTGATCGATGGGCCGTTCGCCAGCCCCTTCGCGGAGGGCGCGGCGCGCCTGGCCGCCATAGTCCGCCCGGGCGAGCCCATGCCGCCGCTGCAGGTTTCCAAGCCCTGCGATCGGATGTCCGCCATCAGCCCGGACGAGGCCTGGGGCCGCCGCTTCATGAGCATGAGCATCGGGCCGGATTTGTCGCGGCCCATCGCGCCGCCGCCGCCGGTCATCGAGCCGGTGGAGCAGGCCGTGCTGGCGCCGCGCAACGAGATCGCGCCCGAGCGCAACGTCGCGAGCGCTTTTGCCAAGCCGGGCAAGGTCCAGCCTATCGGCGCCGCCATCGGCAAGCCGGTGCGGCGTTCGCTGCTTTCCCGTATGTTCTCGCGGTCTTAATGCCGCGGAAGCGATATCCACGGGCCGTCTCGCAAAACCCTCTTGAATCCAACGGATTAGAGAGTATTCCTAGCGCCCGGCCTCAGCGGCGGAAGAGGGAGAGTTTCATGCGTTTTGCCATTGCGCTTGCCGTGCTGCTTGCGACCGTGCCGGCGCTCGCGCTCGATCCGTCGCTGAGCGATGCGGCGAACCAGGCCTATCTCACGGCCAATTCGCACAAGCGCGGCGTCGTCATCACGCGCGACGGCCTGCAATACCGCATCCTGCAGAACGGCTTCGGCCCGCGGCCGAGCGCCTACGACATGGTGACCGTCTACTACAAAGGCGCGCTGATCAACGGCAAGGTGTTCGACTCCACCGAGCCGGGCCTGCCCTCGAAGTTCATCGTCAACAAGCTGATCCCCGGCTGGACCGAAGCCCTGAAATTGATGCGCCAGGGCGATCACTGGGAGCTCGTCATCCCGCCGGAACTGGCCTATGGCATGCGCGGCGTCGGCGATGGATTGATCCCGCCGGGCCAGGCGCTGGTGTTCGATCTGCAACTGGTGAAGGTCGAGCCGCCGCCGCCGAGCCACGATCCCAACGATCCAAACAACCAGGACGGTCAGTAGACGGCCAGCAGGCATTCGCCGCCAAGCGTTGAGGAGTCTTCATGTTCGCCGCATGGCGCCGCAGGATTTCGGGCGGGACGGTGCGCATTGCGCTCGCGCTCCTGCTCGTCGTCACCGGTTCGGCGCTGTTCTGGGCGAGCCGCGATTACGCCGTGATCGCGCCGGACTGGGACGGGCAGGTGCGCGGCCTCGCCTACAGCCCCAGCCATACCTACACCGAGAAAGACCACGAGATGACCCCGCCCGAGGTCATCGACGCGGACATGAAGCAGCTCGCGCCCATCACCGACCACATCCGAACCTACACCGTCGCCAACGGCCAGGACCGCGTGCCGGAGATCGCGCGGCGTTACGGCATCACCGTCTCGCTGGGCGCCTGGATCGGCCCCGATCTCGACCTCAACGAGAAGGAGCTGGCGACGCTGATCCGCGTCGCCACCGCCAACCGCAATGTCGACCGCGTCTTCGTGGGCAGCGAGACGATGTTGCGCGGCGACGTCTCCGCCGACCAGCTCAACGCCTATATCAAGCGCGTGCGCGCGGCGCTGCCCAACCGCATCAAGGTCTCCACCGCGGAGCCCTGGTCGACCTGGCTGCTCAATCCCGAGATCGGGCAATATGTCGACTTCATCTCGATCAACCTGTTCCCCTATTGGGAGGGCATCCCGGCCAAGGCCTCGATCGATTTCGTGCCGCGCGCCTACGGCCATATCGAGGACGAATTCCCCGACAAGCCCATCGTCATCGGCGAGACCGGATGGCCATCGGAAGGGCGCACCCGCCGCGCCGCGGACGCTTCGCTCGCCAACGAGGCCTATTACATCCGCAACTTCACCCAGCTCGCACTGGAGAAGGGCTACGACTACTACATCATCGAAGCCTACGACCAGCCCTGGAAGGGCGGCGACGAGGGCGCGGTCGGTTCTTATTGGGGGATGTTCGATGCCGACGGCAATCCGAAATTCGCGCTCTCCGGCATGCTGCGCGCCTTCCCCGAATGGCGCACCTACGCGCTGCTGGCGTCGATCATCTCCTTCCTGCTCGGCACGCTGATCCTGGGCGCGATGCCGCGCGTGCGCTCGCTCGGCTATCTGGTGATGGGCGGGCTGGTGGGGCTGGTGGCCACGGGACTGCTCGTGCTGCTCGACACCTCGACGGTGCAGTACATCCAGCCCAGCGACCTGGCGATGACGCTCGCCATGATCCCGCTGGTGTTCCTGGCCTCGATCATCATCCTCACCGAAGGGGTTGAGCTGGCCTCGAGCCTGTGGCGGGTCGAGCGGCGAAGCCTCGTCGCCGCGATCCCGGAGGTGTCCCCACGCGTCTGCATCCATGTGCCGTGCTACAACGAGCCGCCGGACATGATGATCGACACGCTGAACGCGCTGGCGAAGCTGGACTACGACGCCTTCGACGTGCTGGTGCTCGACAACAACACACCGGAGCCGGAGACCTGGCTGCCGGTGAAGGCGCATTGCGAGACGCTGGGCCCGCGCTTCCGCTTCGTGCATATGGACAATGTGAAGGGCTTCAAGGCCGGCGCGCTGAACGAGGCGCTGAAGCTGACCGACCCTGCGGTGAAATACATCGCCGTCATCGACAGCGATTACCAGGTCGAGCCGTCCTGGCTGCGCCGGGCGCTGCCGTTCTTCGCGTCGCCCAGCGTGGCGCTGGTGCAGGGGCCGCAGGACTACCGCGACGGGCAGGACAATCTCTTCAAGGCGATGTGCTTCGAGGAATATCGCGGCTTCTTCCAGATCGGCATGGTCGAGCGCAACGAGCATGACGCCATCATCCAGCACGGCACCATGATGGTCGTGCGCAAGGACGCGCTGATCGAGGTCGACGGTTGGTCGCCCTGGTGCATCACCGAGGACACCGAACTGGGGCTGAAACTGTTCGAGGCGGGATATTCCGCCGCCTACATTCCCGAGAGCATGGGGCGCGGTCTCACGCCCGATACGCTCGCGGCCTTCATGAGCCAGCGCTATCGCTGGGTCTATGGCGCGATGCAGATCATGAAGCGCCACGGCGGGGCGATCTTCATCGGCCGCCATCGCCTGACCTGGGCGCAGCGTTACCAGTTCCTCTCCGGCTGGCTGCCCTGGATCTCCGACGGCATGGGCCTGATGGTGACGTTCTTCGCGCTGGTGTGGACCGCGCTGATGACGGTGGCGCCGATGGATTTCGACGTGCCGATGGCGGCGCTCTCCGCCGCGGCGCTGACCCTGTTCTTCGCCAAGACGGCCAAGACGCTGCTGCTCTATCCCAAGAAGGTGGGTTCGGGCGTCGCCGGCGCCGTGATCGCGTCGGCGGCCGGCCTGGCGCTGACGCACACCGTGGGCAAGGCCGTGATCGGGGGGCTCTTCACCTCCGGCAAGCCCTTCCTGCGCACGCCCAAATGCGAGAACCCCGCAGCGCTCGAACAGGTGCTCAAGCTCGTCTGGCAGGAGTCCACCCTGCTGGGCCTGTTGATGCTCGCCGTCTTCGCGATGTTCTTCAACCGCGGCTTCGAGGACCCGGCCGCGACGCTCTGGATGATCATGCTGATGATCCAGGGCCTGCCCTACATGGCCACCGTCGCCGTCGCCACCATCAGCGCCATGTCCTACAAAGCCCCGCCGCAGATCGCCATGCCGCTGCCGCAACCCGAGCCCAAGCTGCCGAAGGCGGCGTAGGTATTGTAACCCATAGTATTATAGTTCATAGTATGGAGGCAGCCTGCGCGAAGCCGTCGCCCGCGCGGAGGAAGGATTGATAGATGCTGCTTTGGGCGGCCACGTCATCAAGCAGCGTGTGGCGCGACCAGGACAGGGACGCTCCGGCGGCTACCGTGTGTTGATCGCCTATAGCCCGAAAGCGCGGTCGGTGATGGTGTTCGGTTTCGCGAAGAACGCGCGTGACAATATCGAGCCGGGTGAGTTGGCGACATTGAAGGAGATTTCGTCGGCGTGGTTGTCCGCTGACGGCGCCCAGATCGAAAAGGCCGTCGCGGAGGGCCTCTTGCAGGAAGTGAAATGAAAGCCAAACGCAAAACCACGCGTCTCGCGGAAGCGCTTCTCGAAACCGCGGACGATATGCGCCGCGCGGGAATCCTGTCGGCGCCCGCGCATGCCAAAATCACCAAGCGTCATCTGGGTGAGGCTGCCAAGCCGCGCCTATTGTCGGCGGAAGAAATACGCGCCGTGCGCGAGCGCTCGAAAATGAGCCAGGCGGTCTTCGCGCATCATCTGAACGTGACGCCGGGCTACGTGTCCCAGCTCGAGCGCGGGACGAAGCGTCCGACCGGCGCGGCGCTGGCGCTCTTGAACGTGATCCAACGCAAAGGGATCGACGCAATCCTATAGAAGCTTACCCGGATTCAAAATCCCGTTCGGGTCGAGCGTGCGTTTCAGTGTGCGCATCAGCGCCATTTCGGCGGCGCTCTTGTAGCGGGGGAGGTCGTCGCGCTTCAGGTAACCGATGCCGTGTTCGGCGCTGATCGAGCCGCCGTATGAGGCGACGAGGTCGTGGACGGCGTGGGCGACGTCCTGCCAGCTTGCGAGGAAGGCCTGGTTGTTTCCGCCCTTGGGCACGCTGATGTTGAAATGGATGTTGCCGTCGCCGAGATGACCGAAGGGCACGGGCCGCGCGCCCGGAACGATGGTTTCGACCAGCGCTGCGCCGCGCACCAGGAACTCCGGGATGGCGCGGATCGGCAGCGACACGTCGTGCTTGATAGAGCCGCCTTCCGGCTTCTGCGCCTCGGACATGCTTTCGCGCAGGCGCCACAGCGCGGCATGCTGCGCCTCGCTCGCGGCGAGCGTGGCGTCGGTGACGAGACCGTCCTCGATGGCGCGGCTAAGCGTGTTCTCCAGGATCGTGCGCAACGGCATCGCCGCGCCGCCGGTGGCTTCGATCAGCACATACCAGGGCGAGGGTTTGGACAGCGGGTCGGCAGTCTGCGGGATGTGCGCGAGCACGAGATCGAGGCCGACGCGCGGCATGAGTTCGAAAGCGGAGATCAGGCCGCCGGTCGCGGCCTGCGCGCGGGAGAGGAGTGCGATCGCCGAGGCCGGATCGGGCACGGCGACGAAAGCGGTCTCGCGGGTCTCGGGCTTGGGGAAGAGCTTGAGCGCGGCGGCGGTGATGACGCCGAGCGTGCCTTCGGCGCCGATGAAAAGCTGCTTGAGGTCGTAGCCGGTGTTGTCCTTGCGCAAGGTGCGCAGCATGTTCAGGACTTCGCCGCTCGCCAGCACCACTTCCAGGCCCAGCACAAGCTCGCGCGCGTTGCCGTAGCGCAGCACGTCGACGCCGCCGGCATTGGTGGAGAGGTTGCCGCCGATGGTGCACGAGCCTTCCGAAGCGAGGCTGAGCGGGAAGAAACGTTCGTGACGCAGCGCCTCCTCTTTCGCGGCCGCCAGCACCACGCCGGCCTCGGCGATCATCGCGTCGCCGGCGACGTCGCGGATGCGGTTCATGCGTGTCAGGCTGAGCAGCACCTCGCCGTGCATCGGGATCTGGCCGCCGACGAGGCCGGTATTGCCGCCCTGCGGCACGATTTGCGTGCGCGTCTCGTCGCAGATGGCCAGGATTTGCGAGACCTGCGCGGTCGTATCGGGCAGGAGCAGCAGCTTCGTCCCGCCCTGATATTTGCCGCGCCATTCCACGAGATGCGGCGCGATCTCCGCCTGGTCTTCGCTATGGCGCGAGACGGATTTGAGGCGGTCGAGCACGCTCATCGCCGCGCCGCCCGTGTGAGCCGGTCGTTGATCGCTTCGCCCAGGCCGTCTTGCGGGATCGGCGCGACCGCGATGGACACCGCGTCGCCCGCGTCGAGTTCGCGCAGCATGGCGAAGAGATTGGCGGCAGCCTCGATCAGGTCGCCGGAGGGACTGAGATTACTGGTTGCCGTCACGTTCGTTCCGAAGCCGAGCAGGGCTTCGCCGGGGCGCGCATCGGTCGCGTTCAGGCGAAGCGGTTTGTTCGGAGCGTAATGGCTTTCCAGCCGCCCCGGCGAGCCCTCGATGCCTTGCGGGTCGTGCAGCTTGCCGGTGATCGCCTCGATGTCGCCGCGCGCCACCGCGCCCAGGCGCAGCATGGTCGGTCCGCGCGCGAACCCGATGACGGTGGATTCGATGCCGCGCGCGGCCGGCCCACCGTCCAGGATCATATCGACCTTACCGCCGAGGCTGTCGGCGACATGGGCGGCGGTCGTGGCGCTGATCGTGCCGGAGGCATTGGCGCTCGGCGCGGCGATGGGGCGGCCGGCGGCGCGCAGCAGCGCCTGCGCGGTGTCGTCGGCCGGCACGCGCACGGCGACGGTGTCGAGGCCCGCGCTCACCAGCAGCGATACGCCCGCCTTGCGCGGCAGCACCAGGGTCAGCGGCCCGGGCCAGAAGCGCGCGGCGAGGCGGCGGGCGAGGGCGTTGAATTCGACCACCGCTTCGGCGGCGGCGAGATCGGGCACATGCACGATCAGCGGATTGAAGCTCGGCCGTCCCTTGGCGGCGAAGATGCGCGCCACCGCGCGGTCATCCGTCGCGTCGGCGCCGAGGCCGTAGACCGTCTCCGTCGGAAACGCCACGAGACCACCCTCGCGCAGGATGCGCGCGGCGTCGGCGATGGCGGTGGGGGCGACGGTCATGAGGGCAAGATAGAGCAACAAACGCGCCTGTCATCCCCGGCGAGCGCGAAGCGCGAGGGAAGGGGACCCAGGTGGCAATTTCAAAACCGGCGTTGTCGTTACGACCTGGGTCCCCTTCCCTCGCGGCGCGCAAGTGCGCGGCGCTCGCCGGGGATGACAGGATGGAGTTACTGCGCCGTCGCCGTCAAATCCACCGTGACGGTGACCTCGTGGGCGACGGGATCGGTGCTTGCCTGGCCGACGCCGAAATCGGTGCGCATCACGACCGTGCCGCCGGTCATGTGGGCGGTCTTGCCGGCGATCGTCAGGGTGAAGGGCAGGGTCACCGGCCTGGTCATGCCGTGCAGCGACAAGGCGCCGGTGGCGACGTAGGCATTGCCGCCCTTGGACTTGAATCCGGTGGTGACGAAACGCGCCTGCGGGAACTGGCCGGCGGCGAAGCCCTGCGCGCCCTTGATCGCGTCGTCGAACTCGCTCTCGGACGAGGTCTCGCTGCCAAGATCGATGGTGACGTCCGCCTTGGCATGCGCCAGATCGGCGGGATCGAAATCGATATTCGCCTTCCAGGTCTTGAATGTCGCAACGAACGGCTGCTTGGACCATTGCGCGGTGAAGCCGAGCTTGCTCTTCGCCGTGTCGACGGTCCAATGCGCGGCGAAGGCGGGCGTGGCGGCGAGGAGCAGGGCGAGCGGCAGCAGGCGTTTCATGGGACATCCGATACGTTGGTTCCGGGCAGCATGCGCCTCAGCACGTCGTCGCCGCGGAAGAATTGATGATAGAGCGCGCCCGCGACATGGATCGGGATCAGCACGATGGCGCTCCAGGCGAGCACGATATGGATGAGCGCGAAATTCTCACGCAGCATCTTCTTCTGCTCCATCGCCAGATCGGCGATGAAGGGGATGTGCGGCCATTCGAACAGACCGAAATACATCGTCGGCAGCCCCAGGGGCGATGACGACACCAACGCCCAGCCCGAAAGCGGGATGGCGATGATAAGGAAGTAGAGAAGGACGTGCGTCCCGCGCGCGAGGACGCGCAGCGGCGCGCTCATCCCGCGCGGCAGCGGCGGCACCGGATTCATCAGCCGCCATACCAGGCGCGCGAGGGACAGCAGCAGCACGGTCAGCCCGATGGATTTGTGAAGCTGCGTGAGGCCGAACTTGTTCGGATCGTTATGCGGCAGGTCCGCGAAATAGAGGCCGAGGCAGATATTGGCGATGATCAGGATCGCGATCAGCCAATGCAGCGTGATGGCGACGGAGCCGTAGCGCAGGACGGTGTTCTTGCTTTGCATGGTCCGAATCTATAGCGCGGTTCCGCAACGTAAATACGGTTGGCGTCCATATTCTTTCCCTTTCCGCGCGCCCTTGACCCGCAATGCTGCGATTGCGAAGGTCGTGATGACGCAGATTGCACAGAGAGAGTCCCGTTGAACGCGCCCGACATGCGGCCCGGCCGCAATCTCGACTATGTTTTCGGCGAGGCGCGGCCGGAGCTCGGCCAATCCATCGTCGTGGCGCCCGGCGTGCATTGGGTGCGCATGCGCCTGCCGATGCAGCTCAATCACATCAATCTGTGGCTGCTCGAGGATGGCGACGGCTGGACGGTGGTCGACACCGGCATCCGCGACGAGCCGACGGCGGAAGCGTGGAAGCTGCTCTTCGCGGGCCCGATGCAGGGCCGTCCGATCAGGCGCGTGATCGTCACGCACCTGCATCCGGATCATGTCGGCATGGCGGGCTGGCTGGTGCGCCGCTTCGGCGTGCAGCTCTGGATGACGCGGACGGACTATCTGATGTGCCGCACGCTGGTGGCCGATACGGGCCAGGAGGCGCCCGAAGAGGGCATCCGCTTCTACCGCGCCGCCGGTTTCCCCGAGGATCAACTCGAAACCTATCGCACGCGTTTCGGCGGTTTCGGCAAGGGCGTCTATCGCCTGCCGAGCGGCTATCGCCGTATCCAGGAAGGCGAGCGCATCAGGATCGGCGAACGCGAATGGGAAATCGTCGTCGGCCGCGGCCATGCGCCGGAGCATGCCTGCCTGTGGTGCCGCGAGGAGAATTTGCTGATCTCCGGCGACCAGCTCCTGCCGCGCATCTCGTCCAATGTCAGCCTGTTCCCGACCGAGCCGGAGGCCGATCCGCTGAAGGACTGGCTCGATTCCTGCGCCAAGCTGAAAGCGCTGCTGCCGCCGGACATTCTCGTGCTGCCCTCGCACAACGAACCGTTCCGCGGCGCGCCGCTGCGCCTGCAGGAATTGATCGACGGCCATGAGGACGGCTTGGCGAAGCTAGTCGAGCTGTGCCGCGAACCGAAACGGGCGGTGGATGTGTTCCCTGCTTTGTTCCGCGCCAAGATCACATCCGGCAATTTCGGCATGGCGACGGGCGAAAGCCTCGCCCATCTCAGCTGCCTGATGGCGCGCGGGAACGTGACGCGCACGACCGATGCCGGTGGTGTCGATTGGTATCAGGCGGTTTGAAGAAGGGATTCACGCGGAGCCGCGGAGACGCGGAGACGGTGCAGGCGATCGGCACCGAGGCGTTTCTTCCACTTCCGCGAAGCGGAAAATCATTTCGATATTGTCCGCTTCGCGGACGAAGACGAGAGGACACGGTGGAGATCGCCTGCACCGTCTCCGCGTCTCCGCGGCTCCGCGTGAATCCTTCTTTCTTTTCCGGTATGGTCCAGACCTCGCCAAAAGGAGCGCAAGTCAAATGGGCTGAACGAAGAAGCCGACAGCATCCCTTCAAGGTCCTCGTCAATCATGAAGAGCAATATACGATCTGGCCGAGGGACAAGGACGATCCGCTCGGCTGGCATGCCCAGGGAAAGACAGGCAGCAAGTAGGAATGCCTCGACTACATCAAGGAAGTCTGGACCGACATGCGTCCGCTCTCGCTGCGCAAGAAGATGCAGGAGATGGGGCTGGACTGACCGTCACACGCAGTTGGCGACGAAGCAGGCGAAGGCTTTCAGCGTCTCCGAATCCAGGAACTCCTCGCTCGGCACGGTCTTGATCATCGGCTTGGCCCAGGAGGGCGCGCCGGCGAGCGCGGCGTTGACCAGCGCCGTGGCGAGCGCGGGCAAGGTCGGCAGGTCATAGGGCGCGACGTCGGGCTCCTGGCCCTTGGTGAGGCCGAGCGCGGAGATCAGCGTGTTGATCGGCGCGCTGACGACGCAGCACATCTCGCGGAATTCCGGCGGCAACTCGTCCCAGGCATCGTCGGTCGACGGCCATTTGTGATCGGTCGATTTGGACCAGCTGCCGGAGCTGTAGAAATAGTAGTCCTCCGCGCTCTCCTCGGGGCCGACGCTGGCCTGCATGATCTGCGTGATGGGTTCGTCCTGGAGGAGATAGGTGAGGATGCTCTCCTCGGCCGTCTCGCGCAGAAGCGCATCGATATTGTATTCGCCGCGATTGACCTTGCCGCCGAAGAATTGCGGCGAGCCGGCGCAATAGGTCGACTTGCCGTTGTAGGGATTGGTGCTCGCCTTGACGGGATAATAGATGTTGTTGCTGTCGTTGAGCAGGACATAGGCCTTGGTCATGGGGCACCTCGCAGGCGTGGCTCTTCCTTGACGCTTGGGACTGCCCGGCGGTGAACGGCGTGCTATCGTCGCGGCCGCAATTCCTTCCGGGCCGGCCATGTCACTCGCCAACAAGACGCTCTTCATCACCGGCGCCAGCCGCGGCATAGGGCTCGCCATCGCGCTCAGGGCCGCGAGGGACGGCGCCAATGTCGCCATCGCCGCCAAGACGGCCGAGCCGAACCCGAAGCTGCCCGGCACGATCTACACGGCGGCGAAGGAGATTGAGGACGCCGGCGGCAAGGCGCTGCCCATCGTCTGCGACATCCGCTTCGAGGAGCAGGTGCAGGCGGCGGTCGACCAGACGGTGGCGAAATTCGGCGGCATCGACATCTGCGTGAACAATGCCAGCGCCATCCAGCTCACCGGCACCTTGCAGACCGACATGAAGCGCTACGACCTCATGAACCAGATCAACGCGCGGGGAACCTATCTGACGTCGAAGATCTGCATCCCGCATCTGAAGCGCGCGGCCAATCCGCATGTGCTGATGCTGTCTCCCCCGCTCGACATGAACGCCAAATGGTTCAAGGGCCACACCGCCTATACGATGGCGAAATACGGCATGAGCCTGTGCGTGCTGGGGATGGCGGCGGAATTCGCCGATGACGGCATCGCCTTCAACGCGCTGTGGCCACGCACCGGAATCGCCACCGCCGCGATCAAGAACGCGCTCGCGGGCGAGGAGGGCATGAAGCATTGCCGCACGGTGGATATCCTGTCGGACGCCGCGCATCGGATCTTCGAAAGGCCGAGCCACGAATTCACCGGCAATTTCCTGATCGACGACACGTTCCTGGCCTCGCAAGGCGTCACCGATTTCGACCGATACCGCGTCGATCCGACGGTCGATCTGATGCCAGACTTCTTCGTGCCGGACTGGATCCCGCCGCCTGCCGGCGTGAGTTTGAAGGCGGTGAAATAGAAGCACTACGCTCACACATACGATGTCACGGCCCGCCTGGTGCGGGCCGCGCAGGTGATGTTGCTCGTCTCTTCGAAAATAATTGGCATGAGAAAGCAATGCGGCGTCACCTGGGTGGCCCGCATTCGCGGGCCATGACACGAGAGGCAAACGTCAGCGGCGTATTATCCGTGGAAGAACTCCACCACGCGCAGGATGGTGTGCCCGACCGCCGAGCCCATCTTGGCCATGGTCACCTGGGCGGTCGTCGCGGCGCTGTAGTGGGAGCGGGCATAGGTGTGGCCGACATTGGCCGAGCCGAAGGCATAGCCGAAAGTGGCCGTGCCCAGCGCGAGCACGATCATGGCGGCCTTCAGCGTGAAATAGCGGCGTTCCATCCAGACTCCCTCCACACAGTCTAACCAAGACCGGGATTGGGGCCAAACTGGGGCAAATCGCTATTGGGAATCCCGACTAGCCTGGGTTTTCCCCGCCGCAATTTCGACACGTTCGGCAACCGCCTGGCGCGTCACGGGAATCAGGATGCCCGCCGCGTCCAGTCTTTCCGTTACGATTTTCTTCAAATCATAGGGTACGCGGAATTGATCGGCGCTGTTCACCCAGCAGCGGGCCAATAGGACCAGCGCGTATTCGTCGATCCTGTGCACGCCCGACACGGGCTCCGGCGACTTCAGCACACGCGGATCCGCTTTCAGCGCCGCGACGATGGCGGCCTCGGCCCTGGCGACGTCGTTCTGCCGGTCGATCGACACGTCGAAGTCGATGCGGCGCGTGGGCTCGCGTGTGTAGTTGACGATGGTGGCGCTGAAGATGGTCGAGTTGGGGATCGACAGATGGATATTGTCGCGCGTGAGGACGCGGGTGCGGAACAGGCCGATCTCGCGCACCGTCGATTTCACCGCGCTGTCGCCGAGCCCGATCACCTCGCCGACATGGAAAGGCCGCAGCACCAGCAGCATCACGCCCGAGGCGACGTTCGCGAGCGTGCCCTGCAGCGCGAGGCCGATGGCCAGGCCCGCCGCGCCGAACACCGCCAGCAGGCTGGTCGTCTCCACGCCGAAGCGCTCCAGCACCGCCGCCAAGGTCGCCAAGAGGATGGCGTAGCGCACGAAGGAGGACAGCATCGGCTTGAGCGTGGGATCGACATAAGGAAGCCGGTCGAGGCCGGCGCGTGTCCATCGCGCCAGGGCGCCCGAGAGCATCCAGCCCACGATCAGGATGAGCACCGCGGCGATGAGGTTGATGCCCTCGGAGACGATCAGGGTCTGGAGGTTGGCGGGCAGGACGGTGGGGGCCATGCGGCTTTAAGCCGTCACTCCGGCCTTCCGTTCCCAAGGGTTCACATGAGGCAATGTAAAAAGAGCGGAAAAGGTGCTTTTATGGGGCAGGGCAAACAGCCCGACGCGAGGGCGCGCGGCAAGGGGCATGTATTCATGATGGCGGTTTTGTCTCGCGCGGGGGCGCTCGCGGCGTTCGCATCGATGGCATTCTCGGCGGCAGGGGCCGCGCCGCTTCCGGCTTGCGCCGGCGCCATCGAGGCGGCGGGCGTGCAGGCCATCCGCGTCGAGAAGAACGGCGCGCTGATCCTGACCGATGGCCGCGCCATCCATCTCGAAGGCATCCTGTTCCCGGCCGGGGCGCGCGACCACGCGCCGGACTATTTCGCCGGCCAGGCGCTCAACGAGATGAGCACGCTCACCCATGGCCGCGGCGTGACGCTCGCCGTCATGCCGCCCAAGGAGGACCGCTACGGACGGCTGCGCGCGCAGATCTTCGTGCCCGATGACGGCGACGACGACTGGCTGCAGGCGGCGATGCTGAAGCGCGGGCTGGCGCGCGTCGCCCTCGCGCCCGATCGCCGCGAATGCGTCGCCGAGCTGCGCGCGGTGGAGGCGCAGGCGCGGGCGCAGCGCTACGGCATCTGGTCCAATCCCGCTTATGCGATCCGCAATCCGGGGAATCTTGGGCGCGACACCGGCACGTTCCAGATCGTCGACGGCAAGGTGCTCACCGCCACGCTGAAGGACGGCCGCGCCTATCTCGATTTCGGCCCCGACTTCAAAACCGATTTCACCGTGACGATCTCCGCCGACGACATGAAGGCCTTCCACCTCGCCGGCGTCGACCCGCGCGACTACGCCGGCAAGAACGTGCGCGTGAGAGGTTGGGTCGAAAGCCTCAACGGCCCGGAGATCGAGGCCGCCGCGCCGGAAGACATCGAGGTGCTGCCGGATACGGCGTTGAGGCCGGGAGTGGGGCAGTAGTTATCCTCCCCTGCGAAGCGGGGGGAGGACGCTCGCGTAGCGAGCCGGTGGGGGGCACTCGGAGAGCGACACTTACCCCCTCCGTCTCGCGGCTGCTTCGCAGCGCGATCCACCTCCCCCGCTAACGCAGGGAAGGATAAAAAAAGCCCGGTGTTTCCACCGGGCCTTTTCCGTCTCACATGCAAACAGCGATTACGCGGCCTTCTTCAGCAGCATGGTCTCGACGCGCTTGACCGCGGTGGGCTCGTCCGTCTTTTCGACGGCGGCGACCTCGCGGGCCATGCGGGCCAGCGCCGCTTCGTAGAGCTGGCGCTCGGAATAGGACTGCTCGGGCTGGCCGCTGGCGCGGTGCAGGTCGCGCACGACCTCCGCGATCGAGACGAGGTCGCCCGAATTGATCTTGGCTTCGTATTCCTGCGCGCGGCGGGACCACATGGTGCGCTTGATGCGGGCGCGGCCCTTGAGCGTGTTCAGCGCGTTGGCGACGATGTCCGGCGAGGACAGCTTGCGCATGCCGACGGCCTTGGCCTTCGCGGTAGGGACGCGCAAGGTCATCTTGTCCTTGTCGAAGGTGATGACGAACAGCTCCAGCTTCATGCCGGCGACTTCCTGCTCCTCGACGCGCGTGATCTTGCCGACGCCGTGGGTGGGGTACACGACGTGGTCGTTCGCCTTGAAATCCAGCTTCCTGTTGGAGTTGGCGGGAATCTTCTTCTTGGGGGCTACAGCGACTGTGCTCGTCATCTTTCCGTCCGTATCTCCGCCGGGCGCGCGACTGGGGCGTCGCACTGCGGCGTATTCCTCAACTTCCCCGGTCTGAACGCTCGGCTCCGATCCGGACGAGGCACAGGCCGTGGGGGCGCGCGGCTGGCTCATGTGTCGGGATTACGCGGAGGCAGGAGGTTAATGGGTCTAGGGGGCTGCCTTTCTGCCTTTGCCGAGTGTGGGGTGTATATCACAGAGTCCGGCAAAAGGGAAGGTCCAATGTTTCAAATCGTTGAAATACAATAACTTAGCTCAAATCGTTCCGGAAATTGTCATGCTTTTTTCATTCACACGGCGACATTTCCGGTGAATCGCCATCGCCCGAACGGCACCAAAGTCTTAATTCTACGAGCCGGAACCGGGCTTATCGGAAAAATACTTCTCGAATTTGTTCTCTTCGCCCTCGTGTGCCTTGGCGTCGGCCGGGGGCGTGCCCTTCTGGATGATGTTCGGCCATTTCTTGGCGTAGTCGGCATTGAGGGTCAGCCAGCGCTCCAGCCCGGCCTCGGTGTCGGGCTTGATGGCCTCGGGCGGGCATTCCGGCTCGCAGACGCCGCAATCGATGCAGACGTCGGGGTCGATCACCAGCATGTTGTCGCCCTCGTAGAAACAGTCCACGGGGCAGACCTCAATGCAGTCCATGAACTTGCACTTGATGCAGGCGTCGGTGACGACATAGGTCATGAGCGAATTCCCTTCGGGACCGTCACTTAAGGCGGGACCGTCACTTAAGGAAAGAGCGGCGGGGGATCAAGCTGTCCGCGGCATTGCGAAAGTTTCACGCCTTCCCCCTGCGGAAGCCCTTCGCCCGACTCTGTCCGGGATATTAACATATGATCTCCGGCGGCATTCGGGCCGTCCGCGATTGGGAGGGAAACGACATGAAGACGAACATGAAAATGGGTCTCGGTGTGGCCGCGCTGGCCGCGACGCTGACGAGCGGTGTGTTCATCGGCCAGGCGCTGGCGAACCAGCCGCACATGGAAGCGGCGCTGTCCGCGCTGCGCAGCGCGCGCGGCGAACTGATGGAAGCCGAGCACAACAAGATGGGCCACCGCGCCGAAGCCATCCGCCTGACCAACGAGGCCATCCACGAGACGGAAGCCGGGATGGAAGACGCGCACTAAGCGACCCAACTGTCATCCCGGCTCTGTGCGATGCCAACGCGTCGCCTGGCCGGGATGACAATTCTTCGCGCCGCTAACGGTCGTCCTCCAGGAGCTCATACAAAGCCCGCGCTTCGCTCGCCGGCCCGCGCCGCTCGCCGCAAGCGAT
This sequence comes from Rhizomicrobium sp., assembly GCA_036491175.1. Classification (GTDB taxonomy): domain Bacteria; phylum Pseudomonadota; class Alphaproteobacteria; order Micropepsales; family Micropepsaceae; genus Rhizomicrobium. The sequence continues at coordinate 168,568 of DASXCJ010000054.1, forward strand.
CACGCGCACGACCACGACGGCCGGCCCGCGCGGAATGGTGACGAGGTCGCCCGGCCCGATCTCCACGCTCGATTTCTCGACGCGATGTCCATTGAGCCGCAACACGCCCGACCGCGCCGCCTTCTGCGCGATCGGCCGCGTCTTGTAGAACCGCGCATGCCAAAGCCATTTGTCGATGCGGAGATGGTCGGTCACGGACGCGCTCCACCTCCCCCTTGAGGGGAGGTCGAAATTTGCGAAGCAAATTTCGGGTGGGGGCTCACTCCGTGACTTCTCCATTTGCTTCGCGAAACTCGCGGAGGAATTTCGGAGTGAGCCCCTTCCCGAAATCCGCGAAGGGCGGATTTCGACCCTCCCTCAAGGGGAGGGTAAAACTCACTTCGCGAATTTCTCCGCAAGCTGCTGCAGACTCGCGAATGGCGAGTCCGGCCGCACGATGATCTTCGGTTCACGCTTTCTCTGCTTCGGCTTGTGACGTTCGTGACGGCGCGGGGCCGGTGCATGACGCCATACCGTCGTCGGCGTTTCGCCTGCGACGTCCATTCGCGCCCAGCCTAGCGCGGCGAGCACGATGTCCAGTGTCGCGCGGTCGCTGCCGATGAGCGAGACGAGTTTGGGGATCGCGTCGTCCGCCGTGGTGCCCGCCGTCGCGGCGGCTTCGAGTTCTTGTTGGAGACGGTCGAGCATGTCGATGCGGATGGCGCGGGGGCCGATGCGGCGGAAGCCTGCCGCCGCCAGGAAACCATCCGGCACATCGGGATCGGATTCGAACGAGGTGATGCCGGCGTTGGGCGGCGGGGGGATTTTCGTCACGCGGTGTTTGACGGCCCAGAGCAGCGCCAGCAACGCGGCGGCGTCCGGGCGGATGAGCTTGGGCAGATAGATCGAGCGGCGGGCGAAGCGGACGCCGTATTGGCGAAGCGCGCGGAGCGCGGCGCGTTCGTCGGGCGGCAGCGTGGCGCTGGTGCGGTCGAGGCTGCCGAGATTTTCGCAGAGCTGGTGAGCGAGGCCGCGGGCTTCGGCGGGCAGCGCTTCGGGCGTGCCGGGCTTGGCGTCGGCGGCGTTGCGCAGAGCGATCAGCGGCGTGAGGCGCGCGGCGATGCGGGCGGTGAGCCAGGCATCGAGCCGCGCCTGGATTTGCGTGCGCAGGTCGGCGCGGAGCTGTTCGTCGGTGATGGCCGCCGCGCGCGGGGCGAGCGCGCTGGCGCCGGCTTCGAGATGGCCGATTATGGCGCCGTCCCACCACAGCTTGCCGTGTTCGCTGAGCGTGATCGCCGTGTCGGCCGCGGCCACGAAGCGTTGCGTGCGCGCATGGAATTCGCCTTCGAGGCCTTTCAGCGCCGCGGCGCGAAGCGTGCGGCCATGTATGTCTTCCGCGCGGCTATCGGCTTCGAAGCGGAAGCCTTCGATCTGGCCGATGGTTTCGCCGCCAATGGCCACGCCGCCGGAATCGTCGAGCACCAGGCTGAACGCATCCTCGTCGCGCAATTGCCGCATCAGCACTGTGGTGCGCCGGTCGATGAAGCGCTGCGTCAGCCGCTCATGCAGCGCATCGGACAGGCGGTCCTCGATGGCGCGCGTCTGGTCCTGCCAATGGCCCGCGTCCTTGAGCCAGCCGGGGCGATGGGTGACGTAGGTCCAGGTGCGGATCTGCGCGAGGCGACCGGACAAGGTGGCGACGTCGCCTTCCTTCTCGTCGAGGCGCGCGATCTGGCGCGCGAACCAATCCTGCGGGATCGCGCCTTCGTCGCTCATCAGGTAGCGGAAGATCTGCGCCACCAGCTTCACATGCTCGTCGACATTGAGCTTGCGGAAGTCCGGTAGCTGGCACGCATCCCATAGCCGCCTTATCGCCGCCGGCGCGCGCGCCATGCCGGCGAATTCCGGCGTGCCGGCGAGGATGCGCAAGGATTCGAGATCCATCGCCGGCCGCGCCTTGACGAGGCCGCGCATCGGCGGCGGCTCTTCCAGGCTTTCGATCAGCGCGGCAAGCGAATGGAACGACAGTGCGGAATTGCGGTATTGCAGCACGCGCACCGGCTCGTAGCGATGGCTCTCGACGCGGGCGACGATCTCTTCGTCCAGCCCCTCCGTTTCGCCGGTGACGCCGAACGTGCCGTCATTCATGTGACGCCCGGCGCGGCCGGCGATCTGGCCGATCTCCTCGGGGCGCAGCGGACGGATGCCGACGCCGTCGAATTTCTCCAGCCCGGAGAAGGCGACATGGTCGACATCCATGTTGAGGCCCATGCCGATGGCGTCCGTCGCCACCAGGAAATCGACGTCGCCCGATTGATAGAGCGCGACCTGGGCGTTGCGCGTGCGTGGGCTGAGCGCGCCCAGCACCACGGCCGCGCCGCCGCGCTGGCGGCGTACGAGCTCGGCGATGCCGTACACGTCCTCCGCCGAGAAGGCGACGATGGCGGAGCGGCGGGGCAGGCGGGTGAGCTTCTTGTGGCCGGTATAGGCGAGGTCGGAGAAGCGCGGCCGCGTGATGAAATGGGCACGCGGCACGAAACGCTGGATGGCGCCGCGCATCGTCTCCGCGCCCATGAACAAGGTCTCGTCCTCGCCGCGGGCGTTAAGCAGGCGGTCGGTGAAGATATGGCCGCGCTCGGGATCGGCGCTGAGCTGGATCTCGTCCACCGCCAGGAACGAGGTGCGCAGGTCTAGCGGCATCGCCTCCGTCGTGCAGACGAACCAGCGCGCCTCCGGCGGCACGATCTTCTCCTCGCCGGTGATGAGGGCGACGGTCTGCGGACCCTTCATCCGCGCGATGCGGTCATAGACCTCGCGGGCGAGCAGGCGCAGCGGGAAGCCGATCATGCCGGTGCGGTGCGCCAGCATGCGCTCGATGGCGTAATGGGTCTTGCCGGTGTTGGTGGGGCCGAGGATCGCGGCGACGCGGCCGGACGAGACGGGATGCTTGGATGTCATGGGAAGATCAGACTGGCCGAAGAGGGACGGCAATGCCACAGGCCAGCGCGCTGTGGATAGGCGGTTAACCGCCCTGAACGGAACGGCTCCGAATCAGGGACGAATCAGTAACCGAATCAATATCAGCCTTTGTTCTCATACTAGGAGATGAAAGTCAAGGTACTTGGGCCACAAAATCTTGTTTGCGAATCGAGTGCTCGCGATCATGCCCATTGTAGAGGGTGATTCTAGCGAATTTTCCGGCAGGATGAACCTCTTCATTTGTAGTTGTATTCGATCCCACAATCTGCGATAGTGTTCCTGCCGCCCGGAATCCGTCCGGGCGCAAACGCATGGAGGAACAGATGGCGAATTCCCGCGCGGCGCGGATCGCCGAAGGCCTGGAAAAGAGCTTCGACGATTGCTGCAGCCTGAAGGACGACTGGATGAAGGACGCGTTCCGCGACCGATCCCTGTTGCGCGACATGACCAACCTGCTCCGCGCCACGGCGCAGCTCGCCGGCATGATCGGCCGCTTGGAGAGCATGGCCGGCCCCGCGAACGAAAACAGCGGTTCAATTCCGCAATAAAATTGCCCTACCTCCGCGGCGCTCCCAAAGGCAATACGAACCGTCTCCGCCATGGCCGCTTCTCGGCCAGGGCCGTGGCACGCCGGCGCGAGTTGCGCGCGTTCCTGCGCCGCCTGCGTGCCGAGATGGACGAGGCGCGGCTTTACTTGGCGGAGCAGAAACTCGCGGATTCATTGCAAAAAATGCGTGATAAGCGTAGAGAATACGCCCATGGACAAGACGATCACCACCGACGACCTGGCCAATCGCACCGACAGCATCTTCGAGGATGTGAAGAGCGGCGAGAGCTTTGTCGTGACCAGCAACGGCCAAGCCGTCGGCCGGATCGTGCCCACCGCTTCCTCGGTCGAAGCCGAGAAAACGCGCAAGGACGCAGCTTGGAAAGCGCTATTGGAACATCTCGATCAACAACCCGCACTCAACCTCGGGCCTTGGTCGCGCGACGAAGCTTACGAATAGCGCGTGTGCATTGCTCTCGATACGAATCTGCTGATCTACGCCGAAGGCTTGGACGATCTGTCAAAACAAGCAGCGGCAAAGGCTTTGTTGACCGGCTTGTCCCATCGCAAGCTGATAGTATCCGTGCAGGTCCTTGGTGAGGCATACAACGTTCTTGTCAGAAAGGGCAAAACGCGCGCGGAAGCGCGGGCGGCTGTACAACTTTGGCAAAACATTCTGGAGATTGCAGGAACGCCTCCCGAACTCATGGCGGCCGCGCTTGATCTCGCCACCGGGCACAAATTCAAAATCTGGGACGCGTTGATACTGGCTGCCGCAGCGGAAGCCGGGTGTTCGCTTCTGATCTCCGAGGATTTCCGGGACGGCTTTGCGCGGAACGGCGTGACGGTCGCCAATCCGTTCGCTACACCGCATCATCCGCTTCTGGCCGCCGCGCTTGCGAGACCGTGACATGACCGACAAGACCCTTTCCGACTGGACCAGGCTCGCGGCGAAGGAGTTGCGCGACAAGCCTCTGGACGCGCTCACCTGGGCGACGCCGGAAGGTTTCGCGGTGAAGCCGCTTTACACGGCGGCGGATCTCGAGGGCATGGCGGCGGACACGCCGCCGGGCTTCGCGCCATTCACGCGCGGGGTGCGGGCGACGATGTATGCCGGGCGGCCGTGGACGGTGCGCCAGTACGCGGGCTTCTCCACGGCGGAGGAAAGCAACGCCTTCTACCGCAAGAACCTCGCGGCGGGGCAGATGGGCCTGTCGGTGGCGTTCGATCTGGCGACGCATCGCGGCTACGACAGCGATCATCCGCGGGTGGCGGGCGATGTCGGCAAGGCGGGCGTGGCGATCGATTCCGTGGAGGACACCAAGATCCTGTTCAGCGGCATTCCGCTCGACAAGATGAGCGTGTCGATGACCATGAACGGCGCGGTGATCCCCATCCTCGCCAATTACATCGTCGCGGCGGAAGAGCAGGGCGTGCCGCCGGAAAAGCTCTCCGGCACGATCCAGAACGACATCCTCAAGGAGTTCATGGTGCGGAACACCTATATCTATCCGCCCGCGCCTTCGATGCGCATCGTCGCCGACATCATCGAATACACCGCCAAGAAGATGCCGAAATTCAATTCGATCTCGATCTCGGGCTATCACATGCACGAGGCCGGGGCGACCGCGGTGCAGGAGCTCGCCTTCACGCTGGCCGACGGCGTCGAATATGTCCGCGCCGCGCTTGCCAAGGGGCTGGACGTGGACGCGTTCGCGCCGCGCCTCAGCTTCTTCTTCGGCATCGGCATGAACTTCTTCATGGAGGTGGCGAAGCTGCGCGCGGCCCGCCTGTTGTGGTCGAGGACCATGGCCGGGTTCGGGGCGAAGAATCCGGAAAGCCTGATGCTGCGCACCCATTGCCAGACATCCGGCGTGTCGCTGACCGAGCAAGACCCGTACAACAACATCGTGCGCACGACGATCGAGGCGCTGGCGGCGGTGCTCGGCGGCACGCAGTCGCTGCACACCAATAGCTTCGACGAGGCCATTGCGCTGCCGACGGAATTCTCCGCCCGCATCGCGCGCAACACCCAGCTCATCCTGCAGCATGAGAGCCAGGTGACGCGCAGCGTCGATCCGCTCGGCGGCTCCTATTATGTCGAGGCGCTGACGCACGCGCTGGCGGCACACGCACAGGCGATCATCGACGAGGTCGAGGCGATGGGCGGCATGACCAAGGCGGTCGAGGCCGGGATCCCCAAGCTGCGCATCGAGGAAGCGGCGGCGCGGCGCCAGGCGCGCGTCGACAAGGGCGAGGACGTCATCGTCGGCGTCAACAAATTCCAGCCCGATCGCGAAGACCATGTCGAGGTCCGCGACATCGACAACGCCTCGGTGCGCGACAGCCAGATCGCGCGGCTGAAGGACGTGCGCGCCAGGCGCGATCCCGCCAAGCTCAAGGCCGCGCTCGATGCGCTGGCAGCGGGGGCCGCGGGCGCCGGCAATCTTCTCGCGCTCGCCGTCGACGCGGCGCGGGCGCGCGCGACCGTGGGAGAGATTTCGGACACGATGGAAAAAGCTTTCGGCCGCCACCGCGCGGAAATCCGCTCCATATCCGGCGTCTACGGCGCCGCCTATGCGGGCGACAACGAGTTCGCCGCCATCCGCGGCGAGGTCGAGCAATTCGCGAACGACGAGGGCCGCCGCCCGCGCATCCTCGTCGCCAAGATGGGCCAGGACGGCCACGACCGCGGCGCCAAGGTCATCGCCACCGCCTTCGCCGATCTCGGCTTCGACGTCGACATCGGCCCCTTGTTCCAGACACCCGACGAAGTGGCCAAGGACGCGGTGGACGCCGACGTCCACGTCATCGGCATCTCCAGCCAGGCCGCGGGGCACAAGACCTTGGTGCCGATGCTGATCGAGGCGCTGAAGAAGGTGAAGGCGGAAGACATCCTGGTGGTGGTTGGCGGCGTGATCCCGCAGCAGGACTATCCATTCCTGGAACAAGCCGGCGTGGCGGCGATCTTCGGGCCGGGGACGAACATCCCGGACGCCGCGCGCAAGGTGCTGCATTTGATCCGTGCACGGAAGGTTGATGCGGCGGCGGAGTAGACCGCGCCCGCGTTTTGGGAGGGGACGATGCTGGCTGGGATTGTGTTCGTATCGCTGGCGGCGACGGCGGCCCCATCCGTTGCTCCACCGCAGCCGGTCACGGTGCGGCCGGCAGCCGTCGGAGCGCCGCATTTCTGTCCGGAAGACCACTATCCGGTTTCCGCGCTGCAGACGGGAACCGAAGGCAAGACCGTGATGCGGTTCACCATCACGCCGCAAGGCAGCGTGGCCGATATCTCGGTCCAGGAATCCAGCGGCAACGCCGAACTCGACAACGCGTCGCTGGTCTGCGCGCAGACCTGGCAGTACCGGCCGGCCACGCAGGACGGCGTCGCGGTCGCGGACAACTGGGTTGCGCAGGTTGTGTGGCGGATCAGCGTGGCCCAGCCCTATTCGCGATTGGCGGGCGGGGCCAGGGATTGCCTCAGGGAGAACTCCGTCGCCTGGAGCGAGATGAAGACGGCGCCGTTCCGCCCCGTCGTGCGCGTGAAGTTCGCAGGTGGCGCCCTTGCCGATGCGACGATGGCCGGATCGACCGGCGATCCCGATCTCGATAGCCTCACGCTCGCCTGTTACAGGAACCTGCCGGCCGAAATGATGACGGACATCCCGGACAGCGAGAGATTGCTCGTCATCATGAAGCCGGGCGAATAGAGCCCGCGCATGAGCAGCGTCGCCCTCATCGGCCCCGGCGCCATCGGCGGAACGGCGGCGATCGCATTGGCCGAGGGCGGAAGGCACGATCTTGTCATCTGCGCCAACCAATCGTTCGCGCGATTGGCGTGGACGCGCTCGGACAACACCGCGGAACGTTCGTTTCCGGCCAAGGTGGTGACGTCTCCACGTGATGTGACGCCGGCCGATTGGGTGTTGCTGGCGGTCAAGTCGCATCAGACGGACTCGGCGGCGGAATGGTTGCGCGCGGCCGCCGGACCTCGGACGAAGCTCGCGGTGCTGCAGAACGGCGTGGAACATCGCGCGCGGGTCGCGCCCTATATTCCGCCGGGCACGCCGGTCGTTCCGGTCGTGGTGCAGCTTCCGGCGCAGCGCACGGCGCCGGGGAAGATCACGACTTACGGTCCGGCGCTATTCATCGTCGGCGACGATCCGGCGTCGCGCGAATTCGCGGACTTGTTCGAGGGCAGTTTCCTCAAAGTGCGAACCGACAGCGACTTCCACACCCGCGAATGGGAGAAACTGTGTCTTAATGCGGCAAGCGGATCGCTGACCACCTTGACGATGAATCCGGACTGCCTCGCCGAGGTGCCTGCGTTGCGCGACCTGTGCCGGGACATCGTGGCGGAATGTGTCGCCGTCGGCACGGCGGAGGGCGCGCGTTTCGCCGACGGCTTCGCGGAGAACCTGGCGGACATGCTCGCCGCGCGGCGGGGCAATCGCGGCAATTCGATGTATTACGACCGCCGCGACGGCAAGCGCCTCGAATGGGATGCGCGCAACGGCGTGATCGTGCGCCTCGGCAAGAAGCACGGCATCGCCACGCCGGTCAGCTCGACGCTGGTTCCTCTGTTACAAGGCCTTGATCCGAAGGTGTGAGCGGCTCGCGGCCGGCGCCGATGAGCCGGAACGCGAAGGGCGCGATGGCGGTGATGTAGAAGCCCAGGATCGCGCTCGACAGCGCGCCCGCGGCGGGCGCGGGAAAATGGGTGAGCAGCATCGCTTTGCCGAGCAGGCTTTGCAAGCCGAACAACCCGGCGAGGCCGATGAGGCCCAGCACCACGCAGAGCCACCACGCCGGGCGCTTCGGCTGTTCGGGCATGGCGCGGTGGTCGAGGATCGTGCCGGTGTACGCTCCGAGGAAGAAGATGAGCGTGTTTTCGGTGTCCATCGGATATTTCGGCAGCGGCCATGTGAACCAGATGAGGGCGAACAGGAGGGCGAAGGCCAAGTAGTGGACCAGGTTCGGCAGGCGCCGCCACCAATGGAAGCGCGGTCCCAGCAGGATGGCGAGGATGAACAGACCGCCGATGCCGAGCGCCAGTCCCGTCAGCACGTCGTCGACGTCATGCACCGCGAGATAGAGGCGGCTCAGCGACACGCCGGCGACGATGATCGCGGCGGCGGCCCAGGCCCAGCTTCGCCGGATCTCATAGGCAAGCCAGAACCACATCGCGGCGGCGACCTGGGCGTGGCCGCTCGGGCGTCCGTAGGAGCCGGCGACCTTCTCGCGATCGATCTGGAGTTCGACGGGTGGGCGCGGATCCTGCCAGTAGTCCTTCAGCCAGCCGTTGAGGATGGCGGTGATCACGATCACGGCGGCGAGCCGCATGAACAGGCTGCGGTCCCAGAACCAGTAGACCAGCGGCATGAAGATCAGGAAGAACGGCGTGTAGCCGAGAAAGGTGAAGGCGTCCGCCGCCTCCGTCGCCGCCGGGCTGCGGAACGGCAGCACCCAATGCATGTCGTGCAGGAATTGGTACATCGTCGAATCCCCCGCGCACGGGTTTAGCACGTTCACCTCGCTGTCATCCCCGGCGAGCGCGAAGCGCGAGGGAAGGGGACCCCAGGTCGTAACGCCGCCACCGGTATTGAAATTACCACCTGGGTCCCCTTTCCCTCCCCCGGAGCCAGTCCGGGGTCGGCCGGGATGACACTTATATTTTAGACGGCGCGCGTCGTTCTGTTGCCGCGCCCCGATCCACGATCTCGCCTTGCGGTGAGACGATCGCGCCGACGCAGCCGCCATCGTCGTAGAAGCTGGTTCCTTTGCAATGCTTTGCAGAGAAATCCTTTGGCGTCCATTCGAGGTGTCCCGTCTTGCCGGCGTAGTGCCAGAGCACCAGGCGGTGGTCGGGGCGCACGATCCACGCGGTCTCGTCGAACGTGTCGCCTCCGCTCAGCACGGCCACGCGGTCGCGCTGCTTGGCGACCGCCGCGGCGAGATCGTCCTTGCCGATGGCGTGCATGGGACTGCCGATATCCGGCTCATGCAGCGCCGCCAGAAGATAGGCGACGGCTTGCGCGGAAACCGGCGCGCCGTTCGCGCTATAGCGATCGCCATCGCGGGCGATGTGCACCGTTGTCGATTGGGCGTTGCCGAGCCCGCCCCAGTCTGACTGGATATCGATCGTGCTGATGGGCGTGCTGACGGGGCTTGCCGCCCGCGCGGCAGCGACGAGGCCGAGGCAAAAGACGAAGGCCCGCCCCCGCACGGCGCGTCAGCCCTTGCTCGGCGCGCCGTCCACCTTGAGCGTGTCGAGCGTGGCGGTCACCGTGCCCCAGCTCAGCGTGGTCCATAGCTTGGTGGCGACGAGGAAGTGGCCGTTGGGCGCGCCGGCCGCCGGCACTTCGGCGAATTCGATGAACATCGGCGGCAGGGCTTTGCCTTCCTTGACGATCTTCTGCTTGTAGCCGGCGATCTGGTTGTAGTGGATCTGGCATTGGTGGACGTTGCCGCTGAAGAGGCCCGGAAGCTTCACCGGCTCGTCCTTCACGTAGGAGAAGGTGACGTCGTAGCGGCGGCGGCCGTCGAACACCTGCACGCCCGTGCCGCACGGGTTCTTCGCATCCGCCTTCACGCCGGTCATGATCGTGGCGATGGCGCTCATCGGATCGACCGTTCCCTTCTTCTGCTCGTCGGTCACGGGATATTTGGTCGTGTTGTAGGGCGGCTCGGCCAGGGTGGTGGGCATCGCGTCCTTGTCGAAGCTCACCTTCACGCGCTGGCGCTTGGAATTGTGGTCCTGCGAGTAGGAATCATAGACATTGGGCGTGATGGAATGCGCGGCGATGTTGCCGTTCGCCACCGCGTCGATGGTCGAGTTCCAGAACAGGCTGACGACGCCGGAGGTTTCGAAATGGCTTTTGGAATCGTAAGCGCCGTTCTCGAACTTGCCCTCGTAGTTGGTGTGGCCGAAGGGGATCGCCCAGAAGGCGATGGAGTAATTGACGTCGAGCGTGGCCGGCTTCCCGGCGGCGAAAGCGGCCGGCGCGGCAAGCAGGATGGAAGCAAGCAGGATCGGGCGGAACATCGGCAACTCCGAGGACTGAGGGATAGAGTATAGGTATGCGGGGAATGTTGGTCCAAATATGACGGTGACAAAGGTAAAGGCGGCGGAGGCGATCCGCGCGGGCGACCGCCGCGCGCTGGCCCGCGCCATCACCCTGGTGGAATCCACCAAGGCCTCCGATCGTGAAAAAGCCGAAAGCCTTCTGACGGAGCTCCTGCCGGCCGCCGGCAAGGCGATGCGCATCGGCATCTCCGGTGCGCCCGGCGCGGGCAAGTCGACCTTCATCGAAGCCTTCGGGCGGCATCTGACGGGGCAGGGCAAGCAGGTCGCAGTGCTGGCCGTCGATCCCTCCTCGCGGCGCTCGGGCGGCTCGATCCTCGGCGACAAGACGCGGATGGAAAAGCTGGCGCGCGATCCTGACGCCTTCATCCGGCCCTCGCCGGCGGGCGAGACCTTGGGCGGCGTCGCGCGGCGCACGCGCGAGGCGCTGCTGCTGGTGGAAGCGGCGGGCTTCGACGTCGTGATGGTGGAGACGGTGGGCGTCGGCCAGTCGGAGACGGCGGTGGCCGACATGGTCGATCTCTTCGTGCTGCTCGTGCCGCCCGGTGGTGGCGACGATCTGCAAGGCATCAAGCGCGGCGTGATGGAACTGGCCGATCTGGTGCTGGTGACGAAGGCCGATGGCGATCTTCTGGCCGCCGCCAATCGCGCCGCCGCCGACTATCACGCGGCGCTGCATCTGATGCGGCCGAAATACACGGGCGTGCCGGCGTCCGTGCTGAAAGTGTCTTCGCTCGAAGGCGTTGGGATAGGCGAAGCGCGGTCGGCGATGGAGAATCTGCACAAAACCTTGCGCACGACGGGGCAATTGAAGCTTTTGCGCGCCGCGCAACTGCGCCGCTGGTTCTGGAGCGAAGTGGAATCCGTGCTTCACGAAGAGTTGCAAACGCGCGCGGATCTGGCGGAAGAGATGCGAAAACTGGAGCGCGCCATCCTTTCGGGACGGGCGTTACCGTTTGTGGCGGCACGAACGTTATTTCGCCGCTTTTTTGCCGCTTGACCTGAAAGTTCCCTTGGGCCTACAGCGCGCGCCTCGCCGGCGTTTCGCGATTCACGCGCGTCCGCGGCCTGCTCACAACCGGGACGAGGTGAATGATCTCGATAGCCGATTTGCTTGCGCGCACAGACGGGCCCGTGGTCGAGGTCGATCGCTCCGTCGCGCTCACCCGCGACGCCAACAGGAAAGCCTATGCCTATTGGCGGGCCGCCCGCGGCACGCGCCGCTGGCCCGCGCGCCGGGATCTGACGCCGCAGGGCATGAAGCCGTTCATGCGCCATGTCGGTCTCGTCGAGCGCCGCGCGCATGCGCAGGGCGGGGCCTCCTATGTCATCCGTTACGCGGGAGCCAAGATCGAGACCGTCTATGGCCCGATCACGGGCAAGGCGCTGGGCGAGTTCCTGACTCCGGAGCTTGAGGCGCGCTGGCGGATCATTTTCGACGCCGCCTTCCAGGCCAAGGAGCCGATACGCTTCGCCACCTCCGTCATGTTCGGGGGCAAGAACTACCTGGCGGCCGAGGTGCTGCTGGCGCCGCTGGGGGAGGGCGACGAGGTGAGCATGCTCTTCGCCGGGGTCGATATCTGGCCGGCCCATGAGGCGGACAAGGCTTAAACCCCACGAAAGGGTTGACCATCCGGGGCTCCTTCCTTATGAGGACCCCTCTTTTCCAGGAATACTGCCATGGCACGCCGCTGCGAACTCACGAGTAAAGGCACCCAGGTCGGCCACAATGTGAGCCACGCCAACAACAAGACCAAGCGGGTCTATCGCCCGAACCTGCAGGAGATCTCGTTCGCCAGCGAGGCCCTGGGCAATTCCTATCGCCTGAAAGTGTCGATGAACGCGCTGCGCACCGTCGACCGCAATGGCGGGATCGACGCCTATCTGATCAAGGCCAAGGACGGCGTGCTGTCGACCCGCGCGCTCCGCTTGAAGCGGGCGATCGTCAAGAAGACCCAAGCGAAATCCGCCGCTTAAGTCCCGCCCCTCAGGCGATTGCTTAACATCCGTTACCACAAGAATTCGGCTTTGCGGCCGAATCGAGGCATGGCGCCTGCACCTAAACTCCTGTAATGTCTCAAATTGTGTCAGGCCACGGGCAACAAGGGCCGGCACGGGGGTAGGGGTGTCGTGTCTGTGTTCGAATCGGGCGTTCAGGCCAATCCGCGGATTGGCGTAGGGCATCCTTTGGCGGATGCTTCGGTGGGGCGGCTGTCCGGCGTTCACGTCGGGCGGCCAGGCGGCGAATCGCTGGGCGCCCGGGTGGCGGCCACGGTGGGGGCGGGCTTCCGGCTCATCGTCCCGGTCCTGCTGCTCCTGGTGAGCGGGCTCGCGGCCCTTCTGTACAGCAACATCGCGGCGACCTGGGTGACCGGGCCGAACGATGCCTGGCTCGGCATGGGACAGGTCCTGCTGCCGGTGAGCTTCCTTGCGGTCCATCTGACCAACCGCCGCTACGGCCCGGCCTACGCCTTCGCGCAGGTCGCGGGCGGCTGGATGATGGGCGCCTTCGCCTATCAGGCCTTCCAGGCGCAGATCGCCCGGCTGGGCGGTGTCAGCCTGCCCAGCGAGCGTGAAGTGCTGGGCTTCGGCCTGGGGCTGCTGCTGGCGCAGATGTCCGCCGTGTTCGTCTTCGACCGCACCCGCGGTCCGCGCTGGTGGAGCGGTCCGCTCTTCGCCTCGCTCTGGGGTGCGCTGGTGCTCTGCCTCGTCGCCTATCCCGCCGCTTACGCCGGCACGGGCGTCGATTGGGTGAACCACATGTTCGTCAACATGTGGATTGCCGCCGCGACCGGCGTGGCGCTCTTGATCCCCTACTGGGCGCTGCGCCCCATCGTGCAGCCGCTGTCGGGCTTCAACGGGTATTAGGCGCGCCTCAAATCGCTTGCGCGAAGTTGAAGACGCGCGTGGGATCGACGTCTTTCTTCGCGTCCGCGAGGCGGAAGAAGTTCTCGCCGTAGTAGGACAGACGCCAGTCCACCAGCGAAGGATCGGGGAAGTTCTGGTAGGCGCCGCCGCCGGCATAGGGCAGCATCGCCTGGTAGAAATCGTTCTGCCAGGTGTGATTGCGCCGCATGAGGTCGGCGTTGCGGTTGTCCTCCGCCGTCCAATAGAGGCCGACGACCATCAGCCATTTGCTCTTGCGGTGGACGAACGCGGTATCGCCGGGCTTCTTGTCGTTGACGGCGCCGCCGGTCTGGAAGAAGCGCAGATCGCAATAGTCATGCGTGCCGGGCCATAACTTCAAATGCTGGAAGCCTGTCTCCAGCGCCTTGACCGAAAGCTCCTCGTTCACGAAGGCGGAGCGTTCCTGGTAGTAGGTCGGACGCGCCGGCTCGGCGAGGAAGTCCTGGCCGTCCCAATAGCTCATCTCGCGGATGATGGTGCCGTTGTCGTCGGAGGGTGGCACGTCCTTGAGGATCGCCATCAACTCGTCGGTCGTGCCCTTGAGCTGGCCGAGAAGATTGACGCGGATGTCCTTGCCCGCGGAGAAGGAGATGCGGCTGCCGAACGTGACGGGCGCCTTTGCGAGCGCCTGGGTCAGCAGCACCGCAACCTTGAACGGATCGTTGCGCCAACCGATCTTGAACACGGTCAACGTCTTGGGCACCGGCGTGACCTTCAGCGTGAACGCGGTCGATATCCCGAAATTGCCGCCGCCGCCGCCCTGGCAGGCCCAGAACAGCTTCTGCTTGTCGGGATCGGTCTCGTTCGCGGTCAGCCGCAGCATGGTTCCATCCGCCGTCACGAGATCGGTGGACGCCACCTGGTCGCAGGCCAATCCCATTTCGCGCATGTTGAAGCCGATGCCGCCGCCCAGCAGAAACGCAGCCGCGCCCACGCTGGGACAGCGGCCATGGGTGATGGTGGCGTTCATCTCGGTGAGTTTCTCATAGATGGACTCATTGATCGCGCCGCCGGCGACATTGACGACGTCGCCGCCCGGCGACACGTGATTCAACAGCCGCATGTCGATCATCAGGCCGGTGGTGGTCGAATAGCCGGCATAGGAGTGCCCGCCGGAGCGCGTGATGAGGGCGATGTCATTTTCGCGACTCCAGCCGATCGCCGTGGCGACATCCTCGGCGACGGTGCAGCGCGCCATGCCCTGTGGGATGGTTCCGGCATAGCGCAGATTGTCGGGCTGGTTGAGGGCGTAGAAGTCGGGATCCCACGGCCGCAGCACGGGCCCGCGCATGCGCCGTGCAAGCTCCCGCCAGGCCACTTCCGACGGCGTCGAGCGGATCGGGCGCAGCGCCGTCTTGGCGGCGGCGGGCAGGGCAAGGGCGGTGGCGGACGAGGCCGCGAGAAAAGCGCGGCGGCTGAGCAGCGTGGAATTGGCCATACGGTCCCCCTAATGACTTCGGCTCTCAAATACTCGGCGCCGAATCGAAAATGTTGTCCAAGTATAGAAGGGACGCAGCACTTACGCCTCCCCCTCCACTGTCATCCCCGGCGAGCGCCGCGCACTTCGCGCGCCGCGAGGGAAGGGGACCCAGGTGGACTGCTCAACACCGATGCCAGCCGTCCCACCTGGGTCCCCTTCCCTCGCGCTACGCGCTCGCCGGGGATGACAGCGGGGTTTGTTAAGCCGCCCGGGCCCGCCGCCGCGGTCCCGCGCGGTGGTGGCCCGGATGGGCCTCGTGCGCCTTCTCCTCGACGAACAGGGAGATAAGCTGGTCGGTCATCGCGCCGCCGAGCTGCTCGGCGTCGACGATGGTGACGGCGCGGCGGTAGTAGCGCGTGACGTCGTGGCCGATGCCGATGGCGACGAGCTCGACCGCCGACTTGTTCTCGATGTCCTCAATGACATGGCGCAGGTGGCGCTCGAGATAGTTGCCGGCGTTGACCGACAGCGTGGAGTCGTCGACCGGCGCGCCGTCGGAGATGACCATGAGGATCTTGCGCTGCTCCGGGCGCGGCGCGATGCGGCTATGCGCCCACATCAGCGCTTCGCCGTCGATGTTCTCCTTGAGCAGGCCCTCGCGCATCATCAGGCCGAGATTCTTGCGCGCGCGCCGCCATGGCTCGTCGGCCGCCTTGTAGACGATGTGGCGCAAATCGTTGAGGCGGCCGGGATGGGGCGTCTTGCCGTCCGCGATCCATTTCTCGCGGGACTGGCCGCCCTTCCAGGCGCGGGTGGTGAAGCCGAGCACCTCGGTCTTCACCGCGCAGCGCTCCAAGGTGCGGGCGAGGATGTCGGCGCACATCGCCGCCACCATGATGGGACGCCCGCGCATCGAGCCCGAATTGTCGAGCAGGAGCGTCACGATCGTGTCGCGGAAGGTCATGTCCTTCTCGCGCTTGTAGGAGAGGGGATACATCGGATCCATGATGATCCGCGGCAGGCGCGAGGAATCGAGCAGGCCTTCCTCGATGTCGAATTCCCAGGAGCGGTTCTGCTGCGCCATCAACAGGCGCTGGAGCTTGTTGGCGAGCCGCGCGACGACGCCCTGCATCGTCTGGAGCTGCTGGTCGAGGAAATTGCGCAAGCGGCCGAGTTCGTCCGGATCGCAGAGATCGGCGGCGGAGATCATCTCGTCGAACTGGGTCGTGTAGAATTTGTAGCCCCATTCGTCCTGGTGGGAGAACGGCTGCTCGGGGCGCCATGGCTTGGAGGCGTCGTCGGTTTCCTGCTGCTCGGAGGCGTCCGACATCTGCTCGGACTGTATCTCGGCGGCCATCTCCTCGCCTTCGTCGCCCTGGCTTTCGCTCATCTCGGCTTCGGAGGTTTCGGATTGGCACTCGCTGTCGCTTTCGCCGCCCTCGTCGGATTGGGGCTCGTTCTCGCCGTCCTCGTTCTCGCCGTCGGCCTCGGCGTCGTCGCCGGCGTCCTCGCCCATTTCGAGGTCGCGCAGGATGGTGCGGGTGAGCTTCGCGAACGTCTTCTGGTCGCGCATCGAGGCTTCGAGCCTGGCGAGGTCCTTGCCCGCGCGCTCCTCGATCCAAGGCCGCCACAGATCGACGGCGGATTTGAACGCCTCGGGCGGGGCCGCGCCGGTGAGCTTCTCGCGCACGATGAGGCCGAGCGCATCGGCGAGCGGCGCTTCGGAGCGGTCGCGCGCCTTGGCGAGGCCTTTCGAACTCAGGCGCTGTTCGAGATTGGCGGTGAGGTTGGCGGCGACGCCCGCCATCGCGTTGGCGCCGATGGCCTCGACGCGCGCCTGCTCGGCGGATTCGAACACCGCTGCCGCGTCGGCGGATTGCGGGCGGTATTGGTCGTGCAGCGTGTCCTCGTGATAGGCGCGGCGCAGCGCATAGGCATCGCCTTGCCCGCGCACGATGGCGATCTCGTTCGGCGGCAGGTTGCGCGACGGCAGCGGCAGCCGCGCCTTCATGCCTTTGAGCGAGGGCGGCTCGGCGGAGAAATTGACTTCGAGCTCCGGCTCACCCGCGAGCGCGCGCACCGCGGTGCCGACGGCACGCTTGAACGGTTCGGCGGGGTTCTCGGGCTTCATCTCGAACTACCTCCCCCTTGCGGGGAGGTCGAAAAATCCGGAGGATTTTTCGGGTGGGGGTTCGCGACGGAGGTCCCCCGCCCGAAACGCTTCGCGTTTCGACCTCGCCGCAAGGGGGAGGTGGGAAGGGGCGCAACCGTTCTCACGCGACCAAGACCTTGGCCGCGCTCTCCGGCAATTCCTCGCCGAAGGCGCGCTGGTAGAATTCGGCGACGGACGCGCGCTCGAGTTCGTCGCATTTGTTGAGGAACGTCACGCGGAAGGCGAAGCCGACATCGCCGAAGATCTCCGCGTTCTGCGCCCAGGTGATGACGGTGCGCGGGCTCATGACGGTGGAGAGATCGCCGTTGATGAAGGCGTTGCGCGTCATATCGGCGACGCGGACCATGGCGGATACCTTCTTCTTGTCGTAGTCCGGCACCTTGGCCAGGACGATGCCGACTTCCTCGTCATGCGGCAGGTAGTTCAAGGTCGTGACGATGTTCCAGCGGTCCATCTGGCCCTGGTTGATCTGCTGGGTGCCGTGATAGAGGCCGGTCGTGTCGCCAAGACCGATCGTGTTGGTGGTCGAAAACAGGCGGAAGGCGGGGTGCGGCGTGATCACCTTGTTCTGGTCGAGCAGAGTGAGCTTGCCGTGAGCCTCCAGCACGCGCTGGATGACGAACATCACGTCGGGGCGACCGGCATCGTATTCGTCGAAGGTCAGCGCCACCGCATGCTGCAGGCACCACGGCAACAGGCCTTCGCGGAACTCGGTGACCTGCTTGCCGTCCTGCAGGACGATGGCGTCCTTGCCGATCAGGTCGATGCGGCTGATATGGCTGTCGAGGTTGATGCGCACGCAAGGCCAGTTGAGGCGCGAAGCGACCTGCTCGATATGCGTCGACTTCCCAGTGCCGTGATAGCCCTGGATCATGACGCGGCGGTTGTAGGCGAAGCCGGCGAGGATCGCGAGCGTGGTGTCGCGGTCGAAGCGATAGGCATCGTCGCGCTCGGGCACGCGGTCGGCGGGCTCCTTGAAGCCCTTGACCTTGATCTTCGCGTCGAACCCGAAAGTGGCGCGCAAATCGATGTCTTGGTCGGGCGTGCCCGATTGATCGAGTCCGTGAGGCTGCATGTTCATCGAAAACTGATCCGGCGTTTGGACTTCGGGCGGAGGGTCCGCCGGACTTTAAGCCAGGGGCGCAGCGCCCATTAGGTCAGCCCGGCGGCGCGCAACACGCCATAGGCTTTGATAACCTGCTTCAGACGCTCTTCCG
The DNA here is from genome assembly GCA_036491175.1 of Rhizomicrobium sp. Lineage (GTDB taxonomy): Bacteria > Pseudomonadota > Alphaproteobacteria > Micropepsales > Micropepsaceae > Rhizomicrobium. The sequence continues at coordinate 186,874 of DASXCJ010000054.1, forward strand.
CGCCCCGATCGCCGCCGTTCGCGTCGGGATGAAACCGCTTTACCAGTTCCTTATACCGCGCCTTGATCTCAAGCAAGGTGGCGGTTGGCTCCAGGCCGAGCGTTTCGAGCGCGACGAGCTGCGGGCGCAGCAGGCGGCGCTCCGGCGCGCGGGGACGCGGCTTTTCCGCTGCGTCACCGAAGACGCCGTAGCGGTCGTCATAGGAGGGGCCGTTGTCATGTCCGTCGCGCATGCGAGCCGCGCGCTTGCCGAGCGGCCAGGTCGGGCGGTGGCCGGTGATGGCGTCGATCCGGAAGGCCTCGATCTCGGCCTCGCTCATGCCGCTGAAGAAGTCCCAGCGCTCGTTGTGCGCACGCGCGTGCTCGCGGCAGAACCAGTAATGCTCGCCGAGATTGCTGCGGCTCTTCGGAACGCGGCAATCGCCTACGGCCATGCAGCCCTTCTCGTCGCAGCCCCGCGTTTGCTTAACGAGCTGCTTGGGCGCATCGGGCTTGATGCGCATGTCCTTGCCGAAACGCGGCCGGTACTCGGTGTCCGCCATCGTGCGATTATGGGGATGGATCGTGAAAAAACAAGAAAACCTATCGCTTGACATCGGTTATACTGCGCGGATGAGCATCGCCGCCCGTATTCGCGACAAATTGACGGAAGCGTTTTCGCCGGTGGAACTCACCGTCGAGGACGAGAGTGCGAAACACGCCGGCCATTCCGGCGCACGCCCCGGCGGCGAGACGCATTTCCGCGTGACGATCGTGGCGGCCGAATTCGCGCATATGAACCGGGTCGAGCGCCAGCGCCGCGTCCATGCCGTGCTCGCCGACGAGATGAAGGACCGCGTACACGCGCTGGCCCTGACGGCGAAGGCGCCGGGCGAACCGCCCTCCCCTTGAGGGAGGGCCGACAATTTGCTGAAGCGCGGCTTCCCTCAAGGGGAGGGTGGTTACTCCTGCTCCGGGTCGTCTTGCTCGGGCGGGGTGATGCGCAGCGCGGTGATCTGGTTGCGCTGGCGGCGCAGGATCTCGAACTTGAATCCGTGGAAGGCGAAGCGTTGGCGGGCTTCGGGGATGGCGCGGGCTTCGTGGATGACGAGGCCGGCGATGGTGGTGGCCTCGTCGTCGGGCAGGTTCCAGTCGAGTTCGCGGTTGAGGTCGCGGATGGAAGTGGCGCCCTCCACGATATAGGAGCCGTCGCCCTGCTTGCGGATCCTGCCGCGGCCGCTGTCCTCCTCGTCGGGGATGTCGCCCAGGATTTCGTCGAGGATGTCCTCGCGGGTGACGATGCCCTGCAGCGCGCCATATTCGTCGACCACCAGCGCGAAATGCGAGCGGCGGTCGCGGAAGGCGCGGAGCTGCTCCTCCAAGGTCGTCGTGTCCGGGACGAACCAGGGCTCGTGCTTCAGGGCGAGGATGTCGAAGCCCTCGAACGAGCCATGACGCCGCGCATATTCCTTGACGACCTCGCTGACCCTGATGACGCCCAGCACGTTCTCCGGCGTGCCCTGATAGACCGGCACGCGGCTGTGGCCGGCGGCGATGAGCGCTTCGAACAGCTTCTCCGGTGGCTGGTCGGCCTCGATCGAGATCACGGCGCGGCGATGGACCATGACGTCGGCGATCTGCAGATCGTGAAGATCCAGCACGCCGGTGAGCATGTCACGGTGGGCGCGCTCCACATTGCCTTCCTGGTGATGGACCTCGACCGTGCCGCGGATGTCCTCATGCGGCTCGACCATTTCGCCGCTCTCTTCGGCGCGCAGCCCGAAGAGGCGCAGGAACCACCACACCACAGCCTGCACCGCGCCGACGACGGGGGCGAGCAGCGAGACGAAGAAGCTCACCGGCTGCGCCACGGTGAGCGCGAACCTGTCGGTGCGGGCGATGGCGAGCGTCTTGGGCAGCACCTCGGCGAAGATGAGGATGAGCAAGGTCATCGCGATGGTGGTGATGACGACGGCGGTCTGCCCGAAACGCACCGCCAGCACATCGGTGGCGAGCGAGGAGGCGAGGATGTTGACGAAGGTGTTGCCGAGCAGAAGCGCGCCGATCAGCCGTTCGCGGTTGTCGACTAACCTGTTGACCTTGGCGGCTGCCCGGCTGCCGTCCTTCTCGAGCTGGTGCATGCGCCCCTTGGAGACGGCGGTGAGCGCGGTCTCCGACCCCGAGAAGAAGCCCGAAGCAATCACCAGCACCAGCACGGTTCCGGCGGAGATCAGGATGGTCATGTCCATGGCAGAATCCTCATTCGCCCCACTGTGTCATGGCCCGCGAATGCGGGCCACCCAGTTGGGTTCTGCACCATTTGGGTTGTCTCACCTGGGCGGCCCGCACTAGGCGGGCCGTGACACGATTTATGCAGACAACAATGCCTGCACCGCGTCCATCGGGACGTCGGTGGTGACGAAGGCTTGTCCGATGCCGCGGGCGAGGATGAAGGTGAGTTTGCCGTCCTTGGCTTTCTTGTCGTGCATCATGTGGCGGATCAGCGTGCCGGCGGAGAGGCGTGGGCCGGAAAGGTCGGAGAGCGCGGCCGGCAGTCCCACCGCGCGCAGATGGCGTTCGAGGCGCTCCGCATCCGCAACCGGCGCAAGACCGAGTTGGGCGGAGAGGCGGAAAGCGAGGCCCATGCCGATGGCGACGCCCTCGCCATGCAGCAGCCGGTCCGAATAGCCGGTCGCGGCTTCGAGCGCGTGGCCGAAAGTATGGCCGAGATTGAGCAATGCCCGGTCGCCTGTCTCGCGCTCGTCGCGGGCGACGATGCCGGCTTTCATCCGGCAGGAATGGGCGACGATCCTGGTGCGCGCCGCCAAGTCGCCTTTGATCGCCGGCGCGGCGTTGGCTTCGAGCCAGGCGAAGAAATCGGCATCGCCCAGCGCGCCATATTTCGCGACCTCGGCATAGCCCGCGAGGAATTCGCGCTCGGGCAGGGTGGAGAGCAGGCCGACATCGGCGAGAACCAGACGCGGCTGGTGGAACAGGCCGACGAGGTTCTTGCCCTCCGGCGTGTTGATCGCCGTCTTGCCGCCGACGGAGGAATCGACCTGCGCCAACAGGGTCGTCGGCGCCTGCACGAAATCGATGCCGCGCTTGAGGATGCCGGCGGCAAGACCGGTGATGTCGCCGATCACGCCGCCGCCCAGCGCCACGATGTAGCCGCCGCGCTCGGTGCCCATGACGAGCAGCGCGTTCACCAGCTTCTCCAGATTGGCGAAGCTCTTGGTGGTCTCGCCGGCGGGCATCACCACCGGCCGTGCATCGATGCCGGCAGCGCGCATCGCATCGACCAGGGGATCGAGGTGAAGCTTGGCGACATTGTCGTCCGTCACCACCGGCGTGACGCCGCGGCCAAGGGGCGTCAATATCTCGCCCGCTTTCGCAGTCAGGCCTTCGCCGACATGGATGTCATAGGCCCGGTCGCCGAGGCCTACGGTGATGCGTTCGCTCATGCCAGCACCTGACGTTCGTGCAGCGCGGTAATGATGCGGTCGACGGCCACATGGTGTGGACCGTCCTCGCTGTCGATGGCGAGGTCGGCCTGCTGGTAGAGGGGGATGCGCTGTTCGAGCAGGCGCTCCAGGATTTCGCGGGGATCGCCGTTCTTGAGCAACGGGCGCGTGTCGCGCCGGCCGGTGCGGGCGACGAGCACGTCGAGCGGCGCCTTGATCCAGACCGAGACCGCGCCGTCCTTGATTCGGGCGCGCGTGTCGGGATCGCAGAAGGCGCCGCCGCCGGTGGCCAGCACATGGGGCGCCTCGCCGAGCAGCCGCGCGATCACTTTGCGCTCGCCCTCGCGGAAGGCGGGCTCGCCGAGCCGCTCGAAGATTTCGGAGACGGTGCAGCCCGCGGCGCTCTCGATTTCGCTGTCGGCATCGCGGAACTCCACGCCCAGGCGCGTGGCCAGGCGGCGGCCGACGGCGCTTTTCCCCGCGCCCATCATGCCGACCAGCACCACGGTCCTGCTCAAGCGTTTCATGAACCTTCGCTTACACGAAAATCCGGGACTTGCGCCAGCACCGCGCTTTCCGCCACAAAGGGCGGGGATGGCGCTCAGTTAGAGACGGATAGAGACATGGGTTGGACGGCGCGCATCGTCATCGCGATCATCCTGCTGCTCCTGGTGGGAGCGGTGGTTCTCGGCCTGATCGAAAGCCGCCACGCGCCGCCGCAGCACATGATCGAAGAGCAGGTCCCCACGCCCGCCAGCCAGGGGCCCGGTTAGCAGCGATGAGCGCGGAGTCGAGCGCCTGGGCCATCGAAGCCTTCCTCGACATGATGAGCGCCGAGCGCGGCGCCAGCCGCAACACGCTGGAGGCCTATCGCCGCGACCTGATGGCGCTCGCCGCCGACCTCGCCAAGCGCGGCGCGGCAATGAAGGCGGCATCGCGCGACGATCTGCGCCGCCATCTCGCCGGCTTCCCATCCGCGAAAGCCTCCTCGCAGGCGCGGCGGCTGTCGGTGCTGCGGCAGTTCTACGGTTTTGCCTATAATGAGGGCTGGCGGAAGGACGATCCGACCAACGCCATCGAAGCGCCCAGGCGCGGACGCCCGCTGCCGAAGATCCTGTCGCCTGAAGATGTGGGTGCGCTACTCGACGCGGCGCGCGAGAGCGACGACCTCCGTGTGACCGCCATCGTCGAGCTGCTCTACGCCTCGGGGCTGCGCGTGTCGGAGCTGGTGTCGTTGAAGCGCGCGGCGCTGCGCGGCAAGAGCGACTTCATCCTCGTGCGCGGCAAGGGCAACAAGGAGCGCCTCGTGCCGCTCAATCCCTCCGCGCACAAAGCGGTCCGCGCCTATGTCGATACGCTCGAGGACGGCGTCTATCTCTTTCCCTCGCGCGAGGGGCATCTGACGCGGCGTCGTTGCCACCAACTGCTCAAGGAATTGGCGGTGAAGGCGGGAATCGATCCGGACAAGCTGTCGCCGCATGTGCTGCGCCATGCTTTCGCGACCCATCTGGTCGAGGGCGGCGCGGACCTGCGCAGCGTCCAGACCCTGCTCGGCCACGCCGACATCGGCACGACGCAGATCTACACCCACGTCGCCCGCGACCGATTGAAAGCGACGGTGGAGGCGGCGCACCCGTTGTCGCGAAGAAAGAAAGGCTGATTCACGCGGAGCCGCGGAGACGCGGCGTTCTCTCTAAACTTCGTCATCCCGGGCTTGCCGCCTTCGCCTAAAGGCTACGGCGCGCCAGGGAGTCTCACTTGCCACGCCGAAGCGAAGCGTAGGCGGGTCCCGGGGACCCATAACCGCGGTCCGAGATCGTTCGGGTTGGACCGCGGTTATGGATGGCCGGGACAAGCCCGGCCATGACGATAAAAGAAAGGCGAACATTTCTCCGCGTCTCCGCGGCTCCGCGTGAATCCCTTTCAAATCGCGCAACGGGCGCGCTACAAACGATTCAGACCCATTCGAGGATCGCCATGAGCTTCCGTCCGGTCGTGCGGCAGGTGCCGCCGAGACTGTATCGTTCCAAGCTGTTCGTGCCGGGTTCGCGCACCGCGCTGTTCGAGAAGGCGGCCGCCAGCGCGGCCGACGCCGTCTGCCTCGACCTCGAGGACGCGGTGGCGCCGTCCGACAAGGACAAGGCGCGCGACAACATAGTGCAGGCGCTGAACGAGGTGAACTGGGGCGACAAGATCGTCACCGTGCGGATCAACGGGCTCGACACGGACTTCTGCTACCGCGACACCCTTGCGCTGGTCGAGAAGGGCGGCGAGCGGCTTGACGCGATCATGATCCCCAAGGTCGGCAACGGCGCGGACATCTACGCCATCGACATGCTGATCACGCAGGCTTCGAGCTTCGTGAAGCGCAAGAAGAAGATCGGGCTCGAGGTCATCATCGAGACCGTCTCCGGCCTGACCAATATCGACGCCATCGCGAGCGCGTCGCCGCGGCTGGAGACGTTGCATTTCGGCGCGGCGGATTTCGCCGCCAGCCAGGGCATGCGCACCACCAATATCGGCGGCGGCAACGCCGACTATGTCATGCTCACCGACGGGCCCGATGCGCGCGTGCGCCATTGGAACGATCTGTGGCATTATCCGCTGTTCCGCCTCTGCCAAGCCGCGCGGGCCCATGGCTTGGTGCCGATCGACGGGCCCTTCGGCGACTATTCCGATCCGGACGGCTTCCGGGTCCAGGCCAATCGCACCGCGATCCTCGGCTGCGAGGGCAAATGGGCGATCCATCCGAGCCAGGTCGCGCTCGCCAACGAGATCTACACCCCGCCCGCCAAGGAAGTGGAACGCGCGCAAGCCATCCTCGCCGCGATGAAAGAGGCGCAGGAGAGCGGATTGGGCGCGGTGGCGCTCAAAGGCGTGCTCATCGACGCGGCCTCGATCCGGCAGGCGGACGTGATCGTCAAGCAGATGCAGATGATCGAAGAGAAGAAGGGTTGACCTGTCATTCGTCATGGCCGGTTTATCCCGGCCACCCATAACCTCGGTATTTCATAGTTCGTCGAGACCGCGGTTATGGATCCCCGGGACCCGCCTACGCTTCGCTTCGGCGTGGCAAGTGAGACTCACCGGCACGCCGTAGCCTTTAGGCGAAGGCGGCAAGCCCGGGGATGACGATCTTGTTGGTATTAAGTGAAAGCCGTCCAAGTTTTTCCGGATTGCGCACCGCGTAGATCGCCGCGATCCGGTCGCTGTCGCATTCTATGGCGATGGCGGCGAAGATGGCGCCGTCGAGCGTGAGCAACAATCCGGGCTCGCCGTTGATGTCGAGGGCGGAGACGCCGGGCACGCCGCCTTGGCTCGCATACTTTCCGGCGAGGCTCACGAAGAAGCGGATGATCTTATCGGCGCCGTGGATCGGATTGAGCGCGGCAGCCACGCGGCCGCCGCCGTCGGTGTAGGCGACGACGTCCGGGGCGAAGAGGGCTTCGAGTTGTTTCGCATCGGTCGTGGCGGCGGCCATGGCGAAGCGGGTGAGCAGGTCGCGATGCTGCTCAGGCGTCGCGCGCTGCTTGGGGCGGCCGGAGCGGACGCGTTCGCGGGCGCGGGCGACCATCTTGCGGCAGGCGTCCTCGCTTTTCTCCAGGATGGCGGCGATCTCGGCGTAGTCGCAGTCGAAGGCGTCGTGGAGGATCAGCGCGGCGCGCTCTTCGGGCGACAGGCGCTCCAGCATGTGCAGCAGCGCGAGCGAGAGGTCGGAGGCGAGCTCCGCGCGGGCCGCGGGCGCGTCGGCGGCGAAGGCGCGGGCGTCGTCGGGCAGGATCGGCTCGGGCAGCCAGGGGCCGACATAAGTCTCGCGACGGCTTTTGAGTTTACGCAAGGCATCGAGCGCAAGCCGCACCGTGGCGGCGGAGAGCCAGGCGCGGGGATCGCGCACCTCGCTCGCCTCGACGCGGCGCCAGCGCAGCCAGGCTTCCTGCACGACGTCCTCGGAGGCGGCCATCTCGCCCAGCATGCGATAGGCGATGTTGAGCAGATGCGGGCGCTGCGCGAGGAACGGATCGCTCATGCGGCTTTCAGCACCGTCACGCTGGTATCGCCGATGCGCACGCGCTGGCAGGTCTTGGCGTGGCCGAGCGCGCGCTTGAGCGTGGGGAAATTGCGCGCCGCCATCGCGGCGTATGTTAGGGCGATGAGCGTCCGCTTGCCCCAGCGCGCCTCGACTTGTTCGCGCAACGCGTCGAGCGTATCCGACGCGGTAAGCAATGCGCGGGCATAGTCGAATGCGAGTTGCGCATCGGCGCCGGCCGGCTGGCCGGAAAGGAGCGCGGCGAGAATCTCAGGCTTCACGCCGGCCTCGATCGCCTTGTCCGTGCCGATCTGGACGCAAGGGCCGCAATCCTCCGTCAGCGCGCCGGCGATGGCCGCGGCGTGCCACGCTTCGCGCGGCGCCTTGTCGGGCCAATTGAGCGCGCGTTGCATCTTCACGAAGCGACGGAAGCCGGCGAGCGAGATGCAGGCGAGTTCGTGGAGATAGGTCGCGTCATACGAATAGCGGCGCTCGAAGCGGCGCAGGACGGCATGGATGAGCGGCTTGATCATCTTGCGTCTCCTTGGGCGAGATTGCGCCAGGCCAGCGTGAGACCCAAGAGGCTCACAAACACGACGCCGACGGCTTCCGACAGCCACATTTCGGCCGTGTGTGGGAGGTGACCCATGAACCAACCCCAGATGTGGAACAGCGCATGCAGCGCCGGCCAGACCGATCCGGCGAAGGCGAGAGTGGCCGCGATGCGCCCGTCGCGCAGGGCCATCGTCAAGCCCGCGCCGCTGGCAAGGAAGGCAAGGCCGATATCCACGATGAAATGGTGGTTGAAGGGCCCGGCTTCCGTCACGCCCGGAACCATTCCGTACCAAGTCTCGGGAGCCAGGAGCATGGTCAGGCCGTTAGCGAGATGGACAAGCCCCAAAAGCGCCAGAATCCAGCGGGAAAACATGATCGCACCTCCAGTTCCATGCTTAAGACGGGCGAGCCCGGCTGTTTGGGACAGCTTAGCCTTTGTTGACAGGGCGGGAGGCAGTTGCCACTTATGGTCCCCCTTCGCGACATAACCGAATGACCGTGCACGCTTATCTGGAATTCGAACGTCCCATCGCCGAGCTTGAGGGAAAGATCGTCGAGCTGCGCCAGCTCGCCGCGACCGATCCCTCCATGGATATCGAGGACGATGTCGCGCGCCTGCAGGCCAAGGCCACGGCGCTGATCGACGATACCTATGGCAAGCTCACGCCGTGGCAGAAGGCGCTCGTCGCCCGCCACCCGGCGCGGCCGCATATGGCGGAGTATCTCTCCGTCCTGGTCGACGAGTTCACGCCGCTCGCCGGCGACCGGCTGTTCGGCGAGGACCGGGCGGTCGTGGCAGGGCTCGGCCGTTTCCGCGGGCGCCCCGTGGCCATCGTCGGCCATGAGAAGGGCAACGACACCAAGACCCGCCTCAAGCACAATTTCGGCATGGCGATGCCCGAGGGTTATCGCAAGGCGCAGCGCCTGTTTGAGCTCGCCGGCCGCTTCAACCTGCCGGTGCTGTCCTTCGCCGACACGCAGGGCGCCTATCCCGGCGTCGGCGCGGAGGAGCGCGGCCAGGCGGAAGCCATCGCGCGCTCGACGCAGGCCTGCCTCGCGCTGCCCGTGCCGTTCGTGGCCACGATCATCGGCGAGGGCATGTCGGGCGGCGCGCTCGGCATCGCGGTGGCGAACCGCGTCTACATGCTGGAGCACTCGATCTATTCGGTGATCTCGCCGGAAGGCTGCGCCTCGATCCTCTGGCGTTCTTCCGACAAGGCCCAGGACGCCGCGGCGGCTCTACGCATCACCGCGCAGGACCTGCTTGAATTGCACGTCATCGACGGCATCGTGCCGGAACCGCCCGGCGGCGCGCATCGCGCCCCGCACGAAACCGTCGAAGCCGTCGGCGACCAGATCGCCCGCGCGCTCAAGGAAATGGACGGGCTGTCGCCGGAAGAACTGCGCAGGCAGCGCCGCGAGAAGTACCTCGCGATGGGGCGCAATCTCGGGGGTTAGACTGGAACCGCCTCAAGATGGATGGGCGCAAAGCGCGCTTTGCGGCCACGGGCCTTGATGCTGATATCGATCTCGCATCCGAGTTTGGTGAGCATCCGCATAATGCGTTCGACCGAGATGTCGCGGAATTGCCCTCGGAGCATGCGAGATACATCCGGCTGACTCACGCCCATGAGATGGGCCGCTGCGGATTGGGTGAGGTTCTGATCGTCCATCGCCTGCTGAACGCGGCTCACCAACTGCGCCTTAAGCAAATGGGTTTCCGCGTCGGTAAAGCCGAGGTCGGCAAACACATTGTCGCTGCCGCGCTTGACCTTTATGGGACTTTTCTTCTTCACGTTTTTCCTCGTCTACGCTCGTGATCGGCTTGCCCCGCCGCCAAACGCCGTTGAACAAGTTCCAAGTCGCCCTTCGGGGTAGCGATCCCTTCTTGGCTTTCTTCTGGAAGGCATGCAGCACGTACACCGCGTTTTCGAACCGCACCGTATAGACCGCGCGGTAGGCGTCGCCGCGATGGTCTTCCACTATTTCAAGTACGCCCGCGCCGCCAAATCCCTTCAGCGGCTTTGCTGAACGCGGCATTCCACCGGTTTGCGCAATGTAAAGCGCAAATCCCATCGAATCCTGCACCGCGCCAGGAAATGCAATGAAGTCCTTGTAGCTCGACGCCACCCATTCGACAGGCTTCGACACCAGCGGGTTCATTATGGCTGTTCCACCATAACTACGTCAAGCCAATTTCCGCGCGAACGCACGGATATCCGTCACCAGGTCGTCTGGCCGCTCGAGCGCCGCGAAGTGGCCGCCTTCGGTGAAATCCGTCCAGTGCGTGACGTTGACGTGGCGTTCGACGAGGCTGCGGGGCGGGAAGGGGATGAGGTCGACGGGGAAATTGGCGATGCCCACCGGCTTCTCGATGCGCGCGCCTTCGGGCACGGGCGTGCCGGCATGGTCTTCCATCAACCCGCGATACATCCAGGTCGCGGTGTTGAAGCTTTTGGTGACGAGATAGATCATCACGTTGGTGAGGAGCTGGTCGTTGGTGTAGGTGTTGCGGAAGCCCTTGCGCGTGTCCGACCAGCCGTGGAATTTCTCCACGATCCAGGCGCAGGCGCCGACGGGCGAATCCATCATGGCGTAGGAAAGCGTCTGCGGCTTGGTCATCTGCTCGCGGAAATAGGCGCCTTCCATCTCGAACAGCGCGGCGGCGCGGGCGGTGTAGTCCTTCTCCTCCTGCGTTCGCGGCTGCACGCCCGGCGAGCGCCAGCCGAACATGTTGAGATGTGCGGCGCGGCAGTTCGGGCTGTCATAGGCCATCCAGCCTGATACGGCGCTGCCCCAGTCGCCGCCTTGGGCGATGTAGTCCCTGAAGCCGAGCGTCTTGGTCATCAGGGAGTCGAAATAGCGCGCGGTGGTGCGCGGACCGATGGGGCGCGCAGGCTTGCCCGACCAGCCATAGCCGGGCAGCGACGGAACGATCACAGTGAAGGCGTCGCGCGCATCGCCGCCGAAGCGCTCCGGATGGGCGAGCTTCTCGATGATGTGCAGGAACTCGAACACCGAGCCCGGCCAGCCATGGCTGAGGATCAGCGGCTTGGGCGAAGGCCCCGATCCGGCCTCGTGATAGAAATGGATCTTCAGCCCGTCCACATCGGCGAGGAATTGCGGGAAGGCGTTGAGCTTGGCCTGCTCCTTGTCCCAATCGTAACCGTCGGCCCAATCGGCGCAGAGGTTGCGCATGAATTCGAGATTGGCGCCGTAGGCCCAGGTGTCCTCGAGCCCTTCGCCGCGCGGCATCTCGTGCCATTCGTAGTCGCGCACCTTGGCGCGGATATTGTCCAGCACGGACGTGGGCACGTCGATTTTGAATGGCTGTGGCGCGGGCATGACTGTTCCCTTCGGATGCGATGCGGAAGAATGGCGGCATGAGCGACGATAGGCCAGTGGAAACGCCAACGGAAATGCCTACGAAAATGCATGGGTCCGAGCGGCCGCCGGTGCGGTTCTGGGACGTCCTGCTTCCGCTTCTGGCGCTGATGGCGGCGGCGGCGCTGCTGGTGGGGGTGATGGTGGGCGTCACCGTCTATCTTCGGCAGCATGGCAGCCGGCTTGATGCCACGGCACTGCAGCGGAGCGTTTCCGGCGTCATGATCGCGATGGGCGGCCTCTACCTGGCGATGCTCGCCGCCATCTGGCGCGTCTGCCGCAAGCGCGGGCCGGCGACGATCGCGGGCTATTTCGGCCCGTTCCGAGCCGGGCAATTCGTGACGGGCGCCGCGCTCGGCGTGCTGCTCGCGGCCGGCGTGATCGGGCTGATGCTGTGGCTGCAGAACGCCAATGTCGTCCAGTTCAACGGGACCCAGACGGAAGTCGATATGTTGAGCGCGCACACGCCGGGCGAGATCGCCCTCACCATCCTGGTGGTCAGCCTTCTTGGGCCGCTGGTGGAGGAACTCTATTTCCGCGGATTGCTGCTCGCCTGGCTGCGGCGCTGGCTATGGCTGCCGCTGGCGGCGCTTCTCGACGCGGCGCTGTTCGCGCTGGTTCATGGCAAGGACCTCGTCCATCCCGGGCGCGAGGGGCTGGCGCTGACCTTGATCATCGGCGCCATCGGGCTGTTGAATGTCGCCTTCTATCTGCGCACGCGCTCGCTGTGGATGCCGTTCGCGCTGCACATGGCCTATAACGGCGCGCTGTTCGCCTCGGCCTATCTCAACTTCTGAATCTCACCACCAGCCGCGCCACTTGAACCAGATGACGGGGATGACGGTGGAGAGGATGATCAGCAACAGCCCCCATTCATAGCCCCAGGCCCAGCTATATTCCGGCATGTTGTGGAAGTTCATGCCGTACATCGAGGCGATGAAGGTGGGCGGGATGCCGACGACCGAGGCGATGGTCAGCACCTTGAAGATGTCGTTCTGCTCGATATTGATGAAGCCCAGCACGGCGTCGAGCAGGAACTGCACCTTGTTGGAGAGGTGGACCTCGAAATCGCTGAGCGATTGCAGGTCCTGGCCGGCCACTTTCAGCTTGCCCACGATCTTGGCATCGATCCAGTCCTTCCCCTTGTCGGTGACGAAGGGAAGGATGCGCTCCATGCCGAGGATGACCTCGCGGATCTGCGAGAGCTGCTCGCCGCAGCCGCCGACCGACACCAAGGTCTCGCGCATGCGCCTGTTGGAGCGGGCGATGTTGTGCTGACGCGAGTTGGAATAGCGCCTGAACACCTGCTTGGAGACGCCGTTGAGCTCGGTGCTGGTCTTCTCCAGCGTGTCGGCGGCGAAGTCGATCATCGCGTCGATCAGCATGGCGAAGATCTCGGCCGACGAGCAGTCCTGCTTGTGCCGGGCGAGCGCTTTGCGCGCCATCTCGAAGGTGTACATCTTGGTGAAGTGGACGGTCAGCAGCGTCGATGGCGTCAGCACGAAGCCCAGCGGCGTCGGCCCGTCATCGCCCTCATGCGCGATCAGAGGAAGGCTGAGGATGAGGCGTCCATCCTCGTCCTCCTGCAGCCGGCTGGAGGATTCGATCTCCTCCAGGTCCTCGCGCTCGGGAACCGGCATGCCGAGTTCATCGGCCACTGCGTCGATCTCTTCCTTGGTGGGATCGTGCAGGTCGATCCAGACGGCGGCGGCGACCGAGGGCTTACCGTCGCGGTCAGGATAAGTGGCGAGCATAGGCCCATGGCCTCCGGAGGGAATCGGGTGTTAAACCTAGAACGTGCCCGGCGGGGCGCGAAGGGGAGGCTTTGCGTGCGGAAAAGAATTGGGCTTGCGGCGCTGGCGCTTCTGCTTGCCGGCCAAAGCTTGGGTACTGGGGCACAGGCGCGAGACCTGGCCATCCACGCCGGCCATCTGATCGACGGCGTGACGAAAACGGTGCGGGCCAACGTCACCATCCTGATCCATGACGACCGGATTACGGCCGTGCAACCCGGCTTCACCAACCCGCCGGGCGCGCAGGTGATCGACCTGTCCAGATCGACCGTGCTGCCGGGGCTGATCGACTGCCACGTCCATCTCTCCCAGCAATTCGACGGCGGCAACCCCGTCGCCGAGGAAGTGACCGAAACCGACTACGACGCGGCGGTGAAATCCACCGCCTATGCCCGCCATACGCTGCTCGCCGGCTTCACCAGCGCCCGTGACGTCGGCGCGCCGCTGGGCCCCATCGTGGCGCTGCGCAACGCGATCAACAAAGGCACGGTTGACGGGCCGCGGCTCTGGGTGGCGGGTCCGCCGCTAGGGCCCACGGGCGGGCACAACGACTCGGCCAACGGCTTCGATCCGGCGATCAGCAATCCGGAATGGGCGGAGTCCAACATCGACAGCCCGGAAGAGGCGCGCAAGGAAGTGCGCAAGCTCAGGCGCGAGGGCGTGAACCTGATCAAGATCATGCCGTCCGGCGGCGTGCTCTCGGTCGGCGACGACCCCACGCGGCAATTGATGGCCGACGACGAGATCGCCGCCGTGGTCCAGACGGCCCATTCGTTGGGACTGAAGGTGGCGGCGCATGCCCATGGCACGCAGGCGATCAACACGGCGGTCCGGCTCGGCGTCGATTCCATCGAGCACGGCACCTATGCGGACGCGTCGAGCTACGCGCTGATGAAGCAGCACGGCACCTATCTGGTGCCGACCATGCTGATCGGCCAGCGCGCCTACGACATCGCCAAGGCCCATCCCGAACAGCTCAACCCGTCGGCAGCCGCCAAGGCCATCGCCACCGTGCCGCGCATGCAGAAGAACCTGCACGACGCCTATGTCTCCGGCGTGAAGATCGCCTTCGGCACGGACGAGTCGCTGGTGCCGCATGGCGAGAACGCCAAAGAGTTCGCGCTGATGGTGAAGGCGGGCATGAAGCCGATCGATACGATCTTCGCCGCCACCGCGTCGGCCGCCGATCTCATCGGCGACAGCGCCGACATCGGCAGCGTCCAGAAGGGCCGCTACGCCGACATCATCGCCGTTAACGGCGATCCCGTCGCCGACGTCACGCAGCTGGAGCACGTCCAATTCGTGATGAAGGGCGGCACGGTCTACAAGCAGAACGGCCAGATCGTGCCGCGGTGAACGCTAAGGACGCTTGAACGCCACCAGATAGTCGCCCCTCGGGTTGTGGGCGCCGCCGCGCACGGCGGATGCGTCGTATGGCGACAGTCTCGCCAAATTCGCCGCGGCTTCGATTTTGGCCGCCACGATGCCGTCGGCCGGCGCGACGGCGTAGCCGTCCTCGAACTTGTAGGTGTTGAACACAAGCTCGCCGACATGGATGAAGCCCTGGACCGCGGGAAAAGGTGAATCGAGAGCCTGGCAGCCGGTATCCGACATTGGCGGGATATCGAAGTCCGGAACGTCCGGCACGACGTCATACTGAAATTGATAACGCGTCGTTATGGCGCCGAGATCGACGCGGTTTCCAAGGTCGGTCCTGAAGCCGGCCTTGAGGACTTTCGGCTGGCCCGACGTGACGACGATGTGCGGCTTCCCCAAGGATTCGGGGAAGGTCAGGGTGGCGGCCAGCAGCGCCATCGCGCCGCCTTTGCTGTGTCCGGTGATCCAAATATAGGACTTGCGGCCGATCGGCAGGTTGGTCAGGTAGCTGCCCAGCCCGCCTTCGTTCCAAAGGCTTTTCAACGCGGTGGCAAATCCTCTGGCGACGTTTCCAGGCCGTTGCGTCGCTGGGCCGGAGCCCACCGTCCAGGGTTCGTCGGCGTAATCGCGGCCTTGAGTCCAGTCCAGGCAGATCGCGTCCTTATCGCCCGTGTCCTCGGATCCCAACGTTCCGCGAAACGCGATGATGAGGCCGTTGTCGCCGGTTTCGCCAACGAAACAGGCATTGATATCCCGTTCGCCGGACACGAACGCGCGCGGCTCGCCTACAAGCTGGATGCGCTCGTAGAATTTTGTCGACTTGTCGACGAAGTCCTTCTTGACGCTCGACGCGGCAATGCTGGCGTTGAGAAGCCGGTAGTCCCGGTCCGAATCGGCCATGATATTCCCCTTGGAATATTGATCTTGTGAAATATCCGGAAAGAAATGCGCGTCTTTTATTAGAGAAGATCAAGTATTCGTGGAAGGAGTTCCAATTGTCAAGGCGCAAATATTTGACAAGCTCGCGGCGCGGCAAAGCAACGAACCGCGCAAAAGCACGCTCATCCAAATTCGTCATGGCCCGGTTCATCCGGGCCACCCAATTTTTCCGAGGAAAATGGGTCGCCCGCATGAAGCGGGCGATGGCGAGTTGAGCGTTAAACCAGCGCCCCGTGGCAGTGCTTGAATTTGCGGCCGGAGCCGCAGGGGCATGGCGCGTTGCGTTGGACCTTGCCCCAGGTGCGCGGGTCGTTGGGATCGACCGGCATGTCGGGTGGCAACAACTCGCGCGGCGCGCCGTCGCCTTCGTCCTCGCCGGTCAGCGGGTTGATGTGCTGGGCCTGCATCGCGGGCAGCGGCTGCTGCTCGTAAGCGGGCGGCGCCTCGCCGATATTGACCTGGATGTGCATGAGCTGGCGCACGGTGTCGACGCGCAGCTTGGACAGCAGCGCCTGGAACAGCTCGAACGCCTCGCTCTTGTATTCGTTGAGGGGGTCGCGCTGGCCGTAGCCGCGCAAGCTCACATACTGGCGCAGATGATCGAGGTTGATGATGTGCTCGCGCCAATTGGTGTCGAGGTTCTGGAGCAGGAGCGTCTTCTCGACGAAGCGCCAGATGTCGGAGCCGCTGTCGGCGGCGCGGCCGGCGGCGCGGGCCTCGACCTGCTTGAGGATGCGCTCGCGCACTTCCTCGTCGGCGATGCCTTCTTCCTTCGTCCAGTCGACGACGGGCAGGTCGATGCCGAAGACCTCGTTCACCTCGGTCTGCAGGCCGGCGGCGTCCCACTGCTCGGCATAGGCCTTTTCGGGAATGTGGCGCTTGACGAGCTCGTCGACCACTTCCTCGCGGAAATCGGCGATCTGCGCGCTGACGTCGTCGGCGCCCATGATCTCCTTGCGCTGCTCGAAGATCACCTTGCGCTGGTCGTTGAGCACGTTGTCGAACTTCAGGATGTTCTTGCGCATCTCGAAGTTGCGCGCTTCGACCTTCTGCTGCGCCTTCTCCAGCGCCTTGTTCACCCACGGATGGGCGATGGCTTCGCCTTCCTTGAGGCCGAGGCTCGACAGGATCGAGTCCATGCGCTGGGAGCCGAAGATGCGCATCAAATCGTCCTGAAGGCTCAGGAAGAACTTGGACGCGCCCGGATCGCCCTGGCGGCCCGAACGGCCGCGCAGCTGGTTGTCGATGCGCCGGCTTTCATGGCGCTCGGTGCCGATGATGTAGAGGCCGCCCGCCTTGAGCGCGCGCTCCTTGTCGGCGGCTACTTCGGCGCGGATCTGCGAGGCGCGCATGTCGCGCTCGGATTCGCTCTGGAGGCCGGCGAGCTCCTCGCGGATGCGCATGTCGGGATTGCCGCCGAGCTGGATGTCGGTGCCGCGGCCGGCCATGTTGGTGGCGATGGTGATCGCGCCGGAGGCGCCGGCCTGCGCCACGATCTTGGCTTCCTGCTCGTGATAGCGCGCGTTCAGGACGTTGTGCTTGACCTTGGCCTTCTTCAGCGCCTCGGAAAGCTGCTCCGACTTCTCGATCGAAGTGGTGCCGACGAGGACGGGCTGGCCCTTGGCCGCGCATTCCTGGATCAGCTCGATGATGGCGGCGTATTTCTCGTCGACCGAGCGGTAGACCTCGTCGTCGGCGTCGATGCGCAGCATCGGCCGGTTGGTCGGCACTTCGAGGACGTCGAGATTGTAGATGTCCATGAACTCCGCCGCCTCGGTCAGGGCCGTGCCGGTCATGCCCGAAAGCTTGTCGTAGAGGCGGAAATAGTTCTGGAAGGTGATCGAGGCGAGCGTGACGTTCTCGGGCTGGATGGCGGTGTTCTCCTTCGCCTCCAGCGCCTGGTGCTGGCCTTCGGAATAGCGGCGGCCTTCCATCATGCGGCCGGTGAATTCGTCGATGATGACGACCTGGCCGTTCTTCACGATGTAGTCGCGGTCCTTGAGGAACAGCTTGTGCGCGCGCAACGCCATGTTGACGTGGTGCAGCATGTTGATGTTGTCGATGTCGTAGAGGTCGCCGTGCTCGAGCAGGCCAGCCTCGCGCAGCCAGCCGACCATGCGCTCGTTGCCGGTCTCGGTGAGCGTGACGGTGCGCTGCTTCTCGTCGTGCTCGAAGTCGCTGTCCTCCAGATTGGGGATCAGGACGTCGACCGCGCGGTAGGTCTCGCTCTGGTCGTTGGTCGGGCCGGAGATGATCAGCGGCGTGCGCGCCTCGTCGATCAGGATCGAGTCCACTTCGTCGACGATGGAGTAGGAGTGCGCGCGCTGCACCATGGTGGCGCGCGAATGTTTCATGTTGTCGCGCAGATAATCGAAGCCGAACTCGTTGTTCGTGCCGTAGGTCACGTCGCAGGCGTAGGCCGCCTTGCGCTGCTCGTCGGTCAGGCCATGGACGATGCAGCCGGTGGTGAGGCCGAGGAAGCCGTAGATCTGGCTCATCCAGTCGGCGTCGCGCTTGGCGAGGTAGTCGTTGACGGTGACGACATGCACGCCTTCGCCGGCGAGCGCGTTCAGATAGACGGGCAGGGTGGCGACGAGGGTCTTGCCTTCGCCGGTCTTCATCTCGGCGATGTTGCCGCCATGGAGCACCATGCCGCCCACGAGCTGGACGTCGAAATGGCGCTGCTTGAGAGTGCGCTTGGCGGCCTCGCGGACCACCGCGAAGGCGTCGTCGAGGACGTCTTCCAGGGTCTCGCCCTTGGCGAGGCGATCCTTGAGGATCTGGGTCTGGTCGCGCAGCTGGGAATCGGACATCGGCTGGTAGATCGGCTCAAGCGCATTGATCGCGGTCACCCGCTTCCAATAGGGCTTTAGCTTCCGTTCGTTGGCGGAGCCGAAGAATCGATCCAGGCCGAGCATGAGTTCCTCTGGGTTGGGCCTTATAGGGCCGAACCGGCCGGGGATAGGCGTGCGGGAGAGATAAGAACCGGCCTCCCCCTTGTCAATTCAAGGCTTTCCGGCCTAATCCCCCGCGCTTTTCGGGGAATGCCCATGGCCAGCACCAAATCCGCGCATACCAAGTCTTTGGCCAAGTCTTTGGCCGTTTCCCCGCTGGCCCCGAAAAGCTTCGCCAAGCTGCCGCCTCTGGCGGGAGTCCGCCTCGCCACGGGAGCCGCCGGCGTCCGCTATGCGGGCCGGACGGACGTGCTGCTGGTCACGCTGGCGGTGGGAACCCAGGCGGCGGGCGTGTTCACCAAGTCCAAGACGTCTTCGGCGCCGGTCGATTGGTGCCGCGCCCAGATCAAGGCCGGAACCGCCCGGGCGCTGGTGGTGAACAGCGGCAACGCCAACGCCTTCACCGGCAAGGCGGGCATGGACGGCGCCAAGGCGGTAGCGGACGCGGCGGCGGAGGCGCTGGGCTGCGCCGCGCGCGAGGTGATGCTCGCCTCCACCGGCGTGATCGGCGAGCCGCTGCCGCATCAGAAGATCACCCGCGTCCTCGGCGCGCTGGCGCAGAGCGGCTCAGCGTCGGGCTGGCGCGCCGCGGCCGACGCGATCATGACGACGGACACCTATCCGAAAATGGCGACCGCCTCGGCCGAGATCGACGGCAAGCGCGTCACGATCAACGGCATCGCCAAGGGCTCGGGCATGATCGCGCCCGACATGGCGACGATGCTGTCTTTCGTCTTCACCGACGCGAACCTGCCCGCGGGCGTGCTGCAGGAGTTGCTGAGCGCCGGCGTGAAGAACTCGTTCAACGCCATCACGGTGGACAGCGACACCTCGACCAGCGACACGCTGATCCTCTTCGCCACCGGCAAGGGCGCGTCGCATGCCGTGGTCTCCAAAGCGGCGGACAAGCGCCTCAACGATTTCCGCGCCAAGCTCGACGGCGTGCTGCTCGATCTGGCGCTGCAGGTGGTGAAGGACGGCGAGGGCGCGCAGAAGCTCATCCGCGTCGACGTCGCGGGCGCTGAGAGCGACGAGGCGGCCAGGCGCATCGGGCTTTCCATCGCCAATTCGCCACTGGTCAAGACCGCCATCGCCGGCAACGACGCCAATTGGGGCCGCATCGTCATGGCCGTGGGCAAGGCCGGCGAGAAGGCCGACCGCGACACGCTCAAGATCTCATTCGGCACCCAGGTCGTCGCTGAGAACGGCGCTCGCGCCGCGAAATACAACGAGAAGGCCGCGACCAAGGCCGTGTCGGGCCGCGAGGTCCAGATCGCCGTCGATCTCGGCCTCGGCAAAGGCGCGGCGCGCGTGTGGACCTGCGATCTCACCCACGGCTATATCGACATCAACGGGAGTTATCGGAGCTGATCGCGTTCTGTGTCACGGCCCGCACTCGGCGGGCCACGACACCGAGTTTCTACCGCAATCCCAAATACAAATTGGACGAGAACGGCCCCAGCATCAGGCCGGTATAGCCGACGGCGGTCTCGCGTCCGGCGGGCTCCGCGAGGGTCCATAGGCTCTTGCGGGTCATGAGGATGAGGTTCTTCTCGTCGGCCCATTCCGATTTCCGCGTGAGGCGGCAGGCGAGGCGGAACGCGGTGTCGCTGTAGTGGGCGAAGGGGATCGCGGTGTGATGCTCCACCGGGAAGCCGCGATTGGGCACGCTGATGAACACACGCTTGGCGACGCGGCACATCTCGGCGACGAACTGGGCCTGGTTCTGGAAACTGCCGACATGTTCGAGCACGGCGTTGGAGACCGCGATGTCGAAACTGTCGTCGTCGAAAGGCAGGCGCGCATTCGGCTCGATCCGCCGGTAGCCGGCGAGCCGAAACGCCGCTTGGAACGCGATGCCGTCGCCGATGCCGCAGGCGGTGATGTTCTCCTGGAAGGGGTAGGAGCGCTCCAGGACGTTCGCGCCATCGTTGATGACGTCCGAGACGCCGACGTCGAGGATGCGGGTGGCCGCGTTGGGCCGCATCTGGGTCATGAAGTCCTGGAAGATGCGCCTGCGCGCGGCGATCAGCGCGCGCTCCGCGAGGCCGCCTGCCGGTACTTCGGAATAATATTGCTGGTCCAAAACGCGATGTCTGAAAGAGCCCCGAAGCCTGTATAACCCCGCATGAACCCCTTGGATAGACTTCGTCCATGAACGGGGCCCGCGCCACCTCGTGCGGCGTGGAAAACAGGGCTATCAATTCGGCCCCGTCCTTAACCACCCCTTAAGCAGAGTGTTTGGATTTGGAAGCCATTAACCCCCGGCTTGTTATCGTGGTCGCCTGTGCATTGGTCGATCCCGATGGGCGCGTGCTGCTGGCGCAGCGGCCGGAGGGCAAAGCGATGGCGGGGCTATGGGAATTTCCTGGCGGAAAATTGGAGGCGGGCGAGGCGCCGGAAGCGGCGATCATCCGCGAGCTGAGCGAGGAGCTGGGCATCACGGTCGAGCAGCCTTGCCTCGCGCCCTTTGCCTTCGCCTCGCACGCCTACCCGGATTGCCACCTGCTGATGCCGCTCTACGTTTGCCGCCGCTGGGAGGGGACGCCGCAGATGCTGGAGCATGCGGCGCTGAAATGGGTGCGGCCAAAGGACATGGCCGCCTATCCGATGCCGCCCGCCGATTTGCCGCTCATACCCATGCTGCGCGATCTGCTTTCCTGAAGGACGTGCGCGGCACCACCGCGATCGAATACGCCATCATCGCGGCGTTCCTGTCGATCATCGTGGTCACCGCGGTCAACCTCCTCGGCCAGAACGTGAAGAGCCAGTTCTTCGACAAGCTCGCGGCCGTCATCGTCCAGTAGTTTTGTGTTCCATGCTGCCCAGCGCATCGGCTAGGCGTGTCGTCGCGCTGCCGGGCTGGAGCGGCTTCTGCTGGCTCGCATGCGGGGCCCAGCCGGTGAGGTAGACGATGTCGAAGGTGGCGCGCAGGCGGCCGGCTTCTTCGGCGTGGCGTTGCGCGTAATGCGCGAGCGTCGCAGCGAGCACATCGCGGCGCAGGGGCTTGCGGCTGCGTTCAGCGAGGGCGTTGGTTTCGCCCAGGATGCGCAGATCGGCGATGAGGGTGGCGAATTCGCGATAGCGCACCGTCGTGCGCTCGACATCGGCGACTGGGAGCGCGAAGCCCGCGCGCTGCAAGAGCGCGCCCATGTCGCGGATGTCGGCGAAGGGCGCGACGCGCGGGCTTATGCCGCCGCTGATCTCGCTTTCGCCGGCGGCGAAGGCGTCGCGCAACTCGCGCAAGGTCTCGCCGCCGAAGAGCGCGGCCAGGAACAGCCCATCGGGCTTGAGGGCGCGGCGAATCTGGATCAGCGCGCCGGGCAGGTCGTTCACCGCATGCAGCGCCAGCACGCTGGTGATGAGGTCGAAACGCTCAGGCTCCCGGCCCAGCACTTCATCGGTGAAATCCGTGCGCTCCCAATGTGTGGCGCGCGGGGCAAGGGCGGCAAAACTCTCGTCGCGCGAGCCGACGTCGAGCGCCAGGTGAAAAGCCCTGTTCACCGCCAGCAGCCGTTCGGCGATGCCGTCGGTCGCTTCCTGCGCCAGGAAGCTCGTGCCGCCCTGGGCGCGGGCACGCGCATAGGCGCGGCGATCGAAGATTTTGGGCGGGGCGGTCACGCTGCTAAGCTAATCCCATGTTCGCGCCGTTCGATAGTCCCACGATCAAACGCACCGTCAGGCGGACGGGCCGCGCGCTGCTCGATATGGCCTATCCGCCGCTCTGCGTCATCTGCAAGAAACCGGTGTCGGAGGCTTATGCGCTGTGCTCCGGCTGCTGGAGCGGAATCGGTTTCCTCGACGGCCCATCTTGCGCCTGTTGCGGATTGCCTTTCGAGCTCGATCCCGGCCCGGACACGCTGTGCGGGCCCTGCCATGCCGAGCCGCCGGCCTTCGACAAAGCGCGCTCGGTGATGCGCTACGACGAGGGCAGCAAGAAGCCGATCCTGGCGCTCAAGCGCGCCGACCGGCTCGACCTCGTGCCCGCCTTCGCGCGCTGGCTGGAGCGGGCTGGGCGCGAGATGCTCGCCGAGAGCGACGTGATCATGCCGGTGCCGCTGCATCCGCGCCGGCTGTGGGAGCGGCGCTACAACCAGGCGGCGCTGCTGGCGGCGCGGCTTGCGCGCAACACCGGCAAGCCCGCCGACCCGCTGAGTTTGGTGCGCATCCGCGCCACGCCGAGCCAGGGCGAGATGAAGTCGGCCAAGGCGCGCCGCCGCAATGTCCGCGGCGCGTTCAAGGCGGTGCGGCCGGTTTGCGGCAATGTCCTGCTCATCGACGATGTCTTCACCACGGGCGCCACCATCGGCGCCTGCGCACGCGCCCTGAAACGGGCCGGCGCCGGAAAAGTCTTCGTTTTGACGCTCGCCCGCGTTGTCCGGCCCGCCTCCGGCACTATATAGTTTGGACGGCGTTATCGAGTCCGTTGCATGACACCAAGCCCATGACAAAAGTCACGATCTACACCACGCCGATCTGCCCCTATTGCGTCCGCGCCAAGCGGCTGCTCGAAAACAAGGGCGCGCGGGTCGAGGAGATCGATGTGTTCATGGATTCCCGGGCGCGCACGGAGATGGAAGAGAAATCCGGCGGCCGCCGCACCGTGCCGCAGATCTTCGTCGGCGACACCCATGTCGGCGGCTGCGACGATCTCTACGCGCTCGATCGCGAAGGCAAGCTCGATCCGATGTTGAACGCGGCATGAGCGCGTTCCGCGCCGCTTGCGTTTCATTGCGCTCGTCCGATGACGCGGACGAGAACATCCGCATTACCTCCGATTTCATCCGCCAAGCCAAATCCAAGGGCGCGGCGTTCATCGCCACGCCGGAGAACACGACGCTGATGGCGCCGGACGGCGGGGCGAAGCTGGAGCGCAGCTTCCCGGAAGAGCGCGATCCGGCGCTGCCGAAATTCGCCGCGCTGGCGGAAGAACTTGGCGTGTGGCTGCTGATCGGCTCGCTGGCGATCAAGGTGAGCGACACCAAGACCGCGAACCGGTCGTTCCTGTTCGATCCCAAGGGCCGGATCGCGGCGCGCTACGACAAGATCCATATGTTCGACGTCGACCTGCCGTCGGGCGAGACCTATCGCGAGTCCAACACGGTGGCCGGCGGCGACCGCGCGGTGATGGCCGATCTGCCCTGGGGCAAGATCGGGCTGACCATCTGCTATGACCTGCGCTTCCCGCAGCTTTATCGCGCTTACGCCAAAGACGGCGCGTTCCTGCTGACGGCGCCCTCCGCCTTCACCGAGACGACGGGCAAGGCGCATTGGCATGTGCTGCTCCGGGCGCGGGCCATCGAGAACGGCGCCTTCGTCATGGCGCCGGCGCAAGGCGGCACCCATGCCAATGGGCGGCAGACCTATGGCCATTCGCTGATCGTGGCGCCCTGGGGCGAGATCCTGGCCGAAGGCGGCACGGAGCCCGGCGTGATCGTGGCCGAGATCGATCCCGCTACTGCCACATCCGCGCGCCAGCGTGTGCCAAACTTGCGCCATGACAGGCCTTGGAAAGGTCCGTAAGCGCGCCGCGCTCGGCTTCCGCTCTCATTCGGGTTGGGCGGTAGGCATATTGTTGTCCGACGACCTGGAAGTGATCGCGCGCGAACGCGTCGTGCTGTGCGATCCGAGGATCGAAGGCTCCAAGCAACCCTATCATCACGCCGAGCCGATGGCGTTCGCCAAAGCCGAAGCGTTCATCGTGCGCTGCACGGCTTCGACCGATGCGCTCGGGCGCGCGGCGCTGGCCAAGTTCGGCGGCAAGATCGCGGGCGCATGCATCCTCAGCGCGTCGGGGCGGAAGCTGCCCGATCTGCGCGGCATCCTCGCTTCGCATGCCGCCATTCATGCGGCGGAGGGCGAGTTTTATCGCGACGCGTTGGCGCGGGCTTGCGAGGCGGCGAAGCTGAAGGTGAACCGGTTCAAGGAGCGCGACGCGATGGTCTGGGCCGCCTCACGGCTAGGTGAGAGCGTGGTGAAAGCCAGGCTCGCCGCGCTGGGCAAGGCGCTCGGCCCGCCTTGGAGCGCGGACGAGAAGCTCGCCACCTTGGGCGCTTGGTTGACGCTCGCGGGTTGAGAGCCCATTTTAGTGACATGATCGTCTATAACCTCCGCTGCAAGAACACCCACGAGTTCGAGGGCTGGTTCCGCGACAGCGCCGCCTTCGAGGACCAGGCCGCGAGCAGGAAACTCGTCTGCCCGGTCTGCGAGACGCGCAAGGTGGAGAAGGCGATCATGGCGCCCGCCTTGTCGGCGGCGGTCGGCAAGGAGAAATCCGCGCCCGCGCCGGAAGAGATGCGCAAGCTGCGCCAATTCATGACCGGCCTGCGCAAGCACATCACCGAGAACGCCGATTACGTCGGCAAGGAGTTCCCGGAGGAAGCCCGCAAGATCCATTACGGCGAGATTGAAGAACGCCCCATCTATGGCGAAGCGACGATCGAGGAAGCCAGGGACCTCGCCGAGGAAGGCGTCGACGTCGCGCCTTTGCCGCCGGATTTGAGCGAGGCGAATTGAACTTCCCTGTCATCCCCGGCGAGCGCCGCGCACGGGAACGCATTACTTTCAAGTCGACGCAACTCCACTCGGTGTCATGGCCCGCGAATGCGGGCCACCCAGTTGGGTTCTGCGGATTGATGCCGTATTTGCTCGGATTTTTTGAGAAAGGAACAAGTGTCACCTGGGTGGCCCGCATTCGCGGGCCATGACACATTTGGTGTGGATCCAACTTGATCACAAACTGCTCTTGCGTCCCGCCACCACCATGTAGTTCACATCCGTGTCCGTCGACAGGCGCCAGTCCCAGGTCAACGGATCGAAGGCGACGCCTTGTGTTTTCAGGATGTTGAGGCCGGTGTCCTCAAGCATCGCGCGAAGTTTTTCGGGCGGCACGAACTTGTTCCAGTCATGGGTGCCGGGCGGGAGCCAGCCGAGGATGTATTCGGCGGCGATCTTGGCCAGCGCCAGCGATTTGAGCGTCTTGTTGAGGGTGGCGACGATCATCAAGCCGCCGGGCGCGACGAGGCCGGCGCAACTCTCGAGATAGGCGGCGAGGTCGGCGACATGCTCGACCACCTCCATGTTGAGGACGGCGTCGAAGCGCTTGCCCTCGTCCAGCAGCGCCTCGGCCTCGGTGGCGCGGTAGTCGATGGCGACGCCCGTCTGCGCGGCATGGGCCTTCGCCGTGCCGATGTTCTTCTCGGAGGGATCGGCTCCGGTGACGGTGAAGCCCAGCCGGGCCATCGGCTCGGAGAGCAGGCCCCCGCCGCAGCCGATGTCGAGCAGCGAAAGCCCCTCGAACGGGCGCAGGCTCTTCGCCTCACGGGCGAAATGGGTGCCCGCCGTGTCGCGGATGAACTTCAGCCGCACCGGATTGAATTTGTGCAGCGGCGCGAATTTGCCCGCCGGGTCCCACCATTCCGCCGCCATGGCGGAGAATTTGGCGACCTCGGACGCATCCACCGACGGGGCTGATACCATGAGACAAATCCTGCCGTTGAGCGCGGGCCCGCCGCCGTCTATGTAGAGACGGAAGCAGCAACATAGCTTGGTTCGGGCCCGTGGCGAAGATCGTGATGAAGTTCGGCGGCACCTCGGTGGCCGATCTCGACCGCATCCGCCATGTGGCGAGCCTGGTCAAGCGCGAGGTCGACCGCGGCAACCAGGTCGCCGTCACGGTCTCGGCCATGGCGGGCGAAACCAACAAGCTCGTCGGCTGGGCGCGCGAATTGTCGCCGCTGCACGACGCCCGCGAATATGACGTGGTGGTCGCCTCGGGCGAGCAGGTCTCCGCCGGGCTGCTCACCATCGCGCTGCAGACCATCGGCGTCTCGGCCCGCTCCTGGATGGGCTGGCAGATCCCCGTGCGCACATCCTCCATGCATGCCTCGGCGCGGATCGAGTCCATTGATCCCACCATGATCAACGAGCGCCTCGCCGAAGGGCAGACGGCCGTGGTCGCAGGCTTCCAGGGCATCGCGCCGGACAACCGCATCACCACCATCGGCCGCGGCGGCGGCGACACCAGCGCGGTGGCCGTGGCCGCGGCGCTCAAGGCCGACCGCTGCGACATCTATACCGACGTCGACGGCGTCTACACCACCGATCCGCGCATCGTGCCCAAGGCGCGACGGCTGGAGCGCGTCGCCTTCGAGGAGATGCTCGAGATGGCGTCGCTCGGCGCCAAGGTGCTCCAGACGCGGTCGGTCGAGATCGCCATGCTCCATCGGGTTCCTGTCAGGGTGTTGTCGACATTCGACCCCGAGGCGGGCGGAACGCTGCTTTGCGACGAGGAAGATATCGTGGAAAAGAAACCGGTCACCGGCATCGCCTATTCGCGCGACGAGGCGAAGATCACGCTCCATCGCATCGACGACCAGCCCGGCATCGCGGCGAAGATATTCGGGCCGCTGTCCGATGCCGGCGTGAATGTCGACATGATCGTGCAGAACGTCTCGCCCGACGGAAAGAAGACCGACCTCACCTTCACCGTCGCCCGCGGCGAGCTCACGCATGCGCTCAAGGCGATCGAGGAGGCGCAAGCCTCCATCGGCTATCGCGACATCACTTCGGCGTCGGACGTGGCCAAGATCTCGATCATCGGCATCGGCATGCGCGCCCATCCCGGCGTCGCCCAGACCATGTTCCGCACGCTGGCCGAGAAGGGCATCAACATCCAAGTGATCTCGACCTCCGAGATCAAGGTGAGCGTCTTGATCGCGGAAGAGTATGTGGAGTTGGCCGTGCGTGCGTTACACTCCGCCTATGAGCTGGACGCCGCATAAGGAGCGCTGAATGGCCGGCAGTCCCAGGGTTCTGCTGCGCCGCGTCCGCGAGATCATGGCGGAACAGGTCAGCGCGCAGACGCGCCTGGACCGGCTGGTGTCGCTCATCGCCTCGAACATGGTGGCCGAGGTCTGTTCGATCTATCTGCGGCGCGCCGGCAACGCCTTCGAGCTGTTCGCGACCGAGGGCCTGAACAGCGCCGCCGTCCACCACACCCGCATGCGCGAGGGCGAGGGCCTGGTCGGCCTCGTCGCCGAGACGGCAGAGCCGGTGAACCTCAGCGACGCTCCCGGCCACCCCCGCTTCGCCTACCGGCCGGAGACGGGCGAGGATCCCTATCGATCGTTCCTGGGCGTGCCGATAGTGCGCGGCGGCCAGGTCCATGGCGTGCTCACGGTGCAGAACAAGACGCCGCGCCTCTACGAGGAAGAAGAGGTCGAGGCGCTGCAGACCGTCGCCATGGTGCTGGCCGAGATCGTGGCCCATGGCGCGCTGTTCGACATCGCCGAGCTCGACGAGCCGGAGCTGCGCGCCGACCGGCCGCGCGACTACCAGGGCGAGGGGCTGGCCGAAGGCGTCGCCATCGGCCGCGTGGTGCTGCATGAGCCGCGGGTGAAGGTCGAGCGCATGATCGCCGACGACCCGGTGGTCGAGCTCAGGCGCCTCGACGAGGCCTTGAACGAGATGCACGAGGCGGTCGACAGGATGCTCGATTCCGGCGAGCTCGACTTGACCGGAGAGAGCCGCGAGGTCATCGAGGCCTATCGCCTGTTCGCGCAGGACCAGGGCTGGCGGCAGAAGCTGCGCGACGCGGTGCGCACCGGCCTCACCGCGGAAGCCGCGGTCGAGCGCGTGCAGGACGAATTGCGCGCCCGCATCATCCGCATGGGCGACACGTTCCTGCGCGAACGCCTGCATGATTTCGAGGACCTTGCGCGCCGCCTGCAGAAACATTTGACCGGCGATGGGGCCGCGCGTGAGCTGCCGCATGACGCCGTGCTGGTCGCTCGCGCCATGGGGCCGGCGGAACTGCTCGATTACGGCCGCGACAGCCTGCGCGCGGTGGTGCTGGAGGACGTGGCGGCCACCTCGCATGTCGCCATCGTCGCGCGCGCGATGGGCTTGCCGCTGATCGGCGATGTCGAGGGCATCGTCGACACGGCGCGGACCGGCGACGACATCGCGGTCGACGGCGAGACGGGCGAAGCGCATCTGCGTCCGCCGGCGCATGTCCTCTCCGTGTTCGAGGCACGGCGCGCCTTGCGTACGCAGCGCGTCGCGATGATGGCGAAGGTGCGCGACCTGCCGGCCGTCACCAAGGATGGCGTGCATATCGACCTGATGATGAACGCCGGCCTCTTGATCGACATGCCGCATCTGAAGGAATCCGGCGCGGACGGCGTCGGCCTGTTCCGCACCGAGCTGCAATTCATGATCGGCGAGACGATGCCGCGTCTGCCCGACCAGATCGCGTTCTACAGGCAAGTGCTGGCGGCGGCGGAAGGCAAACCCGTCGTCTTCCGCACGCTCGATCTGGGGGGAGACAAGGTGCTGCCTTACGGGCAGTGGGAGCGCGAGGAGAATCCGGCGCTGGGCTGGCGCGCCATCCGCATCGCGCTCGATCGCCCGGCGCTGCTGCGCTATCAGGTGCGCGCTCTGCTCGCGGCGTCGGAGGAGCGCACGCTTCGCATCCTGCTTCCGATGATCAGCAATGTCGCGGAGTTCAACAACGCGCGCGCGCTGGTCGACCGCGAATTGGAACGGGCGCGGCAATTGTCGCTGCCGCTGCCGGCGCAGACCCTCGTCGGGGCGATGCTGGAAGTGCCGGCGCTGATGTTCATGCTGTCGCAGATTTTGCGCAGCGCCGATTTCGTCTCCATCGGTTCCAACGACCTGCTGCAGTTCATGTTCGCCACCGACCGCACCAATTCGCGTGTCGCCAAGCGCTACGATCCGCTCAATCCGGCCTCGCTCACCATCTTCCGCCAGATCGTGAAGAGCGCCGCGGAGGCGAACGGCGAGGTTTCGTTGTGCGGCGAGATGGCGGGCAGGCCGCTGGAAGCGATGGCGCTGATCGGCGTGGGCTTGCGCTCGCTCTCCATGGCGCCGGCCAATATCGGCCCGATCAAGATGATGATCCGCAGCCTCGACACGCGCGAACTCACGCCGTTCGTCGACGCGCTGTGCGCGCGCACCGATCATTCGCTCAGGACAAGACTCACCGCCTTCGCGGCGGAGCGCGGGATCGTGCTCAAATAGGCGTGAGCGATCACGGCCTATCTTCCCAGTCGCTTCTTTGTGACTTGCTCCGCGACAAGCGAGTGCTAGCGTCGCCTCATCGGTAACCCAATCGGGGATTTGACATGTCCAAGATGATGATGAGCGTTCTGGCCGGCGCGGCGTTGATCGGTTCGGCTTCCGTGGCGTTTGCGGACGACACGACCTCCGGCGGGCAAATGCAGAATGCCGTGGTGGTCCAACAGAGCCATGTGGTCTGCCACCACGATGGCGAGATCATCCAGTCGGCCACCGGCCCGGTGATGTGCCATATGCGCCCGCTCGGCGGCATCCACTTCAAATCGCGCGAGTGGTTCGGGGGCGTGAGCGCCAAGGCGGCGGGCTCGAACAATGGCTGATCGTTGGGGCCGATCCTATGATGGTCTTGTGGGCTTTCGGGGCCACAGACGCATAAGTGATCGAAGTTCCGGCGGACCGGCTCTTGCATTGCAGCATGGGTTTGCCTCAATATCCGGGCGTTAATTCGAAGGGACTCGAACATGCGTAAAGTCTTCATGGCCACGCTGGTGGCGGCGATGGTGGGTGGTCTGGGCTCTGCCCTGGCCGATGACGCGGCCAAGCCCGCCGATCAGAACGCGACGGCTGACGGCCCGCAGTTGAACAAGAACGAAATGATCTGCAAGCGCGGCGACGTGACGACCGGCTCGCGCTTCCCTGGCCCCCCGATCTGCCACACCCGCATGGAGTGGGAGCAGCTTCAGCGCAACGCGCGTGAGCTGGTCAACGGCATGAACGGCGGCACCTCCGGCCCGCACTCCTAAGCGGTCCTGGATTACGGTTACGTCATTCGAGGGGTAGCGGCTTTGGCCACTGCCCCTCGAAGTGCGTCAGATGTTCTATTGGACTTGTCAGCGCCATGGCCGGACTTCACTATGGCGCCTGTGAGGTTCGGGGGACTTTGCTCCATGCGTAAGCCGGTTGCCTTCGCGGTGATGTTCGCGATCCTGGCCGGCCCGCTTTTGGGTGGCGCGATGCCGGGCGGCGTGGCTTACGCGGATACGCCAAACGGCACGACCGGGACGGCGTCTTCGCCCAATGCCGATCCCAACGAGATGGTCTGCAAGAAGGGCGACGTGATCACGGGCTCGCGCTTCCCGGGCCCCAAGGTCTGCCACCGCCGCCTGGAATGGGAGCAGATCCAGCATAATTCCAACGAGCTGATCAACAGCTTGCGGGACAGCACGGACAGCCGAAACTGGTAGAGGTGTGGGTTTGCGTAGATTGGCTGTGCTCGCGTTGCTCGCGCTGACCGCCGGGTTCGCCGGCCAATCCGGTTGGGCCGACACGGCCAACGGCACCAACGGCACCGCCGTGGCGCCCATCGCCGATCCCAACGAGAAGGTATGCAAGCAGTCCGACCTGATCACCGGTTCGCGCCTGCCGGGTCCGAAAATCTGTCGCAAACGGATGGAATGGGAGCAAATCCAACGCAGCGGCAATGAAGGCCTGCAGGGCCGGATGAACATGATGTCGCCCAACAACGGCGCCGGCCCGGTCTATTCCGACGGCGACCGGTAGTCCCTGATTTTTGGCCCTGATTTTGGCCCCCAATTTTTTGCCGCATAGCCTCGTTCCGGCTGGCGAGCGCGGCGGCGAAGGCGTATTGCTTGCCCCAATGACCAAAGTGACCCATTTGACGCTGGAAGAGGGCGGTGGATTGAACCGCCGCCGCATCCATTTGCGCGAAATTTCCGGCGAGGCGGACAGCCCGCTGGAGACCGTCGGCCAGGATTTGCGCGCCGCCAGGCAGCGCCGGGGCGATGATCTCGCGACCGTTTCCCGCAGCCTCAAGATCCGCAAGGACCATCTCGAGGCCCTTGAGGAAGACCGATTCGAAGCGCTGCCCGGCCGCACCTACGCGGTGGGCTTCACCCGCGCCTATGCCGACTATCTGGGGCTCGACCCCGTCCAGGCCGTGGAACGCTTCAAGCGCGAGATCGCGGGCCGAGCCGGCGGCGCGGAGCCTACGGCCCAGGGCTCGATGGCCCCGCCCATCGAGGAGCGGAAACTTCCCCATGGCTGGATCATCATCGCCGCCGTGGTGCTGGTGGTGGTGGGCTACGGCGTCTATTGGCTGGCCATGTCGGCGGACAAGATGCTGAACCCGACGGTCGCGCCGGTGCCGGTGAGCCTGGCGCCCAAGCCGCTGGCGCCGAAGCCCAAGCCCATCGTGCTGCAGCCGCCGCCGCAAGCGGTGACACCCGCCACCCAGGACGCGGCGAACAACACCAATCCGGCCGCGACGCCGGCCATGGGACCCGATGCAAACGGCGCGGCGCAGACCGTGCCGCCGGCCGCGCCGCCGATGACCCTGGCGCAGAGCATCGCGGCGCTTCCGCCCGGCAACGCCTATGGCGCGCAGAATGCCGGCGGCCGCGTGGTGCTGCATGTGCGCGAGCCCGCGCGGGTGGTCGTCACCGCCAATGACGGCACGGTCTATATCAACCGCGTGCTGAAGCCCGGCGATACCTATCGCGTGCCGGATCGCGTCGGCGTGACGCTGACGACCTCGGACGGCTCGGCCGTGGCGATCGAGCTCGACAGCCAGATCATGGGCACCGCCGGCAAGAGGCAGGTGACCGAAGGCCTGTCGCTGGATCCCCAGGCGATCTTCGACCGCTCCGGCGGAACTCCAGGTCAGTAGGATGAGCCTGCGCGCCTATCGCGATATCGTCCGCCGGAAATCGAAGAAGATCCGGGTGGGCAAGGTCGAGGTCGGCGGCGACGCGCCGATCAGCGTGCAGTCCATGACCAACACGGTGACCGCGGATATCCGCGGCACGATCGACCAGATCCGGGCGATGGAAGAGGCGGGTGTCGACATCGCCCGCGTCTCCTGCCCGGACGAGGACGCGACCAAGGCGCTCAAAGCCATCGTCAAGGCCGTCAATGTCCCCGTCGTGGCCGACATCCATTTCCACTACAAGCGCGCCATCGAGGCGGCGCAAGCGGGCGCGGCGTGCCTGCGCATCAATCCGGGCAATATCGGCAACGCGGGCCGCGTGAAGGACGTCGTGCAGGCCGCGAAGGACCACGGTGTCTCCATGCGCATCGGCGTCAATGCCGGATCGCTGGAGAGGGAGCTGCTCGAGCGCTACGGCGAGCCGTGCCCCGAGGCGATGGTGGAGAGCGCGCTCAACCACGCGAAGATCCTCGAAGACAACGACTTCACCGAATTCAAAATCAGCGTGAAGGCGTCCGACGTGTTCCTCGCCGTCGCCGCCTATCAGGGCCTGGCCGAAGCCTGCGACTACCCACTGCATCTGGGCATCACCGAGGCCGGCGGGCTGATGAGCGGGACGGTGAAGTCCTCCATCGGCATGGGCATGCTGCTGTGGAGCGGCATCGGCGACACGATCCGCGTCTCGCTCTCCGCCGATCCGGTGGAAGAGGTACGCGCGGGCTTCGACATCCTGAAGTCGCTCAATCTTCGCCATCGCGGCGTGAACATCGTCTCGTGCCCATCCTGCGCGCGGCAGGGCTTCAACGTGATCGAGACGGTGAAGCTGCTGGAAGACCGCCTCAAGCACATCGCCACCCCGATGACGCTCTCGATCATCGGCTGCGTCGTCAACGGTCCGGGCGAAGCGCGCGAGACCGACATGGGCTTCACGGGCGGGGGAGCGGGCGCGGGCGCCGGCATGATCTATCTCAACGGCAAGCCCGCGTACAAACTCGACAACACGAAGCTCGTCGACCACGTCGTGGAGCTCTGTGAAAAGAAAGCGGCGGAGATCGAAGCCGCCCGCGGCGATGTGCTAGAAGCCGCGCAGTAGACGGAGGCGCGGTTCCTGCAAGCCCGATCCGCCCGGATATAAGGACGATCTGAACCTCTACGCCTATGTCGGAAACGACCCGACCAACGAGCTCGATCCAACAGGACTTGACGCAGAGCTTTATTGGAGCGCCTCCAACCAAGTGGATTATACGGTCAAGTATTACGTCGATATGAGCGGCGCGAAAGCAGGATTTACTACCAGCGGGCTCAATGCGGAAATCGCGCATGATTTTTCCGGGTCTGTCGCATTGAAGAATGGAACTGTAGTCAAAATTACGGCGCACGGTGTGCCTGTCTCAAAACCTGGACCCGGTGTAAATACAATCAAGGCGTATAAGTCGCTCAAAGGAATTTCAGTTTCAGGGCGAGCGGAGACAAACAAAATTGGAGGAAGTCAAATTAAAGTCGACTCGTCGGACAATGCAGCAGTTGCCGCGCATGAGGCGGGAGGGCATGGCGGTGGAGCGGGCGATCAATACAAAGGCGGTATCGATCGAAATGGAAATCCTCTGACCTCCGACGTTCCAGGT
Organism: Rhizomicrobium sp.; assembly: GCA_036491175.1. Lineage (GTDB taxonomy): Bacteria > Pseudomonadota > Alphaproteobacteria > Micropepsales > Micropepsaceae > Rhizomicrobium. The sequence continues at coordinate 220,735 of DASXCJ010000054.1, forward strand.
CCGCCAAATGTCATGCGCGATTTGGGCGGCCCGGCAAATACCCAGACCTTGCGCGAAATTCTCGGTGGGCTGACCACAAAAAACATTTGCGCGCCAAACGTTCATGCCGCGAATAGCGGATGCTAGCCATGAGGCAGAAAACATTCATGGCGTTCCTTTCAGTTATGCTTGTTGCACCAGCGCTTTGTGAATCGAGCAATGGCGCGATTGCATCGACTTCCTCGCCTCCCCGCCGGTGCGAAATACGGCAAAAGGCATGGTGTATCTATTTCAGCGACGCCGCCATACAGGACCAGCCAGCGACCTCGACCGGATATATCAGTACGTGGACTGTGCGCGGCAGTTATTGGCGCGATTACCCGCTCGTGATTCAGGAACCACGGGGATGCCGAGAAGGACTATCGGACACGATTGAGCTTCGAAAATTCGACAAGCGTTTCCATTGGCAGGGCCAGGGGTGGATCAGGACCGTGGTGCGGCTTATGACGAATGGGCAATGCGACTTGGTCCTGCTTTCCCCGACGCTGACGCGTGACCCCGCAGGTTCTGCATTCTTTGCGGGACTAGCACTGATTCAGGCATGCACGACGGATACCTGCGAAGGAGCGCCGATTGGCGGCGCGCTGCGGAATGCGATGGACCCGTCGCCGTAAGATTTGGCTCTGTCCACTAGAAATTGCTTCGAGGTCCAGGAATGACATTTAGGGGGGGATTGTCGGTAAGTCGATTGCTTGCTCGATCTGGCCCAATGCAACGCCAATCCGAAAACCGGAGACTGCCCGTGAAAATGAACGCTTTAACCGCGCCGTCTCTCCTAGTGTGCATTTTTGCTGTATCTTTCTATGACCATTCGAAAGTTGCTGGCGCGGCAACCGTTGGAGCCGGTGTGCATTTCCCGAATATCATCGGCAGAAACGTCTACTTCGGCATCGAAGCACCTCAAGGTCTGCAAGAACCGCTTATAAAATCCTCCCGATATCTTAAATCCGAAAGCGTCGCCCGCGAAATATTGTTTGAGAATGCCGGCAGCCTTTTTATCCAAGAGCAACTCGTTGGGGCGGATCAATGCAAAAATCTTCCGATCGAGTCCGCTACCTGGAAGAGGACGGGGCAGCCGAGCTTTGCCTCGCGTCATGGAGCAAAGGCTCTTTCGTACGAGTCAGTTTTGGGGCTCAGCTGAAAACGATGCCAATAGGAGCATCGTTATATCTTCACTTTATTCGATTTCTGCCTGCAAGTTGGGAGATGAACCGAATTTTCCATCATATGGCGACGTACTCAAAATGGAGCCAGGTATCCCCGTTCTTCTTCCGCACTAGGAGATGGAATTGCGCAACTCCCGCGGCGCCCCGCGCGCATTTCGTGAAATATGCCGACGACGTGACGGGCAAGGTGTTCAATCTGGAGACCACAAGCGGCGCCTATCCCGCACGGGACGTCTGGTACCGCCAGAACCTGCCGATGACCGACCAGGCGATCGCCAACGGTCTCTATATGAAGACGCTTTCCCGCAAGGAGGCGCTCGCCGTATTGGCCACCACCGTCATCGACCATGCTTTCCGCGAACGGCGCTACCAGGAGGCCTGGGATATCGCGGATGCGATCCGCCACTATTATCCGAACGATCTCGGCGTTTTGCTGGCGCCGGGGAATGCAGCCATAGGGCTCATCCAAACGGAATTCCGTGCCAAATTTCCGGCGCGGAGCGATGTCCCGCCAGCATCGCTGGGGCGGCTCGGCTTTCTGGAAAAGACCGTTTCGGCCTCACTCAATCACGCCACTGCGCTCGGCTGGCGGGAGGACGATGGCGAGATGCCCAGGCTCGCGTCCACCGCCGCGCAATAAGCGCTTGGCCCCGGCGGCCCTTTTGGTGCAGAGAAGCGGCCATGATCCCGCCCAACAAACTCGCGCGTCTTGCCGACCGGTTCCACCAGGTGGAGGCGGAGCTGTCGTCGGGCGCGGGTGGGGCGGCGTTCGTGAAGCTGTCCAAGGAGCACGCCGAGCTGGCGCCGGTCGTGGGCGCCATAGAGGCCTATCGCGATACGGCGAAGGAACTGGAGGAGGCCGAGGCGCTGATCGCCGATCCGTCCAGCGATGCGGAGATGCGAAGCCTGGCCGAGCAGGAGCGCGCCGACCTCAAGGAACGTTTCGCCAAGCTCGAACACGAACTGCAGATCCAGCTCTTGCCGAAGGACGCGGCGGACTCCTCCTCCGCCATCGTCGAAATCCGCGCCGGCACCGGCGGCGACGAGGCGGCGCTGTTCGCGGCCGACCTTTTGGAGATGTACCAGCGCTATGCCCAGCTCCAGGGCTGGCGGACGGAGCTGATGGACCGGTCGGACAGCGACCTCGGCGGCATCAAGGATGCCGTGCTCGAAGTGGCCGGGCAGGGCGCCTTCGCCAAGCTGAAATTCGAGAGCGGCGTGCATCGCGTGCAGCGCGTGCCGGTGACGGAGGCGAGCGGGCGCATCCACACTTCGGCGGCGACCGTGGCGGTGCTGCCGGAGGCCGAGGACGTCGACGTCCAGATCGACGACAAGGATCTGCGCATCGACGTCTATCGCGCCCAGGGCGCCGGCGGCCAGCACGTCAACAAGACCGAGAGCGCGGTGCGCATCACCCATCTGCCGACCGGCATCGCCGTGGCGCAGCAGACCGAGAAGTCCCAGCACAAGAACAAGGCCCATGCGATGAAGCTGCTGAAGGCCAAGCTCTACGATCTGGAGCGCGAACGCGTCGACAGCGCCCGCGCCGCGGACCGCAAGGGCCAGGTGGGCTCGGGCGACCGCAGCGAGCGCATCCGCACCTACAATTTCCCGCAAGGCCGCGTCACCGATCACCGCATCAACCTCACCCTCTACAAGCTCGACCGCATCATCGCCGGCGACGACCTCGGCGACATCGTCGACGCGCTGGTGGCGCAGGACCAGGCCGACCGCCTCGCCGAGTTGGAGCAGGACGGGTGAGCCTGTCGCGGTTCGACGCGCGCGTGCTCAAGGCGCATGCGGAGGACGAGGCGCAATATGCGGACTTCGCCGCGCGCCGGAAGAAAGGCGAGTCCGTCGCCTACATTCTCGGCGAGAAGGAGTTCTGGAGCCTGTCCTTCGATGTCGGCCCGGGCGTCCTGGTGCCGCGGCCCGACACGGAGACGCTGGTCGAGGAGGCGCTGAAGACGTTTCCCGATGCGCCCGTGCGCGCCGCCGATTTCGGCGTGGGATCGGGGGCGATGCTGCTGTCGTTCCTCTCCGAGCGGGCGCAGGCGCGCGGCGTCGGCATCGACAGCTCGCAGGCCGCGCTCGACTACGCCATCGGCAACGCCCGCAAGCTCGGGCTCGACCGACGCACGGACTTCGTCCTCGGCGACTGGTCGTCCGTGGACGGAATGTTCGACCTGATCTTCTCCAATCCGCCCTATCTGACGGCGGCAGAACTCGCGGCGTCCGATCTGCACGACGAGCCGGCCGCGGCGCTGGATGGCGGCGCGGATGGGTTCGATGCCTATCGGGCGCTCGCGCCCGCAATCGCGGCGCATCTTAACAAAAATGGATTCGCCTTTGTCGAAATCGGGTTGGGGCAGGGTGACGCCGTGCGCACCATCTTTGCGGGTTCCGGGCTTGAAATCGTCCGGATCGCACCCGACCTGTCAGGAATCCCCCGCTGCGTTGTGGCGCAGGCCGCAAAAAGCCCTTGGAAAGGGGCGGCCGAAACGCTAGGTTGCTCGCGGGGAACGGGAACCCCACCTGAGTCGCTGTAATAGCGAATTCGGGCTGCTGCGGGGGCGGCAAGGCGCATTGCGCCGGTTCCCAAGGATGCAAGCGAAAGACGGAACAGATACGGGATCGCGCGAGGCCTTGTGCCCAGCCATCCGCGTCGTCCGAAGAGCAAAGGGGTTTCAGGTTGAAACGTTCACGCGGACGCGGTCGCAGACCGCAACATAGCAACAGTGGTGGTGGCGGAGGCGGCGGTGGTGGCGGCGGTGGCGGTGGCCACAACCCGAACCGCACCTTCGATTCCTCAGGCCCCGAGGTGAAGATTCGCGGCTCGGCTTCGCACGTCTATGAGAAATACCTGCAGCTCGCCCGCGACGCGAACTCGTCCGGCGACCGCGTGCAGGCGGAGAATTATCTGCAGCATGCCGAGCACTATTACCGCATCATGGCCGCGCAGCAGGCGCAGATGCAGCAATACCAGCAGCAGCAGCAGACCCAGCAGCCGCATTTCAACGGCAATGGAAACAACACCGCCAACACCAACGGCAATACGATGGCCGGCGGCCAGCCCTATCCGCAGGCCACCCAAGGCCCGTCCTTCTCGCTCGCCGACCAGGACGGCAATGACGACAGCGACGACGCCGACGCCGCGGAGTAAAAATTCTTTTCACAAACAACGTCATCCCCCGGCTTGTCCGGGGGACCCATTTTTCTTTTTCAAAAAGCAAAATGGGTGGCCCGCATGAAGCGGGCCATGACGGGCGTGGGTTGACGTGATATAACATCGCTTACTTTCCTCAGCGCCGGCTAACCCCGGCAGAACAGGCAGCCGCGATGAAGGGGCTCATCATCCGTTAGTTCGCGCCGTCGCTTCCGCGATGGGCCCGGACTTCGAAGCGTTCGCGCTGTCCGCGCGAGCGCACGGTGACATCTGTTCATTTGGGGAATTATCCGTTGCGGATCGAACTTCCGTCCGGCGCGCTCTGGCAGCACGCCGGCTTCCTGCGGCTTTGGGCTGCCCAGACCGTATCGTCCTTCGGCGCGCGCATCGTGCGCGAAGGCTTCGCCATGGCGGCGATCCTGGCGATCCATGCCACGCCGGCGCAACTCGGCATATTGGCGGCGCTGGCGCGCGGGCCGGGCATCGTGGTCGGGCTGTTCGCGGGCGGCTTCGTCGACCGCACCAGCCGGCGCAGCATCATGATCGCGAGCGATCTGGCGCGTGTCGCGCTCATCCTGACCGTGCCGCTGGCCGCCTGGCTCGGCGCGCTCGGCATGACGCAGCTTTATATCGTCGCGGGATTGGTCGGCGCGGCGGGCGTGCTGTTCGACATCGCCGACCATGCCTTCCTGCCGTCGCTGATCGACCGCGAGAATCTGCTCGACGGCAACGCCAAGCTCAGCATGACGGACTCCACCGCCGAGATCGCGGGGCCTGCCGTGGCGGGTGCGCTGTTCCAGCTTCTCACCGCGCCGTTCGCGATGCTCGTCACCGTCTTCACCTATTTCGTCTCCGCCTGCTTCCTCTTCGCGGTGCCGGCGCGGGAGGAGACGCGACGGAAAGAACGCTCGCCGTGGTATCGCGGCGTGGGCGAGGGCTTTCGCGCCATCATGGCGGAGCCCTTGGTGCGGCCGCTGTTCTGGATGACCTTCCTGTCGACTTTCTTCGGAGCGTTCTTCGCGCCGCTTTATCTCGTCTATGGCTTGAAGGTCATCGGGCTCTCGCCCGCGCTGATGGGCGTGAACATCGCCATCGGCGGCGTCGGGGCCTTATGCAGCGCGCCGCTCTCCGCCTTCCTGTCGCGCCGCTTCGGCGTCGGACCGGCGGCGCTGGGCTGCTATCTGCTCTACACGCTGTTCCTGCTGCTGGTGCCGCTGGCGCGCGGGCCGTTCGGGCTGGAGGTGGCGATGCTGATGGTGGCGCAGTTCTTCGGCGACGCCTTCGCGGTGGCCTCGATCATCCCGCTGGTCAGCTTGCGCCAAGCAGTGCTGCCGCGAGACTTGTTGGGGCGAACGGCGGCGCTGTTCGGGGCGGTCAGCGGCGGGATGACGGTCTTGGGCTCCGTATTGGGCGGGTTCCTCGGCGGCCGGCTGGGGCCGCGCGAGACCTTGCTGATCTCGGTCACCGGCATGGCGCTGGCGGCGGCGTTCCTGGCGTTCTCGCCGGTGCGGCGGCTCAGGGCGATCCCTTGAACGGAACCGAAAGGGAACCCATCTATCTCGGGAACCGTGCTCATTCGAGGCGGTATTCTATTCGTGAGAGACTCGGGGGCAGTGGCCGGAAGGCGCGGAACCTGAGGGCTTGAGAGGCGACAGATGGACATCGAGAAATTCACCGAGCGTGCCCGCGGTTTCATCCAATCCGCGCAAGGGCTTGCGCTGCGTTCCAACAACCAGCAATTAACCCCGCAGCACCTCCTCAAGGTTCTGCTGGATGATGAAGAGGGCCTCGCCGCGCGCCTCATCCGCGCCGCGGGCGGCCGCCCCGAACAGGCGCTCACCGAGACCGAGATGGCGCTCGCCAAGCTGCCGAAGGTCGAGGGCGCCAACGGCCAGGTCTTCCTAGGCCCCGAAACCGCGCGCCTGCTCGACGCGGCGCAGGAGGCCGCGAAGAAGGCGGGCGACAGCTTCGTCACCGCCGAATTCCTGCTGCTCGCGCTCGCCATGGCCAAGGGCACGGAGCCCGCGCGCATCCTCAAGGACGCCGGCGTCACGCCGCAGGCGCTGAACAAGGCCATCGCCGATGTGCGCCAGGGCCGCACCGCCGACAGCGCCACGGCCGAGAACCAGTATGACGCGCTGAAGAAATATGCCCGCGACCTGACCGAGGCCGCGCGCAACGGCAAGCTCGACCCCGTCATCGGCCGCGACGAGGAGATCCGGCGTACTATTCAAGTCCTCTCCCGCCGGACCAAGAACAATCCCGTGCTGATCGGCGAGCCCGGCGTCGGCAAGACCGCGATCGCGGAAGGCCTGGCGCTGCGCATCGTCAATGGCGACGTGCCGGAGAGCCTGCGCGACAAGCGGCTGATGGCGCTCGACATGGGCGCGCTGATAGCAGGCGCCAAGTTCCGCGGCGAGTTCGAGGAGCGGCTGAAAGCCGTGCTCAACGAGATAACCGCCGCCGAAGGCAAGGTCATCCTCTTCATCGACGAGATGCACACCCTCGTCGGCGCCGGCAAGGCGGACGGCGCGATGGACGCGTCGAACCTCTTGAAGCCCGCGCTTGCCCGCGGCGAGCTGCACTGCATCGGCGCCACCACCTTGGACGAATACCGCAAGCATGTGGAGAAGGACGCGGCGCTGGCGCGGCGCTTCCAGCCCGTCTTCGTCTCCGAGCCGACGGTGGAGGACACCGTATCCATCCTGCGCGGGTTGAAGGAAAAATACGAAGTCCATCACGGCGTGCGCATCACCGATTCCGCCATCGTCGCCTCGGCGACCTTGTCGAACCGCTACATCACCGACCGCTTCCTGCCCGACAAGGCCATCGATTTGATGGACGAGGCGGCGAGCCGCCTGCGCATGCAGATCGACTCCAAGCCCGAAGAGCTCGACGAGCTCGACCGCCGCCTGATCCAGCTCAAGATCGAGCGCGAGGCGCTGAAGAAGGAGACCGACAAGGCCTCCAAGGACCGCCTCGTCACGCTCGAAAAGGAATTGGGCGAGATCGAGGAGAAGGCAAGCTCCATGACCGCCAAATGGCTGGAGGAGAAGAAATCCGTCCAGTCGGCGCAGACCCTGAAAGAGAAGCTCGACGCGGCGCGCATGGCGCTGGACGTGGCGCAGCGGCGCGGCGACCTCAGCCGTGCGGGCGAGATCGCCTATGGCGAGATCCCGCAGCTCGAGCGCCAACTCCGCGAGGTCGAGGAGAAGCAGAAGGGCGACCTGGTGAAAGAGGCGGTGACGCCGGAGAACATCGCCCAGATCGTCTCGCGCTGGACCGGCATCCCCGTCGACAAGATGCTTGAAGGCGAGCGCGACAAACTGCTCAAGATGGAAGCGGCGCTGGAGAACCGCGTCGTCGGCCAGCACGAGGCCGTGCGCGCCATCGCCAACGCCGTGCGCCGCAGCCGCGCAGGGCTTCAGGACCCCAACCGGCCCATCGGCTCATTCCTGTTCCTGGGACCCACGGGCGTCGGCAAGACGGAACTCACCAAGGCGCTGGCGGAATTCCTGTTCGACGATGACACCGCGATGGTGCGCGTCGACATGAGCGAGTTCATGGAGAAGCATTCGGTGGCGCGGCTCATAGGAGCGCCGCCCGGTTACGTCGGCTACGAGGAAGGCGGCGTGCTCACCGAAGCGGTGCGGCGCCGTCCCTACCAGGTGATCCTGTTCGACGAAGTCGAGAAGGCGCACACCGATGTGTTGAATGTGTTGTTGCAGGTTCTCGATGACGGCCGCCTGACCGATGGGCAGGGTCGTACGGTCGATTTTCGCAACACCGTCATCATCCTTACTTCAAACCTCGGCACCGAGTTCATGGTGGGCGATGACACCAAGGCCGCGCGTGCGAATGTGATGCAAGCGGTTCGCGGTCACTTCCGTCCCGAATTCCTGAACCGTCTGGACGAGATCATCATTTTCCATCGCCTCAGCCGTGCGAACATGGACACCATCGTGGACATCCAGATTGGGCGATTGGATAAGCTGCTTACTGACCGCAAGATCGAAATCACACTCGATCCCAAGGCGCGGGAATGGCTGGCGTCTACCGGATACGATCCCGTCTACGGCGCGCGCCCGCTCAAGCGCGTGATCCAGCGTCGCTTACAAGACCCGCTCGCGCAGATGTTGCTTGAAGGCAAGATCGGCGATGGCGCGCATGTGAAGGTGAGCGCCAACAAGATCGGCCTGACCATCAATGGGCAGTCGTTCGATGTAGGCGAAGACGTCTTCGCGCCCGAGTCGCCGAGCCACGCGATTCATTAAATGCTGGTGATTTGTCTGCCTGAATCCAAACCGGTATAGGTTCTTCGGTTTGGATTCAGGATTTGGCGTGCCCGGTAAAAAGCTTCATCTGGTTCTCAATGCACGTGAAAGATTTTCACCGATCGGTGCCGGTGCTTCCTCACTTAATGTTCTCCAAAATGCGTTGCGCAGCCGCTATCGCGGCGAAATCACTGTTTTTGGGTCGCCCGTCGAAAAGCCGTTCGACGGCGTGAAATTTCAGCCCCTTTACCCCAAATGGAATCCATTCCGCCCTTTTCGTGACCGTTACGAGCGTCTTGTCGACGCCTATGTCTCACATGCCCAGATCGATCGGCCAAATCTGATCGAGGTCTTCAATCGTCCTGTGATGGCGTTGGAGTTGGCCCGTCGATTGCCGGGTGTGCCCGTGATGGCGCGTCTCGGCAATGATGCGCGCAAGCAGGTGGGGATGCGTACAGTATCGCGCCGCCGCGAGCTTTTGGATCGCGTGGCGGAAATCCATTGCTCAAGCCATTTCATTCGCAACTGTTTTCTCGACGGACTTGGCGGCGAAGGATCCGGGCGGGTTAAGGTGATATATCTGGGCTTTGAACGGCCACAGGAGCGGCCCCGCGATAAACGTCCAACCATTATTTTCATTGGACGCCTGCTGCCGGAAAAAGGTGTGTTGCCACTCGTGGAAGCGCTCGCACAAGTTTTGCCAGGTCACCCGCAATGGTCGGCAAAACTCATTGGCGCACGCGCGTTCAAACCAAGTGAATCTTTCTCGCCCTATGAGCGGAGCGTGGCGAGAGCGGCTGAAGGGGTATCCCAAATCGAACTGACCGGCTTCGTGCCGCATGAAGACGCGATGCGCGAATTGCAATCCGCTAGTATTGCGGTAATGCCTTCGCTGTGGGAAGAGCCGTTTGGAAGAGCCGCAGCCGAAGCGTTAGCCAATGGATGCGCTTTGATCTCCAGCGGCCGCGGTGGTCTTCGCGAAATTGCCGAAGGGCG
>DASXCJ010000055.1:0-29512 GCA_036491175.1 Rhizomicrobium sp.
CGACGCCGCCATGCTGCGCAGCATGTCGGGCGTCAGCGCGCCCTTGGCCGACAACCCCAGAAAGACATCGCAGCCGACCATGGCGTCCGCCAGGCTGCGGGCCTTGGTCTCGACCGCATGGGTGGATTTCCACTGGTTCATGCCGTTGGTGCGGCCGCGATAGATCACACCCTTGGTGTCGCAGAGGATGGCGTTGCCGCCCGGCAGGCCCATCGCCTTGAGCAATTCGAGGCAGGCGATGCCCGCCGCGCCCGCGCCGTTCACCACCACCTTGATGTCACCCATCTTGCGCCCCGTGAGATGCAGCGCATTGACGATGCCGGCGGCGGAGATGATGGCGGTGCCGTGCTGGTCGTCGTGGAAGACGGGGATGTCCATCAATTCGCGCAAGCGCTCCTCGATCACGAAGCAGTCCGGCGCCTTGATGTCCTCCAGGTTGATCCCGCCGAAAGAGGGGCCGAGATAGCGCACGCAATTGATGAAGGCCTCGACATCGGTGGTGTCGACCTCGATGTCGATGGCGTCGACATCGGCGAAGCGCTTGAAGAGCACGGCCTTGCCCTCCATCACCGGCTTGGCCGCCAGCGGGCCCAGGTCGCCCAGCCCCAGGATTGCGGTGCCGTTGGAGATCACGGCCACGAAATTGCCCTTGGCGGTATAGTCGTAGACCGCGTCCGGATTCTCGGCGATGGCGCGGACCGGCACGGCGACGCCCGGGGAATAGGCGAGGCTCAGGTCGCGCTGCGTCGCCATGGGCTTGGTGGCCGCGATGGCGAGCTTGCCGGGCTTGCCCCCTTGCGGACCCGCGGCGTGGAACGCCAAGGCCTCTTCATCGGTGAAAGTAGGGCGTTGGATGGTGTCCATACGAAAATCCTCGAAGCATCCACAGAATAACAAGCGGGGCCCATTGTTAAACGCCGAAGATCGGCCTTCGGCAATCTGCTAGTTTGTCCCCATGAACGAGCATGTTCCCGAGACCCTGGCCGCCGAGGCCGCCACGCCCATGATGGCGCAGTACCTCGAGATCAAGGCCGGCCACGCCGATTACCTCCTGTTCTACAGGATGGGCGACTTCTATGAGCTGTTCTTCCACGACGCCGTCCTGGCGGCGGAGGCGCTCGACATCGCGCTCACCAAGCGCGGCTCGCACCAGGGCAAGGACGTGCCGCTTTGCGGCGTGCCGGTCCATGCGGCGGAAGCCTATCTCGAGAAGCTGATCCGCAAGGGCTTTAGGGTCGCCGTCTGCGAGCAGACCGAAGACCCGGCGGAGGCCAGGAAGCGCGGCTCCAAATCGGTGGTGCGGCGCGAGGTCGTCCGCCTCGTCACGCCCGGCACCCTGACCGAGGATTCGCTGCTCGAAGCACGCGCCTCCAATGTGCTGGCATGCCTCGGCCGCGCCGGAAACGACTTCGCGATCGCCTCCGCCGATATGTCCGCGGGCGATTTCCGCGTCGGCCGGGTCGAGGCCGCGGACATCGCCGCCGAACTCGCCCGCATCGCGCCGCGCGAATTGCTCGCGCCGGATGGATTGCTCGCCGACGAAACATTGGCGCCGGTGCTGAAGGCGCTGGGGCCGGCGCTGACGCCCATGCCGTCGATCAAATTCGATTCCGCCACCGGCGAGCGCGCGCTCAAGGCGCTCTACAAGGTGATGGCGCTGGACGGCTTCGGGCAGTTCAGCCGCGCCGAATTCTCCGCCGCCGGGGCGCTGGTCGGCTATCTCGAACTGACACAGAAGGGCAAGCTGCCGGCGCTGAAGCCGCTCACACAGCTCTCCGAGCGCGCCTATATGGGCATCGACGCGGCGACGCGGCGCAATCTCGAGCTGAATGAAACGCTCTCCGGCACGCGCAACGGCAGCCTGCTCGCCACCATCGACCGCACCGTGACGGCGGCGGGTGCGCGCGAGCTCGCCAACCGGCTCGCTTCACCGCTCACCGATGTCGCGACGATCGCCGCGCGCCACGACGCGGTGGGTTTCTTCGCAGGCGACAGCGAACTGCGCCGCCGCCTGCGGGAGGATCTGCGCCGCGCGCCCGACATCGCGCGCGCTCTGGCGCGGCTTTCCGTCGAGCGCGGCGGCCCGCGCGACCTGGGCGCGATCCGCGACGGCGTGAACGCCGCGCGCGCGCTGCGCGATCTGCTGCTCAAGCTCGACGATCCGCTGAAGCCGTCTCTGGGTGAGGTCGAAAGCGCGCGGACCGATCTGGTGGAAGGCATCGCCGCCACCTCCATCGCGCTCGACAAGCTCGCCCATTTCCTGGTGCCCGAGCCGCCGTTCCTGACACGCGACGGCGGCTATATCCGCACCGGCGCCCATGATCCGCTCGACGAAGTGCGCAGCTTGCGCGACGAAAGCCGCCGCGTCATCGCGAGCCTCGAAGCGCGCTACCGTGGCGAAAGCGGCGTGGCGGCGCTAAAGATCAAGCACAACGGCATTCTCGGCTATTTCATCGAAGTGACGCCGCTTCATGGCGACAAGCTTGCCGCCAACCGCGAGCTCTTTCGCCACCGCCAGACCATCGGCAGCGCCGTGCGCTTTTCGACGGATGAGCTCGCCGGTCTCGCCAACCGCATCTCCCAGGCCGCCGACCAGGCGCTGGCGCTGGAGCGCGAATTGTTCGACGAGATGGTGGCAAGCGTGCTGGAAGCCGGTCCGCCGCTTTCCCGCATCGCCGATGCGCTGGCCCGCATCGATGTGGCCACCGCGCTCGGCGAACTCGCCATCGCCTGCCGCCATGTGCGTCCGAAGATGGACGAGAGCACGTCGTTCAGCATCGTGCGCGGGCGTCATCCGGTCGTCGAGGCGGCGCTGATGGCCGCGTCCGCCGGCGTCTTCGTGCCCAACGATTGCGACCTGCAAGCGCGCGGCAGGATCTGGCTCGTCACCGGCCCGAACATGGCCGGCAAATCCACTTTTCTGCGCCAGAACGCGCTGATCGCGGTGATGGCGCAGATGGGCGCCTTCGTTCCCGCCGAGTCCGCGCATCTGGGCATCGTCGACAAGCTGTTCAGCCGCGTCGGCGCGGCGGACGATCTGGCGCGGGGCCGTTCCACCTTCATGGTCGAGATGGTCGAGACCGCGGCGATCCTGAATCTGGCGACGCCCAGGAGCCTCGTCATCCTGGACGAGATCGGCCGCGGCACGGCGACCTTCGACGGCCTCGCCATCGCTTGGGCGGCGGTCGAACATCTGCACGAGAAGAACGAAAGCCGCGCGCTCTTCGCCACGCATTATCACGAGATGACGGCGCTGGCGGAGCGTCTCAATTCGCTCGCCTGCGTCACCATGCGGGTGAAGGAGTGGAAGGACACCATCGTCTTCCTGCATGAGGTCGCGCCCGGCGCGGCCGACCGTTCTTACGGCATCCACGTCGCCAAACTCGCCGGGCTTCCCGCCGCCGTCATCGGCCGTGCGGAGGAGGTGTTGCGCGCACTGGAGGAAGGCCGCGAAGGCCACAAGCCGCTCGCCCGCATCGACGACCTGCCGCTCTTCGCCGCCCAGCCCGCGCCGCAACCGGCGGCCAAGGCGAGCGCGGTGGAGGAAGAATTGCGCACCGTCTCGCCGGATTCGCTCAGCCCGCGCGAAGCCTTGGAGCTGGTTTATGCGTTGAAGGCCAAGCTTCCCGCCAAGCTTCCCGAGTGAGCGGCGAAATGCGAGCATTGCGCCCATGAGCCTCAACCCGCCCCGCGGCCGCGAGCGGCCCCGCAAGTTCCTGGTCGTCGTCGACAAGACGCCGGAATGCCATATCGCGGTGCGCTTCGCGACACGCCGCGCCCAGGCCACCGGCGGACGCGTGACCTTGCTCTGCGTTGCCCAGCCGGCCGATTTCCAGCAATGGCGCGGCGTCGAGGAGATCATGAAGGACGAGGCCCGCCAGGACGCCGAAAGCCTGATCTATGAGGCGGCGAAGACCGTCAACGAACTCTCCGGCATCGTCAGCGAGATCGTCATCGGCGAGGGCCGCGCGATGGATTGCCTGATCGCCCTGCTCAAGGACGACAAGGACATCTCCATCCTGGTGCTGGCGGCCTCCACCGCCAAGGAAGGCCCCGGTCCGCTCGTTTCCATGGTGGCGGGCACCGGCCAATATCCCATTCCCGTCACCATCGTGCCGGGCAACCTGACCGACGCCGATATCGACGTATTGGCATAAAGCGCGGCCCCGCGAAGTGTGAAGCGGTTCGCGTCAGGTCGCGCGAAAAAGGGAGTATCGCATGCGCTATCTCCACACCATGGTCCGCGTGAAGGACCTCGATGCCTCGCTCGACTTCTATTGCAACAAATTGGGACTGAACGAGACGAGCCGCGTCGAGAACCAGGCCGGCCGCTTCACGCTCGTCTTCCTTGCCGCGCCCGGCGATGTCGAGCGCGCGGCGAAAGACCAGGCGCCGCTTGTCGAGCTCACCTACAATTGGGACACGGAAGACTACCAAGGCGGGCGCAATTTCGGCCACCTCGCCTATCGCGTGGAGAATATCTACGAGACCTGCCGGCGCCTGATGGAGGGCGGCGTGACGATCAACCGTCCGCCGCGCGACGGCCACATGGCCTTCGTGCGCTCGCCCGACGGCATCTCGGTCGAATTGCTGCAGGAAGGCCCAAGCCTTGGACCGGCCGAGCCTTGGGCGTCGATGTCCAATACGGGAAGTTGGTAGGATTCAGCCCTGATGGACCGCGAACGGCGCGCGCGGGCTGCGCGTGGCCTCGCGAATCCATTGCGACAGCACCCATTTTTCGCCGGATTGCGGCGGACGTCCGGCATGGCGGGTGCGCCGGTCGGGGTTGCCGTTGGTGTCGAGATTCCAGAATAGAAGCGCGTCACCCTTCTTGCCGCGATGGCGGATTCCGAGATCGAGAAATTCGGTTTCCGCGCCTTCGAAATCGTCATTGAGGTAGACCAGGAACGTCGCCACGCGCTGGCCTTTCGTCATGATCTCGCGCCGCAGCCCCGGCAATTCGGGATCGAGAAAATCGTAATGGGGCTCGAACTCCTGCCCCGGCGCATAGTGCAGGACGAGCGGATGCTCCAGGCAATGAGGCGGTAGGCCGACTTCGTGCGCGATGCGCGTGCGCAGGAGCACGAGCGGCAAGTCCCAGTGTATGAGTTCGAAATTGGCGGAGCCGTTGGTGCGATGGTTCTCGATGGTGGCGTCGCCCGTCGCCGGATCATAGACCCGCGCGCGCGTGATGCGGCTCCAGGCGCGCTTTATCAGCCAGTCGCATATCTCCGGCGCCGCGAATTTCTCCAGCGCGAAAATCTGCGGCGATTGGCTGATCGTCTGGCGCGGGGTGAATTTCAGCCAGCGCGTGATATCGATGTGTCCGCGCAGGGATTTCCAGTCCTGGTCGGTCTCGGCGTCGGCGGCGGGTAGGCCCCCCAGCAGCGCCAATTGTCCCCGCGCCAGCGGCGACCCGCGCTCAGCCGCCGCCGTCAGGAAATCGAGCGCGACGTTCCAGTTGTCCGCAAGGGCCGTATCCTGCGCCGCAAGCGCCGCGCAGACATGCAGCGCATCCGCATCGCCCTGTTCGGCCGCGGCGCGCATGAAGCGCATGCCGTTGTCGACCTCGGTGGGATGATGGGTCAGAAGGCTCGCGGCCAGCCCGTGCAAGGCGGCGGCGTTTCCGCGCTTGGCTGCATGCGCATACCAGCCGCGCGCCGCCATGGTCTGGCCACGCTCCTCCATCAGGCGCGCCAGCGCGAGCTGCGCCCACACATCGCCCGCGCCAGCCTGCTTTTCGAGACTATCCAACTCCATCGGGGGGGATTCTAACATTTCTTCGTGCGGTGCAAAGCCGGAAGCTTGCCCTTCTCCCCGCGCTCGGATGGTATAGGCGAGGTCCAGCATTAAGGCTTGGTCATGTGGGACTTCAGCTTCAGCCGCTCGGTGGGCGCGATCCTGCGCACCGCCCCTTTCATCGTCCTGCGGCTCCTCGTCTATCTCGCCATCGCAGTGGCCTATGTCTTCACCACCGGGCTCGGCGCGGGCATCGGCTATGGCTTGGGCACTATCGGCCGCACGGCGGACGCCCATGCCCAAGGGGCGCTCTGGGGCGGGCTGATCGGCTTCGGCCTGGTCAGTGCGGTGCTCTACCTGGCGCGCGAATATCTGCTCTATCTGGTGAAGGCCGCGCACATCGCCGTGCTGGTCGAGATCCTGGACGGCAAGCCCATCCCCCAAGGCCAGGGCCAGGTCGCGTTCGGCACGCAATTCGTGAAGACGCATTTCGCCGAATCCTCGGTGCTCTTCGGCGTCGACCAGCTCATCAAAGGCGTCTTGCGCACCCTCATGCGCACGATCAACTTCTTCGCCGCCTTCCTGCCGGTCCCCGCGCTGCAGACGGCGATTCGCCTCGCCGAGGCGGTGATCCGCATGTCGCTCACCTATGTGGATGAGATCATCCTCGCCTATCTGATCCGCACCCGCAGCGCCAATCCGTGGGACGGGGCCAGGGACGCGCTGATCCTCTACGCGCAGAACTACAAGCACTTCCTCAAGAACGCGGTGTGGCTGTCGCTCTTCATGTGGCTCACCACCTTCGTGATCTTCCTCTTCCTGCTCGCGCCCGCCTCGGCGCTGGTCTATTTCATGCCGGGTCCCGGCGGCTGGTGGGCGCTGGGCTTCGCCCTCGTCTTCGCGGTGGCGCTGAAGAAGGCGCTGCTGGAGCCGCTCGCCATCGCGAGCCTCATGCAGGTCTTCTTCAAGACCATCGAGGGTCAGGCGCCCGATCCGGAATGGAGCGCGCGACTGACCGCCGCATCGGCACAGTTCCGCCAATTGGGCGAAAAGGCCGCGGGCTGGATTCCAGGCCCGCACGTTCCGGAGCCCAAGCCATGATCGGCAAACTCTTCGTCATCATCGCGCTCATCGTGGTCGCGGCCATCTTCCTGGCCGGCATGGTGACGATGTGGATCGGCGGTGAGACCTCGAACAAATGGTCCAACCGGCTGATGCGCTATCGCGTGCTGGCCCAAGGCGTCGCCATCGCGATCATCCTTGTGGTGCTCTGGGCCTCGAGCCGGCATTGACGCGCCAGGGCGCGCCAGGCGCGTTTGAAGGGCGGCCTCGCTTGCCGTATAGAGTTGCGCAGCGTTCAGGGGGCTGAATATGGCAATGGTATTTTGTAGGGGTTGCGGCAAGGAAATCCATGAGACGGCTGGGACCTGTCCGCATTGCGGGGCGCCGCAGCGCGCCGCCACGGGCCAGGGCAAAAGCAAGGTCGTCGCCGGTGTGCTGGCGCTCTTTCTCGGCGGCATCGGCATCCACCGCTTCTATCTCGGGCAGTGGTGGGGGATTTTCTATCTGCTGTTCTGCTGGACCCTCATTCCCAGTCTCATCGCCTTCGTCGAGGCGATCGTCTTCTTCGTGACGGACGATGCGGCCTGGGACGCGAAATACAACCCGCCGCGCTAGAAGAAACTCACCGGGTCGACATCCACGGAGACGCGGACATTCTTCGCGATGCCCGCGCGTGGCAGCCAGTTGCGCAAATAGGCCTGCATGTCGACATGGCGGTCGGCCTGCACCAACAGCCGCTCGCGCGTCTGGCCGCGCAAGAGATGGTAGAAGGCGGGCGTCGGTCCCCACACTTTCACCCCGCGCGCCGCGGGCGCGGCCTTGGCCAGCGCCCAGCCCGCACCGCGCACCGCTTCGCCATCGGCGCCGGAGAGGATGATCGCGGCCAGCCGCCCGAAAGGCGGCGCCGACGCCCGCTCGCGGAACACGCGCTCCTGCGCATAGAAGGCGTCGCGGTCGCCCGAAGCCAGCGCCTTCATCACCGCATCGTCGGGATTGCGCGTCTGGATGAGCACCAGCCCCGGCTTCTCGGCGCGGCCGGCGCGGCCGGAAACCTGGTGCAGCAATTGGAACGTCCGTTCCCGTGCGCGCAGGTCCCCGTCGGAGCCGCCGAGATCGGCGTCGATCACGCCCACCAGCGTGAGCTGCGGAAAGTGATGGCCCTTGGCCACGATCTGCGTGCCGACGACGACGTCGATCTCGTGCTTCGCCATGGCGCGGATGGCGGCCTGGGTTTCCGACGGGCCATGCATCGTGTCCGACGATGCGATCGCCCAGCGCGCATCGGGAAAGACGCTGGCGAATTCCTCCGCCACGCGCTCCACGCCGGGCCCGCAGGCGACGAAGGCGCCGGTCTCGCCGCATTGCGGGCAGGCGGGCGGTGTGGTCGTCGAGTAGCCGCAATGATGGCAGGAGAGCCGCTTGTGATAGCGATGCTCCACCAGCCACGCCGAGCAATCGCGGCACATCATCTTGTGCCCGCAGGCCGCGCACAAAGTGAGTGGCGCATAGCCGCGGCGGTTGAGGAACAGCATCGCTTGCTCGCCGCTGGCGATGGTGACGGCCAGCGCCTCGCGCAGAGGCGGCGACAGGAACGTGCCGCTGTCGCCGCGATCCTGCCTCAGATCGATCATGCGCACCTGCGGCAGCACCGCGCCGCCATGGCGCCGCCGCAAGGTCAGGTGCCGGTAGCGCCCGCTTTGCGCATTGACGAAGCTTTCGAGCGAGGGCGTGGCGCTGGCCAGCACGATGGGACAGTCCTCGATGCGCGCGCGCACCACCGCCATGTCGCGGGCGTGATAGAGCACGCCGTCTTCCTGCTTGTAGGCCTGCTCATGCTCCTCATCGATGACGATCAGGCCTAGCTTGGAGAACGGCAGGAACAGCGACGAGCGCGCCCCCACCACCACGCGCGCCTCGCCCGACATCGCCGCGCGATAGACGCGCTTGCGCTCCTTCTGCGACAGGTCGGAATGCCATTCCGCCGGGCGCGTACCGAAACGATCGGCGAAGCGGTCGAGGAATTGCACCGTGAGCGCGATCTCCGGGAGCAGCACCAGCGCCTGCTTGCCGCGCTTCAACGCTTCGGCGATGGCCTCGAAATAGGTCTCGGTCTTGCCGGAGCCGGTGATGCCATCGAGCAAGGCCGCCGAGAATCGCCCCGTCGCCACCATGCCGGTGAGTGTTCGCGCGGCGGCTTCCTGTTCGAGATTGAGTTCGGGCCTTGCGAAATCCGCCTCGGGCTGGCCGAGCGGCGCGAATTCCGGCAGCTCCACTTCGATCAGCGCGCCGCATGCGATCAAGCCGCGCACCACGGCGGGTGTGACATTGGCGTCTTCCGCGAAGCCCGAGACGCTGCGCGCCAATCCATCTTCCGCGGCTGCCAGCACGCGGGCGCGCGCCGGCGTCATCTTGCCGGGCATGGCATGGCCGCGTCCGTAAGCGATCCGGGGCACTTCGGTCTCGAAGGCGTTGCGCGAGCGCAGGGCCATGGCGAGGATCAGGCCTTGCGGCGTCAGCGTGTAGCGCGCGACCCAGTCGATGAAGTCGCATAAGCTTGCGGGCAGCGCGGGCCGGCCTTCGAGCGGCACGGCCTCTTTCAGCTTCGCATCCGCCACGCCGCCATCGCCGTCGCTCCAGACGATGCCGAGACTCTCGCGCGGGCCGAGCGGCGCCACCACGACCGTTCCGCGCGGCAGATCCTCCGCCACGCGGTAGTCGTAGGCGCCGGACAGCGGCAAGGGCAGCAATACACCCTTTCGCAGATTGGTTTTGGCGTCCGTCATGGCTACACTTTCAGAGGCGATTCTTTTTCCGGTCAAGCCTTTGAACGAAGCCGCCTCCGCCCGCGAACCTGCTTTGGCTGCCGACGAGGCCGTCAAGGCCTATATTCGCATGCACCGCGCCAAGCTCGCCCAGGACGGCGAATTCCTGGCGCTGCTCCTGCCCGACCGCTTCGATCCGGGTGAAGTGCGCGACCTCCAGCGCTTCGTCATCGAGCGCCTGAAGGATGCCAATGCCGATCTGAGGCGCGAACGCGATGCGTTTCGCGCCACCCGCGATCAGGTGGCCCGTCTGGGCGACGGCGTCAAGCGTGCCGTGCTGGAATTGCTGGATGCCCGCCGTTTCGAGGAAGCGATCCAGGCCGCGACCGACGCGGCGCAAGCCTTCGGCGCCGACCGCGCCGCGCTCTGCGTCGAGGCCGCGCCCGGCGCGCCGCCGATCCGCAGCGAAGGCGTCAAACTCATCGCGCCCGGCACTGCCCTGGCGATCCTGGGCGGCGGCGACAGCCTGGGCGCGATCCTGGGCGGCGGCGGCGAGATCCTGTTCGGCGCCTCGGGCGCGGAGTTCAAGAGTCTGGCCGCGTTCCGCCTGCGCGTCGGCCGCGACACGCCGGCGGCGCTCTATGCGCTCGGCGCGCGCGAAGCGGGCCGCTTCGAGGGCGTGGAAGCGACCAGCGATCTTTCCTTCTTCGCCCGCGCGTTGGAGCGCGCCATCCGCGCATGGCTCGATCTGCCCAAGCTTTAGCCAAGGAATGGCTGGGCGCGCTCGCCCACGAGCGCCGCGCCAGCCCGCACACTCTGCGCGCCTATGGCGACGATGTCGGCCGTTTCATCGCCTTCATGGCGGGCCATGTCGGCGGCGAGATCGACAGCGCGGCGCTCGCCAAGCTCACACCAGCCGATATCCGCGCCTTCATCACCGCGCGCCGGCAGGATGGATTGGGCGCGCGCGGCGTGCAGCGCATGCTGGCCGCGGTGCGCAGCTTCTTCCGCTATCTCACCCGCGAAGACGTGATCGACAATCCCGCCGCCAAGAGCCTACGCTCCCCGCGCGTGCCAAAGACGCTGCCGCGCCCGTTGAGCGTGAAGGATGCGCAGCGCGTGCTGGAAGAGGCGCTCGAACACGACGTCGCTTGGCTCGGCGCGCGCAACGCGGCGCTGCTGACCTTGCTCTACGGCGCGGGATTGCGCATCTCCGAAGCTTTGAGTCTCAAGCGCGGCGACGTGCCCTTGGGCGAAACCCTCACCATCCTCGGCAAGGGCAAGAAGGAACGTGCGGTGCCGCTCCTGCCCGTGATCGGCGAAGCGGTGGCGGATTACGTCAAGGCCTGTCCCTATCAATTCGCGCCCAACGCGCCGCTCTTCCTGTCGCGCACCGGCAAGCCGATGAGTGCGCGCGAGGCCCAGGCGCTGATGCAGGATCTGCGCGGGCGGCTGGGCCTTTCGGAACGCGCGACGCCGCATGCGCTACGCCATTCTTTCGCCACCCATGTCCTGGCCGGCGGCGGCGACCTCAGGAGCGTGCAGGAACTGCTAGGCCACGCCTCGCTCTCCACCACCCAGACTTATACCGAAGTGGAAGCCTCGAAGCTTCTGGCCGTCTACAAGAAGGCCCATCCGCGCGCGGCGTAGTCTACTGGCCCGGCAGCTTCAGCACGCGCCGGTCCGCCATGGCCTTCAGCACGGTCCAGACGCGCCTGTTCGCCGTTTTGTCGCTTTCAATGGCCTCGTGCAATTCGGCGAGCAGCTTGCGCAGGTCCGCATTGCTGGCGTCGAGGGCGGAGATTTTCAGCGATGCGTCTTTCGTCGCGGCTGCCGCTTCGAGCTTTCCGCGCAAACCGGCATCGACCCGCGGCGCGAGTTCGGCGAATAGCGCGCGCATGTCGGTGTTCTCGACGACGCGGATGTCGGCGGCGCGGTCGTATTCCTGGGCCGACAGCATCATCATGAAGGCCAGCAGCGAGGCCGAGCCCGTGGCATAGCCGGAGGGCAACAGCGGCGCGATCGTACCCAGCATCTGCATGGCGGAGAGATTCAGGATCTGGTCGACTTCCGGTTTCATGCCGCGTCTCCCAACCGGTCGGCCAGCACCTTGTTGTGGAAGGCAAGGCAATACCAGCCTGAGAAGGCGTTCACCGGATCGGAATTGCGCCCTTCCGCATATTCGTTCGCGGCGGAGATCCAGATCGCGACACCCTTGAGGCTGGCGAAAATCTCCCACCACGGCAGCGCGGCACGGTCGACTTTCAATCCGCTCGCCTTCTCCCAGATCGCGATGGCTTCGTCGCGGCCGAGCATGCCGTTGCTCCAGAGCGGATCGAGGGCCCAACCCAGATCCTCCAGCGGATCGCCCAGATGCGCCATCTCCCAATCCAGGATCGCGCGGATATCGCCGTCGTCGTCGAACAGGAAATTGCCCGAGCGGTAATCGCCGTGCACGATGGAGATCTTTTGCGCCGGCGCCGGCGGATGCTTGCGCAGCCAGCGGATGGCGGCGCGCGCGATAGGCTGCGGCTCGCGCTCGTCCTCCAGGATCACTTTCTCCCAGCGCGCGAGTTCGTGCCGCCAGGCCTCCTTCACGTCATGCACGCCGTCGAAATCGTAAAGCCCGATGGCGGCGGGATCAGCCTTGGCGATCTGGCCCAGCACCGTGAAGAATTGTCCGCAGACCTTTTCTCTATGCGCGCCATAGGGCTCGGCGGCGATGATCGAGCCGACGCTGCAATTCTCGATCTCCTCCATCACGAAGAAAGGCCGGTCGAGCGTATCGGCATCGAGCTCCAGCGCGATGGGCTCCGGCACCGGAAGGCCGAGCGCGTGGAACGCCTGATAGGCGCGGAATTCCGCCGAGCGTTCGGTCTCGATCAGGCTGGCCGGCGGATCGCGGCGCAGGATCAGCCCGCGATCCTGTCCGTCATAGCGGGCGCGGAAGCGATAGGTCTCCCGGCTCGCCCCGCCCGGAATGCGCGCCAGGTTCGCCACTTCGACGGCGTGGCCCAATTTTCCCGACAGATAACGCGCCAAGCGCGGTGAGATATCGTCACTCATGGCGCGGGATCGAACACCTCTTTGAAGCCGGACGGCGCATGCGGGCCGATGATGAGCTGCTCGAGCACGCCGATGCCATCGCGCACCAGTCCGTTGGGGCCGGTGAGTTTGGCCGTCGAGATTGCCTGGACATGGAGGAAGCGCGGGTCGGTCTCGTCGACGTGCGCGGTCTCATACTCGTCATAGCCGAGCGCGTTCTCGCCTTTGTACTGGCCATGGCCCCAATCCGGATTCATGTAACCGATGCCCGACATGTAGAAATTGTATTTGGGCTTGAGCTCCACGCGCCAGTCGCCGCCATCGGGATCGGTGGTCTCGATCACCGCGCCCTTCGCATGCCGCGTGCCGGATTTGAAATCGAGCTTGGATTTGCACGACGCCATGTGCACCGCCTCGCGCTCGCCCAATTCCCCGATCACCGAAGCCGTGTTCCACGGCTTGCCGCTCGCGTCGGCGTTGTCGTGATAGAGCATGAAGCGGTCTTCGAAATTCAGCGGCGCCCATAGCCAGTAGAATTGCGGCAGACGCGGCGGCGCCACGCCTTGCGGATCCTGCGCGCCGATGGGGCGCACGCCCCACGAGCGGTCGCGCGTGCCGGTGAAGCCAGTCGCGTCCACGCGCTTGCCCTTGATCGAGAGGGAGCCTTCGTAAGCGCCGTTCTGCGTCAGCCGCGTATAGTCGAGCATGGTGCGCGGACCCTGGCGGTAGGTGAAGCGCGGTTCCTCCACCGCCGGCGCGCGCGCGGCGAATACGAGATCGGCCTCGATGCCGTGCTCGTTGGCGCCCACCTTGACGCGCAGCTTCTTGAGCGGCTCGATCACCTCAACCGCGATCGGCCCGACATGGGTGTCCATCCGCTCCATGGCGAGCAGGCGCGAGGCATGGAGATTGCGCTGCACGCCTTCGTGGATCACCGAGAAGGCGGCATCCATCACGTTCAGATGCGGATAGACGCCGAGCGCGGCGGCGAAGAAGGTTTCGCCGTCCTTCGCATAGCCGTTGAAGAAATAGCGGTCGTAGAAATTCCGGTCCGTGCCGGCGGTGGCGATGGGCTCCGGCAATTGGTGGACCGGATAGTCGTCGGCTTTGCTAAGCATCGCTCCCTCTCCGCACCTCCCCCTTGTGGGGAGGTCGAAAAATGCGAAGCATTTTTTCGGGTAGGGGGCGATACAGGCGGTGAGAGCAGCCCCCCCTACCCGAAAAATCTCTTCGCTATGCTACGAGATTTTATCGACCCCCCCCCACAAGGGGGAGGCGAGAAGAGAATGGCGCAGTCCCTTGGCTTCGTCCATCGCGGTTGGACGCGGCGTCAATTGCCGCGCGCTGCCCTGCGGGCGGCCCGGCGCGCCTTGCCTCGCTCGGAGAAGAGCGTGGCCGCGAAGGGCAGGCTGACGAGATAGATGATCAACACGCCCGTCAGCGTCGACCACGGGAAGATGATGGCCGAGGCCAGCATCAAGATGCCGGCGGCGATCACCAGGCCCCGGAATTGCGGCAGCACATGGATGTGCTTCAGCGACAAGGTCGGCACGCGGCTCACCATCAAGGCGCTCATCAGCGCGATGAGCGCGGCGGAGATGAATGGGCTCGATAGCACCTGGTCGGAGAACTGGAACGCCAGCAGCATCGGCAGCAGGATCAAGCAGGCCGCGGCCGGCGTCGGCACGCCGCGGAAATAGGGCTCCGGCGGCGCTTCAGGATCGGGATCGACGCTCTCGACATTGAACCGCGCCAGGCGGATCGCACTGCAGACGCAGAAGGCCAAGGTCAGCGCCCAGCCCGCGCCATGCAGGCTCGACAGCGACCAGGTATAGACGAGGATGGCGGGCGCGATGCCGAAATTGACCAGGTCGGCCAGCGAGTCGAGCTGTGCACCGAAAGCGGACGCCGCCCCGAACAGGCGCGCGACGCGGCCGTCGAGCAAGTCGAACACCGCGGCGCAGATGATGGCGATGACGGCCGCCTTGTAATAGCCCGTCAGCGCGAAGCGGATGGCGGTGGCGCCGCAACACAGGCCGAGCAGGGTCAGCCCGCTCGGGATATAGCGGCGCATGGGGAAGTCGTCCTTCAGGGCTTCGGCGGTGCGGCCAAGGCGGGCTTTGCTCTCGCCGGAGAGGCGGGCCATCAACTGATGAATTCCGCCAGCGCGGTCTCGCCAGCGCGGACGTGCTGGCCTTCTTTCACCAGCACCCGCGTGCCTTCCGGCAAATAGACGTCGACCCGGCTCCCGAAACGGATGATGCCAAAACGATCGCCGCGACATACACGCTGTCCTTCCTTGAGTGCGCAGCCGATGCGCCGGGCCACCAGCCCCGCGATCTGCACGAACACCAACTCACTCGACGCCCCACCTGGCCTCTCGGCCGCCCCGTTCGGCCCTTCGACCAATAACCTCACCGACATGCGCTCGTTATGGAGGCTCGCCTTGTCGAAGCTCGCATTGAAGAACTTGCCGGGCCGATAGGCAAGCCTCGTGACGGTTCCGTTACAGGGAACCCGGTTCACATGTACATTGAAAACATTCATGAAAACCGAAAGCCGGAGCATTTCCCGCGGCCCCAGGCCCAGTTCCTCCGGCGGCGCCATCCGCACCGGGGCCAGCAACCTTCCGTCCGCGGGGCATAGGATGAGACCTTCGCCCGCGGGCGGGGTCCGCTCCGGGTCCCGGAAAAACGCCACGACCCATAGCGAAATGGGAAGCAGGATCAGCCCCCACAAGCCCAGGAACAGGAAAACCGCGGCGTTAACCGCGACTGCGATCGCGATGAAGGGCCAGCCGTCGCGGTGAATGGGGATGCGCAAAAGACCTGTCCTTATAAGAGCGGAAGAGGAGCGGAGCCCAGCCGGCGGCGCGAGATAGGGCCAATACCCCCGCCGCGCAAGCAAATTCGCCGGCGCCGGCGGTCCGGCTTTGCGACGGTCCAAGTGACGGTCCAACGCTCCGCTCGCCAGTGTCCCCGCCCAGTCCGGCCGGGTTGCTTTCGCGGGGAGTCTTAAGTATCTGTCCGGCCCGGTCAGCCGCCTTAGCTCAGCCGGTAGAGCACCGCATTCGTAATGCGGGGGTCGCGTGTTCGAGTCACGCAGGCGGCACCAGGACTTAGCCGATACCGATAGTGGCCTTGTCTCCGTATTGTCTCAACCCCCGAGACAAGGGGTGAGTCGATGCGACTCAGGTGGCGATGGAGAGGGGTGGCAGGTTGGCCCTCTGCCAGGGCTCGGTGAGGAGCCGTCCCAGCGGAATTTTGAGGTCCGCGTCGCTTGCCGTCGCGAACAGGAACGGCTCGCAGGGTTGGCAACCTATCCCGGTTGCGAGACTTGCATTCCCGACTACACCTCGACGACGGGCGATTTCCAGCGCGAGAAGGCGCAAGCCTCCTATCTCGCGCAGTATACGCGCGCGGCGCACCTGCTTGCGGACATCGCCAATGGCATCGTGCAACTGCATCACGTGCTGGGCATCATCTATGCCGACGACTTAATGGACGATTCCGGCCTTCAGACCTATCCGAACCCGCCCGACTATTTCATCGCTGACACCTATACGCGGTTCGATATCGATTCCGGATTAAGCTTTACGAACCGCGTCTCCGACGCCGTTCAGAGGCGGGCAGCGGTGCAATCGATCGCTGCGACAGCTGCCGCCATCGAGGGCTCGATGATGATGCAGCTTGCTGACGTGGTTGATACCTCGTCGACGGCAACCCGCTTCGAATGGGCCAATGCGCCGCCTTGTCCAGATGGAACGGGCAATGTCACGACCTGCGAAGATCCGGCCTCGGCAGGCGGACCCGCGGGGCAGCCTCGCAAGTTCTTTGCCTTCGCCCCATCCACCGCCGTGCCGTCCGCGCGGGTACTGTGGGAAAAGCAGACGACGCCGCCGCCGTCCGGTTCGACCGAGGACGGGAATCCACAATACTACGGCGTGACCTTTCAGCAGTTGCTGGTTGGCGATATCGGCTCATATACCAGCGCCGGCTTCCAGGTGACTGCACCGCAAGAATCCTTCCTTGGTCCGGGCCAGCGCGGCGGCTACGTCAAGCAGGAAACCACGGGCGAACATCCAGTATATGGGGCTAATTTCACCAAGCAGCGCGGCGGTACGCTGATCGCGACGAAATACGATTCGAACTACAATCCCACCGACATCGCGCATGACGTTGTCGGTCTGATCTCGGGCAGCCCTGCGGGCGGTTCGGCGACGCCGCTTCCGGCCAAGGGCGGTGGAGGCGGCGCACAGCCGAATGGAAATGCGACCTACAATCCGAACGACGCGGCGGACGTGTTGAAGTCCAAGTTCGTCGATCGTTCGAACTTGTTCGGCGTTGACCTTAAGACTGGCACGATGAGTGAAACCAGCCCGGGCATGATCGAAACCGGCAGTGGCGATTTTCCCTATTCGCTATCGGCGAGTTTGGACTGGAAGGCCGGCCCGCCGCCTTCCGATCCGGCTGATGGTCCCATACCACTCGGTCAACCCGGCTCGGGCTGGAATCTGAATTGGCTTTCGAACCTGGCGACCTCCGGCTCGGGCATGGAGGCGATGGGCTTCAGCGATATCCGCGATGCGGCGGCGACCGCCTCTGCCTTCATCGCCGAACAGGATATTTATATCTCAACCGATCCGCTGATCTCCGTGCCCGGCACCAACAAACCTTACGCCCAGCGCGATACGGCAGTAGCGCTGACCCAGGCCTGGCTCGTGCATCAGATCGACTGCAATGTGGCGACGGTATCGATCGGCAAGAGTGCGCGCCAATTCGTGCATCTCCCGGACGATACCTGGATCGAGCCGGGCGCCGGGCACGCCTCCATGACGCTCACGGGTAACCGCGTGTTGTCGCAGTTGGAATGTCCCGGGCCGCAAGCCGGGCAAGCGCATTACGCGCTGTCCCGTGGCTGGAATTACAACGGTGTTACCTATTTTGTGGCCAACCAGCATGGCGACGTGGAGAAGTTCATCTTCTGGGTGAGTCACTATCCCAATCCGATAGGCGCACCGATCTGCGCGCGCCAGTCGGGATTTCGCTTGGATAGCTGGAGTTTCCCATATGGCATAACAGTGACGCCAACCTACGCGGCGACGACTGACTTCGACAGCCACATGATCAACGCGCCGTCCGGTCCGTTTCCGTCTGCTAACGTGCCGACGGGAGTTATGAACAATGTCGGCCGCAGCCTTGCTTTTACGCAGGACACTTTCGGGGACATCATAGGAGTGAAAGACGGCACGCGTACGTTGACGATATCGCTCTTTCAATCGCCCAGCGACTTCACGGCAGATCCTGGCGGCTCGGTGACGACTTATGCCTATCTCGCCCCGCAGCCGACCAATAACAATCCCGCTACGACACTGACACGCCCGGTGCCCTATGAGCAGCTCACGCAGGTGTTCACGGCGGATAACCCAGCCCACGCCAACATACAATATGACTACGACACGCTGGGGCAGGTGCAGGCGGTGCATGACGCCTATGCCGTGCTGCATCCGACCAATCGCGGGCCTTACAATTTCTATATTGGCGACAGCACGCGCGGAGAGCGTGACGATCCTATGGGCGGCCCCTATAGCGTTACATTCGATATCTACGGCCATGCTGCGCGCTATCAGGATGAACTCAATCGTCTGACCCAGGTCTCAATCGACAGCCGGGGGCGGCCGGCCCAATACATCTATCCCGAAGGCGACCAAGAGGTGTTCGGTTACGACGTCGATAACAATATGACTTCTTATGAAAAGATCGGAACGTCAGCGTCGTGTACGCCGACCTGCCCAACGCTGACGGCGACAGCCGTCTACGACCTGACCTGGAACAAGCCGCTCACAATTACAAACTTCCGCAGTAAAACCACAACGCTTACTTACTTTCCATTGAGCAGCACCGGCGCCTCACTCATCGCGAGCGCAACTAGGCCTCTCGATAGTCACATGGTGGCACCTGTCTACAGCTTCGACTACGACGCCAAGGGCAAGCCGCTCCATATAAAAATACCGTTCACTTCCGGGGAGGACATCACCACTTCAGAAACATATGATCCAGTCACGGAAGACTTGAAGACGAGCACGCTCGATCCGGGAACTGGGCACGTCGCGGCGGTGACAAGCTATGACTACGACTCCTATGGAAATGTGACTTCAATCACTGATTCGCGCGGCAACGCTACAGTCTTGCAGTACGACCTCAACCGCAAGAATACCTTCGACTATCATCACATGGGCAATGCGACCGCTCCGTTGGATTTGGTGTCGCAGACCAAGTACGACGCCATCGAGCGGGATGTCGAGGAAGACATCGCCAAGTGCTTCGATAATGCCACGACGTGTCCGCAAACAGGTTCGAGCGTAGTCACATGGGTGGCAAAGAAGAAAATCACCTATACGCCAACCTCGAAAGTCGCGAGCATCACAGATGCCGATGGCGCGATAGTCACGAACTTTTACGACAACGACGACCGACTGGGCCGCACTGTTGATCCCGTAGGCCGTCAGAAGCGCTATGTCTATGACGCGGCGGGACAAAAGTTGCGTGAGATTCGGGCGTGGAATTCGGGCACCGGCTGTACGGTCACCGGCACCTTGCAGGAGTGCTACGCGATCTGGACCTACGGCGGAGACGGCGAGAGGCTGACCGAGATGGACGCGAATGGTGCCATCGCGAGTCCTCACTACTTTACCTCCTATGCCTATGATGGATTCCTGCGGCTGGCCACGACCACCTTCCCGGACGGCTCGAGCGAAAAGGTTAAGCTCTATGACGAGAACGGCAACATCGTTCAGCACGTCAACCGCGCGGGACAGGAAGAGGATTTTACCTACGATAACCTCGACCGCGCGCTGAGTAAGCTGATGCCCGCCGTGACCGGCGTGAACCCTGCCATCACTACAAGCTATGACTATTACCTCAATGCTGCGCCATACACGGAGAACGATACACTCGGTAACGGCCTGACCTATGGGTACGACACGGCAGGGCGTCAAACCTCTATTGCAACCGCTATTCCCGGTCTTCTATCCGGCGCTGCGCAGACCACAAGCTATGTCTTGGATGCGAATGGTAATCGCACGGCGCTAATTTGGCCCGACAATTACTGTGCGGCTTACGCTTTCGATGCGCGTGACATGATGACGACGGTAACGGAAGGCTCTGCTTCGGGCGGAAGCTGCACACCAAGCGGTGCCGTGCTCGCCACCTACACCAACGACGCGATGAGCCGCAGGACAAGCCTCGCTTATCCCCATGCGAACATGGCTTACACATACTCGGATGGCGACGATCTGCTCACGCTGAACCACACTATTGCTGGTACCGGTGCGGTGCCCAGCTATACGCTAACCTATACAGGGGCGCATCAACTACTGACCGAAGCGTCCAGCAACTCCACCTTTGTCTGGCAACCTGCAGCCGCCCATACCGATACCTATAGTGCTGCCAACACGCTTAACCAATATACGACGATCAATGGTGCAGCCGCGGGTGGTCATGACTGCCAAGGCAACGCCCAGCAATACTCCTACGATTGCAACGGCAATCTCACCGGCGATGGCACCTGGACCTATAGCTACGATCCCGAAAACCGTCTGATCACAGCAGCTAAGACTGCCGGCGGCGTTGTATCCGCGACTTATGCCTACGATACGAAGGGGAGGCGCACACACAAATCCGGAGCCGGCGTTTCGGAAGCCTATTTCCTCACCGACGGAAGTGATCCCATAGCCGATTACAATGGCGCTGGCGCTGAGAACTTCAGGTACGTGCCGGGCGCGACTCTAAACGAACCGGCAGCGGCAATCACCGTCTCAACGGGCGCACGGCGTTACTATCTTCTCGATTACCATGGTAGCACCGTCGCCGCCGTCAATAACGCCGGCACACAAATCGAGGGACCATACACATACGACAGTTGGGGCAATTGCTTCTCGGGCAGCTCGCCTTGCGCCAGCAACACGGCACCTTTCAAATATGTGGGCATGCGTTTCGATGCCGAGACGGGACTCTATTATGACCGCGCACGCATGTATTCGCCCGCTTTGGGCAGATTTATACAAGTCGATCCTGTTTCGGACACAGCAGATCTCAACCTCTATCTTTATGTTGGAAACGATCCGGGAAACCGAGCAGACCTCACTGGAACACTCGACCCTGGCGAGATACCCATTACGCGCAACAACACGAAGGGCTCACCACCTTCGCCATTCAATGATGAAGACCCTTATACCAACGAAGCGGAATCGAAATCTTGGTCCAGCTGGTGGGCCAGAAGACTTAACGGCGTTATGTCAGGCACATATATCATCAGCGGCCTACTTCACTCTGTGCTCGACAAGAATGCGAAGGAGACCATGCATCTTTGGCGGCTCTACGGCGGTACCGCTGATCAATGGAGTAAGGACGATGCAACGACCGGAACGTATTTCATGGCGATCAACCCACTGACGGTAGGCAATGCAGACGAAATTCGTCAGACTTGGGCTCTTGCCAAGAATTGGGGCAATGATCTTTCGAAATTTTTGGAGGTCGAAGTTGATGTTAAAGATATTACTAGCAGCGCTATAACTGCCCCGCAGAAAGGAGACGACGGAACAATATATAAGGGAGGTGGAGTTGAGGTCGTCGTCACAAATGCTAAAGTTAAAGCTCATGTCGTAAGCAAAGGACCTAGTGGACTAGGAAATACTTTGAAATCCCCGGATGAAGGTACGTGCATGAGGCTCGGAATTAGTTGTCAGCAGCAACCTTGATCCATACGAATAACTCATGAAAAATCTGACCATGCTCGCCACACCTTTATTTCGAATGGACAACATCGAGCTGATGGCGTCTGCCGACACAACGACACCTCCTTCGAACGGCCAATTTGTTAAGATAGCTCCCATTACTATTCAGCTAGCGGAAGACACCGTCATAAAAGCATATCGTCTATTGAGGCCCGAACCGCCTAATGACAATGCGATATGGACCGACGACGAGTTTGAGCAATTCCCCATTTTTACAATACGCTGGCGCGAGTTTCGCGATATTGAAATCCGACCCCGCGAATGCCGTGGTTACGGAAACAAAGCCAGGCAGAAGCTGGATTGGGAAAAGCCTATCGTGCTGACCCCGGGACTCTACGCTTGTTTTAGCTGCATATTGTACCCTGTCACCCCCCAGCCTCATTAGAGGGCAGTTCTGCTAGATTCCTAAGCTCGCTGACGCGCGCAGACTGCCGCGCCTGCTTTGCGTAGTGAAAGAGCGAACAACATATTCATATCTGCCGCGCACTCTCACGCACTTCCTCACACTGACATCAAGATGTCAGAAAAATACAATATAATCAGCATATTAAGCATTTGAGCCGGAGCTCATAACCTGAAGGTCTCAGCTTTCGGGCAGCCTCTCCGGTTCGGATGTAGTGTGAGAAAAATTCGGTAGCGCGAGCGGAGCGGCAGTCACGCTTTGGATATGCCTTTCCCACCGCACGATTGCGTCTCGCATCTCCGGCATGAAGTCATAGTGCTGGTAGACGGAGACGATGCCGCCGAAGCTGCCGGAGACGTGGTTGACCAGCCGCTCGATCACCGTGAGCTGCACGCCGATAGAAGCGAGCCCGGAGACGAAGGTGCGACGCAGATCGTGGATGGTCCACTCGGCGACGCCACAACGACGTTCAAGCTTGGGCTTGCACTTTGAAAATCCGTCGAAATGCGTCGTGCGGCCGAGAGCCGGGAAGTAGCAAGCGTTGTCCGGTACGCGCGGCCCGAGGATTTCCTTAGTGAGCGGGCCAATCGGGAAGGTGTGCTTGCGGCTGTTCTTCGCGAGCCAACGCGGGAGTGTGATCGTGTCCTCCCCCACCATGCTGCCTGTGAGCTGCGTAATCTCGCCTCGGCGCTGGCCGGTGAGGATGAGAACCTTGATGATGCGACCGAACGTATCGTCTCCGGCTGCGAGCCAGACCTTGCGGACTTCGTCCATGGAGAGGATGCGGTCGCGCGGGACGTACGAGTAGGGCGATTGCATCCGCTCCATTGGATTGCGGTCGAGGTAGTGCTGACGATGCGCCCAGCGCATGAAGGCACGCAGGACGACATAGGCGTGCTGTTGTTCGGCAGGCGTGTGGTTGAGCTTCGAGAGGCTAGCTTTGAGATCGTGCGGCGTGAGGTCGGTGAGCTTCGTGGTGCCATAGCGGAAGTGGCGGCCGAGTTCGTAGGTGTAGTCCTCCAGCGTGCGCGGCTTGAGCTTGAGGGCCTTCTCCTCGGGGAACTCCGCCGTAGCAACATCCCAGGCGACGGCGCGGGGCTTGTCCTTGCCGAGGGTGTATTCGGCTAGGCGGTGTTTCGCCTCCGCTCGGGCTTGCTGAAGGCTCAGGACACCGACACGCCCGATGGTTTCGCGCTGGCGGCGCGGGCCGTGGGTCAGGACGTAGCTCTTGGTGCCTCCTTCGCTCACCCGGACACCGAACCCAGGGACGAGATCGTCGGGATAAACGACCGCGCCCTTTTTTGGGCGCTTTGAGCGATTGAATGACGGGATCGGACAGCCTCATTTGTCTCACCATTGTCTCGGCGGACGCCCGTGACGGAGCGATTCCGCATGTTCTGCCGCGATACTCTCCTTTCGGAAAATATCAACAGCCCCAATGGCTTAAGTGCTGGTATGTGACCGCATGTTCAGCCGAAAAAGTCGGTTCGTAATGCGGGGGTCGCGTGTTCGAGTCACGCAGGCGGCACCAGGCTTCGCGCGCGAAGCGCGGCGAAGCCGGGCCGGTTGCCGCGCGCTACGCCCGGGCAAGCCACGCCGCTTCATCCCTTCATCCCAGCCGCGCCAGCTTGATCGCTTTTTCCGGGCATGCGGCGACACAGAGGCCGCAGGCGTGGCATTGATCGGCGTTCACCGCGAAAGCCTGCTTGCCGCCGTGCAGCGCGACCTTGATGCGCACGAAAAAGGGCAGGGCGGCGCGCTCGTCGTGGGTCAGCTTGCGCACTTCGAACACGTCATAGGGGCAGACGCGGACGCAATCTTCCTTGCCTTCGCATCTGTGAGGATCGATCGCGGGCGCGACAATGCCGGCAGGCTGTTTGCAGTCTTCGGCCATCACTGCACCACGACGGCGGTCACGCCCTTTACGGCGCGCGCGGCATGGGCGTCGCCGGGCGCCACGAGTTGGGGCGCTGTGAGCATCGCGCCGTCCTTCTTATAGGTCAGCATCGCATGGCTGCCGCCGAGCTTGGGGTCGATCTCGCCCTCGCTGAACGATGCGGTGTAGCCGTCGCTGCCGGCGGTGACGAAGATCGTGTGGCGGAGATAGGCGTTCTTCTCCGGGCCGTTCTTCCATTGGGCGGAGGAGATGAGCGTCCATAGCGTGACGCCGGTATAGGTTCCGCCGACAGGCCCATGATCGGTCTGCTGCGAGACTGTCGCGGTCTCGGAAGGCATCGTTGCCAGATCGGCAAGCGAGACGTTCTTCGGCGTGACCACTGCGCCCGACAGGCTCACCGCCGCTGGATCGGCAAGCGCGGGAATTGCGAGCAACAAAAACATCAAGAGCGTCGTCTTCATCGTGCCTCCCGCCACATCGGCCAGATCTTCGGGCCGCCGGGCACCTGCATCTCGCCCGTCAGCTGGAAGCCGAAGGATTGGTAGATGGGGATGTTCGTGTCCTTGCTGGATTCCAGATAACACGGCATGTGCGCGGCGTCCGCCGTCGCCAGCGTGTGGCGCATGAGGATGCCGCCAAAGCCCTTGCCCTGGAGCCGTGGGTCGGTGCCGATGGTCTGCAGATACCAATGCGGTTCATGGGGGTGCGCCTTCTCCATCATGCCCATTGTGCCGAGCACGCGCAAAATGCCGCCGCCGAAGGCGGAGAGCAGCGCCGGGCCGTTGGTGATGTAGGCGGTGAACGGAACATCCCATTCATTCGGCGGCCGCCACAGCGTGATCGATTCGTAGTTGGCCGTGGTGTAGCAGGCCCCATGCGGCTCTCCGAGCTTGAACAGGATGCGCATCACCGTCTCAAGCTTCTTCAGCCGCGTCGCATCGTCCGGCAGGAAGAACGCGAACACCGGATCGTCGTAGAACGCGCGCGCGAGGGTTTGCGACAGCGGCTCCGCGTCGCCGCGATGTGCTGTGCGAACCACGGCGCCGGGCATTTCCGGTTCAGTCACCTGACGCAATCCTCCCCCTGTTTCAGCCGATCCCAACAGGAAGACAGCTTCCCCGCAAGGTCGAGTCTGCTAGGCTCCGAGCGGACCTGCTGGAAGGGGAGGCGCGCTTGCTTCGCGAAGACAAACACAGTGCCTGGTCCCGGGTGACGGGAAAGGGCGTCTATCCCGTCGAGCATGCCTGGATGCTGCTTTTGCCGTTGCGCCGGCTGATCTGTCCGCCATCCCTGCTGATCCGCCGCATGGGGCTTGCGCGTTCCGACCAGGTGCTGGAGATCGGCAGCGGCCCCGGTTACTTCAGCCCCGCCGTCGCCCGGCGCCTCACGCATGGCCGGCTCACGCTGTTCGACAGCCAGCCTGGCATGCTTGCGATCGCCGAACGCCGCCTGAAGCGGCGGCGGCTTTCCAATTACGACATAAGGCAGGGCGACGCCAAAGCGCTCCCCTTCGCCGAGAACCTCTTCGATGCCGCCTTCCTGGTGACGGTGTTGGGCGAAACCGGCGATGCGCAAGCCAGCTTGCACGAAGCGGCCCGGGTTCTGAAGCCTGGCGGGTTGCTCTCGGTCACGGAAATCAAGGGCGACCCCGACTTCGTGCCGCTGGATGCACTCGCGATACTCGCGGAGAAGGCCGGCTTGACTGTCGCCCGCAGCTTCGGCCCGCGTTTCTATTACACCGCCAATTTTCGCAAAGACTGAACCGGCGCCGGTTTACCGATTCAACTCTCGCATCGCCGCGTCGAGGCCGCCCAAGGTCAGCGGGAACATCCGGTCGCCCATGATCTGGCCGATGAGGCCGATGGAGGGGGTGTATTCCCAATGCTTCTGCGCCACTGGGTTCAGCCAGACGCAGTGTTCGTAGATCTCCGTCACGCGGTCGAGCCAGATCGCGCCCGGCTCCTCGTTCCAGTGTTCGACGGAGCCGCCGGGATAGGTCACTTCATAGGGGCTCATCGTCGCGTCGCCGACGAAGATGACTTTGTAGTCGTGCGGGAATTTGTGCAGCACGTCCCACGTATTGCTCTTCTCGTTGTGGCGGCGGCGATTGTCCTTCCATACGCTCTCATAGAGGCAATTGTGGAAATAAAAGAATTCCATGTGCTTGAATTCGGTCTTGGCCGCGCTGAACAGCTCCTCGCAAAGCTTGATGTACGCATCCATCGAGCCGCCGATGTCGAAGAACAGCAGCACTTTCACGGTGTTGTGCCGCTCCGGTATCAGGCGCAGGTCGAGATAGCCTTTGTTCGCGGTGTCGTGGATCGTGCCTTCGATATCGAGTTCGGTCTCCGCGCCCTGGCGCGCCCATTTGCGCAAGCGGCGCAGCGCGACCTTGATGTTGCGGGTGCCGAGCTCGACGGAATCATCGAGGTTCTTGTATTCGCGCTTGTCCCAGACCTTGGCCGCCTTGCCGTGGCGCGATTTGTCCTGGCCGATGCGCACGCCTTCGGGATTGTAGCCCGAGTTTCCGAACGGCGAGGTGCCGCCCGAGCCGATCATCTTCGATCCACCCTCGTGGCGCTTCTTCTGCTCCTCGAGGCGCTGCTTCAAGGTCTCCATGAGCTTGTCCCAGCCGCCCAGCGCCTCGATCTGTTTCTTCTCTTCCTCGGTGAGGAATTTCTCGGTCAGCGCCTTCAGCCATTCCTCGGGAATCTGCGCCAGCATCGAGGCGTCGATCCCCTCCAGTCCCTTGAAGACATGGCCGAAGACCTGGTCGAACTTGTCGAGGTTGCGCTCGTCTTTCACCAGCGCGGTGCGCGAGAGGTAATAGAAGTCGTCGATCTTCAGATTGATCACGCCTTGGTCCAGCGCATCCATCAGCGCGAGATATTCCTTCAAGGTGACGGGAATGCGCGCAGCTCGAAGCTCATCGAAGAACCGGAAGAACATGGGGCGTCTCTGCGGATGGCGGTTGCCCCGATCTTCCTCCCGCGGCCTTGGGGCCCGCAACAGGAAAATTGCCGCCCCGTCAGTCCTTGGGATGTCCGTTCGGCTCGGTCGGCACGGAAATGGTGATCGTATTGGTCTTGCCGTTGAAGCTGGCGAGCACGGACGCGTAGCCGGCGTGGTACTCGAAGAGGATCACGGCCAGCGTGCCGCCATCCGGCCGCCCCCGGAAGAAGCCCAGGACGAGGGTATCGTCGCCCTTCTTCAGGGTAGCGGTGTAGAGCGGGGCGGGGCCGGCCTTGTTGAGCTCCGACAGGATGGTGTTCAGGTCCGGATCGGGCGACGCGTCGAGCACAACCGGATCGCCATCGCCGATGAGCCAGGCGCGGTCGAAGGGCGAGACCGTGCCGTCCGCATTCAGCCCGCGCCACATCACCACCGGGGTCTTCAGCACGTCGATGCCCTCTTCGGCGCACCACTCGGAAGGACGCGGCGCAGGCTCCGCCGCGGGCTTGCCGGTCTTGGGATCGGGCAAGCTCGCTGCGCCGGTCGTGATGCCGGCCATCATCGAAAGCTGCTGAAGCTGATCCTTATCAGTGATCGGCTTTCCCGTCCGCACCGGCGGCTTGGATGCCGCGCAGCGCGCGAGATGGGCGCCGGTGGCGCGCGCGGCATCCGTCATCTGCGTCATCATCGCGAACGCCGCATCGCTGTGGTTGGCGCGCCAGGTCGCGCGCACTTCGAAGGTCCAGTCGCCATACCACGCGTACCACACGCCATCGATCTGGCCCTGCGTGTTCGAGCTATAGAGCGCGTGCAGCCATTCGCGATCGGATGGGAACGTCTTCTGCTCGGCATCGGCAAGCAGCGTGGCGCCCGCGATCCGCCCTGCCAGCACGGACTTTCCGCCCTCGAAATCGGCCTTGAGATCGCCGCCCGTCCGCTTGGTCAGATAGAGCGTGATGCTGCCTTCGCCGGGCAGCGCGTAGTCGCAGGAAACATCGAGCCCATAGGCGTCGTAGACGCGCAGATCGTCGCGGCGATAGTCGCCGAAGCGCGCGGGACATTGCCAGCCCGTTTGAAGATGGGTCGCGTTGCCGGAATCGCCGAGCACGAAGACGCCGCGCGGCAGCAGTTTGCCGGGATCGGCCATGGCGCTGCCGGGCGCCTGCGTCGCGGCAAGCGCCGGAAGCGCGAGCGCGCAAAGACACGCTGCCAGTATCGCAACCGCGGATTTCATGCGCCTCTCCCCATTCGCTGAGGAGATTATCGCGCGGAGCTGGGCGAAACCATGGCAGCCGGGCGCGCGGTCAATGCCCGCCCAGCGCCATGCAGGCCTTCTCGAAGTTCGCAAAGCCATAGTCCATTTCGGCCTTGTCCCGCTTGACCTGCACGATGCAATCGACGAACAGGCCGCCGTGAACGGACGTCAAAACCGATTGCATGGTCGGATTGCCGTCAATCTCCGGGCCAGGCCCCATGCGCTGGGCGCCCACGGGCCTGGCGCCGGGCGGCAGCCCCTCCATCGGGGTCACGCCCATCAACCCCCTGTCGTTCTGGATCGCGAGCGGTGTTTCGCCCACACCGTCCACGAACTTGCGTACGCGTATTTCTCCGACACGGACGTCGCCGCCGGAATAGACGCAGGTTCCAAGGACGTTCGGTCCGGCCGCGCCGTCGAGCCGCACGAACTGGAACGTGTCGGTCGTCGCCGCGCATACCACGCCGCTTTCGCTCTGCGCGAAACTGCCGTCTGCGCCATGAATCCAGCCGGCGGGGACATCCCCGGCCAGCGACGGCGCGCTCGATGCCGCAACCACGAATGCAGCCGTCAGGCACATTCCGCGTAACATGATCACATCCTTCTTGGCCGATCCGGTTTTAACGCGGGCGCGCCGCCGCGAATAGCTCCGGCCGGTATTCGAAATGCATGGTGTCGTAGTGATGCCAGCGCCCGCCCCAGATGAAGCCGTGGCGCTCGAAGGCGGCGACAATTTGGCGCGGCATCCGGTTGCGCCAGGCGGGCGCGGATTTTGGGCTGTCCCACAGCCAGTAGTTCGAATAAGCGAGATTGAGATCGATGGCCGCGCCATAGGCGTGCATCGACGGCTGGCCTTTATCCGCCACGCCGCGGCAGGCATAGGTGCCGGCGATAGGCCAAGCGGTGCGCTTTATCTCGGGCGGCAACGCGTCGATCTCGGCCGACACGGCACGCAACGCCTCCGCCGCGCGCGGCGCGAACTTGATCGTATGTCCCCAACTTTTCGGCAGCCAGGTCACAGAGACAAGATTCTTCTCGACCTCACCCTTGCGGCAATCGCCATAGAGATGATCGAAGAACGCCTTGCTGCGAAACCGCCCAGGGTCGAAGTCCTGCGCCGGCGGCGCGAGCGGCACGCCCGCCGGATAATCGAGCCGGAACATGTCGGCGATGGACGCATGCGCGATCCGCTCGTCGAACGATCTATTCGGATCATCCGTCCCGATCGCCATGCGCGTGCCGTCGCGCCATGTGATGTCAGTGAGATTGAACCCGGCGATCTTGTCCGGATAGGCGGTGATGAGTGCGTCGAGTGTTTTGTTGGGTGGCGTGGTCAATCCCGCGCTTGCTGCGAGCAGCAGAACGACGGCGGGCAGAACCAATCTCATACGCACGAGCCTACACGGTCACTGTTGGAAATACTCGTCCGAGGGCTTGCACCGGGCGTAAAATTGTAGTACAAACTAGGGCGAGAACCCAATAAAATCATTGTCGGCTGAATCGGTTGCTGATTCTCTGTGCTTGCGTGATTCGGAGCAGAGACGATGCGGCGCAATCTGTTTTGGCTGAACGACGGTCAGTGGCGGCGGATCGAGCCGTATTT
>DASXCJ010000056.1:0-1560 GCA_036491175.1 Rhizomicrobium sp.
CAGTTCGCCTTCGAGCCGGCCCGCGGGGCTGAGGCCCAAGGTGCCCGCGGCAACCGCAATCAGATCGCCCTGCTGGATGCGCGACTGCACGATCTCGACATGGCCGCCGGCGGCCTGGATTTCGCGAAAGCGCACCGGCCACGGTTTTGGCGAGAGATCCTTCAAGCCGCTCACCAGCGCGCGCATGTCGGCGTCGAAGGGATCGGCGAGTAGCGGATGCAGACCGTGGATGGCACCCTTGTTGATCTGAAGCACGGTTTCGATCACGGGCGCGTCCTTCGGCGATCCCTCGGCGAGCCGTCCGTGCAACTCGACATGGCCGGCTTCGGCGAGCGGCACCTGCATCGATCCGTCGACGCGCGCCAGCGCAGGCGCATCGAACACGACGGACGCGCGCTGCGGCACGCCGGGCAGGCCGAACACGCTGGCGCGGCCGAGCTTCCAGTTGGCGGAAAAACTCTGCCCGCTCTGATCGGTGATGGCGGCCGGCGGCGCGAATTCAGCGATGACGTGTTTGGGGTCATAGATCTGCGCAACGACAAGGATCTGGTCGAGCTTCGCCGTGAACTGGTTCGCCGGCTGCGCCGTCTGCGAGGCCAATGTCACGCTCGGACTGTCGCAGGAGATCTCGAGACGGAACGGAAAGCCCCCGACCGAGCGCTTCGCGCAATCATAGATGCGGCCGCTCTTGGCTTCATGGGCGCGCCAGGCATCGGCCTGCACATCCACTTGCGAGGCGGCAAAGAACCAGAACGCGCTCCACGCAATCGCGGCGATCAGGAGCAGGACGGGGGCGGCAAACAGCCCCCAACGCGAACGCCGTTTTGGCGTAGTCATAGCCATGGTCATCCCCGCCCCTTTGATCACCAATTTGGGCAATAAAGCGGTCATCGCCATCCCGATCAAGTTAACGCATGTTCATGGAACGGCGATTCTGTTAGCGATGCTGTCGCAATGGCGGCATTGACCCTGTCCGAAGACGAATTTTCCAAAGGCGACCTCTGGGTGTTCGGCTACGGCTCGCTGATGTGGCGGCCGGGCTTCGACTTCATCGAGCGCGTGCCGGCGCGGCTGATCGGCGAGCACCGCGCGCTGTGTGTCTATTCCTTCGTGCATCGCGGCACGCCGGAGAAGCCGGGGCTGGTGCTCGGACTCGACCGCGGCGGCGCCTGCCGCGGCGTCGCATTCCGCGTGGCCGCGGAGAAGCGCGGCGCCACAGTGGCCTATTTGCGCGCGCGCGAACAAGTCACCTCGGTCTATCGTGAGGTGATGCGCTCGGTATGGCTGGAGGACGACGCGCGGCAACGCGTCAGCGCGCTCGCTTACGTGGTCGACCGCGGCCATGTGCAATATGCCGGCCGGCTGTCGCTTGCCGAGCAGCTTCGCCACGTGCTGCAGGGCCACGGCCAATCCGGCAACAACCGCGACTACGTGCTCTCCACCGTGAAGGCGATCGAGGCCGCCGGTTTTCGCGACGCGCCACTGCATCGGTTGGCGTTGATGCTGCACGACGCGCATCCGCAGCACGCGGTGGTGTAGACCCAATCTCCGTCGTCGTCC
>DASXCJ010000057.1:0-71627 GCA_036491175.1 Rhizomicrobium sp.
CTCGCCATCCTCAGAAGGCTGGCTCTCAACATCGCCAGAGCCCACCCCGCCGCCATGTCCATGCGCCTAAAACTCAAACGCGCCGGATGGGACGACAGCTTCCTCATCAGCATCCTGAGCCATATGCGATAGCCCTGCCCTTGAGGGAGGGTCGAAAAATCCAAAGGATTTTTCGGGAAGGGGCTCACTCCGGAATCTCTCAGCGCTTGCGTCCGACAAGCGTCTGACAGTTCGGAGTGAGCCCCTCCCCGAAATTCGCTTCGCAAATTGTCGACCCTCCCTCAAGGGGAGGGTAAAAATGCCCCCGCCGCCCAGTAGAACGCTGCGCCGATGAGGCCGGCGGCGGGCATCGTCACCACCCAGGCGACGACGATGTCCTGCGCCACGTTCCAGCGCACCGCCGAGGTCCGCCGCGCGGCGCCGACGCCGACGATGGCGCCGGTGATGGTGTGGGTGGTGGAGACGGGGATGCCGAGATAGGTCGCCAGGAACAGGGTGATCGAGCCGGCGGTCTCGGCGCAGACGCCCTGCATGGGCGTCAGCCGGGTGATGCGCGAGCCCATGGTGCGCACGATGCGCCAGCCGCCGAACAAGGTGCCCAGCGCCATCGCGCCGTTGCAGGAGATCACCACCCAGAACGGCACATGGAATGGGCCTTTCAGCGCGCCATGGGCCATCAGGAGCGCGGCGATGATGCCCATGGTCTTCTGCGCGTCGTTGCCGCCATGGCCCAGCGAATAGAGCGAGGCGGAGACGAACTGCACCTTGCGGAAGATGCCGTCGACGCGCGCCGGCGTGGTGCGCACGAAGACCCACGACACCAGCAGCACCAGGAGCAGCGCCAGCACCAGCCCCAGCATGGGAGACAGGAAGATGGCCGCGACCGTCTTGCCCAGACCGCTCCACACGACGGCATGCAGCCCGACATGGGCGAGCCCCGCGCCGACGAGCCCGCCGACCAATGCGTGCGAGGAGCTGGAGGGAATCCCCGCGATCCAGGTGATGATGTTCCAGGCGATGGCTCCCATGAGCGCGCCGAAGATGACCTGGTCGTTGATCGTGTCGGGCGAGACGATTCCGGTGCCGATGGTCGCCGCCACATGCAGCCCGAACACGAGGAAGGCGATGAAGTTGAAGAACGCCGCCCACGCCACCGCGTAGCGCGGCGCCAGCACGCGCGTCGACACGATGGTGGCGATGGAGTTCGCCGCATCGTGAAGCCCGTTGAGGAAGTCGAAGGCCAGCGCGATGCCGACCAGCGCGATCAGCAGCATCAGACCTGCTCGATCACGATGCCGGCGATGCGGTTGGCGACGTCCTCGAAGCGGTCCATGACCTTTTCGAGATGGTCGTAGATCTCGACGCCCACGATGTAGCCCATGGCGTTGCCGTCGCGGTAGCGGCGGTACAGCGTCTTGATGCCCTGGTTGTTGAGATCGTCCGCGCTGTCTTCCAGCCTGACGATCTGCTCCGTGATCGCATTGAGCTTCGCGGAGTTCTCCCGCAGCGAGCCGAGCAGCGCCACCGCGTCCACGGTGAGCTTGGCGGCCTGCACGATGGTGTCGCCCATGCGCTCCATCTCGGGTTCGAGCTTGTCCACCTCGAACAGCATCACGGCCTTGGCGGTCTTCTGCATCTGGTCGATCGTGTCGTCGAGCGTGTTGATGAGATCGGTGATGTCGCCGCGGTCGAAGGGCGTGATGAAGGAGCGCCGCACCATCAGCAGAACGTCGCGGGCCACGGCGTCGGCCTCGTTCTCATGCGCCATCACCCGGCGGCAGGCGTCTGCCACGCCGGCTCCGCCCGCCAGCACCTCGCGCAAGGCCTCGGCTCCGCGCACCAGCGTCGCGGCGTGGCTGTTGAATAGGTCGAAGAAGCGCTCTTCGCGCGGCATGAGCGCCTGGAACCAGCGGAGCATGGGGAAGTCCCGAATATGACGGTTCGGTGACTAGGCGAACCCCGCCAAGCTGGCAAGGGCGGGCTGGCAAGGGCAGGCTGGCGTCAGGCCGGGCGGAACCGCCGCACGGAGAGGTATCCCGTCACGGCGAAGAACAGCAGCACCAGCCCTTGGGCGATGGCGAAGGGCGGCTCGCTGCCGTTCGGCGCCAGCGCATGCAGCGCGGGCACTTTCAGGAACGCCTGCACCGCCAGCACGAAGCAGTTGAAATAGAGCGCCGCCACCGCGCCCACGACATAGATCCAGCGCCAGGCGCCGCGCAGGCCGAACGCGTAGCGCGCGGCCAAGGTCGGCGCGAGCACGATGAGCGAGAGGATGCCCAACTTCACCGCCGGCGTCACGGCGGTGAAAGGCAGGAAGAAGCCCGTGACCGAGGTCGCCACCGTGAAGAGTAGGAAGGTGGCCGTCATCCC
The DNA here is from genome assembly GCA_036491175.1 of Rhizomicrobium sp. Taxonomy (GTDB): domain Bacteria; phylum Pseudomonadota; class Alphaproteobacteria; order Micropepsales; family Micropepsaceae; genus Rhizomicrobium. The sequence continues at coordinate 2,371 of DASXCJ010000057.1, forward strand.
ATCCATCCTGCGGTTGCCCAACAGGCCGAACAGCACTGCGAGGCCGGTGCCGATGCCCACCAGGCTGATGACGACATGGATGAAGGTGAACGGCGCGAGACCGAGTATCATGGCGAATGCCCCCAAGGACCGCGCCTATCTTACCGCCTCCCCCTTGCGGGGAGGTCGAAAAACGCACTTCGCGTTTTTCGGGCGGGGGTTCACTCCGAAATGCCTGAGTTTGTTGGAAGCATGTACGGAAACATCCGGAGTGAGCCCCCTCCCGAAATCTGCTTCGCAGATTTCGACCTCCCGCACGGGGAGATGAAACAAAGCTTGACGCTCCGCTCCGGCTTCCGCGACGCTATGAGAAACAGGGAGAACGACATGATCGCATTCACGCGCGAGCGCGCTATCGACGGCGTCACCGAGCGGCTGTTCGACCTCACCGTCGCGGGCGAGCGCGTACCCGCCGTCATCTGGTCGCCGGAGGGTTCGGCGGGCCCGCGCCCACTCATTCTGATGGGCCATGGCGGCTCGCAGCATAAGAAGATCGGCTCGCTTTCGGCCCGCGCCAGGATCTATGCGAGGAAGCTGGGCTACGCCACGCTCGCCATCGACGCGCCGGGCCATGGCGACCGCATCACCCGCGAGGAAGCGGCGAAGCTCGCCGAGGAAGTCGGCGCCCGCGTGCGCGGCGAGGCGGCAAGCGGCGGCTTCAGCCTGATGAAGACGATGGCCGAGCGCACGGCCCGCGCCGTCCCCGAATGGCAGGCCGCGCTCGACGCCGTGCAGGGCCTGGAATTCGTCGGCAGGCACGGGCGCGTCGGCTATTGGGGCGTGTCGATGGGCACGGCCATCGGCGTGCCGTTCCTGGCGCGGGAGCCGCGCGTCAAATGCGCCGTGCTGGGGTTGGCCGGCTTGCGCGCGGGCATGGACGCCTATGAAGCGGCGGCCCGCGCCATCGCCATCCCGCTCGAATTCGTCTTCCAATGGCAGGATGCGGTCGCCTCACACGAGGCCGGCCTCGCCCTGTTCGACGCCTTCGCCTCGACGGAGAAGACCATGCACATCAACCCCGGCGCCCATTCCGACATTCCGATCTTCGAAGGCGAAAGCTGGGAACGTTTTTTCGCGCGGCATCTGGGGACTGGGGATTGACCACAGGTTGTAAGTTCCTATATTGTTCCAGCTTGAGTCGACGATATCCCGCGAGCTCAAAAGGGAGCGTGAAAAAAAAATCGAAATTCAATTACAGCATTTTGTACTTGAAGGAGAATTGGACACTATATATAGATTTTCTGCTCAGTGAGGCATCGCGTTCAAATCGAACAACGAATGCCGGTGCGCCTCGCCAACCACAAGATGTTGTGGCGGCTAAGTCAGTGGATTTCCCAGGTGATCGTCACGTCGGCGGTCACGCTCTCCTGGCCGGCGGCGACCGGCGTGGGGGCGCTCATCGCAACGGTCATCGCCCTTGCCCGCCCCATCGGGAGCATTGGCGCGGCGCTGCTTTCGGAGATCGACATGATCGGGCCGAGGGTGACGCCGGCGGCGTGGGCGAGGAGTTGGGCGCGAGCCGTGGCGTCGGCCACCGCCGCGGCGCGGGCGTCGTTGAGGAGCGCCTTGGTGTCCTTGATGGCGAAATCGATGTCGCCGATGGAATTGGCGCCGGAGGCGACCAGCGCGTCGAGCACCGGCCCGGTCTTGTCGATGTTCTCGACGACGACCGTCACGGTGTTGCTGACCTGGTAGCCGGCGAGATGCGGCGCGGTGTTGGCGTTGTTGTTCTGCGAATATTGCGGCGCGACCGAGAAGCCGGAGGTTTGGATGTCCCGCTCAGGGATGCCGGCGTTCTTGAGCGTGGCCATCACGGCGTTCATGGCGCGCGCATTGTCCGCCAGCGCCGTGGCCGCCGTGCGTGCGTTGGTCTGAACGCCGGCCGACAGCATCGCCTCGTCCGGCGTGGCCTTGGCGAGGCCCTGTCCCGTCACGGTGATGATGTGCGGCTCGTCGGCGGCGAGCGCGGGCGACGCGGCGGCGAGGCCGATGAAGGTGAGGGCGCGGAAGATCGGGAGGGACATGGCGGGCTCCTTTGTCGGCCACCCTAGCGTGACGCCGGGCCGCGGCCAAATCGTGGCGGCCAAATCGTGGCGGCCAAATAATGGCGGGATACGCCGCTTCCTGATAGGAAGCGCACCGGGGCCTGTAGCTCAGTTGGTTAGAGCTGACCGCTCATAACGGTCTGGTCGCAGGTTCGAGTCCTGCCGGGCCCACCACCCTACGCTGCGCAGCAGCGGAGGATGACCTCTCGAAGCGCTCCAGCGCGTAGGGAGGCGAGACTCGTATCGCGCAGCTTCGGGTGGCAGGCCACCCTACGCGATGCATTCGCGCCAAACATTTTTCGATTCGAAACGCGTCGCACCGTGCGATCCGTCCTAATTCCGCCAATATCCGGCGCGATCCTGTCGTCATATAACGCTCAGCAATCAGCCATGGACGCGGCCGCCGCGTCACGTCAATCTGCACGGTGTGTCACGCGCCGTCGACCGGCTGTTCGTCATTCAGCCATAGCGAAAGCTTCGATGCGCGCCGGCACAGGCCGGCGTGCCTGTGCGAAGCGTGGGCGGTTCGCCCGTAGGGGGATGAAGTGGACGTTCTTCTGTTTCTGGCGCGGCTTCCGGGCCGTATCGCGCGCTTCGTGGTTCGGGCCCTGGCGGGCATCGGCGCGACGCTGAAGCCGCTCCTCGGCTCGCTCTCCTGGAGCCAGCCGCCCTGGATGGGCGATCTTGCCGCCGATGTCCGCAAGCAGCCGCGCACCTATGGCGGCGGCGTGCTCGGCGCGGTGGTGGCCCTGGTGCTCGGGATCGGCGGCTATGAATGGTACATCCACCGCCCGCACGCGCCGGAGCCCGCGCGCATCACCATGGACGCCGTGACGCCCGCCATCAGCGACTACGAGAAGCCGGACGGCACGCCCACGCTCGACATCCATCCGCTGGACGTGAAGTTCTCCGCTTCCGCCGCCCCCATCGAACTGGTCGGCAAGAAGGTCACGCGCGGCATCGAGATGGCCCCGGCGCTCAAGGGCGTCTGGGAATGGGTGGACGACAAGACCTTGCGCTTCACCCCCGATTCCGACTGGCCCGTCGGCCTGCATGAGGACGTGCGCTTCGACGTCAAGCAGGTCTTCGCGCCGCATGTGCTGATGGCCGACGACCACGTCGATTTCGACATGCCGGGCTTCCAGGTTTCCGTCGGCAACGGCGAATTCTACCAGGATCCGCAGAACCCGACAGCGAAGAAGACCATCATTCCCGTTCTCTTCAACTATCCGGTCGATCCGGCGGAGTTCGAGAAGCGCATCACGCTCTGGCTCAAGGGCCGCGACGACAAGGCCGAGCCGCATCCGCTCAAATTCACCGTCACCTACGATCCGGTGAAGCTCAAGGCCTGGGTCCATTCCCAGCCGCTGGACCTGCCGCGTGACGACGACATGGTCGAGATGAAGGTCGACGCCGGGGTGCGCAGCACGCGCGGCGGCGATCCGATCCCGTCCGAGCGCGTGGCCTCGGGCGTGCGCGTGCCGGGCCTCTACAGCCTCGGCGTCGGCGACGTCAGCGCGACCCTGGTCAATAACGACCGTTACGAGCCCGAGCAGGTGCTGGTGCTGAGCACGACGGATGCCGTGCGCGGAGCCGACCTGGAGAAGGTGACGCAAGCCTGGGTGCTGCCCAAGCGCAAGGCCGGCGTAAAGCAGAAGGACGACGAGCCGCCCTACGATTGGGGCATAGGGGAAGTCAGCGACGCGGTGCTGAAGCAGTCTCAGCCGGTGAAGCTGACGCTGGTGCCGACAGAGAGGGAGTTCGCCGAGCTGCAGAGCTTCAAGTACCACGCCGAGCCCGGCCAGCATGTCTTCATCCGCTTCGCCGCGGGACTCAAATCCTTCGGCGGCTATATTCTCGGCCGTCCGGCGTCGCAGGTGCTGCCGGTGCCGGACTATCCCAAGCTCCTGAAATTCATGGCGGACGGCTCGCTGCTTTCGCTCAGCGGCGACAAGCGCGTCTCGGTCGTGTCGCGCAACGTGCCGGGCATGAAGCTGGAGATCGGCCGGGTGCTGCCCGACCAGCTGCAGCATCTCGTCAGCCTGAACGACGGCACCTACACCAAGCCGGAATTCAACGGTACCTTCGACGAGGACCATATTGTCGAGCGCTTCGAGGAGAAGCGCGAATTCCCGAAGGGCGATCCCGGCACCGCGCAATATGAGGGCGTCGACCTCAGCCAATATCTCAAGGCCGGCAGGCACGGCGTCTTCTGGCTGCGTCTGACCGCCTACGATCCGAAGGACAAGAAGGCGGATGCGTCGGACGACGATGCCTCCGGCGATGCCGATACGGAAGAGTCCGGCGAGTCCGACGAGGGCGGCAGCGATGGCGGCGACACGTCCACCGTCGCGCCCGACACGCGGCTGATCGTCGTCACCGATCTAGGCATGCTCGCCAAGCGCGCGCTGGACGGCAGCCGGGACGTCTTCGTGCAATCGATCTCGACCGGCCAGCCGGTCGCGGGCGCGAGCGTCTCAGTCCTCGCCCTGAACGGCGAGACATTGTTCTCCGAGACGACGGGCGGCGACGGCGCGGTGCATTTCCCCACGCTCAAGGGCCTGCAGCATGAGAAGAAGCCGGTGCTCTATGTCGTGAAGAAGGGCGACGATCTGTCCTTCCTGCCCGTCGACGGCAGCGACAGGCGGCTCGATTATTCGCGCTTCGACATCGGCGGCGAGGCGAACGCGATGAGCGAGGGCCAGCTCTCGGCCTATCTCTTCTCCGACCGCGGCATCTATCGCCCGGGCGATCTCTTCCACATCGGCTTGATCGTGCGAACGGCCAGTTGGGCGAAGAGCCCGGCGGGCATTCCGCTCCAGGCGGAAATCGTCGATCCCCGGGGCGTGACGGTGAAGCGCCAGCCGCTCAGCGTCGACGCTTCCGGCTTCTCCGAGCTGAGCTATGCGCCGGCCGAAACCGCGCCCACGGGCACCTGGACGGTCAATCTCTATCTCATCGGCAAGGACGCGAACGAGACCTCCATCGGCTCGACCACCGTGTCGGTGAAGGAGTTCCTGCCCGACAGCATGAAGGTCGACGCGACGCTGTCCGATCACGTCGCCGACGGCTGGGTGAAGCCGGGCGGCCTCAAGGGCGTCGTCGACGCGCGCAATCTCTTCGGCACGCCGGCCGCGAACCGCCGCGTCGAGGCGACCTTGACGCTCAATCCGACATTCCCGGCCTTCCGCGCCTGGCCGGACTATCAGTTCTTCGACCTGCGCCACGCCAAGGACGGCTATACGACCAAGCTCCAGGACGGCAAGACCGACGACAAGGGCCATGCCGAATTCGATCTCGACCTGAAGAAATATGCCGACGCCACCTACAAGCTCGACTTCCTCGCCAAAGCCTATGAGGCCGAAGGCGGACGCAGCGTGGCCGCGACGGCGTCGACCTTGGTGTCGAGCAATCCCTGGCTCGTCGGCTACAAGGCGGTCGATGACCTTTCTTACGTCCAGCGGGGCAGCAAGCGGGCCGTGCGCCTCGTCGCTATCGATCCGCGCACCGATTCCATCGCGCTCGGCGGACTGCAGGCGCAGTTCATCGAGCGGCGCTATGTGTCGGTGCTCACCAAGCAGGGCTCCGGCGTCTACAAATATGAATCGCGGCTCAAGGAAGTGCCGATCAGCGCCACGCCGCTGACCATTCCCGCCGGCGGCATGGATTATTCGCTGCCGACGGACAAACCGGGCGACTATGCGCTTCTGATCCGCCAAGGCGACGTCTCGGTAAACCGCATCGAATATACCGTGACGGGCGCGGCCAATCTCTCGCGCTCGCTGGAACGCAATGCCGAACTCCAGATCACGCTCAACAAGAAGGACTTCGTGCCGGGCGAGGCGGTGGAGGTGTCCCTGCGCGCGCCTTACGCGGGCGCGGGCCTCATCACCATCGAGCGCGACAAGGTCTATGCCCATGCCTGGTTCAGCGCCAAGACCACGAACTCGGTGCAGCACATCACCGTGCCGGGGGGTTTCGAGGGCAATGGCTACATCAACGTCCAGTACATCCGCGATCCGTCGTCGGACGAGATTTTCATGAGTCCGCTGAGCTATGGCGTGGTGCCGTTCTCGGTGAACGTCGATGCGCGGCGCAATGCGCTCACCATCGAGGCGCCGGACCTCGTCAAGCCCGGCACGACCGTGACGTACAAGCTCCATGCCGCCCATCCGTCCAGGGTCGTGGTCTTCGCGGTGGACGAGGGCATCCTGCAGGTCGCGCACTACAAGCTCGGCGATCCGCTGCAGTTCTTCTTCAGGAAGCGGATGCTGGACGTGCAGACGGCGCAGATCCTCGATCTCATCTTGCCGGACTTCAAGAAGCTGATGGCCATGGCCGCGCCCGGCGGCGATCAGGACGACGGGGTCAGCCGCCAGCTCAACCCGTTCAAGCGCAAGCGCGACAAGCCGGTGGCCTATTGGTCCGGCATCGTCGACGTGAACGGCGAGAGGGATTTCCAATATGCCGTGCCGGATTATTTCCACGGCAAGCTGCGCGTGATGGCCGTGGCGGTGTCGCCCGATCTCATCGGCACGGCGCAAGGCGGCTCGACGGTGCGCGGCGATTTCGTGCTCTCGCCGGATGCGCCGACCACGCTCGCGCCCGGCGACGAGGCGGAAGTCGGTGTCGGCGTCTCCAACAATCTGCCCGGCAATGCGCCGATCCCGGTCGCGGTCACGCTCAAGACCGGCCCGCAATTGCAGGTGATGGGACCGGCGACGCAGACGCTCACGCTCGCTTCCATGCACGAGGGCGTGGCGACGTTCCGCGTCAGGGCGACCGGCAATCTCGGCTCCGGCGCGCTGTTCTTCAGCGCCAGCGCCGGCGGGAAAACGGCCACGCAGCGCACCGATATCTCGGTGCGCCCGGCCGCGGCATTCCGCACCCAACTCGATTTCGGCCGCGTCGCCTCGGGCGCGACGAGATCGGTGGCGCCGCTTCGCAATCTCTACGACGCCTATGCGGTGCGGACCGGCGCCGTGTCGACCGTGCCGCTGGTGCTGTCGAACGGGCTCGCGAGCTGGCTGGTGAACTACGACAACTACTGCAGCGAGCAGATCACCAGCTCCGCCATGCCGCGGCTGATCGCGGCGAAGTGGGCCAATGTGCCCGCCTTCGCCAAGTCGCTGCATCCGATCCTGGACGGCAAGGACAATGCGCTGATGGACGAGATCGACGTGCTCCATTCGCGTCAGAACGAGGCCGGCGGTTTCGGATTGTGGTCGGCGACGCCCGATTCCGAGCCCTTCGTCTCGGCCTATGTCATGCACTTCCTGCTGGAAGCACGCGACCGCGGCGTGGTGGTGCCGGACGACATGATCACCGACGGCAACAAGTTCCTGCAGCAGATCGCCAATGACGACTCGGCGGACTCGCTCTACGAGCTGCGCCAGCGCGCCTACGCCGTCTATCTCCTGACGCGGCAGGGCAACGTCACGACCAATCAGCTGGCGGCCGTCCAGCGCCGCTTGCAGCAGGCTTTCCCCAACGCATGGCATGACGACTTGGCCGCGGCCTGGCTGGCGGCGTCCTACAAGCTGATGCGGCAGGACAAGCAGGCGGATGCGCTGATCGCGCCCTTGCATCACCGCCTGGAGCGCAATGTTCCCAACGAAGCCTACTTCTATGACGGCTATTACGACCCGCTGATCGAGGATGCGACCACGCTCTACCTGCTGGCCAAGCATTTCCCCGACCGCGCGCGTTCGCTGTCGCCGCGCGCGATGGACAATATCGCCCGCCCGCTCCAGGCCAACGAGTTCAACACGCTCTCGGCCTCGATGACGATGCTGGCGCTGGATGCCTATGCGAGCACCAACGCAACGGCGGTGGACAGACTGCGCATCGATGCCCTCGATGCCAAGGGCCAGACGCACACGATCTCGCAGGCGCAGAACAATCTGCTCCAGGCGGGAAGCTGGAACGCGGGCGCGACGCGGATCAACATCCTGAACGGCAGCCCGGTGATGGCGTGGTCGGTGCTGCAGCAATCCGGCTATGACCGCGATGTGTCCCACAACGCGATCAAGAACGGGCTGGAGATCGTCCGCGACTACACCGATGCCAAGGGCAACGCGCTGACCCGCATCACGGTGGGCGAGGAGATTTTCGTCCATGTGAAGATCCGCGCCACCGGCGACAAGGGCGTGGGCAATATCGCCATCGTCGATCTGTTGCCGGGCGGGTTCGAGCCGGCGATGAGCCGCCCGCCGGAGCCAGCGGAGTCCGATGACGGCACGACGGCGGCGGCGCCGGAAGCGCCGGCCGTCACCGCCGCGGGCTCTACCTGGAAGCCGTCCTATTCCGATGTGCGCGAGGACCGCGTGGTGATCTACGGCACCGCGACGCCGAACGTGGGCGAGTTCGTCTATCGCATCAAAGCCGACGCGGCGGGCAAGTTCATCGTGCCGCCGGCTTACGGAGAGTCGATGTACGACCGGCGCATCCAGGCCCGCGCGCCCGGCGGCGATGTGCTGACGGTGGTGCGCCCCTGAGGCGGCGATGGAAAAGGCGTGGCGCATCGTTGGCCACACTCTGTGGCTCTGGCAGAACTGGCTGGTAAGCGCCGCGCTGGTCTTCGCGGTGCTGGTGGGCGTCAGGCTGTGGCCGCATGCCCCGCTCCAGAATTGGAAGCCGTCTTCCGTCGCGGTGTATGACGGCAAGGGCCACCTTCTGCGCCTGGTGTTGGCGAGTGACGAACGTTACCGCCTCTGGGTTCCGCTGAAGCAGATGTCGCCGCAACTCGTCGACGCGGTGCTTCTGCGCGAGGACCGCTGGTACTACTGGCACGCGGGTTTCAATCCCTACGGGCTGGCGCGCGGCGCCTGGGTCACTTACGTCCGCCACGCCCGCCGCCAGGGCGGCTCGACCATCACCATGCAGCTCGCGCGCCTGCTCTGGCCGCTCGACACCCGCACGCCCGTGGGCAAGTTCAAGCAGGTGGCGCGCGCCATCCAGCTCGAGCTCTTCTATTCCAAGCACGACATATTGGAGGCCTATCTCAACGACGCGCCCTATGGCCGCAACGTCGAAGGCGTGGGCGCCGCCAGCCTGATCTATTTCGGCAAGCCGGTCGGCGCGCTGACCCTGCCGGAGTCGCTGACGCTTGCGGTGATCCCGCAAGATCCCGTCCGCCATCTGCGCCAGGGCGATGAGGCCGGGCTGATCAATCATCGCCTCACCAGCGCGCGCGACCGGCTCTATCGCGGCTGGCTGCGCGGCCATCCGGAGGACGCTGGGTTGCAGGCGCTCTTCGACCTGCCGATGACGATGCGCCCGCTCTCCGCGCTCCCCTTCGAGGCGCCGCACGCGGTGGAGCAGGTGCTGCAGGCGCAACGCATCGCCGGAACGAGCACGCCGCGTGTCGTCACCACGCTCGATCTCGGCACGCAGCACATATTGGAGCGCCAGATCGACCGCTATGTCGGCCGCAACAGCCAGACCGGCATCCACAATGCGTCGGCGATCCTCGTCGACACGCGCGACATGAGCGTCAAGGCGATGGTGGGCTCCGCCAACTACTATGACCGTGGCCTGCAAGGGCAGGTGAACGGCACGCTCGCCCGCCGCTCGCCGGGCTCGACGCTCAAGCCCTTGATCTATGCGCTCGGCTTCGACCAGGGCGTGCTGCATCCGCAAACCGTGCTGCGCGACGTGCCGACGTCGTTCGGTCCCTATACGCCAGAGAATTTCGACGGCCGCTTCCTCGGGCCCATCACGGCGACGGACGCGCTCAACCGCAGCCGCAACATCCCCGCGGTCTGGATCGCCGCGCAATTGCACGGCCCCGACCTCTACCAATTCCTCCAGGAAGCCGGTGTCGGCCATCTCGCCAGCGAGGAGCATTACGGCCTCGCACTGGTGCTGGGCGGCGGCGAGGTCAGCGTGCAAGAGCTTGCCGGCCTTTACGCCATGCTTGCCAATGGCGGCGCGCTGAGGCCGCTGCGCCTGCGCAAGGACGATCCGCAAGCACCGGGTACGCAGCTCATCAGCCCCGAGGCGAGCTATATGGTGATGGACATGCTGCGCCAGCACGTTCGTCCGGACGAGACCGCCGGCGCGCAGCCCGAGCACATCCCGATCTACTGGAAGACCGGCACCTCTTGGGCATTCCGCGATGCATGGACCGCCGGGGTGTTCGGGCCTTACGTGCTCGTCGTCTGGGTCGGCAATTTCGACGGCTCGGGCAATCCCGCCTTCGTCGGCGTCGACGCGGCGGCGCCATTGTTCTTCCAGATCGCCGACGCGGTGCAGGCGGAGAATCCGGGCCTGGTCGGACCGCCGCGCCGCCCGCCGCCGGGCCTCAAGCGCGTGGAGATATGCCTGGCGAGCGGCGAGTTGCCCAACCAATGGTGCCCGCAGCGCGGCATGACCTGGTTCATCCCCGGCAAATCGCCCATCCGCGTGAGCAACGTCCATCGCCCGGTGATGATCGACGACGCGACCGGCAAGCCCGCCTGTCCGCCCTATGACGGCAAGCGCGTGCATCAGGAGGTCTATGAGTTCTGGTCGTCCGATCTCGCACAGGTGTTCATCGATGCCGGCATCCCGCGACGCAAGCCGCCGGAGAATGCGGACTGCCTGAACGCCGGCGCGGTCGCGGGCGTTGCGCCGCGCATCACCTCGCCCATGCGCGGCAGCGCCTATGTCATGCGGCTGGACCGGAAAGAGGGCGACCGCATTTCCTTCTCCGCCACGGCCGACGCCGATGCGCGCGCGCTCTATTGGTTCGTGGACGATTCCTATATCGGCAGCACCGCGCCCGGCATTCCGCTGACCTGGCAACCGAAAGAGGCCAGGCTCTATCGCGTGCGCATCGTCGACGACCGCGGCCGCAGCGACGAGCGGCCCCTTGACGTCAGGGCCGTCGAATAGGCTACTAGCGCCGCGCCTCGGAGGCTGGTTCATGCCCTATCTCGTTCCCGGATTGCGCACCCCGTTCGTCAAGGCGGGCACCGTCTTCGCGGGCCACACGGCGCTCCAGCTCTCCGCGCCCATTGCCGCCGCGATGGCGGCGAAAGCGCAACCCGATTTCCTCGTCTGGGGCCAGGTGATCCCCGATCCAACGCTCTCCAACATCGCGCGCGAGCTGATCTTCGAGGCGAAGCTGTCGCCCGAGATCCCATCCTTCTCCGACGTGATGGCCTGCTCGACCAGCTTCATCGGCACGATCTTTTCGGCCGGCATGGTCGGCAGGAGCGACATGCATCTGGCGCTGGTGGGCGGCGTGGAGACGATGAGCCATGTGCCGCTGGGCCTGAAGATGGAGATGGCGGACAAGATCATCGGCAATTTCACCAAGAACCCGGGCGCGGCCGCCGATCTGCTTTCCCATGTCACGCCGGGCGATTTCGACCTGCCGATCCATGGCTGGGCCAACCGCGTCAGCGGCCATTCGATGGGCGAGCACACCGAAGAGACCGCGCAACGCTTCGGCATTCCGCGCGAGGACCAGGACAAGCGCGCGCTCTTGAGCCACCGGGGCGCGATCAAGGGCCAGGACGACGGCTTCTTCAAGGTCATCGTCCTGCCCTTCGCCGGCGTCGACCACGACACGATTCCGCGCCGCGATACGTCGCTGGAGAAGCTCGCCTCCTTGCGCGCGGTGTTCGACACCAGCGGCAAGGGTACGCTGACCGCCGGAAATTCGTCGCCCAACACCGACGGCGCCGCTTCGATCTGGGTAGCGGATGAGGAAGGCCTGAAGCGCCTCGGCAATCCGCCCAAGGTGAAGCTCGTCGATTGGGAAATCGCCGCGACGAATTTCCTGGAGGACGGCGAGGGCATCTTGATGGCGCCCGCGCGCGCCATTCCGCGCCTGCTCGCGCGCAATCGGCTGAAGGCGATGGATATCGATCTCTTCGAAATCCACGAGGCCTTCGCGGCGCAAGTGCTGGCCAACGTCAAGGCGGCGACCGATCCCGTCTACCGTCGCGAAAAAGCGAAAGTGGATTTCGACATCGGGCCGTTCCCCTGGGAGCGTGTCAATCCGCATGGCGGCTCGCTGGCGCTGGGCCATCCGTTTGCCGCGACCGGCGCGCGCATCCTGAGCCAGGCGGCGAAGGAATTGGGCGCGATGTCGGCGGGATCGCGCGCCCTGGTCTCGGTCTGCGCCGATGGCGGGCAAGGAACAGTCGCGCTGCTGCAGTGCGAATAGGAGAGATTTCATGCGCATTCTGGCCGCCATGATGACGCTCGCGCTCGCGAGCCCCTTGCTCGCCGCGAGCGACAAGGTGTGGGATGCGGCGCAGGCCGCGCGCGACGCGCAGCTCGACCTCTTGAAGTCGGTGGTCAATATCGACTCCGGCACCGGCGACGCCGATGGCGGGCGCAAGGTCGAGGCGGTGCTGATCCCGCAATTGAAGGCGCTCGGCGCGTCGGTCGAAACCGTGCCTGCCGAAGCCGACGGCTTGCCCGAGAATGTCGTCGCCACCTGGAAGGGCACGGGCAAGGTCCGCATCCTGCTCATCGGCCATATCGACACCGTGTTCGGCCCCGGCACCGTGGCGCAGCGGCCTTACACTGTTGACGGCACACATGCGCGCGGGCCCGGCGTGGCGGATGAGAAAGGCGGCGTGATCGAAGGCCTGACCGCGATCAAGCTGCTGCATGACATGGCCTATGCCAATTACGCCAGCATCACGTTCCTGATGGAGACCAGCGAGGAGCGCGGCTCGCCCGGCACGCGCAATCTCATCAAGCGGCTTCTCATGACCGCCGATGTCGAACTCAATCTCGAGCCGGGCGATCCGCCGGATGCGGTCACCGTGTGGCGCAAAGGCTCGGCGACGTTCCATATCGACGTGAAGGGCAAGGCCGCGCATGCCGGCGTCAATCCGCAGGACGGACGCAACGCGGCGGTGGAACTGCTGCACCAGCTCAAAGGCCTAGAGAAATTCCCGCATTGGGGTCCGGGTCTCACCGTCAATCTCACGGTGATGAACGCCGGTACGCGCGCCAACATCATTCCGGACTCCGCTTCCGCGCAGGTGAATGTGCGCGTGCGCCAGATCGGCGATCTCGACAAGGTGGAAGCGGCGCTGAGGAAGAACGCGCAAGCCCTCGCCGTCGCCGGCACGAGCGTGACGGTGTCGCGCGAGCCCGCCTTCCCGCCGTTGCCGGACAATCCCGGCACCAGGGCGCTCGCCGCCCGCGCGCAGAAGATCTATGGCGGCATCGGCAAGACGCTGAGCTTGAGCGGCAATGGGGGCGCGTCGGAATCGGCCCTGGCGGCGGAAGCCGGCGTGCCGGCGCTGGACGGTCTCGGTCCGGTCGGCGGCGGCTTCCATTCGGCGGACGAATATCTCGATCTTAACTCTGTTACGCCACGGCTTTATCTGCTGACCAGGCTGTTGATCGGCCTTGGGGACGATCCGCCTGCGCCACGCTAGTGCAAGGCGCGAATAGCGGGTTTTCTTGCGCCGCATATCGCGTTTTCTTGAAGGACATTGCGCGGTCGGTCCTATATAAGTTGCCCAAAATCCACCCAAGGGGAGTCTTCATGTATCGCATCCGCTCGCTGTTTCTGGGCGCCGCGGCGCTTGCCGTGTTGGGAGTTGCCGCCATGCCGCTGTCCGCCGCCCCCTCTGCTGCTTCGTCATCCGCAGCCGCGCCGTCCACCGCCGCCGGTCCGTTCGACGCGCCGAGCACCTTGCCGCTGCATGCCCCGCCTTTCGACAAGATCAAGGACACCGACTACAAGCCGGGTTTCGAGAAGGCGATGAAGCAGCAGATCGCCGAGATCGACGCGATCGCCGACGCCAAGGCCGGGCCCACGTTCCAGAACACGATCGTCGCCATCGAGGTCTCGGGCCGCATGCTCGACCGCGTGTCCGCCGCGTTCTCCGGCGTCGTCCAGGCCAACACCAATCCGGCCTTGGACAAGACGCAGGAAGACGAAGCCCCCAAGCTCGCCGCGCATAACGACGCGATCTTCCTCAACGCGAAACTCTTCGCGCGCGTGAAGGCGGTTTACGACAACCGCGCCAAGGAGAATCTCGACCCCGAGTCGCAGATGCTCCTCGACATCTACTACCAGAACTTCATCCATGCCGGCGCGAACCTCTCCGAGGCCGACAAGGCGACGTTGCGCAAGCTCAACGCGCGCGACGCCACGCTGGAGACCCAGTTCCAGCAGAAGCTGATCGCCGGCACCAAGGCAGGCGGGCTGGTCGTCGACAACAAGGCGGCGCTGGCCGGCCTCTCCGACGATGAGATCAAGACCGCGGCGTCGGCCGCGGAAGCGCGCGGCCTCAAGGGCAAGTTCCTCATCCCGCTGCAGAACACCACGCAGCAGCCGATGCTGGCCTCACTCTCCAACCGCGACACGCGCCAGAAGCTTTTCGAGAATTCCTGGATGCGCACGGAGCGCGGCGACGCCAACGACACGCGCGCCATCATCTCCGAGCTCGCGCAGCTCCGCGCCCAGAAGGCTAAGTTGCTCGGTTATCCGACCTATGCCGACTACGTGCTCTACGACCAGATGGCGAAGAACCCTGGGGCCGTCGAGGCGTTCCTCGGCCAGCTCGTGCCGGCGACCGGCGCCGAAGCGGCCAAGGAAGCCGCCGTGCTGCAGGACGTGATCGACAAGGAAGGCGGCAAGTTCAAGCTCGCGCCTTGGGATTGGTCCTATTATTCCGAGAAGGTGCGCAAGGCGCAGTACAATCTCGACCAGAACGAGGTGAAACCCTATTTCGAGCTCAACAACGTGCTCGAGAACGGCGTGTTCTACGCGGCCAACAAGCTCTACGGCGTCACCTTCAAGGAGCGCCACGACATCCCGGTCTACCAGTCCGACGTGCGCGTCTTCGACGTGTTCGACAAGGACGGCTCGCAACTCGGCATCATCTATTTCGACTACTTCAAGCGCGACAACAAAGCCGGCGGCGCCTGGATGAGCAATTTCGTCAACCAGTCGAGCGTGCTTGGCGTCAAGCCGGTCGTCTACAACGTGGCGAACTTCACCAAGCCGGCGAACGGCCAGCCCGCGCTCATCAGTTTCGACGACGTGACGACCATGTTCCACGAGTTCGGTCACGCGCTGCACGGGCTGTTCGCGAGCCAGAAGTATCCCTCGCTCTCCGGCGCCAACACCGCGCGCGACTGGGTCGAGTTCCCCTCGCAGTTCAACGAGCATTGGGCGCTCTATCCCGACGTGCTGAAGCACTATGCGATGCACTACCAGACGCATCAGCCGATCCCCCAGGCGCTCGTCGACAAGATCACCAAGGCGTCGAAGTTCAACGGCGGCTACGATCTGGGCGAACTGCTCGCGGCATCGGATCTCGACATGCAGTGGCACGCCCTGACCGCCGGCGCGCCGCGCCAGGACGTCGACAAATTCGAGACCGCCGCGCTCGCCAAGACGCATACCGACTTCCCCAACGTGCCGACGCGCTATCGCTCGTCCTACTTCCTGCACATCTGGGCGAACGGCTATGCGGCGGGTTACTACGCCTATCAGTGGACCAAGATGCTCGATGACGATTCCTACGACTGGTTCGTCAAGCATGGCGGCATGACGCGCGAGAACGGCCAGCGCTTCCGCGACATGATCCTGTCGCGCGGCCACTCGCAGGATTACGGCCCGATGTTCCGCGCCTGGTACGGCAAGGATCCCGACATCGGCCCGATGCTGGATGATCGCGGCCTGCCGAACCCAAAAAAATAGGCAGCCAACAAAAGCTAAGAACCCGGCGGGTGCTGAGCCCGCCGGGTTTTTCTTGCCCGGAACCAAGCGGGGCCGCACCCGTTCACCCTTTGCATTTCCGGGACAAAGCCTATGAAACGGACGCTTCTTCTCTCCGCCGCGGCGTTTTCCGCGCTCCTCTTCACCGGCGCCGTCTATGCCGATCCGCCGGACCAGCCCGGCCATGTCAGTCCCGCGCCCGGAACCAGCAACGACACGATGAGCGGCGTGAAGGACACCGCGCGCCACGTCGAGGGAACCATCTCCGCCGAGATGACGACCACGCTCAAGGGCTTCGCCACCGCGGCCGCTGAAAGCGATATGTATGAAGTCGAAGCCGGCAAGATCGCCAAGGAGCGCGCCCAGAGCGCCGACGTGCGCGCCTTCGCCGCCAAGATGGTCACGGCGCACACCGAGACGACGAACAAGTTGAAATCGCTGCTCGCCTCGCATCCCGATGTCGCGCCGCCGGCCACGCTGGACGACCGCCATCAGGGCTTGATCGACGAGTTGCGCGGCGCCAAGGACGCGGATTTCGACGCCCGCTATCTCAGCCAGCAGATCGACGCGCACAAGGAAGCGCTGATCCTGATGCAGGGCTATGCCAAGGACGGCGACGTCGCGGCGGTAAAGAAATTCGCCGGCAAGACCGCGCCCGTCGTGCAGGAACACCTCAACATGGCCGAGCACCTGACCAAAGCCGGCGCCTGAAGCCGGCCAAAGCCGGCGTGAAATTATTTCGGAAAGGCGCCGCCATCTCCAGCGGCGCCTTTGCCGTATTAGCGCTTCTCATTTGATCGGAATCTGCAAAGATCGCCGCTGCAATCGCGGGGGCGGACTCATGCGCGGAATAGTTGTTGCCGGTTTGGCATTGGCGTTGTGGCCGGTTGCCGCGGGCGCGGAGAGCTTCTCCCTCGAGCAGGCGCTGAACTTCCCTTACGCCTCCGGCATGAGCGCGGCGCGGAAGGCCGACCGCGTCGCCTGGGTGCGCGATCTCGCCGGCGTCCGCAATGTCTGGATTGCCGACGGCCCAGTCTTCAAGCCGCGCCAACTCACGCAATACAAGAACGATGACGGGCAGGAGATCACCGGGCTCACTTTCTCGCCGGACGGATCGCGCTTCGTCTATGTGCGCGGCGGCGATCATGACGAGAACTGGCCGGCGGAAGGCAATCTCCAGCCCGACCCGGATTCCTCGCCTGACGAAGCCAAGGTCACGATCTGGACCGTTTCGCCGCGCGGCGGCGCACCGGTGAAAGTGGCGGAAGGCGACGAGCCCGTGATCTCTTCCACGGGCACGCTCGCCTATGTCAGCAACGACAAGGTCTGGACCGCGCCACTCTCCGGCAAGGGCAAACCGGAGCGGATGTTCTTCGACCGCGGCAAGGATCACGATCCGCAATGGTCGCCCGACGGCAAGCGGCTGGCTTTCGTCTCCGCCCGCGGCGATCACAGCTTCATCGGCGTCTATTCGGGCAAGAACGCGCCGATCCTCTATCTCTCGCCCTCGACCAACAATGATTTCTCGCCGCGCTGGTCGGATGATGGCAAGCACCTCGCCTTCGTGCGCCGCCAGGGCAATGGCGGCCCGCCGCAGCCGATCCTGACGCAGACGCCCGATCCCTGGTCGGTCTGGGTGGCCGACGCCGCCACGGGCGACGCGCACGCGCTGTGGCGCAGCCCCAACACGTTGCTCGGCTCTTTCCCAGATACGAACGGCGGTGCGAATCTCACCTGGGCGGGCGACCGCATCGTATTCCTCGCCGATCTCGACAATTGGGAGCATCTCTATGCGGTGCCGGCAGGCGGCGGCAAGGCGATGCTGCTCACCCCCGGCGCCTTCATGATCGAATACACCGCGCTCGCCCGCGACGGGAAATCGATGCTCTACACCGCCAATACCGGCAACCATGCCGATGACGGCGAGCGCCGCCATGTCTTCCGTGTGCCCGCCGATCAGGCCAAGCCGGTCGCGATCACCTCCGGCGAAACGGTGGAATGGCAGCCGGTGGCCGCGGATGCGAACCATGTCGCCTTCATCTCCTCCGGCGCCACGCGGCCGATGGCGGCGACGATCGCGGCCCTCGACGGCAGCGGCAAACGCGATCTCGACATCGTCGATCCCGCTTATCCCAACGCCGCCTTCGTCACGCCCAGGCATGTGACGTTCAAGGCGCAGGACGGCACGACCATCCATGGCGAATTGTTCCAGCAGCCGGGCAATGCGGTGAAGCCGGGTGTGATCTTCGTCCATGGCGGCCCGCCCAGGCAGATGCTGCTCGGCTGGCATCCGATGGAGTATTACGACAACGCCTATGCGACGAACCAATATCTCGCCGCGCATGGCTTCACCGTGCTGTCGGTGAACTACCGCCTCGGCATCGGTTATGGCCATGCCTTCAATCACCCCGACCATGCGGGCTTCGCTGGGGCTTCCGAATATCAGGACGTCGTGGCCGGCGCGCATTTCCTGCAGGCGCTGAAGGGTGTCGATCCGGGCCGCATCGGAATCTGGGGCGGCTCCTATGGCGGCTATCTCACCGGCATGGCGCTGTCGCGCAACTCCGACATCTTCAAGGTCGGTGTCGATTTCCACGGCGTGCATGACTGGTCGGCGCTGATGGACCTATGGCTCGGCAAGCAGGGCGGGCGTTACGAGAAGGGCGACCGCGAATCCGCGATGCGCGTGGCTTACGACTCCTCGCCCGTCTCCGAGATCGCGCATTGGCGCTCGCCGGTGCTGCTGATCCATGGCGATGACGACCGCAACGTCCCGTTCAACCAGACGACCGATCTCGCGCGCCGCCTGGAAGACCACAACATCCCATTCGACGAGCTGATCATCCCCAACGAGATCCACGGCTTCCTGCGCCAGGCCTCCTGGATCAAGGCGGACGGCGCGACCGTAGCCTATCTGACGAAGAAGCTAGGCGCCAAGTAAAGCGAGCACTTCGTCGGTTGTCGCCGTCTCGCCGATGCGCGGGAAGGTCTTCTCGACGCAATGGCGATGGACCTCCGCGTCGCGGTCGGTCATCGCATCGATGACGGTCACGACGTTGTAGCCATGGTCGTAGGCCGCGCGCGCGGTGGATTCCACGCCGCTGCCCGTGGCGATGCCCGTCAGCACCACTTGCGTCGCGCCGCGCTCGCGCAGGATCTGGTCGAGCGCGGTGCCGGTGAAGGCGCCGACGCGGCGCTTGCTGACGAGATAGTCACTGGGCTGGCGATCCAGCTCCGGCGCCAGCTCCGCCCAGTCCGGTGGCGGGTTGAAGGCGAACTGCATCTGGGTGCGCCCGGGCGACCGGCCGACGACATTGACCAGGAACACGGGCTGACCCTTCGCCCGAAAGGCTTTGGCCAGCCGGGCGATCCGCCCAAGGATTTCCGCCGCCGGGTGGACGGTCTGTAAGCCCATGATTCCCTTCTGCATATCGATCACGACCAGGGCGGAAACGGCATCGATCTGGGTCAGCGGCATAGTGTCCTCCGGAGATAGGCTTGAAACTGTAGTGATCGATACATAATTGATCAACTGCCGCAATTTGGAGGGCTCCATGGCAGTTCTTCGGTCTTCGCACTTATCGCCTGGGCGGTCGCCGGCGTGTTCGCGCTCAGCGGCGCGCTCCACCTCGCGGCGCCAGGCTTCCTCAGCCGCGCCTATGAGCGCCTGCAATTCCCGCCGCAATTCGTGCGCATCGTCGCAACCGCCGATCTCGCCGCCGCGGCCTTCCTGGCGATCCCGGCCACGCGTCTGTGGGGCGTGGTGCTCGCCGCCTTCATCACCTTCCTCTCGGTGATGGAATTGCTCAAGCATGGACGTTACAGCTATTCCGTGCCTGGCCTTCTGATCCTGGCGGCGCTCGTCCCCGCAGCGCGCGCCGGAATCTTCTAGGCGGATCCTCTAGACCTGATAGGTCGCGGTCATCGTGACCTCGGCCTTGAGCAGCTTCGACACCGGGCAATTGGCCTTCGCCGTGTTCGCCGCCGCCTCGAGCTTGGCCTTGTCCGCCCCCTTGGCCTCGACGACGACGTCGAGATGCGAGGCGGTGATGGAGAAAGCGCCATCGGCCTGTTTGAGCTCGACCGTCGCCGTCGTCTGGATATGCGGATCGTCGATGCCCACTTTCCCCAACTCGCTCGACAGCGCCATGGTGAAACACGAAGCGTGCGCGGCGCCGATCAGCTCTTCCGGATTTGTGCCCTTCACGTCGCCGAAACGGGTGTTGAAGCCATAGGGCAGGGCGGCGAGCGCGCCGCTCTCGGTGGAGATCGAGCCCTTGCCGGACTTCAGATCGCCATGCCACTCGGCAGAGCCTTTGCGTTTCATGCTGTTCTCCTGAGCTTTAGGCCGCGGAGCCGGAAGACCCCGATGCGCTATAACGCACGATGATATCAGCGGTTTCACCCTTGCGAGGCAGATCCACCGCCCGCGGATGGCGCGCTCAGCGCGATTATCGCCGCGCCAAGGACGCCGGCGAGCAAAGACGCGACAAGCACCGCCATCTTGGCGATCGCCGCATCTGCGCCGTTGGGGAAGGCCTGATCCGCCAGGAGAAGCGCAAACGTATCGCCGATTCCGCAAAGGCAGATCGCGCCAATGAAGGCGCGGATATTCGTGCCCTTCGGCGCGCGCGCGATATCCATCTTGACGGCGGCGAAGGAGAACAGCCCGATGCCGAGCGGCTTGCCGATGACCAAGCCGAGAACCACGCCCGTCATGATGGAAATCGCGTCGGGCGCCGAGAGATCGGCGTTGAAGCTCACGCCGCCGGATGAAAATGCGAATAGCGGAAGCGCAAGGTAGGTGCTCCAAGGCGCCACCGTGCGCTCGATCCTGTCGGCGGGCGACAACAGCCGCTCGCTTGCGGCGGAGAGGTTTCGCGACGCCCAGTCGAGAACGGTATCCTTGTCTTCTTCGCCGACATTTTTGTCGGCTTGGGCGATCTCCAGCGCCGACAGCGCATTCGCGGCTTGTGCCAGCAGCGGTCCGGCATCCGGCTCGGGGCGCGTCGGCAAGAAGGCCGCGAGCACCACGCCGGTGAGCGCCCCATGCACACCCGACGCATGCAGGCAGAACCAGGTCGCGCCCGCGACCAGAAGATAGGGCCATCCCGCATAGACCCGGCCACGATTCAGCGCGTACATCGCGAGCATCGACACGCCCGCGCCCAGCAACCACACGGCATCGAAGTTGTGCGGGTAGAAAATCGCCAGCGTCAGCACGGAGATGATGTCGTCGATCACGGCGAAGGCGGCGATGAAAACGCGCACTTGCACGGATACCCGATCTCCGAACAGCGCCAATATGCCCAGCACGAAGGCAATGTTGCTCGCTGTCGGCACCGACCAGCCCGGCGCCGCGCCGCCCCGATTGAACGCCAGATAGATGAGTGCTGGAACGATGCAGCCGCCGATGGCGGCCATGACGGGAAGCAACGCGGCCTTGGGATCGGATAGCGCGCCCGCCGTCATCTCGCGGCGTATCTCAAGACCGACCAGCAGGAAGAAGAGCGCGAGCAATCCTTCCGAGAACCAATCGCCGATTGTGAGCGACAACGGCGAATTCGGCGGACCGAGCCCGAAGCTCGATCCGATGAACGCATGATAAGCGCCGGCAAGCGGCGTGTTCGCGCAGATCAGGGCCAGCCCCGCCGCAAGGAGCAACATGAGGCCGCCCGAGACGGGCAGGTTCGCGAATGCATACGCCGACCGCCGGATGCGCTCCGACACGGGCCGCTCGAGCGCCTCGGCCATCGAATAGAAGTCCCACGCGCCGTCATAACGCACGCCATCCATGAAGACCGTCGGAGTTCCGGTGACGCCATGCCGTCGGCCTTCGGCGATATCCGCTTCCACCCGGGCCAGCGTTTCGGGATCGGCGACATCGCGTTCCAGGCGTTCCATGTCGAGACCGAGACCGCGCGCCATGTCCAAGATGCGGGACTCGTCGAAAGGGGGCTTTTCATCGAACAGGGCGTCGTGCACTTCCCAGAAGCGGCCTTGCCGGCCGGCGGCTTCAGCGACCCGAGCGGCGAAGGTCGCGCCGGGATGGATGCGTTCGATGGGAAAATGACGCGCCGTATAGGCCATGCGCTCGCCGAACGCCTGGCGCAGGTGCTGCAGCACGGTGCGGAACCGGCGGCAATAGGGACAAAGGAAGTCGATATAGGAGACGACATGGATGACGCGCTCGTCGGTGTCGCCGCCGCGCATGTGGAGATGTCGTTCTTCGCTCAACTGTTGCCCACCTGGGTTGGATGGAAGCTCTGCCGCGTCATGCGCAAATCCGATTTGCCCAAGCCACGCCAAGGTCCCGGCCTTGGCCGCCATCGACGCCATACGATATCGCCGCAGTCTTCAAGAAGAAAATCCAAATCGCGGGTTTCACACAAGGCTCGCGCCGGCCGTACCGATAGCTTTCGAAGTTCGAAAGCCCGTGGGATTTCCGGAAAATGGTGGGCGCGACAGGGATTGAACCTGTGACCCCTCCCGTGTGAAGGGAGTGCTCTCCCGCTGAGCTACGCGCCCCGCGCGCGTGGTCCGCGCGGCGGACCCGCCCTATAGGGCGGCGGGCCAAAGGACGTCAAGCTGGGCGTCAGGCGCCTCCGGAAAGAAGCCGCCGCGCCAGGCCCGGGACCTCGCGGAAATCATCCGTCACGGCGTCACCCCCCAGGCTCGCGGCGGGCTCGGGTGTGTAGCCGTAGGAGAGCAGGATCACCGGCACCTGGGCGGCGCGGCCTGTCAGGAGGTCGGTCTTGGAATCGCCGATCATCAGCGCGGGGCCGCCGCCGAGCTCGTCGACCGCGTGGTGGAACACACGTGGGTCGGGCTTCACATAGTCATAGCGGCCAGCGCCGTGGATGGCGCCGAAATAGCGGGCGAGGTCGAGCTTCTCCAGCAGCGGCCCGGTCAGCTCCTGCGGCTTGTTGGTGAGGACGCCGAGCCGATAGCCGTCCGCCCCCAGCGCCGCCAGGGTCTCGGGCACGCCCGGGAAGGACACGCTCGCGTCGGCGATATGGGCGCGGTAATGGTCGATGAAGAGGTCGAGCAAGGCGGGCAGGCCCTCGGGCGTCACGGGCGCGCCGGTCGCTTCCATGGCCTGCTCGATCAGGGCGCGGGCGCCGAAACCCACCATGTGGCGGAGCGTGGCGGTGTCGAGGTCGCGGCGGCCTTCCGCCTCCAAGACGGCGTTGAGCGCGCCGAGCAGGTCCGGCGCGGTGTCGACGAGCGTGCCGTCCAGGTCGAAAATCAGGGCTGTCATGGGCTAAGAGTAGCGCCCGGCAACATACGGTCGCAAATCGTCATTTTGCCGGAATCGGGGTCTATCGCAAAAGCGGAACGGTCATGAACGCACGCGCAGGCATCATTCTCGCCGCCGGCCAGGGAACGCGGATGAAATCCGCCAAGCCCAAGGTCATGCACGCCGTCGCGGGCCTGCCGATCCTGGGCCATGTCATCAAGGCGATGCGAGGCGCAGGCGTCTCCAGGATCGTGGTGGTCACCGCGAAGGATGCCGAAGAAGTCCGCGCCTATGCCGCCTCGCTGGGCGCGGCCTGCGCCATCCAGGACAAGCAGCTTGGCACCGGTCACGCCGCGGCTTGCGCGCGCGAGGCGCTCGACGGCTTCGACGGCGCGCTGATCGTCACCTATGGCGACATGCCGCTCGTCACGCCGGAGACGTTCGAAGCCTCTTTCGCCGCGCGCGGGAAAGCGGGCATGGCGATCGTCGCGTTCCAGTCGGAGAGCACGGCCTATGGCCGCGTCATCGCGGGCAAGGACGGGCTGCTCGACCGCATCGTCGAATATCGCGACGCCAAGGGCGCGGAACGCGAGGTAAAGCTCTGCAACGCCGGCATCATGGCGGCGGATATGAAGCGCTTCTTCCATTGGGCGAGCCAACTCACAAGCGAGAACACGCAGAACGAATTCTATCTCACCGACGTGCCGGGCTTCGCCAGGGCGGACGGCGTCGGCTGCGCCATCGTCGAGGCCAAAGAGGCCGACATGATGGGCGTGAATTCCCGCGCCGAGCTCGCCGCCGCCGAAGCCGTGATGCAGATGCGGCTGCGCGGCGCGGCGCTGGCCGCGGGTGTGGGCATGCTCGCGCCGGAGACGGTATTTCTTTCGCACGACACGGTGCTGGAGCCGGACGTGCAGGTCGGCCCCAATGTCGTCTTCGGGCCGAACGTGACGGTGCGGTCCGGCGCGGAGATCAAGGCGTTCTCGCATCTGGAAGGCGCGGAGGTCGCGTCCGGCGCGCTGATCGGGCCGTTCGCGCGGCTGAGGCCGGGGGCGGTGATCGAGGAGAACGTCCATATCGGCAACTTCGTCGAGGTGAAGAAGGCGCGAATTGAAAAAGGCGCCAAGGCCAACCATCTGGCCTATATCGGCGACGCGCGCGTGGGCGCGGGCGCCAATATCGGCGCCGGCACGATCACCTGCAATTACGACGGCTTCGACAAGCACTTCACCGATATCGGCGCGGGCGCCTTCATCGGCTCCGACACGGCGCTGGTGGCGCCGGTGAAGGTGGCCGACGGCGCCTATGTCGGGGCCGGATCGGTGGTGACCAAGGACGTGGGCAAGGACGCGCTCGCGGTGACGCGGGCGGAGCAGCGCGAGATCGCGGGCTGGGCGGCAAAATTCCGCGCCCGCAAGCGCGCCGAAAAAGGGAAGAAGTAGATGTGTGGAATCGTCGGCATCGCTGGCAAATCCGAAGCGGCTCCCGTCATCCTGGAAGCGCTCCGCCGCCTGGAATATCGTGGCTATGATTCCGCCGGCATCGCCACCTTGGTGGGCGGCCATATCGAGCGTCGCCGCGCCGCGGGCAAGCTCGGCAATCTCTCCGACGCGCTGGCCAAGCATCCGCTGCATGGCCGCACCGGCATCGGCCACACCCGCTGGGCCACGCATGGCAAGCCGACGGAGGCGAACGCCCATCCGCATGCGTCGGCGCGCGTGGCGCTGGTCCACAACGGCATCATCGAGAATTTCCGCGCGCTGCGCGAAGAGCTGATCGCCAAGGGCCACAAATTCCAGTCCGAGACCGACACGGAGGTGGCGGTGCATCTGGTCACCGATTATCTCGGCCAGGGCCTCGATCCCACTGAGGCCGCGATCAAGGCGGCGTCACGCCTGACAGGCGCGTATGCGCTGGCCATGATCTTCGACGGCGAGGAGAGCCTCGTCATCGGCGCCCGCAAGGGCAGTCCGCTCGCGGTCGGCTACGGCATCGACGAAGCCTATCTCGGCTCCGACGCGTTCGCGCTCGCGCCCTTCACCAACCGCGTCGCCTATCTCGAGGATGGCGACGTCGCCGTGCTGCGCGGACCGGACGTCACGATCTACGACTCCGCCGGCCGCTCCACCAACCGCGAAGTGAAGATCACGACGGCCACCGCCGGCTTGGTCGACAAGGCCGGCTTCCGCCACTTCATGGCGAAGGAGATCCACGAGCAGCCCGAAGTCGTCGGTCATACGCTGGCGCATTATATCGACGCGACCGGGCCCACCGTCTCGCTGCGCGAGAAGGGCGCGGCCGAGGCGTTGAAGCGCGCCTCGCGGCTGATGATCTCCGCCTGCGGCACGTCCTATTACGCGGCGCTGGTCGGCAAATACTGGTTCGAGAAATTCGCGCGGCTGGGCGTAGAGGTCGATGTGGCGTCGGAGCTGCGCTATCGCGATCCGGTCTATCCCAAGGACGGCGTGGCGCTGTTCATCTCCCAATCCGGCGAGACGGCGGACACGCTGGCCGCCTTGCGCGACGCGAAAGAGCAGGGCCAGACGACCATCGCCATCGTCAACGTGCCGGAAAGCTCCATCGCGCGCGAGGCAGACATCGTGCTGCCGACTTTCGCGGGGCCGGAGATCGGCGTCGCCTCGACCAAGGCCTTCACCTGCCAGCTTGCGGTGCTGGCGGCGCTGGCTGTGGCCGCGGGCCGCGAGCGCGGCACGATCGACAAGGCGCGGGAGGCAAAGCTGTGCGCCTCGCTCCTGGAGACGCCGCGCCACATGGTGGAATTCGCCAAGCAGGACGCCAAGCTTGAGGCCATAGGCGCCGAGCTCGCCAAGGTGCGCGACGTGCTCTATCTCGGCCGCGGCGTGAATTTCCCGCTCGCCATGGAAGGCGCGCTGAAGCTGAAGGAGATTTCCTACATCCACGCAGAAGGCTATGCCGCCGGCGAGATGAAGCACGGGCCCATCGCGCTGATCGACGAGAACGTGCCGATCATCGTCATGGCGCCGCACGACGCGGTGTTCGAGAAGACGATCTCCAACATGCAGGAAAGCATGGCCCGCGGCGGCAAGGTGATCCTGATCTCCGACGCGCGCGGCATCTCCGCCGCTGGTGCGCAGGCCTGGCACACCGTCGAGGTGCCCGAGACCGATGAACTGATCGCGCCCCTGGTCTATTCGCTGCCGATGCAGATGCTCGCCTATCACACCGCCGTCGCCAAAGGCACCGACGTCGACCAGCCGCGCAATCTGGCGAAGAGCGTGACGGTGGAGTAGGCGGCGTCCACACCTTCGGTGCGATCGCGGAGACCTGACGGCGATGTGGACGACCATTTCCCTGATCGTCATCGCCGTCCTGGCTGGAGCGGCGCTTTACGGTATCGGCAGCTCCATCTACAGCGCCCATGTGCTGGCGCGCTTCCGCCGCGATCCCAGCTGCATGAGTATCGACGAGGTTTGCCGGCATATCGACAAGGAAGGAGTTTCCTTCTTCTTCCTGGCGGCCTCCTGCGGACTGATCGGCGTCATCCTGGCCTTGCCGGCGTTCAGCCATCGCTACGGTTTGGAGTTTATCGGCTTTGTGGGCGTGATCTGCGCCGTCGCCGGCTTTTTCCTCAAGGTGCCGCTCGATTGGATATTCGGGCCGAGCCGGCGCCGTGCCCCGCTCGAAAGCCTGCCGCCCAATGGCGGCGGGCGCTTGCCTTATTTCGCGGCGGCTTTTCCACCGGGGAAGGACAAGGATGCCGACACGTTCGACACATACAAGATCTTCATCGCGCCCACGATGCTGTGCGCGGCGGAAGTGGAGGATAACGTCGAGGTCGATGGCACGCTCATCAAGCCAAAAGTATCCATCCCCGATACGGAGGCGATGTTCTACGACGCCTTCGACGTCACCTCGCCGGATTTTCACCGCTTGAACAGCCGCAATTTCCAGTACGCATGGCGCGACGTCGCGAGCCTGTCCTGCGATCCAGGCTTCACGCCAGTCGTCGACGCCCTGAATTCGGGCAAACTCGCCCTCCACATGAAATCCGGCAAAAAGCATGAGTTCATCGTGCTGGGCAGACGCGACATGGCGGCGCTCCAGGCCCAGTTGCAGAGCCGCCTCAAGGAAGCCGCCGGCGCCGAACAACCCCATGTTTTGGGCGAGGGCGCCGCGGCGCCGTGAATCGCCAACCGCATCGCGATCCGCTCTCGCGTCGCGTTTCACCATGAGCAAGCCCGCGGTGTCCAGGCATCTGCAGATCCTGGAGAACGCCGGTCTTGTGACCAGCGAGAAGGAGGGCCAGTTCGTCCGCTACGCGCTGGTGCGCGAGAGCCTCGTCAACACACTGAACAATTACGTGCAGGAAGTCTGTCCCGTGTCGCGTCCGCTCAAGAGGGAGAGCGCGCGCAAAGCGAAAGGAGCCTGACACGAAGAGCGAAGCCGCCCGCCTGGCCGACGCGACGCAGGGCCCGTTCCGCGTCCACTCACTGATCATCACGCCGGGCGTCAATCCGCGCGACGGCGTCGTGTCCTGGGATCCGGCGCGCTCGCTGTGGAACGGCGGCATGACGGCGGCCGCGTTGCTCCTCGGCCCTTTCGTCCTCACCTGGGGCGCATTCGCCTTGTTCCTCGGCGTGCTGCTTTTCACCATGTGCACGGGCCATTCTGTCGGTTTTCATCGCCGCCTGATCCACCGCACGTTCAAGTGCACCAAGAGCGTCGAGCGCTTCCTCGTCTGGACCGGCGTGCTGGTCGGCATGGAAGGCCCGTTCTGGGTGATGCGCGCCCATGACATCCGCGACTGGGCGCAACGCCAGCCCGATTGCCATCCTTATCTACGCCATGGCGGCGGGCTGCTCCTCGATGGGCTCTGGAATCTGCACTGCAAGTTCACGCTCGCCAATCCGCCCGCTTTCGATCCAGGACCGGGCATCGGCGATGATCCGTTCTACCGCTTCCTGCAGAGGACCTGGATGCTGCAGCAGCTTCCGCTGGCGCTGTTGTTTTATGCGTTGGGCGGATGGCCCTGGGTGATCTGGGGCATCTGCGCGCGGGTGAGTTGCGGCGTCTCGATGCACTGGTTCGTGGGCTACATCTGCCACACGCATGGCCCGCAAAGCTGGGTGGTCGACGACGGCGCGGTGCAGGCGCACAACGTGCCATGGGCGGCGCTGCCTTCCATGGGCGAGAGCTGGCACAACAACCATCATGCCTTCCCGGCCTCGGCGCGCCATGGCCTCTATCCTGGGCAGACGGATATCGGCTTTGGTTTCGTGAAGCTCCTGGAGCGGCTGGGGCTGGCCTGGGACATCCAGGTGCCGGACATCCTTCCGTTGCGCGGCGGCATCACGCCGGTGGCGGAGGACGCCGCGTCGTGGCGCGCGTCGAAGGCGCCGCTTCCGGCGGAGTAGTGGTCTGCTAAGCTCGGTCCATGACCGATCCAATCGATTCCGCCGCCCTCAAACGCGCCGCCGCTGCCCGCGCGCTGGATTATGTGCAGGACGGGATGAAGCTGGGGCTTGGCACCGGCTCGACCGCCGAGGCCTTCCTCGAAGTGCTGGCGCCTCGCGTGCGTGGCGGGCTGAAGATCATCGGCGTGGCGACGAGCGAGCGCACCGCGCAGAAGGCGCGCAGCCTGGGCATTCCCATCGCGGAACTGGACACGCAGGCGCCGCTCGATCTCACCGTCGACGGCGCGGACGAGGCCGACCGCGACCTCAATCTCATCAAGGGCGGCGGCGGCGCGCATCTGCGCGAGAAGATCGTGGCGACTTCGTCGAGGAAGATGGTCGTCATCGCCGATTCCACCAAGCTGGTGGCGAAGCTGGGCCGCTTTGCGTTGCCGGTGGAGGTCTCCACCTTCGGCCACGGCACCACGGCCGCGCGCATCGTCGCCGCCGCGGCGAAGCTGAAATATGCCAGCGTGCCTTTGAAGCTGCGGCTGAAGGACAACGCACCCTACAAGACCGATGGTGGAAATTACATCTATGACTGCGCGTTCGGCGCGATCACCGACGCGGCGGCGCTGGCGGAAGCGATCTCCGATATCCCCGGCGTGATCGAGCATGGGTTGTTCGTGGGCATCGCCTCGGCGCTGGTGCTGGCGGGGCCGGACGGCGTCGAGGTCGTCACATGAATTACGATTACGACCTCTTCGTCATCGGCGGCGGCTCGGGCGGCGTGCGCGCCAGCCGCATGACAGGCCTCTCGGGCAAGCGCGTCGCCATCGCCGAGGAATATGCCTTCGGCGGAACCTGCGTGATCCGCGGCTGCATCCCCAAGAAGCTCTTCGTCTATGCCGCGCAATATGGCGAGGATTTCGAGGACGCCGCCGGCTTCGGCTGGACCGTGCCGGACAAGCGCTTCGATTGGAACGTGCTCGTCGCCAACAAGAACAAGGAGATCGCGCGTCTCTCCGATCTCTACCGCGCCAATGTCGTCAAGGCGGGCGTCGAGATCATCGATGAGCGCGCCGAGTTCGAGGACCCGCACACGATCCGCCTGGCGAAGTCGGGCCGCAAGGTCACCGCCGAGCGCATCCTCGTCGCCACCGGCGGGCGGCCGATGCGCCCGGTCGGCATCATTCCCGGCGCGGAGCATTGCATCACCTCCAACGAGGCGTTCTATCTGGAGAAGCTGCCCAAGCGCGTCGTCGTGGTCGGCGGCGGTTATATCGCGGTGGAGTTCGCCCATATCTTCCACGGCCTGGGCGTGCACACGACACTGGTCTATCGCGGCGACAAGGTGCTGCGCGGCTTCGACATGGACATGCGCGACGCGCTTTGCGACTCCATGCACAAGAACGGCTTGCGTATCGTCACCAACCGCAATTTCAAGCGCATCGACAAGCGCGGCGATGAATTGTTCGCGCTCACCGACCATGGCGAGATGCTTGAGGCCGACGCGATCATGCTGGCCGTCGGCCGCGTGCCCAACACCGACGGGCTCGGGCTCGACAAGGCGGGCGTCGCGCTCGGCGACAAGGGCCAGATCAAGGTGGACGACTATTCGCGGACCAATGTGGAGCACATCTTCGCCATCGGCGACGTGACCGACCGGCTGCAGCTCACGCCCGTCGCGATCCACGAGGCGATGTGCTTCTGGAACAGCGTCTATGACGGCAAGCCCACCAAGGTGAATCATTCCGGCGTGCCGACCGCCGTGTTCAGCCGGCCGGAGATCGGCACGGTGGGCCTCACCGAGGAGCAGGCGCTCGCCAAGGGCCATGCCATCGACGTCTACAAATCCCAGTTCCGTCCGCTCAAGCACACCATGTCGGGCCGCGACATGCGCGCGCTGTTCAAGCTCGTCGTGGACGGCAAGACCGGCAAGGTGCTGGGCTGCCACATTTTCGGTTTCGACGCCGGCGAGATCATCCAGACCGTCGCGGTGGCGCTGAAGATGGGCGCGACCAAGTCCGATTTCGACGCCACCATCGCGCTCCATCCCAGCGCGGCGGAGGAACTGGTCACCATGCGGACCAAGGCCTATTCCAAAGAGCCCGGCGCCTAGAGCGCGCGCCCATGCCGGTCCACACCGTCTTCGACTTGCTGGCCTGGGCGAGCGCGGCGCTGCTGGGTTGGTGGATTTCGCGCAAGAGCTGGCTCGCGGGCGCCTCGGCGCGGCCCGCCTTCCGCGACGATCCGTGGTACTTCACGGCGCTCGGCATCGGCGCCATCGCCGGCGCGCTGTTCTTCGGCAGCTTCAACATGGGGCTCGCCGGGTTCTGGACGCTCGGCCATTCCATCGCGGGCGCCATCGCCGGCGGCATCGTCACGGTCGAGATCTACAAATGGTTGCGCGGCATACGCGGCTCGACGGGGCTGCCTTTCGTCGCGCCGCTCGCGCTCGGCATCGCGGTCGGGCGCTTCGGCTGCTTCTTCGCCGGACTGCCGGACTACACCTATGGCACGCCGACGCGCCTGCCCTGGGGCGTCGATTTCGGGGACGGGATCGCGCGCCATCCCGTGCAGCTCTACGAATCCGCGGCGATGTTTCTCTTTCTGTTCGTGTTCCTGGCCGCCATCGCCCGGCGCTCCGAATTTTTCCTGCGCAACGGCTTCTATCTCTTCGTGGGGTGGTATGGTTTGCAGCGCTTTGCCTGGGAATTCCTGAAGCCCTATCCGAAGGTGGCCGGGCCTTTGAACGTGTTCCATCTCGTCTGCCTGGTTCTCATCGCCTATGCCTGGATCATGATGCGGGGAAAGCATGAGTTTCGTACGGCCGTCTAAGGACTATATCTTCTACGGGCAGACCACCTCGCTGTGCGAGGAATGCCTCAGGCTCGTCCCCGCCAAGATCGTGATCGAGGACAACGAGGTCTTCTTTCTGAAGCGCTGCGCCGCGCATGGCGCGCAGAAGACCAAGGTCTCGAGCGACGCCGCTTATTACAAAAGCCAGAAGGATTGGCTCAAGCCCGGCGACCGTCCGCTCGCCTTCCAGAGCCGCACCCATCTCGGCTGCCCCTACGATTGCGGGCTGTGCCCCGATCACGAGCAGCATTCCTGCCTCGCGCTGATCGAGATCAACGACGAATGCAACCTGACATGCCCGGTCTGCTTCGCCGATTCCTCCCCCAAGCGCACGCGCAACCGCAGCCTCGCCGAAGTGGACGCGATGCTGGAAACCTTGATCGAAAGCGAACGCGAGCCCGACCTGGTGCAAATCAGCGGCGGCGAGCCCAGCATCCATCCGCAGATACTGGAGATCCTGAAGCTCGCCAAGTCCAAGCCGATCCGCCATGTGATGATGAACACCAACGGCTTGCGCATCGCCCGCGACAAGGAATTCGTGGCGGAGCTCGCCGAGCTGACGCCGGGCTTCGAGGTCTATCTCCAGTTCGACTCGATGAGGAAGTCGGCGCTGGAGAACCTGCGCGGCGCGGATCTGCGGCGCATCCGCGACCAGGCGCTGGCCAATCTGGAAGAGGCGGGCATCGCCACCACGCTCGTCTGCGTCATCAAGCGTGGCCAGAACGACGACGAGATCGGCGCCATCGTCCGCCATGCGCTGACCTACAAATGCGTGCGCGGCATCACCTTCCAGCCGGTGCAGGATGCCGGCCGCAACGTGGATTTCGACAAGAATCGCGACCGCTTCCTGCTCAGCGACATCCGCCGCGAGATCGGACTCAACTCGGAGGTGTTCGACCTCGACGACGTGATTCCGCTGCCCTGCAACCCGGACGAGATCGCCATCGCATACGGCCTGCGCGACGGCGCGAAAGTGACGCCGATCACCAAGCTGATCCCGAAGGAGGAGCTTCTGGCGGCGGCGCCCAACACCATCTCGTTCGAGAAATATCCGGAGCTGCAGAAGCGGGTGTTTGGGCTGATGTCGCTGTCGGCGACGGGCGAGGCGACGAAAACAGCCCTGGGCGATCTGCTCTGCTGCCTGCCCAAGGTCGAGGTGCCGGCCGATCTGGGCTACGAGAAGGTGTTCCGCATCGTCATCGTCCAGTTCCTCGACAAGTACAATTTCTGCGTCGGCACGGTGAAACGCTCCTGCATCCATTTCGTGACGCCCGACCGCAAGATCATCCCGTTCGACACCTACAACCTCTTCTACCGCGAAGGCATCGACGCCAGGCTGAGGGAGCCCGCTCATGTCTGAACCTCCGACGCCGCCGCCGGTGAAGCGCCCGCCATGGACCGGCGCCGCGCTGGCGCTGTTCGTGATCGGCCTCCTGATCCTGATTCCGTCGGGCCTGTGCACCGGTATTTTCGGCCTCATCGCGCTCTCGCAAGGCCTGGGCGAGGACATGGGTGGCTTTCTGTTGGAGGCGCTCGTGTTCGGCGGGCCGTTCATCCTCGTGGGCGGCGGGCTCGTCTATGCCGCATACCAATTGCGCAAGCGCGGAGGGCCCGTCTAGCCATGAAGATCGATCTGCTTTCCCCCGCGAGTTTCGCCGCCGGTCATCCCTTCGCGCAATATCGCTGGCTGCGCGAGAACGCGCCGGTGTTCTGGCATGAGGAGCCCGAGGGCAAGGGCTTCTGGGCCGTCACGCGCTACAAGGATGTGTGGGAAGTCGACCGAGACTTCCAATCGTTCTCGTCGGAGCCGACCATCATGATCACCGATCCGCTGACCGAGCAGGCGGGCGCGTTCGGTCCCTACAAGATGATGCTGATGATGGACCCGCCGCAGCACACGGCCTATCGCAGGCTCATCCGCAATGAATTCACGCAGCCGGCTTCGGCGGGCCGCGTCCCGCGCATGAACGCGCTCGCCAGGCAGATCGTCGATGCGGTGATCGCGCGCGGCTCCTGCGATTTCGTGGGCGACGTGGCAGGCGAGATGCCGTCCTATGTCATCGCCGAGCTGATGGGCCTGCCGCTCGATGACGGGCGCGAGCTCTACAAGCTGACCGAAGCGATCCATACAGCACCCGAAGCGCAGGAGCCGGGCGCCGGCGCCATGGCCGTGTTCAAGATGTTCGAATACGGCCGCAAGGTGATAGACGAGAAGCGCGCGCGGCCCGCGGACGATCTCGCCACCAAGCTCCTGCACGCCGAAGTCGACGGCAAGAAGCTGGACGACATGGAGTTCCTGCTGTTCTTCCTCTTGTTGATCGACGCGGGCGGCGACACCACGCGCAATCTCCTCTCCGCCGGCCTGATCGTGCTGCTCGAGAATCCGGACCAGCTCGCGTGGCTGAAAGCCGATCTGCCCGCGCGCCTGCCGTCGGCGCGGGAGGAATTGCTGCGCTGGACCTCGCCGGTGATCTATATGCGCCGCACGGCGAAGCGCGACACGGTGCTCGCCGGCATGAAGATCGAACAGGGCCAGAAGGTCGTGATGTATTTCGGCTCCGCCAACCGCGACCCGGACAAGTTCGCGGCGCCCGACACGCTCGACTTGTCGCGCGCGCCCAACGAGCACATCGCCTTCGGCACCGGCCCGCATGGCTGCCTCGGCCAGCACATCGCCCGCATCGAGATCGACGCCATCCTGACCGAAGTGCTGACGCGCATGCCGGACATCGCCATCTCAGGCAGCCCCGAATGGCTGCCGTCCAACTTCATCTCTGGGCCGAAGCATCTGCCCGTGACGTTCAGGGCGGCCTAGCCAAACACCTTGCTCGCCGTCAGGCCGTCGAAGATGAATTGCATGGCGAGCGCGGCGAGCAGGATGCCGGAGACGCGGGCGATGACGTTGGCGCCGGTCATGCCGAGGATCTTCATCAGCCGGTCCGACAGCAGCATGGACAGGAAGGTGAGGCCCACCATCACCACCAGCGCGGCCAGCACCCAGCCCTGCTCGGCCCAGCCATGCGCCTTGCCCATGAGGAGCACCATGGCGGTCATGCTGCCGGGGCCGGCGGTCAGCGGGATGGCGAGCGGAAAGACGGCGATGTCGCGATGGCCCTTGGCGGCCTCCTCCTCGGAGGTGGTGATGGTCGAGATGGCCGTGCGCTGGCCGAGCAAGAGGTCGGCCGCGACCAGAAGCAGGAGCACGCCGCCCGCGGTGCGGAAGGCGGGCAGGCCCACGCCGATCAGGGTCAGGAGTTGCACCCCGCCCAAGGCAAAAGCGACCAGCACGCCGAGCGCCACGCTGGCCGCCAGCACCGCCAGCGAACGGCGATGCTTGGGTGAATCGCTCGCCGTCAGCGCCAGGAACATCGAGGCGACCTCGACCGGGCCGATGGCGACGAAGAGCGTGGCGAGCGCCGTGGGGAAGATATGGAACATGGCCTCTCTATGCCCCGAAGCCCCATCGACCGCAAACATGGCCGCAAACTCTCCACAATCGGGACGGAGCATGGCGGCGCCAAAGGGAGGAGCCGAGGATGGCCATGAACGCGAATACCGCCACAGCCGAACCGTCCGCCGAGATCAACATCACGCCCTTGATCGACGTGATGCTGGTGCTGCTCACCATGCTCATCGTCACGCTGCCGATGCAGATGCACGCGGTGAATCTCAACCTCGGCACGGGCCCGCGTACCGCCGCGCCACCGCCGTCGGTGCAGGTCGACGTCCAGTTCGACGGTACGACGACGTGGAACGGACAGGCGGTGGACCGCGCCGGATTGGACGCACGCCTTGCGCAGGCGGCGCACGCGATGCCGCAGCCGGAAATTCGCGTCTCGTCCGACAGGCTCGCGCGCTACGACACCGTCGCCAAGGTGATGGCGGACGCACAGCGGCTGGGCGCGAGGAACATCGGGATTGTCGGGACGGGGGAGCAATAGAACCGCCCTCCCCTTGAGGGAGGGCCGATAATTTTGCGAAGCAAAATTTCGGGGAGGGGGCGTGCTCCAGCGCGGGAAGGAAGTCCCCCTCCCCGAAAACGCTGCGCGTTTTCGACCCTCCCTCAAGGGGAGGGTGGTTTTTCTGATTACTGCGCGCCGTAGCCGGTGGCGACGACGTAGAGCGTGCGCCACAGGATGCGCAGTTCCATCGCGAAGCCCGCATCGCGGATATATTCGAGATCGCGCGCCAGCTTGAGGCGCGTGGTCTCGCCGCAATCGGCATAGCCGTTCAGCACCTGCGCGAGCCCGCTGATCCCCGGCCGCACCGCGTGGCGCGACGCATAGTCCGGGATGGTCAGGCTGAAGCTTTGCGCGAAGGCGACTTGTTCGGGACGCGGCCCGATGAAGCTCATCTTGCCGATCAGGACGTTCACGATCTGCGGCAGCTCGTCGATGCGGAATTTGCGCAGCAGCGCGCCGAGCCTGGTGATGCGGTCTTTCTCGGCGGAGGCAAACGCGCTGGTCGCATTCTTGGGCGCCGGAAGCATGGTGCGGAACTTGACGATGCGGAAGCTCTCGCCGTGGCGGCCCGTGCGCGTCTGCGCGTAGAACACCGGTCCGCGATTGAGGAAGGGGTTCACCAGGAAGAGCACGACCGCGATCAAGCTCATCGGAACGAGCAGGATCAGCGCCATCGCGATGTCGAAGAGCCGCTTGGAGAACCAGAAGAATTCCGATCCGCCGATGGCGATGTTCGATGTGTCCTCGACGCTCGGCTTAAGCGTATCTGCGCCGACGGAAGCGGCGGCCGCGTTCAATGAAACCTGTGACTGCGAGGCTAATCTATCTCGACTATTCAGCGCGTACATACCGCTGTGTCCCCCACGCTCTGACCCAATGCACTTCGGAAGGTTTCGATCATTCTCTTGCCCTTGTTGCCCCGCCGAAGACATCAATGAACACGTCAAATCCGGATGGCCACTCCACTGCCGCCGGTCGTTCTCTACCCCTTGCGATACACCTAAAGCCCTAGGGCAGCTTCGCTTTCGGGTACCCCCAAGTCAAGTTCGAGAACCGGGACTGTTGCGCGCACGCCACAGCGAAGCGGGGAATACCCTAATCCGCATTAGCCGAATCAACCGCGGTAAATGCGCTCGAAGGCGGCCGAGACCTTGCCCGCGTCGAAAACCGCCACCGCCAGCGCCCGCGACTGCGCCCCCATGTTCGCTACCGTACCGGGAACGGCCAGGATGGCGCCGATGGCGTCGGCGAGTTTTTCCGTCGAGTGGGGCGGGACGAGATGGCCCGAAACCCCATCGATGACGATGTCCCGGCAGCCGGGTGTATTCGTTGTCACGATCGGCGCGCCGGCGGCCGCTCCTTCGATCAGGCAGCGCGGCACGCCCTCCGGATAGAAGGAGGGCAGGGCGACGACGGCGGCGCGGCGATAGAGCGCCTCCACATCGACGGGATTCACATGGCCCGGCCATTCCACCGCGCCGCGCGCCACGACCTGTTTCATCCATTCCGCGTCGACGTCGTCGGGATTGTGCATGCCGTAGTCGCCGGAGAGCCCGCCGGCCAGGATGAAGCGGATGTTCGGGAAACGCGGTTTCAGGATCTCGGCCGCGCCCACGAATTCGCGCACGCCTTTGCTCCACAGCATGCGCGACGCCATGATGACGATGTCGCGCTTCTCGGGCGGGATTTCGGGATCGGGCTTGAGCAATTCAGTGTCCACGCCGGAGCCTGGGATGTGGAAGGTCCTCTCGCGCGGCACGATGCCGGCGGCGATCAAGGTCTCCTGGTCGTCCGTGTTCTGGAACACGGCCTGCACGCGCCCGCCATAGGCCAGCCAATAGAGCGGCAGGATGAGGGCGCGGTAGGACCGCATCGTCCCGCCCAGCACGATTCCCACGCCGTTCACGCAATTGATGATGCGCGGGACGCCCGCAATCCGCGCCGCCACCCCACCCAAGAGCGCGGTGCGCATGTTGAATTGCTGGACGATGTCGGGCTTCAGGCGGCGGTAAAGCCCGATCAGGCGGAAGAGCGTTTTCAGGTCGGCGAGCGGATCGAGCCGGGCGCGGGTGAGCGAGATGCGTTCGGTCTTCACGCCCTCGGCCAGCACTTGCGTCTCGTAGTCGCCGTCGCTCCAATCGGTGATGGCGGTGACGTCATAGCCGTCGCGCACCAGCTTGCGCAGGAGGTCCATGCGGTAGCGGTGCATGCTCCAGCCGACATGCGTGAGCACGACGATCTTCTTTCCGGGTGCGGCGGACAAGGCGCGGATCCTATCTCGAACCGGCGCCGCTATTCCGCGCCGGAAGCCGTCTTGCGCGGCTCGGTGATCGTCCATAGCGCCCTGCGATAGGCGGTGACGACGCCATAGCGGCTCACCGCGAAACGCCGCCGCCCATCGGGGTACATCATCGCCGCCGTGATCGCCGCGACGACGCCCAGCACAAGGCCCACGAATACCGCCACCGCCAGCAAGATCAGCGGATTGGGCCATGTCGGCAAGGTCGAAGCGTAGGAGTTCTGCAGCACCGCCGCGGCGTAGGGCAGGTCCTTGTTGATCGACATGCGCGTGGTTTCCTGCGCCGACAACAGGCCGAGGATGGTCTGGCGGTAATCGACGGTTTGGGTCTGGTTCAGCTTGTTCTCGAGATAGGCGATCTGGGCGTCGGTCAGCCGCGTCGCCTGCTCGCGGATCATGGAGTCGGCTTCGGTGTTCAGCTCTTTGAAGAAGCGGAGGCCGAATTGCGGATAGGGCGTGGAGAACTGGATCTGCTGCATCGAGGTGCCGTTGACCGCGCCGAAGGTCAAATTCTCCGACAGCCAGTTGGCGAGCCGCGTCGCGTCCGGCGCGTGCCAGCCCGGCAGCCCGAACAGCCAGTTGAACGTGCGCACCGTCGCGGAAAGGGGGTCATGCGGCGGATGGAACGTCTTCGTCGCCGGATCCCACTCCTTGTAGAACACCTTCTGCAGAACCTCGGGGTCCTTGGCGATGATGCGCTGCGCCAGGCGCGGCGAGACCAGCAGCGCCTGGTAGATATCGAAAGGCTGCACGTCCGACGTCGAGGAGGAGCCGATCAAGCCGGCGAGCGGGCCGGCCAGCGCGCTCAAGGTGGAGCCCAGGCTCTTGTCCTGGCTCGAGGTCGACGGGTAGGCGATCATGGTGAGGGTGTAGGACGGCGGCGGCAGGATGATGAACATGCAGGCCAGCAGGATGCACAGCGCCAGGCAGGCCCAGACGATGCGCGAGCGATCGCGCACGGCTGTGATGAAATGGCTGATGCGCAGACCGCCGGCCTCGTCGTCCATGTTGGCGTAGATGCTGCCGTCGTTGTCGCTTGCCATGTCACCCGGTCCGTCGCTGCGCGGGTCAAGCACCTAGCAAATCCGGGCACTTGACGCGAGCCATTCTCGCATGGTTCGCGGCCAAAAATCTTCCCGAATAATTGTTAACGGTCGCGCCAAGCCTAGCGGAGCGGATCGTCCCGGGATAAGGCAGGCCTCGTATCCCCAAGTCCCGCCCTTCTGGAACTTCATGACCGAGCCCAAAGGCAAGATTTTCACCAACGTCCTGCATTACATGGCCGGGCAGGGCGCCATCGCGGTGTTCGGGCTGGTCACCAGCATCGTCCTGGCGCGCTACCTGCCCAAGGACGTGTTCGGGCAGTACTCCTACCTTCTGTCGCTGGCGATCATCTTCCTGCCGCTGCTCGATCTGGGCGGCCACACGCTCTACGCCGTGCTCGGCGCGCGCGATCGCAGCCGCATCGGCTCGTTCTGGGCGCGCACCATCGCATTGAAGGTCTATGCGCTTCCCCTCACCGCGCTGGTGCTCGCCGGCTACTACTATTGGAGCACGCGCAATGTCGGTCTCGTCTATCTTTTGGTGCTTCTCTACACCGTGGCGCAGTCGCTGTTCCTGAGCACCGACGTCGTGTTCCGGCCGGCGGAGCAAGGCCGCGCCTGGGCCATCCGCCGCGTGCTGTTCGAGACCGCGTCGTTCTTCCTGGTCGCGGTGGCCGTCGCTTTCTTCCATGTGCATGTCGCCAGCACGTTGCTGCTGCTCGTCACCATCGCCGTCTTCGTCGCGGTGATCTGGGCGGTGTTCACGGTGGTGAGCATCACGAATCTGACATGGGCGGAATTCCTGGCCCAGTTCCGCAAGCCCTTCGACCGCGCCGAGGTCCGGGCGCTCTGGCCGTTCGCGCTGAACACGGCGCTATGGGTGTTCTACTATCGCGAGACGAACCTTTTCCTGGAGAATTTCGGCGCCCACGCCAAGACCGACCTCGCCGACTATCGCGTCTCCTACCAGATCATGACCTCGGCCCTTTATATCCCCAAGGCGGTGATATGGGCCTCGGTGCCCCGCATCGCCTTCCATGACGAGCAGGAGAATCTCGACCAGTTCCACGCCCTCGTGCGCGAGACCTCCGGCATCAACACCTGGCTGGCGACCTTCTTCACCGTCGGCGGCCTCCTCTATGGCGAGCGGCTGATCGGCCTCGTCTTCGGTCCCAAATATGCGCATCTCGGTCTGACCTGGACCTTGTTCGACATCGTGATGGGCCTGCTCTTCGTCCAGCAATTCTGCACCGACCTGCTCAACGGCATCCGCCAGGAGCGTGCGGTGGTCTATGGCCTCGTCGCCGGCATCGTCATCCTCACCACGCTGAGCTATTTCCTGGTGCCGCTCTACGGCGCCGCCGGTGCGGGCGCGGCGCAGATCATCGCAGGCGCGGTCATGGTGCCGATGAATTTCTTCGCCGTGGCGCGGCGGGTCGGCTGGAAGAACCTGCACGGCATCAAGCTGTGGCGCCTGGCGCTGGTGTCCGTGG
Organism: Rhizomicrobium sp.; assembly: GCA_036491175.1. GTDB lineage: Bacteria > Pseudomonadota > Alphaproteobacteria > Micropepsales > Micropepsaceae > Rhizomicrobium. Next base: position 42,419 of record DASXCJ010000057.1, read on the forward strand.
TCGTGGCCGCCATCGGCTTCGGGCTGATGAAGCTGAACTTCTATCTCGCTTTCTATGTCTCGGCCGTGGTCTTCGTCGCCGTCTTCGGCGCGCTGAGCTACCTTCTCGGCGCCCTGCCGGAACAATTCGCCGTGGTCGCGGCGCGCCTCGCCCGGCGCGCCGGGTTGCAGCACTAGGAGGCTTGTGGCGCGGGGACTTCTTCGCTACTCGGCAGGCATGACACGGCCCAATTTCATCGTCATCGGCCCCGGCAAGACCGGCACGACCTGGCTCTACGAGTGCCTGAAGGCGCATCCTGAGATCGGGCTGGCGCGCAACACCAAGGAGACGGTGTTCTTCGCCGACTACTACGATCGCGGCCTGGGCTGGTACGACAGGTTCTTCGACGGCCTGGGCGCCAAGGCCGTCGGCGAGGTCAGCAACACCTATTTCTTCACCCCCGAAGCGCCGGCGCGCATCGCCCATGACCTGCCGGGCGTGAAGCTGATCGCCTTCCTGCGCGATCCCGTCGAGCGCATCCAGTCGCTCTATCTCTTCCGCCTGCGCAACGGCCTCATCAAGGGCTCGCTGGAGGACGCCATCGCCGCCGACCCCAAGATGGTCGAGCAGAATTTCTTCGACGTGCATCTGGCGCGCTGGCTGGAGCTGTTCCCGCGCGACAAGCTGTTCGTGGCCCTGTTCGATGACCTGAAGCGTGATCCGAAGGCGCTGCTGCGCGAGATCTACGAATTCCTCGGCGTCGATCCCGATTTCGTGCCGCCGGTGGCGCGGGAGCGTGTGCTGGAGGCGAGCGCCCCGCGCAGCGCGGGGCTGTTCCATCTGCTGAAGCGTTTCGCGCTCTGGCTCAGGCGCAACGATTTCCATCGCCTCCTCACCTGGGCCAAGACCAACCCGATTGTGATGAAGACCTTGACCAGGAAGGTCACCGACAAGCCCGCCGTGGCGGCGGACACGCGCCAGCGCCTGCGCGAGCTCTACCGCCCGCACGTCATCGCCACCGAAGAGATCATCAAGCGCGATCTGGGAGCATGGCTGTGACGGGACGGCTTCCCGATTTCATCGTCGCGGGCGTGCGCAAATGCGGCACGACCTGGCTCGATCAATGCCTGCGCGAGCATCCCGGCATCTACCTGCCGACCGTGACGAAGGAGATCTTCTACTTCGACCGCTATTTCGCGCGCGGCGACGACTGGTACGGCGCCTATTTCGACGGCGCCGCCGCGGGGCAGGTGGTGGGCGAGGTTTCGCCGACCTATTTCGTCTCGCCCGACGCGCCGGACCGCATCCTGGCCACCGTCCCCAAGGCCAAGCTGGTCTTCGTCTTCCGCGAGCCGGTGGCGCGGGTGGTCTCGCTCTATCACCACATGCGTTCCAAAGGCGACACGTCGCTGTCGCTCTCCGACGCGGTGGAGGAACTGCCGGAGCTGCTGGAGGAGGGTTTCTACGCCCGCCATCTCGCCCATTACCGCGCCGTATTCCCGCACGAGAATTTGCTGCCGCTCCTGGTGGACGACGTGCAATCTCCCGCGCCTCTGTTCCGCTTCCTGGGCGTGGATGCGTCGTTCGAGCCGCCATCCTTGCGCGGGCGCTCCTATGAGCGGCGCGAAGCGCGGTCGCATGCGCTGGCGCGCTTTGCCGCGGGCACCTCGCGGTTCCTGCATTCGGCCGGCCTGCACGGAGCGGTGAAGTTCGCCAAGCGGCTGGGCGCAGAGAAGGTCGTGCTGCGCGAGAAGGCAGCTTCCTCCGAGCCCATCGATCCCGCGATTGCGGCGCGCCTCTACGCCCTTTACGATGACGACATCAAGCGGCTCGGCGACATGATGGGACGCGATTTGCGCAAGGTGTGGAACATGGACGCCGCTCAGGCTGGCGGCGGAACCCGCGAATGACCTATGGCGAGCTCCTCTATCTCTTGGCGCTCGCGGCCGTGGGCGGGGCGTGCGCCTATTTCGTGGCGCCGACGCGGCGCGACGCGGTCAATGTCGCCATCTTCTTCCAGGCGAGCTTCTGGTTCCGCGCCATCATCGCGGTGTTCAACAAGAACCTCAATTTCTTCGTGCAGAAATACGCCTCCGACTTCTCCATCGGCCTGATGGACCAGAAGGGCGGGCTGCTGTCGATGTTCACCGGCCACTTCTTCAGCATCGCCAACCTCACCAACATGAAGTTCTTTCTCGAGGCGCTGATCAACCTTCCGGCGGTGCGCGTCTTCGAGGATTCGGCGGTGATGCTCAACTTCACCAACTCCTTCGTCGGCGCGGCGGCCGGCCTGATCGTCTTCGCCTATACGCGGCGCATGTTCAACGAGCGCGTCGCCACCATCGGCCTCCTGCTTGCCTCGCTCTACCCGGCGGCGCTCAATTTCTCGTTCTTCGCGCTGCGCGACGTCATCATCTACTTCTTCCTGTTGTTGAACATCTTCAGTTTCGCCTGGATCGTGCTGAGGAAGGACTATCTGGCGCTGAACTGGGCCATCTACATCGTCAGCTTCCTCTGCGCCACGATCCTGCGGGTGACCTTCATCCTCTTCATCCTCATCCCGCCGGGCTGGATGATCCTGCGCTGGTTCATCGTATCCAGCCGCGCCGCCGGTCACGTCTACCGCCGCCTGTTCTTCCTCATGCTGTCGAGCATCATCATCACCATCGGGTCGCTGGTGGTGCTGATCGCGTCCTATTTCGTCGTCGTCCACCAGGTCACCGGCGCGACCACGCTGGTCGCACCCACCGTCCTGTTCCAGGACTACGCGCTGAACCGCGCCTCGCGCGGCAGCGTCAATCCGTCGGAGTATTCGCCGGCGCTGGGCACCGGCGCCAACAGCCTCTATCTGCCGTTCGGCGTCTACCAGCGGCTGCCCTTCTACATGCGCGTGCCGCTGCAGCTCTTCGCCTTCATCGACATCCCGCTTCCCTGGCAGCTCACCGCGGTGGCCCGAATATTGGCGATGTTCGATTCGATATTCGTAATCGTCTGCATGTACTGGGTCTACCGTTTCCACAGGATGATCCGCGCCGCCGCCATTCGAAAGCGAAATGGCAAGCTCGTCCGCCCCAGGGGCCCGCCGCTTCCGGCCATCCTCGCCCAATACGATCCGGTGATGCTGGAGCGGCTCAGCACCGCGCTGATCCTCGCTTTCATCGGAAGCTGGTTCGGCTTCGGCGTGCTGGTCTCCGACAGCGGCAATGCCTTCCGCATGCGCATCTCGGTCGAGCCGTTCCTGGTGTTCGGCGCCTGCATCTATGCCGTGATGGCGATGCGCTGGGTCGAGAACCGCCTCAACCGGGCGGTCGCGCGCTCCCCCGCGCCGCTGCAACTCGCGCCCGGCGAGTGATCAGGGCTTTTTGACGATGCAGGCGATGGTGATCTGCGGGAAGCGCCCGCCGCTCAGCGTGTTCAGCAGGTTCAGCACGCGATAGGCCGCTTGGCGCACCAAGTTCTTCCTGGCGCTGCGCACGATGGTCGGCTGCTCCACGCTCCAGCGCACGAATTGGAACCCGGCGTTGGTGAGCAGCCGCCTCATGCTCTCGGGGCTGAAATGGCTGAGGTGATAGGGCGGCGCGAACGGATAGCGCGGCGCCACGAAGCGGCGGTAGAACGGCCCTTCGCCCGCCATGGCGTTGGGCACCTTGGCGTAGAGGGCGCCGCCCGGCTTCAGCAGGCGGAAGGCTTCGGCCACTTCCTGGCGCGGATCGAACAGATGCTCCAACACGTTGCGGATGACGACCACGTCGAAGCTGGCATTGGGGAATTTCGCCGCGGCCAGCGGCCCGTCGAAGAACCTCACGCCTGGCGTGGCCGGCGGCTTGCCGTCGAAGAAATCGACGCCGGTGGGCTGGAAGCCGCGGCTGCCCGCCAGCGCCAGAAGATCGCCGCGCCCGCAGCCAATCTCCAGCATCGCGCCGGAGCGCACGTAACGCTGGATGGTGTCGAACACCTTGGCCAGCACCGGCGCTTCGAGTTCCGGCGGCTCGTAGCCTTCGCTGAAGAACTTGTTGGTCTCGCGGTCGCGATAGAGTTCGGAAAGCCCTTCCGGCGTCGGCCGTGGATTGACGAACAGGAAGCCGCAGGATTTGCAGCGCGCGACGCGGTAGCCATCGAGCTCGCGGAACGTTTCGTCGGACGTGGCACCGCAGATGGGGCAATCGACGGTGACGCGTTCCACGCTCAGGCTGCCTTCCGGTCGAGGCGGCGCACGACGCCGCGAAGCCGCCGCATCAGGATCGCCACGATCCGCGCCTGCAACATCAGCGAAGGCCCGAACGACAGACCCATGGCGTTCAAGGAGCCGATGGCGAAGGAACGGGTGAGCTTGGAGAAGCCCTCCGCCGTCGCCTCGAAGCGGCCGTTGACGGTGAGCGTGTCGTAGCCGAACTCTTGGTCCAGGATCATCGCCAGCGAATTGGAATGCATCGCCGCGTCCCACTGCTTGGCGTCGGAGCGCTTGAACCCGTCCACCAACCCGACCTCCACCGTCTCGTTCAGGTCGGTCAGGCGGATCGTCACGGGCCGGAATGCGCCCATGGCGGGCAGGCGCCGCGCCAAGCCGATGAAGGCGAGCGAATTCTTCTCGCCGACGCGCTTGCGATATTTGTCGAACGACTCCTTGAGCTCGTCGAAGCTCTTGCCCTTGCCGGGATCACGCAACGGAAGCTGCGCCAAGCCGGCATAGGCCGCGCGGTAGCGCGCGAGCGCCGGTTCGTTGTCGTATGCCGTACCCGTGTCCCACGCATCGCCGGGGAACAGCACGATGGGCTCCGCGCCCGCCTCCCGGATGGCCGCCGCCGCATCGTCCGGCGTGTTGACGCTGTCGTTGAGGTAGGAATTCTCGACGCTGGAGAAATAGACCATGCTGGCGAACGGGATCACCTTGCGAGGGCTGAGCGCGCGGATCTGCGTCTTCACCGTCTCCAGCTTCTGCGCCGCCGCCGCCTTGCGAAAGGCGACATTCTCGCGGCCGCCCTTCCAGGCGGCGTAGCTGTATTGGGATAGCAGCACGTCGGGCCCGCCGGTGATGGCGCGGACCTTGGCGAGATCGGCGGCTTGCGTGATGTCGCAATCGTTGAGGTTGACGAGGTTGGTCTCCCCGTCGGTGATCTGGATCCAGGAATCGTAGAAATCGCTGGGATAGATGCGGCCTGTCACGCCGCCGCCGAGACCGAGCGGCTCGCCCGGCGCGGCCTCGCGCAGGCGGAAGCCCTTGCTTTCGAGGAACTTCGCCACGCGGCGGTCGCGCGTCTTCTGGAACAGCACTTCGATCTTGTCGCGATACTCCGCGGCGATGGACGAGAAGTAGCCGGGCGAGAAATGGTCGGGATGCTCGTGCGAGACCCAGATATGCGTCACGCCCGCCATCACCTCGGCCTTCGTCAACGGCGTCGGCACCAACAGGTCCCAGCCATTGTTGAAGACGGGGCCTTCGGTCCACGGATCGGTGAGCACGCAGACATTGCCGCTCGCGATCTTCACGCTGGCATGGTTGACGAATGTGATCTTCATCGCTCTACACCGCCGCCCGGATCAGCGCCGAGCGCGCGCTGAGCTTAAGCCCGTCGCCCCGGCCCGCGAAATAGCGTGCATTGAGGGCGGGGCCTTCCAGCGCCTCGGCGCGCGAGAAACCGAGCGCCTTGATCTCCTGCGCGAAGGCGGCCGGATCGAAGCGGGTTCCACTGGGTTCGCCCCGGCGCAGATTTTTCAGATGCACCCCCAACCGCACAAACCGCTCGTAGACCGAGAGATGGGACGCGGGCGTGGAGACGTCGAACACGATCTCGCTGCCCCTGGGCAGGGACGCCACGAAACGCAGGGTCTCCAGCACCGCCTCGCGCGTCAGGTAGTTCGTCACGCCGAGCCAGGAGAACAGTGTCGGCTGCGAGGCGTCCCAGCCCGCCTGCGGCAATTCGGCCTGCACCGTCTGGCGGGTGAAATCGACCGGCGCCATCGCCACGTCGCCGCCGATTCCAGACGCGGCGAGCAGTTCCTTCTTGCGGGCCTGTGTCGCGGGGTGGTCGATCTCGAAGGCACGCAAACCCTCATGCGCGCCGCAGGAGGATGTCTCGTAGCCCGCGCCCATCACGACAAATTGGCGCACGCCGCGCGCCAGCGCCTCGCCGAGCGCGTCGACGACCAGCCGGCTGCGCGTGGCGGTGAAGGCGCGGATCGTGCTCTCGAAATCTCGGCTGTCGGGCGCGCCCTTGGCCCGCAAAGCCGCCTCGGCCTCGGTTCCGATGATCTTCAAGGTGAGCGGATCGTCGAGGACGCGCGGAGAGTCCCACATCTGGTGCGCGGCGCGCCGCATGGCGCTGCGCCAAGCCGTTTTGCTGGGTTCGTCGTCTCTCATACGCGGCCTTGATGGGAAAAAAGAGGCCGAGAGATGCATTGTCAGCCCGCCGCCCGTCAACCCCGAACAGGCAAACCCGGCAAAGCCGCCATGCCCCCACGGCGTTAAGGCTTTTCAGGAGGATAGTTGAGTTGGCGGCGCTCCATAACTAGATTGCGGGCCGTTTACCTTCGCACCTGCACAAGAGCCAATATGTCGTCCACCGAAGCGCGCCTCTCGCATCTCAAGCGGTTGGAGGCGGAATCCATCCATATCATCCGCGAGGTCGCCGCCGAGTTCCGCAACCCGGTGATGCTCTACTCCATCGGCAAGGACAGCGGCGTGATGCTGCATCTGGCGATGAAGGCGTTCTATCCGAGCCTGCCGCCGTTCCCGCTCCTTCATGTCGATACGACGTGGAAATTCCAGGAGATGATCAAGTTCCGCGACGAGACCGCTTCGCGGCTGGGCTTGAAGCTCATCGTGCATATCAACCAGGACGGCGTCGCCCGCGGCATCAATCCGTTCGATTCCGGCTCCTCGCTGCATACCCAGGTGATGAAGACCGAGGGCCTCAAGCAGGCGCTCGACCAATACGGCTTCGACGCGGCCTTCGGCGGCGCGCGCCGCGACGAGGAGAAGAGCCGCGCCAAGGAGCGCGTCTTCTCCTTCCGCAACCAGAACCATGCCTGGGATCCGAAGAACCAGCGCCCGGAACTCTGGCGGCTCTACAACACCCGCGTGAACAAGGGCGAATCGATCCGCGTCTTCCCGCTGTCCAATTGGACCGAACTCGACATCTGGCAATACACGATGATGGAGAAGCTCCCCATCGTGCCGCTTTATTACGCGGCCGTACGCCCGGTGGTGAACCGCGACGGCGCCATGATCATGGTCGACGATGCGCGCATGAAGCTGAAGCCGGGCGAGGTTCCGGAAAATAAGTTGGTGCGGTTCCGTACGCTCGGCTGCTATCCGCTCACCGGCGCGGTCGAATCCTCCGCCGCCACCATCGAGGATATCGTCACCGAGATGTTCACCGCCCGCACCTCCGAGCGCCAGGGCCGCGTCATCGACCACGACGAGAACGCCTCGATGGAGAAGAAGAAGAAAGAGGGGTATTTCTGATGAACGCCCCCTCGACCGCGCTTTCGGCCTATCTCGCCCAGCAGGAGAAGAAATCGCTCCTGCGCTTCCTCACCTGCGGCAGCGTCGACGACGGCAAGTCCACGCTGATCGGACGGCTGCTCTACGATTCCAAGCTGTTGTTCGAAGATCATCTTTCCGCGCTGAAGAAGGACTCCAAGAAATTCGGCACCACCGGCGGCGACATCGATTTCGCGCTCCTGGTCGACGGGCTGGAGGCCGAGCGCGAGCAGGGCATCACCATCGACGTGGCTTACCGCTTCTTCTCAACCGAGAAGCGCAAGTTCATCGTCGCCGACACGCCCGGCCATGAGCAATACACCCGCAACATGGCGACCGGCGCCTCCAATTCCGAACTCGCCGTCATCCTGATCGACGCGCGCAAGGGCGTGCTGGTCCAGACGCGCCGCCACGCTTACATCTGCTCGCTGCTCGGCATCCGCCATGTCGTGTTGGCGATCAACAAGATCGACCTCGTCGACTATTCCGCCGAGATCTTCGACCGCATCGTGGCCGAGTTCCGCGACTTCGCCGCCGCTCTCGAATTCGAGAGCCTGGTCGCCATCCCGATGTCGGCCCGCTTCGGCGACAACGTCATCGACAAGAGCCCGGCGATGCCGTGGTACGAGGGCCCGCCGCTCCTGCATCACCTGGAGACCGTGGACGTCGAGACAGCGCTGGCCGAGAAGCCGCTCCGCATGCCGGTGCAATGGGTGAACCGCCCCAATCTCGATTTCCGCGGCTTCTCCGGCACCATCGTGTCGGGCCGCGTGAAGCCGGGCGATTCCATCACCGTCGCCAAATCCGGCAAGCAATCGAAGGTCACCCGCATCGTCACCGCCGACGGCGACCTGCCGGATGCGGTCGCGGGCGAGGCCGTGACGCTCACGCTGGCCGACGAGGTCGATATCAGCCGCGGTGACGTGCTCTGCGCGCCCACCGCACGGCCCGACGTGTCGGAGCAGTTCGCGGCCCATCTGCTTTGGATGGCGGAGGAGGAGATGCTCCCCGGCCGCCAATATCTCTTGAAGATCGGCACCATGACGGTGCCGGGCCAGGTCAGCACGCTGAAGCACAAGGTGGATGTGAACACCCTGGAGCATCTGGCGGGCACCGTGCTGCAGCTCAACGAGATCGGCGCGGTCAACATCTCGACCTCGCAGCCCATCGCTTTCGATCCCTACCGCGACAACCGCGACACCGGCGGCTTCATCCTGATCGATCGCTTCACCAACCGCACCGTCGCGGCGGGCATGATCGAGTTCTCGCTGATGCGCGCGACCAACGTGCATTGGCAGGCGCTGGACGTGAACAAGACCGCGCGCGCCGACCTCAAGGGCCAGAAGCCCGCGGTGCTGTGGTTTACCGGCCTGTCCGGCTCGGGCAAGTCGACGGTGGCCAACCTCGTCGAGCGCACGCTCTACGCCCAGGGCCGCCACACCTACATCCTCGACGGCGATAACGTCCGCCATGGCCTCAACCGCGATCTCGGCTTCACCGATGCGGCGCGGGTGGAGAACATCCGCCGCGTCGCCGAGGCCGCCAAGCTGTTCGTGGATTCCGGCCTGATCGTGCTGGTGTCGTTCATCTCGCCCTTCCGCTCGGAGCGGCGGATGGCGCGCGAGTTGGTCGGCTCTGGCGAGTTCATCGAGATTTACGTCGATACGCCGCTGGAGATTTGCGAGCAGCGCGACCCCAAGGGCCTCTACCAGAAGGCCCGCGAAGGCCAGATCAAGAACTTCACCGGAATCGACAGCCCCTACGAGGCCCCGGAGGCCGCGGAACTCACCATCAGCACCGCCGGGACCGACCCGGCCGAGCTGGCTGAGCGAGTCGTTGCCTATTTGCGGGAAAAAAGATTGATCCCCTGAATCTAGGCTTGCCGGGCCATAGCGCGCGGCGGGCCCACCCGATTTGCGATGACGTATTTGGGTCAAAAAGGCATGATTTCACGAGGTTACGGCTCGCCGAGCCGTAGCTCGCGGCCACCGGCCCGCCTTCGCCCTTTGGGCTTCGGCGCGGCAGCTTTCGCCCGCTTCGCGAGCGAAGGCTGGTAAATCTCCGGAAACTGTTGGTGGTTTATAGGGTTGTCTAGCCGGTTCCTGTGGCCTCAGCGCCACATGAATCGGCGCGAAAGGCCGGAATTCCGGGCAATAATGGACAGCCGTTAATTGACAGGCTTCGACCTTTCGGCGTAAAAAGTCATCACTACTTTCGCGAGTCAGGAGGATTGAATGCGCAAGTTGGGTTCAGCGGTGGTTGCGGCAGCGATGCTCGTCTCGAGCATGACCGTGGCTCTTGGTGGGACCGAGGACCAGGGCGCCCTGGCTCCGGGTAATGCGGCCAATGTGCAGCAGGCTCAGGGCATGGGTTCGGACACGACGATGTGGCTGGTGACAGCCGCGGTTGTGGCCGGTGGCCTCTGTCTCGTTCTCTGCAGCGGCAACAGCAATGGTTCGACGAACCATACGACTGGTGGCACGCCGTAATATCGGTTCAGACCGATCAAGTTTGAAAAGGCGCTCCTCGCGGAGCGCCTTTTCTTTTTGTTCGCCTGGCACTCGGTGCACCTCCCTCTTGTGGGGAGCTCGAAAACGCGTAGCGTTTTCGGGTGGGGCCCGCTCTTCGCGTCTGGAGCGGCCCCTACCCGAAAATCGCCTCGCTGCGCTCGACGATTTGTCGATCTCCCCACAAGGGGGAGGTGCAGAAGGAAGAATGTGTCGCCCAGCGACCATTCGTAGGCATGGAGGATGACATGTCCGGATTCCGGTCTCGTCCGGTCGCGGGCGCCGTGGCGGTCACAGTCCTGTTGACCGCGGCATCCGAAGCGCGACCTGTCACCGTGCCGTTCGACTTCTCGCGGCATGAGATCGGGTTGAACGTGCGCGTGCACGGGACGCCGCTTTATATGTTCCTCGACACGGGCGCGAGCCCTTCGGCGATCGACACCGCCCGCGCCAAATCGCTCGGGTTGAAGATCGATTTCGCCAACGGCGGCGAGGCATCGGGGCAGGGCGACGATGCGCATGCCATGGTCTATCCGACGTCGATCGACGGCCTGACCGTCGGCGACCGAAGCTTCCCCGCCATCGAGGCGCTGGCGGCCGACCAGGCGGCGATCAGCAAAGCGTATGGGCGCACCGTCGATGGGACTCTGGGCCACAGTTTCCTGGCTGGGCGGGCGATGCTGATCGACTATGCGGCCGCGACCATCGCGATCTCCGGCAACGCGGCGGGCCTAGCCCGGCAAAGCGCGACGTGCCGCACAGCCCTGCGCCTGCCGCTGAAATCCTACAAAGGCGACACGATCCCCATCGTGGACATGGGCGTCGGGACAGCGCGCCTGCCGGTCAGCATCGACACCGGGTCGAACAGCACCGTGGAGCTGTACAAGAACGCGCTGGATTTGCCGGAAATAAAGGCGGCTCTGGTGGAAGCCGGCAGCCACACCGTAACCGGCAACCGTGGAGAATATACCGTGAAGGACTATCGATTGAACGCGCCCATCGGCATCGGCCCGTTCGTCCTTCCCGCGGGGGAAAGCGTGTCGCTGACCGGTGACGAAGGCAGCGCCGAAACGCGGCTGGCGAATGTCGGCAACAGACTGCTCGCGGACATGCACGTCAAGCTGCTGCTCGACTATCGCGACAACCGGATCGCCTTCTTGGGTGACTGCGCCAAGTAGCGGCGCGGTACCCCCACCCGAAATCGCAAGCGATTTGGACCTCCCGGCTTCGCCTTCGGCTACGCCGCGGCAAGTGAGACACTCACTCGGCACGCCGAAGCTGAAAGCGTAGGCGGCCCCGCAAGGAGGGAGGCGCGAGACTTAGTTGATGCGGACGGGCGGGCGCAGGACTTCGATCTCGACCGGTGCGCCGTCGGGGTGGTAATGCTGGATCGATTTCCAGACCAATCCGCTCTGGCCCACCCAGAATGTGTCCGTGAACGACCATTCGACCGAGGGGCTGTCGCAGGTCTGCTCGACGCGGACGGTGTTGATCGCCTTGCCCAGGATCGTCACGGCTTCCGGCCCCTTGGGCACGGTGACGCAGCGGACGGGCACCGAGAACTTGTTCAGGTCCCAGAAATCGGCCGTGCGCATGGATTCGGACATCTGGCCGGTCCGGGCCGCGGTCTGGACCGGATCCTCGCCATTATAGTTCACGCCATCGATGTTGAAGGGCAGGCCCGAGGTGCGGACCACGCGGCCGAAGCGGGTGGTCACCGCCGCCCGCGCCTTGGAGGTCCACAGATGGTCCCCCGCCTCGTCGGCCGCCAAGACCAGCATCAGCTGCGGGCCATCATTCACCCGGATCCCGATGGTGGCGTAGGGCACGGCCGCGGCCTGCTCCAAGGTCACCGTGTCGGATTTGGAGCCGCCGACCTGGTCCGACACCATATTGACGATCTGGCCCCATTCCGAGGCGCCGTTGCCGCTGTCGGCGCCTTGCGCGCAGCCGGCGAGCGCGGCCGCCGCGCTCAAGCCCACAAACAGTCCCCGAAGATTGTTCACGGATATCCGATCTCATCGCTGTGGTTGACGACCTCGCCGTAGCTCGTCCGGCGGGTCGCATCATACAGCGAATTGTCGCCGAGGAGTCGCTGGCCGCCGTCGCGGGTCAACGGGCGCAGATCCAGGGCATAGGCGGACTGGGAATTGAAAGGCAGGGCCCATTCCAGCGGGATGCGGATGATCAGGCCCTTGTCGAAGCTGCCCTCGCCGAATTTCGAGAACGGCACGTTGGTGAAGGTGGCGAACGCGCCGATCTCCACGCCGGTGGAGAATTCGCGCGTCACCTCGAAGGTCGCGCCATAGTCGCGCGCCAGGTAGCGCCCGGCATGGACGGCGAAGTTCAAGTCGTAGAACGGCGATTCATAGTAGGCCGACACGTGGCCGGTGAAGACGCGATAGCTGCGCATGTCGAACAACCGGTCGAAGCCGCGCTGCTGCACCTCGTAGGCGTCGATGCCGATCGCCAGCCGGCTGCCCTCCGGCCGCCACAGGACCTGCCCGCCGACGCCGGCATACATATCTTCCAACAGGCCCGCCTTCACCTCGGCGAAGACGTCGGGCGCGAGGCGGGTGTCGTAGGAGGCGTAGAGATTGGAGATGCCGTTGATGCCATGCTTCAGGTACTGCGCGAAATCCGAGCGCACATGCGGCAGGAGAGAGTTGCTCGTCTGGTTGAGGCGGAAATCGTTGTAGATGTTGCCTTCGAGCAGTGTCGTGACGTTGAGGCCTGGCATGATTTCGACCGTGCCGGACACGGCGGCGAGGATCTGCACCTGCACCGGCTGGTCAGGATCGAACAATTCCTGGCGGAACATCGGCGACACCGACCAGTCGAAGCGCGGATAGGAGCGCGATTGCGCCGCGTCCAGGATCGGATGGCCGAGCGAGGGCGAATGGAACGTGATCGCCTGGCTGATCTCCATCGGATTGGCGCCCTGCGCATACATGCGCTCCAGGGGCGCGCGCAGCACGTCGACCTCCTGCTGCGGAATGCCGGAGACGATGGAGACCATCTTGATGGATTCGATGCTCGGCGGCGTCGTCGCCAGCACCACGCGGGCGAGGCGGCCGAGCGCCTCCGCCTCGTCGTAATATTTGGTGTTGGAGAAATAGACGATGATGGCGTGCTCGCTCATGCCCACGCCTTCGATGCGCAGGCCTTGCGCGGCGGCGGCGAGGCGAAGCTTGCCCTCCACCGTCTGCTTGTCGAACAGGTCCGCCGCCGGCGGGGCCGCTTGCGTGAGCAGCGTGCCGCCGCCGTTTGCGCCGTCGGACTGCTGCTCGGCGAAGGAATCGACCGCGTCCATCGCTTCCAGGCGCGCATAGACGGTGCGCGGCAATTGCGGGCGATCGACCTGGCACATCACCGGCGCGCCCTTGCCGCGGTCCAGATCGAGCACGGCGATGGAATCGATCGGCGCCGGCGAGGATGCCGCCATCGCCGCGTAACGCCTGCAATCCTCCGCGGTGATCCTGGCGGCGCGCATGTCGATGACGAGCGTGCGCCCGTCGATCTCGGAATCGCGGATCGCGGCGGAGCTGTTGTTGACCTGCGAGACCAGCGTCGTCTTCGCGTCCGGCCCGCTCGCGCCATGGCCGACCCAGGGCCCGCCCTGCGCGATGGAGATCTCGCTGCGCTCCTGCTTGACGAAGCCGGTCACGGCGGCGCGCTGCTGCTCGTCGCTGCGCGTCTGCGGCGGGATCGGCGGGGTGCCCATGCGCTGGCCCACGCTCTCGCGCGTCGGATCGAGGGACAACGTCACGGTCGCGCCCCAACTCGTGCCGTAGAGATAGCCGCCGGTCAGCGTGAGGTTGGAGAGCGGGCGATAGGCGATGCCGACATTGATGGGCGTATGCACCACGAAGACGTGCGACTGGCCTTCGCGCGTGTATTTGTCGGAGGAGTACTCCGCCATGATGTCGAGATTGTCGATCGGCGTGTGCCACGTCACGCCGCCGAACACGCCCATGTCGGGGCCGTGGAAGAATTGTCCGAAATCGACCTGGCCGCCGTTGACGCCGCCGCCCGGGCTGCGCGTCTTGAACGAGGAGAACACCGCGCCGAACGGATTGTCGAAAGTCTCGTTGCCGGCGAGCCGTCCCCAGCCCAATCCGCCGGTGACGTCGAAATCCCAGATATGCTTGGTGGCGACGAGATATTCGCCGCCATAGATGCCGGTGCCGACGATGTCGCGGATGCCGATCGCGACATCGGGCGTCCATTGCGTCTCCTGGAACAGACGCGCCTTCAGGCCGAAGCTGCGGTCGAAGTCGGTCGAGCGGCCGTTGAAGTTCGCGATGCTCGCATAGCGGAACGAGCCTTCGAGCCAGGGAAACAATTGGAAGCCGAGCGCGAACCGGCGCGTGTTCTTCAGGTCCGCGAAGGTGAGCGACAATTGCCCGTCATCCGCCATCTCGGCGCTGGGCATCTCCAGCATGCCGACTTCGCCGAACGTGTCGCGGAAGGGCGCGGCCGGATCGTCGCCGTTGGCGTAAGCGGGAACCGCGAAAGTGGCGGCGGCGCAGCCGAGCAGCGCGCGCGCCAGCGCCTTGCGCCCTGCAAAGCAGGCGCTCAAGCGCGGACCGGCCGGCCCCTTTCGGCGCGCAGAATTTCGCAAGCGACCCAGTTTCCTTGAGGACTACCCAGCGGAAGCCACTTGTCGGGGCTTCTCCCTTATCAGTCAATATGATACACGCCGGGGCACACAGCGTTTTCAGACGGTTTTGGGCGGGCGAATGCAAAGATTACGGCAGTTCATCCTGGGGCTCCGCCGCGCGGGCACGCGCGGTCTTCTCATGATCGTCACAATGGCGCTCGGTGCGGGCCTTTCCTCCGCCTATGGCCAGCAGAGCTCCGGCGGCCAGCTCGGCCAGGTCATACAAAACGTGCTGAATCAGCCTGGCGGACTGCAGCAAGTGCTCCAGGGCACGCCGATTCCCGGCTCCGGTGCGCCCGCCAGCCCGATCATCACGATCGCGCCGGGGACGACCGCGCAGACGACGACGATTCCCGTCGCCGGCGTCCCGCTCACCACCAACACCTCGGGGATTCCGTCGGCGCCGACCTCCATCGGCATGCTGAATGGCGCGCCATCGGCGACCCCTTCGGGCCCGCCGCAGACACATCTCGAAAAGATAATGTCCGACCGCGCCGGCGTGTCGCTGTCGCTGTTCGGCTACGACCAGGTGGGCGTGGGTTTGCCCGCGTCGGTTCCCGCCATCGGTGCGATACCGGACAATTACATCCTCGGCCCCGGCGACCAGATCAACATCTCCACGCGCGGCCAGGGCACCAACAGCAACGACTATCGCGTCACGGTCGACCGTGACGGCCGCGTAATCCTTCCGGGCGTTCCGCCGGTCGCGGCGGCCGGCCGCAGCTTCGGCGAATTCCGCGACGAAATGGTGCAGGTCGTGCGCCGCGCCTATATGGGCGCGCAGGCTTTCGTCAGCGTGGCGCAGCTTCGCCAGATCAGCGTGATGGTCGTGGGCAGCGTGAACACGCCGGGCATGCGTTCGCTCACCGCTTTATCCTCGCCGCTCGACGCCATTCTCGTTTCCGGCGGCATCCAGCGCACCGGCAGCTTGCGCAACATCTCTGTCGTGCGCGGCAGCAAGTCGATCCGCTACGACCTCTACGACATCCTCACCCAGACCGGCGCGGCCAAGCCGGTCCTGCTGCAGGACGGCGACCGCGTCGTCGTGTCGCCGCTCGGCCCGACCATGGCGGTGGTGGGCTGGGTGCGCCGTCCCGGCATCTACGAATTGGCGCCGGGCGCAGCCGGCATGACGGCCAAGGGCGTGATCGCGCTCGCCGGCGGCCTCGAAGTGCGCGGCGGCTATCATCTCACGCTCTTCCATGTCGAGCGCGACGGCCGCCAGAACATGCTTTCGCTGAACGGATTGGGCGGCCGCGTCGGCGACAGCGACATCCTCTTCGTACAGCCCTCCAACGACCAGCCGATGGGGCAGGTGACCTTCGCCGGCGGCCAGACCATGGCGGGCCGCTATTCGGCGACCGGCCATGCCGGCAAGCTGTCCTCGCTCTTGAAAGAGCCGGGGGCGCTCGGCGCCAATCCCTATTCGCTGTTCGGCGTCATCTCGCGCCGCGACCCGCGCACCTTCCAGCGCACGGTCCTCGCCTTCAGCCCGGCCGCGATCATCGGCGGGCGCGACGACATCCAGCTCCAGAGCGACGATATCGTGCGCGTCTTCTCCTATGACGAGACACGGCTCCTGAACAAGACGGCGCAGGATTTCGAGGCCCAGGTGCAGCAATCGACCGACCAGTCGCATTCGCTGCGCGCGCCGGACGCGACGCCCCTCCCCTCGCTCATCGCCACCACCGCGAACCAGGGCCCGACGGGATCGAGCCCGGTGCCGAGCTCCGCGCCCACCAACAATCCTATCGCCGCCTTCGACCTGACGAAGGAATCGGTTTCGCCGACGCCGCAAGTCGTTCCCGGCGCCGGTGTCAGCACCTTCGGCGATCTCGCGACGCAGCTCAGCATCGATCCGGTCGTGCTGATCAACTTCATCGTCGACCATCTGGCCGACATCGACGGCGCGGTGCGCGGTCCCGGCACCTATATCGTCGGCCCGGGCACGACCTTGCCCGAACTCGTCTCTGCCGCGGGCGGCACCGACAATTGGACGGATGAGAGCCGCGTCGAGCTCACCACCACCGTCGTCGACCGCGTCGCCGGCACCTCGGCCACCCGCAAGGAAACGCTGTCGCTCAAGAGCGATGCCTTGTCGCGCTACATCGTCCAGCCGCACGACGATTTCCGCTTCAACCGCGTCTACACGGTGGCGCAGGCCGGATCGATCGATCTGGAAGGCGAGATCCGCGCGCCCGGCACCTATCAGATCACCCATGGCGAGCGCCTGTCGGAGCTTCTGATACAGGCCGGCGGCTTGACCGACTTCGCTTATCCCTACGGCACGGTTTACTTGCGCAAATCCGTCGCGGCGCAGGAGGCCGTGGGCTATCAGCGCGTCGCCGACCAGCTGCAGACCCAGCTCCTCATCGGCCTCGGCCAGGTGAGCACCTCGGGCGGCGCGTCCTTCTCCGGGGATGCCGTGACGGGGCTGCAGGGCCTGATCAACCAGCTGCGCAACCAGCAGCCCGTGGGCCGCATCTCCTTCGTCGCCGATCCCAGCATCCTGGCGGCCCATCCCGAGCGCGACCCGATGCTCGAGCCGGGCGACGTGATCTTCATCCCGCAGCGCCCGTCCACCGTCACGGTGATCGGCGAAGTGCTGCAGCCGGGCGCGTTCGCCTTCAATGGCGACCACTCGGCCGCCGAATACATCGCCATGGCCGGCGGTTACGGACGTTACGCCGACGAGACGCACACCTTCATCGTCTATCCCGACGGCACGGCGAATGCGATGGACACGTCCTGGTTCCACTTCGAGCACGCGCAGATCCCGCCCGGCACCGTCATCTTCGTGCCCAAGGACATCCTGCCGACCAACTGGGTCGTGCTGACCTCGACGCTGGCGGAGATCCTGAAGGACTTCGCGGTCAGCGCGGCGTCGCTCGCGGTGTTGCACCAGAGGAATTGAGTGCACCCGCCCCTTGTGGGCGGGTCGACAATTTGCGGAGCGCAGCGAAGCAAATTTCGGGGAGGGGGCGGAACGCGCCTCCGCTCCGGCCCCCTCCCCGAAAACGCAAGGGCGTTTTCGACCCGCCCACAAGGGGCGGGTTCGCGCGCGCGGATCAGCCGCCCGTGGCCGCTCGTCCCACGCTGACATAGCGGAACCCTGCCTGGGCCATCTGCGCGGGGCGGTAGATGTTGCGCAGGTCGACCATCAGCGGGGTCTTGAGCAGGCTCTTCACGCGCGGCAAATCCAGCGCGCGGAACTCGTTCCATTCGGTGAGGATGACGACGCCGTCGGCGCCGGCCAGCGCCTCATAGGCGTCCTTGCAGAACTCGATGTTGAGCGACTTCTTGGCCTCGCTCATCGATTCCGGATCATAGCCCTTGATCACCGCACCTTGCGCCTGCAGCTCCGGCACGATGACGAGGCTGGGGGCATCGCGCATGTCGTCGGTATTGGGTTTGAACGCGAGGCCCAAGACCGCGATGGTCTTGCCCTTCACGTCGCCGAAAGCGCGCTCGATCTTCCTGGCCATGGCGAGCTTGCGGTTGTCGTTCACCGCGACGACGGCTTCGACGATCCTGGTGGTCTTGCCGTGTTCACGCGAGGTCTGCAGCAGCGCCAGCGTGTCCTTGGGGAAGCAGGAGCCGCCGAAGCCCGGGCCCGCATGGAGGAACTTGGCGCCGATGCGCCCGTCGAGCCCGATGCCGCGCGCCACGTCCTGCACGTCGGCGCCGACTTCCTCGCACAGATCCGCCATCTCGTTGATGAAGGTGATCTTGGTCGCCAGGAACGCATTGGCCGCGTATTTGATGAGCTCGGAGCTTTCGCGCGTGGTGAAGACGATGGGCGTCTCGGAGAGATAGAGCGGGCGATAAATCTCCTTCATCACCTCGCGCGCGCGGTCGCCGATGCAGCCGACCACGACGCGGTCGGGGCGGCGGAAATCCTCGATGGCCGAGCCTTCGCGCAGGAATTCGGGATTGGAGGCGACGTCGAACTCCGCCTCGGGGCGGAGCTTGCGGATGATCGCCTCGACCTGGGCGCCGGTTCCCACCGGCACGGTCGATTTGTTGACCACCACCGTGTAGCCCTGGAGCGCGGCCGCGATCTCTTCCGCCGCGCCGAACACATAAGAGAGGTCGGCCTGACCGTCTCCCCGGCGGCTGGTCGGCGTGCCGACGGCGATGAACACCGCGTCGGCCTTGGACACAGCTTCGGCGAGGTTGGTGGTGAACGCCAGGCGGCCGGCCTTGACGTTGGCGGCCACGACCTCGTCCAGCCCCGGCTCGAAGATCGGGATACGACCGGCTTTCAGGGCATCGATCTTGGACGTCTCCTTGTCCACGCAGATCACGTCGTGGCCGAACTCGGACAGGCAGGCGCCCGAAACCAGGCCCACATAGCCCGTGCCGATCATCGCGATATGCATGAAAGCCATCCTTACGAGCGCGATCTCCCGAAGTGTGAAGCTGTTCGGGCCAGATCGCGCGACAATCCAAAGCTCCCGCGCTGTTTGGCCCGCCCCGGCGGCCGTTTCAAGGTAAAACCCTCAAAAGACGAGCAAATGTCGCCCCCGGCCTAGGCTTTTCGGCCCAAAAACGCTAAGCGTGGCCCCGTCATGCGCGTCCTTCTCACCGGCAGCGCCGGGTTCATCGGCTATCACGCGACCGCCGCCCTCCTGGACCGGGGGCACACGGTGACGGGCGTGGACAGCCTCAACGCCTATTACGATCCGGCCCTGAAAAAGGCCCGGCTGGCCCAGCTCGACGGCCGCAAGGGCTTCCGCTTCGTCGCCGGCGACCTCGCCGACGAGGCCACCCTGCCGCGCGCCGCCGGTCACGAAAGTTACGACGTCATCCTGCACCTCGCCGCCCAGGCCGGCGTGCGCTATGCGCTGAAGGACCCGGGCTCCTACACCCGCTCCAACCTCGTCGGCCACCAGAACGTGCTGGAGTTTTCGCGCCACCACAAAGGGCTGGCGCATCTGGTCTATGCCTCGTCGAGCTCCGTCTACGGCAACGACACGACGGCGCCGTTCCGCGAGGATGCGCGCGCCGACAAGCCCGTCTCCTACTACGGGGCCACCAAGCGCGCGGGCGAATTGCTCTCCTATTCCTATGCCTCGCTCTTCGGGCTGAAGCAGACGGGCCTGCGCTTCTTCACCGTCTACGGACCCTTCGGGCGGCCGGACATGGCCTATTGGTCGTTCACCGACGCGATCCTGAACGGCGCGCCGGTGCCGGTGTTCGGCGGCGGCAGACTGCGCCGCGATTTCACCTTCGTGGACGACATCGTCGCCGCGCTGGTGCGCATCGTGGAGACGCCTTACGCGAACGAAGGGGGCGACGCGCCGCATCGCATCTACAATCTCGGCAATTCCCATCCCGAGGACGTGCTCACGCTCATCCGCATCATCGAGGATGCGACCGGCAAGAAGGCGCGTATCGTCGAGACCGACGGGCCGCCCGGCGACGTGCGCGAGACCTATGCGGACATCTCCCGCGCCGCCAAGGATTTCGGTTTCGCGCCGCGCGTGAATCTCGCGGACGGCATCGGCCGCTTCGTCGCATGGTTCACCGAATATCAGAGGCGCGCGGCATGAGCGTGCTGGTGACGGGGGGCGCCGGCTATATCGGCAGCCATATGGTCTGGGCGCTGGTCGATGCCGGCGAAGAGGTCGTCGTGCTCGACAACCTCACCACCGGCGTGCGCGCGCAGGTCTCCGAGACGGCGCGCTTCGTCGAGGGCAACGCCGGCGACGGCGAGTTGGTGCGCAAGATCATGCGCGACAACAAGGTCGATGCCGTGATCCATTTCGCGGGCTCGATCGTGGTGCCGGAGTCGATCGAAAAGCCGCTGGAGTACTACGTCAACAACACCGGCGTGACGCGCCGCCTGCTCGAGGCCTGCATCGCCGAGGGCGTCAGGCATTTCATCTTCTCCTCCACCGCCGCCGTCTATGGCGAGGTCCAGGGCGACAAGGTGGCCGAGTCCATGCCGACCATGCCGATCAATCCCTACGGCCGCTCCAAGCTGATGACGGAGTGGATGCTGGAGGACACCGCGCGCGCGCATGATTTCCGCTATGTGGCGCTGCGCTATTTCAACGTCGCGGGAGCCGACCCCAAGGGCCGCACCGGGCAGTCGACTCCCCGCGCCACCCACCTCATCAAGCGCGCTTGCCAGGTCGCGCTCGGCCGCGTGCCGCAGCTCTCCATCTTCGGCACCGATTACGAGACCGCCGACGGCACCGGCGTGCGCGATTACATCCATGTCGCGGACCTGGTGGCCGCGCACGCGCTCGCGCTCGACCACCTGCGCAAGGGCGGCGAGACCCAGATCTTCAATTGCGGCTACGGCGACGGCTTCTCGGTCCGCCAGGTGATCAACGCGGTCGAACGCGTCACGGGCCACAAGCTCGCGACCAAGGAAGAGCCCCGCCGCCCCGGCGACCCGCCGACCTTGGTCGCCGACGCCACCCGCATCCGGAAGAACCTCGGCTGGACGCCCGAGCACAACGACCTCGACGAGATCGTGCGGACGGCCTACGCCTGGGAGAGCCGGCTGAACGACGCGGGGTGATCACCCTCCACCGTCATTGCCCGCTTCATGCGGGCAACCCAATTTGTTTTTAAAAAGCGAAAATAGGTCGCCCGCATGAAGCGGGCGATGACGAAATTTATGAGGTTGAGCGTCACCCCGCCTTCGCGATCGCGGCGAGGTTCTTCGCCAGCGCCTTGACGTTCGCCGGTTGGAGCTTGGCGTAGGTCTTCGTCGCGTTCGTGGTGGCGATGCCCGTCGTGTAGGACATCGTCGCGTTGGCGTTGTCGATGCCGTGTTGCTGGCCGTTGGCGCCCCACGGCACGACGTTGGTCCACGGCAGCTTGTTGGCCATCTACAGCTTCACGCTTTTGAGGATCGCCCTCAGCGCGGGCGCGATGTCCTTGCGGGTGAGGCCGACCGCGATGTTGGCGTGGAGGAAGCCGACCTTGTCGCCGCAGTCGTAGCGGGCGCAATGGGTGTTCACGGCGTGGAACGGCACGCGCTTGCCCAGGCGCTCCATCGCGTCGGTGAGCTGGATCTCGCCGCCGGCGCCGGTCGTCTTCTTGTCGAGCTCCGCGAAGATGCCGGGCGGCAGGATGTAGCGGCCGATGATGCAGAGCGTCGACGGCGCGACTTTCGGATCGGGCTTCTCCACCACGCTCTTCACTTCGGTGACGTTGCCGACGGTCTTGCCGGGATCGATCACGCCGTAACGCTTGGTCTCCTCGCGCGGCTTCTCCTCCGCCGCCACGATCATGCCGCCGAATTCGTTATAGGCCTGGATCATCTGCGTCATCGCGCCGGGTTGGCCGACGAGGAGATCGTCCGGCAGCAGCACCGCGAAGGGCTCGTCGCCGATGAGGTGCCGCGCGCACCACACCGCATGGCCGAGGCCGAGCGGCTTCTGCTGGCGGGTGAAACTGACCGAGCCGGTGGCGGGCAGGCTCTCGAGCAGGCTTTCCATCAATTCGGTCTTGGCCGCCTTCTTGAGCTGCGCTTCCAGCTCATAGGCATGGTCGAAATGATCCTCGATGACCATCTTGCCGCGGCCGGTGACGAACACGAACTGCTCGATTCCCGCCTCGCGCGCCTCTTCCACCGCGTACTGCACCACGGGCTTGTCGACCACGGGCAGCATCTCCTTGGGCACCGCCTTGGTGGCGGGAAGGAATCGCGTACCCATGCCGGCGACGGGCAGGACGGCTTTGCGGACGGGCTGAAACTTGGCTGTGTGGGGGGCCATTGGGCTGTCCGGGGCTCGCAAATGCGGGCCTTCTTTCGCACATCCTTTCGCTCCGCGTCCACGCCCTCTATCATGGTGAACACGGAGGAACCTTGCGGCACGCCCTGATCATTGCGCTGTTGCTGGCGACGCCCGCCCTGGCGGATCTGCCGCCCGAGGCGCTTGGCGCGGCGGATGCCCTGCGCGCGGGCCGCGCCGCCGACGCCGAATCGCTCGCGACGACGGCGCTGGCGGCGAAGGACCTGGTGCCGTTGGACCATGCGCATCTGTTGCTCAACCGCGCGCTCGCCCGCGAGCAGCTCGGCCGCCGCCGCGACGCGCTGGCCGATTTCAACGAGGCCATCGCGTTGGCCATGGCGCAGGATGGCTTGCCCAGGGACGAACTCGCCCGCGCCTATTTCGACCGCGGCGTGACGGAGGACGAATTGGGCCGCACGGCGGATGCCGTCGCCGACTATTCCGCCGCGCTGAAGATCGGTCCCAATTTCGGACCCGCGCTCAACAACCGCGCCAATGCGCTGCGCCGCCAGAACAAGCTTGCCGAAGCGAAGGCGGACTATCAGGCCGCGCTCGCTGCCGGCGACAAGGAAAAGGAATATCCCTATTACGGCCTCGGCCAGATCGCCGAAGCCGAAGGCGATATGAAGGCGGCCGCCGAGGACTACCGCATGGCGCTCGCCGCCAACGGCCAATATATGCTGGCGGCGCAACGCCTCGCCGCGCTCGGCACGCAGCCGGGCAAGATCGATCTCAAGCCACCGGCGCCGGCATCGCCGCCCGTCGTGACGGCGAGCTACGAAGCCCCGCCGCCGGAACTGCGCCCCGCCTTGCTCGGCCCGCGCGAAAGCAAACACATCGCGCTCAAACATGCGCAAACCGAAACGGCGCAGCCCGGCGACGCGCTGGTGCAGCTCGGCGCGTTCCACGACGAGGCTTCGGCTTCGGCGAGCTGGAACACACTGGTCGCGAAATCCGGCGGCGCGCTGGCGGGCCTGGAACCCCGGATCGTCGCAGCTGACATCCCCGGCAAGGGCAAATTCTACCGGCTGCGCATATCCGTTGCGGCGGCGTCGGCCTTCTGCGCCAAGCTCACCGCGAAGGGTCTGGCGTGCATGCCGGTGCGCGGCCAATGACCTCCCCGCAAGGGGAGGTAGACGCCGGTGCGAACCAGAATTTGCGAATAAGAGGCTCATCCCATGACCGGCATCACGTCCTTCGGCGCCTATATCCCGCGGCTGCGGCTGCAGCGCAAAGCGATGGCGCAGGCCAATGCCTGGTTCGCGCCGGGGCTGATGGGCGCGGCCAAGGGCGAGCGCGCCATGGCCAATTTCGACGAGGATGCGGTGACCATGGCGGTGGAAGCCGGCCGCGATTGCCTGCCCGCGAACGATCCCATCGCCGACCGCGCTTTCGTCGACGCCGTCTATTTCGCCTCGACGACGATGCCGTTCTCCGACCGCCAGAACGCGGGCATCATCGCGCGCGCGCTGAATTTGCCGGAAGCGATCTCGGCGTTCGACATCGCGTCGTCGCAACGCGCCGGAACCTCGGCGTTGATCGCGGCGCTCGACGCGGCGGCGTCGGGCCGCGCCAAGGCTCCCCTCGTCGTCGCGGGCGAGAAGCGCAAAGCGCGCGCGGCGTCTCCGCAGGAGATGGCCTATGGCGACGCGGCGGCGGCGTTCACCGTCGGCACGGAGAAGGTGATCGCAAAATTCCTCGGCGCGCATTCCGTCACGCTCGATTTCGTCGATCATTTCCGCGGCGCGGACGAGGATTTCGACTATGGCTGGGAAGAGCGCTGGATCCGCGATGAGGGCTATTCCAAGATCGTCCCCGCCGCGATCAAGGCGCTGCTGGAGAAAACGAAAATCGCCGGCGCGGACATCGCGCATCTGATCCTGCCATGCCCCTTCGCCAAGCTCGACCAGACCTTGGCCAAAGCGAGCGGCATCGATCCCGCGAAAGTGCGCGACAATATGGCGGCCAATGTGGGCGACGCGGGCGCGGCGCAGGCACTGTTGATGCTCGCGGCTGCGCTGGAAGTCGCCAAGCCTGGCGAGAAAATCCTCGTCGCGCAATTCGGCCAGGGCTGCGATGCGTTGCTGTTCGAGGCGACGCCCGCCATCGCCAGCCACAAGAAAGGCGCGGGCGTCTCCGGCGCGCTCGCCCGGCGCAAGGAAGAGACCAACTACAACAAGTTCCTCGGCTTCAACGGCATGATCGAGCTGGAAAAGGGCATGCGCGCCGAAGTGGACAAGCGCACCGCGCTGACCACGCTCTACCGCAAGAACGACATGCTGATGGGCCTGGTCGGCGGCAAATGCCGCGTCTGCGGCACCGCGCAATATCCGCGCAGCCGCATCTGCGTGAACCCGAACTGCAAGGCCGTGGACAGCCAGGACCCGTACAGTTTCGCCGAACAGCCCGGCACGGTGCTGTCGTGGTCGGCGGACTTCCTCACCTATTCGCTCTCACCGCCCAATCATTATGGAATGATCACCTTCGCGGACGGCGGGCGCTTCATGAGCGACATCACCGATGTCGAGCAGGGCCAGATCGACAGCGGCACGAAAGTGAAGATGGTCTTCCGCGTGAAGGACCGCGACGAAAAGCGCGGCTTCATCCGCTACTTCTGGAAGGCCGCGCCGGTGTGACGCGATGAAGCCCGAGGACGCGCTGCCTGCCGACACCAAATCCCGATTCCGGGTTCTGGAGGCCAGCGCGCTGCGCGCCTGGCTTGACGGCAAGCCGAGGGAGGCCGCCTTCCTCTGGGAGAAACTCGCCGCCGTTCTGCCGCTTCTCCCGAACTGTCCGGTGAACCTTGCCCTCGCGGCCGACACGCGCGGCGAATTCCGCAAAGCCGAGAAGATCGTCGCCGATGCCTGGGCGCGCGGCGCGCGCAGCGACGCCCTCGACGAGCGTCTGTTCTTCTATCGCATCTGGAACCGGCATTCGGCGCTCGCGCGGGAAGAGTGCCTGGCGATCGCGGGCGATCCCGCGTCGCCGCTCGCCAAGACGGTGACGGCGTGCCTGTACCTCCTGGCCGAGAACGTGCTGGAGCCGGCGCGCGCGGGCCTCGCGCGTGTCGCCCGCGACGCCGCCGACACGCGGATCGGCCGCCAGGCCGCCAAATATCTGCTCGCCGCGGATATTCTTGCCAAGGCGGGGGCGCAGGGACGCGCGCCGATTTCGGGCCATCTGTCTCCGGCGCGCGATGCGATCCTCGTGCGCGAGCCCGGCGCGGACACGACGGTCATCGTCTTCACACTCGGCGGCGAGCTGTCGCTCCCGGTGAACGCCGTGCACGCGCTGCTCCAGCCGGCGAAGGTCAACGCCATCTATCTCTTCGACGATCGCAATCAGCTCGGCCTTGCCGGCAACTCGACCTTCGGCAGGCCTTACGCCGCGATGTGCGACGGGTTGCGCCGCAAGCTCGCGGCATGGGGCACGCGCCGGCTGGTGATCATGGGCCACTCGGCCTGCGGATATACGGCGCTGCGCCTGGGCCTCGATCTTGCCGCGCACGGCGTCCTTTGCTTTTCACCGATCGCGACCTTGTACCGCCCGCCGGAATCCCCGATCGAAACGGCGAAGACCAATGACGACGCCCGCGCGATCTCCTACGAAGTGTTCCTGCGCGAGACCATTCCGGAGATGATGACCGACCTGCGCCCCGATCTGTGCGCACGGACCTGCCTCCAGCGGATCGCGATCCACTTCGGCGCGAAGAGCCCGGCTGACATGCTCCACGCCCAATATCTCGCCGGCGTTCCTGGTGTCGAAATTTTCCCCGTCGAGGGCCTGCGGGATCATGACAGTCTGCCCTGGGTCCTCAGGCAGCAGCCGGGTGTTTTGTCGCGTTTTGTCGAAAATGTGCGCAAGGACCGGAACTAGCGGCGACTTCGTTGCCTTGTGATATCGCCTCCGGCCGCGCCGGCTGCTATAGGAGTGGCATGCGTTACGAAACCGATCGTCAGTCCCATGCAAGCGAGCTTGGCGCCGCCATGCTCGGCGGCGCGCTCTTGGGCGCACTCGTCGTCTTCGCCGTCCAATACGCCATCCGCCGCGCCGAGCGGGCCCGCGACGGCGCACGCCCCGGCAAGATGGACGAGCTCATCGTCAACCGCCGCTACGAACCCCGCCCCACCGTCCGGCTGACCGCCAACGACGACCCTTGGGAACATTACGAGGAAGTGCTGGGCTGACACCCGGCCTCCCCTTGCGGGGAGGTCGAAACGCGGCACGCGTTTGGGGTGGGGTTTCTCTCCGCCCGCGCGACCCCCACCCGAAAAGGCTTCGCTTTTTCGACCTCCCCGCAGGGGGGAGGTGGAAGAAGGGCGGAACCTCCCTAGAATGCGCACCGGGAGGACCACGCCATGCCCTATGTCGAGAACCGTGTCGTCCATGATGCCGATTCGCATCTGATGGAGATGTCGGATTGCCTGGATGCGTTCCTCGATCCGAAGTTTCGCGCCGCCTATGACGACCTTCCGAAGCTCAAGGCGTGGCCGCGCGACGGAAAGCTGGTGCGCCATGCCAACAGGCTGCATGACGATCCGGAATTCCGCGCCGGCTCCGACGCCAACATTCTCCTGCGCAAGAATTACGAAGCGCTGGGTGCGTTCCGCTCGGCGGATCGGCCGCGCGCTCTCGATCTGCTCGGCTTCTCCAGCCAGTTGATCTTCACCACCTGGTGTCTCGGCAATTTCGGGCTCGACGATACGAACCCGGAGCTCGCCTATGCGACCGCACAGGCGCACAGCCGCATGATGGCCGATTTCTGTTCGGTCGACCGGCGCTTCCTCGGCACCGGCTATGTGCCGCTGTCGGACTTCGAGCGTGCGCCGAAAGCCGCGCGCGAGGCGATTGATTTCGGCTGCAAGGCCATCCTGATCCCATCGAAGCCGCCGCGCGGGCATTCGCCCAGCCACATCGCGTTCGAGCCGATCTGGGCGATGGCGCAAGAGGCGGGGCTGCCGATCGTGTTCCATGTCGGCGGCGAGGAGAAGCTCGATCCCTCCTATTTCGAGAACGGCCTGCCGCGGGTGAAGGATTTCCACGGCGGCGAGGAGAATTTCACCTCCGTCTCCTACATGCCCATCGCCCATTCGGTGATGACGAGTTTGGCCGCGCTGATCTTCGACGGCGTGCTCGACCGTTATCCGCGCCTCAAATTCGGCGCCATCGAGCTCGGCGCGTCGTGGGCGCCCGGCTGGATGCGCAACATGGATTCCGCCGCGATGGCCTTCATCAAGAACGAGGAGCGGCTGCAGAAGCTCTCCGCCAAGCCCAGCGAGATCGTGCGCCGCCAAGTGCGCATCACGCCCTATCCGCACGAGGATGCGGGCTGGATCGTTGCCAACACGGGCGAGGAGGTGTGTTTGTTCTCCAGCGACTTCCCGCATGTCGAAGGCGGCCGCAATCCGCTCAAGCGCTTCAGCGACAGCCTGGCGAACACGACGGCGCGGGCGGCGGAGCGGTTCTACTGCGACAACTTCATCGACCTGATGGGCGAGGGGCTGGCCGCGGATCTGCGCCGCCCGAAAGTCGCGCATGCCGCTTGAGATGCGCGGGCTTTGCGAGAAATGCGCCGCGCCGCTGACGCAGGACAGCGCCGACGCGCGGATATGCTCCTACGAATGCACCTTCTGCGCGAGCTGTGCCGAGGCGATGTCCGGCCGCTGCCCGAATTGCGGCGGCGAACTGGACTCCCGGCCGCGACGGATCGCGAAAGCTGATTCTGGCCGGTAAGTCCATGTAATATAATGGTATTCCTCGTGCCTGCACAAAGTTCCCGGATTCTTTTCGATTTTCCCCTACATCGCCTTGACAGGGTGACGCTGCACCCCTAGGTTGTCAGTATTCCCCAATCTGCGCCCTGAGCGCACCTCCCCCTTGCGGGGAGGTCGAAATCGCTTGCGATTTCGGGTGGGGGTTTCGCGCACAGAGAGTCCCCCCACCCGTAACGCTGCGCGTTACGACCTCCCCGCAAGGGGGAGGTGGGAGGCGTGCGCATCATCTGGAGAGCCACCATGACCAACCTCGACTTCCGATAGCGATACTCATCGCCATCCTCCGTCCGCCCCAACGCGTGTCGTCGTCAGATTGGGTCTAAGCCGGGCGTACAAAACCGCATTTCGAAAAAACGCCGATTCCGTTCAGGCCCGAACTATGTCCGGCGCGCACCCAAAATCGGCGCGCGCCGGATTTTGTTTACGCCTTCGCCGCGATGTAGCGGTCGATGACGCCGTCGAGCACGTCGAGCGGCACGCGGCCGCAGTCGAGGCCGGCTTCGTGGAAGTCCTTGATGTCGTAGCGTGGCCCGAGCTTGGCCTGCGCGCGGGCGCGGGCCTTCGTCCACACCGTGTGGCCGATCTTGTAGCTGCAGGCCTGGCCGACGGTGACGCAGTAGCGTTCGACTTCGCGGGTGGCGAAGCCGGGCGCGTTGCCGCCGTTCTCGACGAAATACTGGATCGCCTGCTCGCGGCTCCATTTGAGGTGATGGATGCCGGTGTCGACGATGCAGCGGTTGGCGCGGAAGAGCTGGAAGTTGAGATAGCCGATGCGGCCGAGCGGATCGTCGTCATACATGCCGATCTCGTCCGCCAGCTGCTCGGCATAGAGCGCCCAGCCTTCCGCATAACCGGAGAACCCCGTCGCTTTCCGGATCAGCGGCAGATTCTTGTTGGCGAGCGCCAGGCCGCCCTCCAGTTGATGGCCCGGCAAACCTTCGTGGAAAACCGTGGTGGAGAGCGCCAGCTTCGGCCATTCGGCCGTATCGTGCAGATTGAAATAGACGATGCCCGGGCGCGAGCCGTCCAGTGTCGGCGCCTGGCTG
>DASXCJ010000058.1:0-27068 GCA_036491175.1 Rhizomicrobium sp.
GATGCGCCTCGCTCAAAGGCGCAACCTCGTCGATACCTGGCGCCACATTGGCAACCTCATCCACACCATCGGTCCCGATGAATGCGCCAACTACATTGCAAACGCCGGCTATGCTTCCGCCAAAACTTGAAACGCTCTAGCTTTCCACCGCTGCACACACCCCCTCCGTCTGTCGCGCGTGATACGCGCGCCCGACACCTCCCCCGCAACGGCGGGGGAGGAAGCTCTCTACCACGCATCGATCCATTGCAGCTTCTTTCCTGTCCGCTTCGGTGGCGCTGGTACGGCGCGCAGGCCGGCCATGATCCACTTTCGCGTTTCCGCCGGGTCGATGACTTCGTCGAACTCGAAGAGCGTCGCGGCGCTGATGGCTTTTCCGCGTTCGTACATTTGCGCGACCATGGCGTCGAACTTGGCTTTGCGTTCGGCGGGGTCGGCGATGGCCGCTAGTTCGTTGCGGTAGCCCAGCTTCACGGCGCCCTCCAATCCCATGCCGCCGAACTCGCCCGTCGGCCACGAGACGCAGAAGAACGGCGCAACGAAACTCGCGCCCGCCATGCCTTGCGCGCCCAATCCGTAGCCCTTGCGCAGGATCACGGTGAACAGCGGCACCGAGACATTCGCGCCGATGACGAAGAGGCGGGAATTGTGCCGCACCAGCGCGGTCTTCTCCGCCTCCGGCCCGACCATGTTGCCCGGCGTGTCGCAAAGCATGACGATGGGGATATCGTAGCCATCGCAGAGCTGCATGAAACGCGCGGCCTTGTCGGAGCCGTCGCGGTCTATCGCGCCGCCGAGATGCTTGGGGTTGTTGGCGACGATGCCGACAGGCCGCCCCTCGATGCGCGCGAACGCCGTGACCATGCCGGGGCCGAACGCCTTGCGCAGCTCCAGCACGCTGCCGGTGTCCGCCATCATCTCGATCACCTTGCGCACGTCGTAGACGCGCAAGCGGTTCTCCGGGATGACGCCGCGCAACTGGCGCTGGTCGATGCAGTCCCAGGCCGGCAGCGCGCCCTGGAAGTAGGACAGATATTTCTTCGCGACGGTGACGCCTTCCGCTTCGTCCTCCACCACCACATCGATCACGCCGTTGGGCGCCTGCACCGACACCGGCCCCACTTCGCCCGGCGCGAAGATGCCGAGCCCGCCGCCCTCGATCATCGCCGGCCCGCCCATGCCGATGGACGAGTTCTTCGTCGCGATGATCACGTCGCAGCAGCCCAGCAAGGCCGCGTTGCCCGCGAAGCAATAGCCCGAATTGATCCCGACCAGCGGCACGAGCCCGGAAAGCTTGGCGAATTGCATGAAGGTCGTGGTGTTGAGGCCGCCGGCGCTCATCGCATCGGTGTCGCCGGGCCGCCCGCCGCCGCCTTCGGTGAAGAAGACGATGGGCAACCGCCATTTCTCGGCGATGGTGAGCATGCGGTCTTTCTTCTGATGATTGCGCAGGCCCTGCGTGCCGGCGAGCACCGTGTAGTCGTAGGCCATCGCCACGACGCGCGATTGCTCGTCGGGGAAGACGTCGCCGTTGACGTGGCCCAGCCCCATCACAAGCCCGTCGCCCGGCGTGCGCTCGATCAGTTCCTGCATCGAATTGCGGCGCAACCGGCCTGCCACCACCAGCGAGGCGTATTCGGTGAAAGAGCCGGGATCGCAAAGGTCCTCGATGTTCTCGCGCACCGTGCGCTGGCCGGTCTTGCGGCGGCGCGCGGTCGCCTCCGGGCGGTTCTCGTCGCGCAGATAGGCGCGGCGCCTCTCCAACTCCGCGAGATCGGGGCGGACCGCGTCCGGATCGAACGTTCCCTCCGCCGCCTTGGCCGTGCCGGTGACTTCGCTTTCCGCGATGAAGGCGAGCGCGGCGCCCTCGAACACCGTGTCGCCCGGCGCGACGGCGAATTCGGCGAGCACGCCGGAGCGGTCGGCCTCGATCACATGCTCCATCTTCATTGCTTCCATGACGAGAACGGGTTCGCCCGCGCGCACCTCCGCGCCGGGAGAGACGGTCAGCGTCACGATCGTGCCCTGCAGCGGCGCGCGCAAAGCCAGCGTGCCGTCTGGCGCGTCCATCTCGTCGGCGAGCTCGATGCCTTCGGCGGCGGACTTGCCGTGGGCCAGCACCGCGAGGGGATCGTCGCTCGCAAGCCGCGCGCCCGCCTGCTTGCGCGCGGGCTCGACATAGAGCCTGCGATGTTCGCCCTTCAGCAAAGTGTCGAGATTCTGCTCGATGAAGCCGGTGTGAATTGCGTGATCGGGGTGCGTCAGGATGTTCTGCAGGAAGCCGATATTGGTCGGCACGCCCGCGATCTTGAATTCGCACAACGCGCGATAGGCCTTGCTCTTGGCTTCGGCGAGCGTGGGCGCATGCACCACGAGCTTCGCCAGCAACGAGTCGAAGCGCACATTGGTCGCGTATCCCGCATAGCCGTAGCCGTCGACGCGGATTCCGCGCCCCGACGGCGGCTCATAGGCCGTGAGCGTGCCGCCCGCGGGTTTGGCGGTGCCGTCGGCCAGCATGGTCTCCATGTTGATGCGCGCCTGAAGCGCGACGCCGCGTGGGCTCGGCCTCTCGAAATCGGCAAGCGTCTTGCCGCCCGCGATCTCCAATTGCAGGCGGACGAGATCGAGGCCGGTGATCTCCTCCGTCACGGTGTGCTCGACTTGCAGCCGCGCATTGGCCTCGATGAAGGCGAACCGCTCGCCGCTCACGAGGAACTCGATGGTGCCGAGGCCCTTGTATTTCGCCGCAGCCGCCAGCCGCACCGCGGCGTCGAAGAGCTGTTCGCGCATTGCTTCGGCCACGTCTGTGACGGGCGCGATCTCGATCAGCTTCTGATGGCGGCGCTGGAGGGAGCATTCGCGGTCCCACAGATGCTCCGCCCGGCCCGCGCCGTCGCCCACGATCTGCACTTCGATGTGGCGCGCGTTCGGCAGGTACTCTTCGGCATAGACCGCGCCGTTGCCGAACGCGGATCTGGCCTCGCTCTCGCAGCGCGCATAGGCCTGGTCGATCTCGCCGGCTTCGCGCACCACGCGCATGCCGCGCCCGCCGCCGCCGGCCACGGCCTTGATCATGATGGGTCCAGCGAAGAACGCCTTCACCTCTTCGAGGCTGGCCGCTTTCGTGCCGCGCAGCACCGGAACGTTCGTTTCAGCCGCCAGGTTGCGCGCGGCGGCCTTGTCGCCGAACAGCGACAACGTCCGAGGCGACGGCCCGACGAAGACCAATCCGGCCTCGGCGCAAGCGCGCGCGAAATCGGCGTTCTCGCTAAGGAAGCCGTAGCCCGGATGGACGCAGTCGCAGCCCGCCTCGCGGGCGGCACGCACAACGCCTTCGATGTCGAGATAGGCGGCGGCGCCCTTGCCTTTGAGGGCGACGGACTCGTCGGCCTTGCTGGTGTGCAGCGAGGCGGAATCGTCTTCCGAATGGACCGCGACGGTCGCGATCCCCATTTCGGCCGCGCTGCGGACGATGCGGATGGCGATCTCGCCGCGATTGGCGATGAGAAGTTTCTTGAGCATGGGAATGATCCGATAGCGTTGGCGCGAGCAAAGCCGAGGTTTGCCCGTGAGGGCAAATCCTGAGGTCTGGGCGCAATTCGAGGGATACTGAGAATCTATAGGAGGAGCGTCACCCCGTCAAGGCGATGTAGGAAAAATTCGCAAAGAATCTTCTCGATTTGTGCAGACTAGCCAGAAACGGATCAAAAACCCAGGCGAAAGGCGGCTGCCGGAGCCGAATCAAGTGGCGCGGGCAGGTGGAAATGCAGGCCGGAAGCCGTCTTTTCCACCGGCACCGACGCGCCCGTGGCCAGATGGGTGGCGGTTCGGGGCGCGGGCAGGTCGTCGCCGCCCACCGTGAAATCCTGCCCCACCGAATCGAGGAGGTGGAGGTAGAGCACGCCGGGCTTGGCGGTGAAACGGACATTGCAGCCGTCCGTCGTCCGCCCCTCGGCGCGGGTCCAGGGCCGCGTGCCGTAGATCGCCTCGCCATTCGCCGTCAGCCAGGCGCCGAAGCCTTTCAGCCGCGCGACCTGTTCCTCGGGGATCTGGGCATCGACGCCGCGCGGGCCGACATTGAGCAGCAGGTTGCCGTTCTTCGACACCGAATCGATGAAGCCGTGCACCAGCGACGTCACGGTCTCGTAATCGGCTTCCGTGTCGCGGCGGTTGTAGCCGAAGGAGTGGCTCATGCCGCGCGTCGCTTCCCATTTGCGGCGCTGGATGTCGGGAAAGGTCGTGTATTCCGGCGTGCGGAAATCGAAATGCGGCGGGCGCGGCGGCGTGATGCCTTTCGGCGCCGATGCGCCTTGCAGCCGCTTCTTGATCTGCCGGTCCACATAACGGCGCATCGGCTTGAAGCGCAGCAGCCGCGTGCGCGCGCTCACCGGCATCCAGCGGTCGTTGACCACGCCTTCCGGCACGGCATTGTAGTAGTCGGCGAAGAGTTCGAGCTCCGGCCCGAGCGGCGTGGGCCAGGAGATATCGTTCCACAGCACGCTGGGCTCGTAGCGTTCGATCAGCTCGCGCGTCTGCGCGTTGGCGTAGGCGGGATAATCGCCGCCCGGCACGCTGCCCATGAAATCGGCGAGGGTGCGCATCGGTTCGCGGTTGAACGTCCAATCGATGCCGCCGGAATAATAGACGCCGAAGCGCAAGCCCCGCGCCCGCACCGCCGCCGCCAACTCGCCCACGATGTCGCGCCGGCTGGTCCAATCCGCCTGGTGCGGATTGCGCACCGCGCTGGGCCACAGGCAGAAGCCGTCGTGATGCTTGGTGACGAGCACGACGTAGCGCGCGCCGGCCTGCGCGAAGAGATCGGCCCAGGCCTGCGGCTGCCATTCCTCCACGCCTTTCAGGAACGGCTCGCGGAAGCTCTCGTACGGCGCGTCGCCCCAGACTTCGCGGTGATGGCGCGCGCTCTCGCTTTCCTTCACGCGGATCGCGTTCCAATACCACTCCGTATAGGGCGTGTGGGCGACCGCCGTGTCGTAACGGTCGCGGAAGGCGTCGGAGATCGAGCCGGAGCGGCTGGCGAAGGCCGGGATAGCGAACAGGCCCCAATGGATGAAGATGCCGAACTTGGCTTCCTCATACCATTGCGGGACCTTGTGAGCGTTGAGCGATTCGAGAGTCGGCTGGAATGTCATTTGCGGCTATCCTGCCCCCATGATCGAAGAACGCAATCCCAGCTTCCCCGAAATCCGCGCCGCCGTGCGCAAGCTCTGCGCGCATTTCCCCGGCGAATATTGGCGCGGGCTCGACCGCGCGCGCGAATATCCCACCGAATTCGTCAAGACCCTGACGCGCGACGGCTTCCTCTCCGTGCTGATCCCGGAGGCGTTCGGGGGCTCCGGCCTCGGGCTGGGCGCCGCCTGCGCGGTGCTGGAGGAGATACACCGTTCCGGCTGCAATGGCGGCGCGGCGCATGCGCAGATGTACACGATGGGCACGATCCTGCGGCATGGCTCGGCGGCGCAGAAGGCGAAGTACCTACCCGCGATCGCGTCCGGCGAATTGCGCCTGCAGGCCTTCGGCGTGACGGAGCCGGCCAGCGGCACGGACACCACGCGCATCCGCACGTTTGCGCGGAAGAACGGCGACAACTACATCGTCAACGGCCAGAAAATCTGGATCAGCAGGGTCGAGCATTCCGATCTGCTGGTGCTGTTGGTGCGCACTGCCGCGCGCGAGGATTCCGCCAAGCCCAGCGACGGGATGAGCGTGCTGCTGGTCGATCTGCGCGACAGCGTCGGCAAGGGGCTTACGGTTCGGCCGATCCGCACCATGATCAACCATGCGACGACGGAGCTGTTCTTCGACGATCTCGCGGTGCCGGCGGCGAACCTGATCGGCGAGGAGGGCAAGGGCTTCCGTTACATCCTCGACGGGATGAACGCCGAGCGCATCCTGATCGCGAGCGAGTGCATCGGCGATGGGCGCTTCTTCATCGACCGCGCGTCGGCTTACGCCAAGGAACGCGAGGTCTTCGGGCGTCCCATCGGCGAGAACCAGGCCGTGCAATTTCCCATCGCCCGCGCCTATGTCGGCGTGACGGCCGCTTCGGAGATGGTGAAGAAGGCGGCCGCGCTGTTCGATGCGGGCGAGCCCTGCGGCACCGAAGCGAACATGGCCAAGCTCTTGGCATCGGAAGCCTCCTGGGCGGCGGCGGATATGTGCCTCCAGACCCATGGCGGCTTCGGCTTCGCGGAGGAATTCGACATCGAGCGCAAATTCCGCGAGGCGCGGCTCTATCAGGTGGCGCCGATCTCGACCAACCTCATCCTCAGCCATGTCGCGACCCATGTGCTGGGGTTGCCGAAATCATTCTGAGAGGCTCACTTGCTCTTTCCACACACGCAACTTGTCATCCCCGGCGAGCGCGTAGCGCGAGGGAAGGGGACCCAGGTGGAGCGTTCAGCACCGGTGTCAGTCGTTCCACCTGGGTCCCCTTTCCCTCCCCCGGAACAAGTCCGGGGTCGGCTGGGGATCACAGGGAGCGTGTTGTGAGCGAAACGCGGTCTCTTCACGATCTCCTCGGCCGCACCGATATCGTCACCGATATCGCGTCGCCGGTTCCGTTGCTTGGGCTGGCGGCGCTGCTCGACTATGACGCGCCGCCCTGGGACGGCGTGCCGCCGCTGGGACATTGGCTCTACTTCCTGAACAGCGCGCGGCAGTCCGCGCTCGGGCCGGATGGTCATCCCAAGCGCGGGGATGCCGACGTGCTGCCGCGGCGGATGTGGGCGGGCAGCCGGATCACCTTCCATGCGCCGATCCGGATCGGGGCGTTGCTGGAAAAGCGTTCCACCGTCGCCTCCGTCGCGGACAAGAGCGGCGCGTCCGGCGCCATGACGTTCGTGACCCTGCATCACGAAATCGAGGCGGATGGTAAGCTCGCGATACGCGAGGAGCAGGACGTCGTCTATCGCGCGGCGTCCGGCGAGGCGCCGAAATCCACTTCCGCCATGCCAACGCCCACCTGGCAGCGCAGCGTGACGCCGGACGAGACGCAGTTGTTCCGCTTCTCCGCGCTCACTTTCAACGCGCACCGCATCCACTACGACAAGGATTACGCGCGCGACATCGAGGGATATCCGGCCCTCGTCGTGCAAGGTCCGTATACGGCGACGCTGCTGATGGACCTGGCGCTGCGCTACGGTCCGCCGCCCAGCCGCTTCAGCTTCCGCGCGCGCCGCCCGCATTTCGCGGGGCGGGTGCTTAACCTGTGTGGAGAGGGTGGGCGGCTGTGGTCCACCGACGAAGCCGGTCAGGTCGGGATGACGGCGGAGATTGGCTGAACCCGCCCCTCGTGGGCGGGTCGAAAAACGCCCTTCGCGTTTTTCGGGGTGGGGGCGGGCGTCGGCAGCGCGCCCCCCGCCCCGAAATTTGCTACGCAAATTGTCGACCCTCCCACAAGGGGAGGGTTGTTTTCCTTGGCCTATCGGCGCGAAACTCCATCCAACAAAATATTAGAACACCGGGAGTGAACATGCCTTGGAATTACGGCGACATACTGGACGCCGTCGCGGGGGCCGTGCGCCCGGAGACGCCGGCCTTCGTGCATGGCGAGCGGCGAGTCCTGTGGCCTGACGCGTCGAAGCGGATGAACCGGCTGGCGCGGGCTCTCATCGCGCGCGGCGCCAAGCCCGGCGACAAGGTCGCGTTCTACATGCGCAACGGCACCGAATATGGCGAGGCGCTGGGCGCGTGCTATCGCGCGCGGCTGGTGCATGTGAATGTGAACTACCGCTACAAGCCGGAGGAGGTGCGCTACATCCTCGACAATTCCGACGCGGTGGCCCTGATCTACGGCACCGAATTCCGCCCCGCCGTCTCGCAGATCCGCGACGCGCTGCCGGGCATCAAGACCTATATCGAAGTCGGCGACGGCGACATCGCCGGTTACGCGGAGGACTATGCCGATCTTACGGCTGAGGGCGATGGCTCGCCGCTCGGGATCAAAAGATCGCCTGACGACATGTTGTTCATCTATACCGGCGGCACCACCGGCATGCCGAAGGGCGTGATGTGGCGGCATGGCGATCTGTGCAAGCTGTGGCACGACCGGCTGGAGCGCACCATCGGCATCCGGCCGGCGACGCTCGAGCAATTCGCCGCCGGCATCAAGATGGTGGGGCAGGGGCCGGTCTCGCTGCCCGCCTGCCCGCTGATGCACGGCACCGGCTTCATCTCCGCCTCGACCGCGATGCTCTCCGGCGGAACGGTCGTGACGGTCGACAACACCTCCTTCGATCCGCATGCGATCTGGAGCGCGGTGGAGAAGAACAGGGTGCAGGGTCTCTCCATCGTCGGCGATCCCTTCG
This sequence comes from Rhizomicrobium sp., assembly GCA_036491175.1. Taxonomy (GTDB): domain Bacteria; phylum Pseudomonadota; class Alphaproteobacteria; order Micropepsales; family Micropepsaceae; genus Rhizomicrobium. Next base: position 8,328 of record DASXCJ010000058.1, read on the forward strand.
CCAAGCCGTTGCTCAAGGCGCTGGACGAGGAACCGGGGCGCTACGATCTCTCCTCGATGATGACCATGACATCGTCGGGCGCGATGTGGAGCCTGGAGGTGAAGCGCGGGCTGCTCAAGCACATGCCGCAGCTCTCGCTGGCCGACAGCTTCGCCTCGACCGAGGCGATGGGCATGGGCGCCTCCGTCATGACCAAGGATGGCGAGGCGCAGACCGCCGCGTTCCAGCTGCTCGAGAATACCATCGTCATCGACGAGAACGACACGCCGATCCCGCCCGGCGCCGGCAGAGCGGGCCTTGTCGCGCTCGGCGGGCCGCTGCCCATGGGCTACTATAAGGACCCAGAGAAGACGGCGCGCACCTTCCGCACCATCGGGAACGTCCGTTACTCCATCCCCGGCGACTATGCCCGCGTCGAGGCGAACGGCGCCATCACCTTGCTCGGCCGCGGCTCGAACTGCATCAACACCGCGGGCGAGAAGGTCTATCCGGAAGAGGTCGAGGAAGCCCTGAAGACCCATCCCGCCATCGAAGACGCGCTGGTGCTGGGCGTGCCGGACGACAAATGGGGCCAGGCGATCACCGGCGTCGTCAAGCTCGCACCCGGCGGCGAGTTCGACGAGGCGGCCTTGCGCGAGCATGTGCGCACCCAACTCGCGGGCTACAAGACGCCCAAGCGCATCCTGATCGCGGAGGTGAACCTGCGCGCCCCCAACGGCAAGGCCGACTACAAGAGCGCGGGCGAATTCGCGCGGTCCGCGCTCGGCATCCCGGCCTGACATGGCCGCGCGCCGCACAGCCGGACGGATCGCGCTGCTCACCGCGGCCGCGCTGGCTGCTGCGTGTGTGTGGGCCGCGCTGACGGTTGCCACGACGTTCGAGGGCTGGGGCCACAGCCCGCTCGCGCCGCACGGCGACGACCGCGCTTTCCTTGACGCCGCCGCCGCCAAATTGCGCATGCAGACGCGCGGCGCCTTTGTGCTGGAGATGCTCGATCACGGAAAGCCTGCCGGTGTGCGCACATGGTCCAGTGGCGCGCCGGTGACGACGGCGACGACGTTCCAGGTGGCGTCGCTCAGCAAGTGGATCACGTCCTTCGGCGTGATGAAGCTGGCCGAGCAACACAAGATCGATCTCGACGCGCCTGTGTCGCGCTATGTCACGCGCTGGCGCCTGCCTAAATCCGATTTCGACAATAACGGCGTCACCATTCGCCGATTGCTGAGCCACACCGCGGGGCTGACGGACGGCCTGGGCTACGCCGGATTCCTGCCGGACCAACGCGTGCAGACCATCGAACAATCGCTCACCCACGCCGCCGATCCGATGGGCGGCGCGGATGGCCGCGTGCGCGTGGGCCGCGCGCCGGGCAGCGCATTCCAGTATTCGGGCGGCGGCTTCGTGCTGCTGCAGCTCCTCATCGAGGAAGTCTCGCATCGCCCGTTCAACGACTATATGCGCGCCGAGGTGCTCAATCCTTTGGGCATGACGCATTCAACCTATGTGCTCGCTCCCGGCGCGCCCGACGCGATCTCCTACGAGACCGGCGGACGCAAAGCGCCGCCACGCCGTTACACCGCGCTCGCCGCCGCGTCGCTCTACACATCGGCGGACGATCTCACCGCCTTCATCCAGTCGCAGCTCGCCGGCGGACGCGGCGTCGTTACGCAAGCGACGATGGCGCTGATGCGCAAGCCCCAGGCGAAGCAGTTCGGGGTCGACATCTGGGGCCTCGCCACCGTTCTCTATGCCTCCAACAATGCGGGCGGCCATATCGTCGGTCATGACGGCAACAACGCACCGGCGATCAACACCGCCGCGCGCTTCGATCCGGCGACCGGCAATGGCATCGTCGTGCTCGAATCCGGCCACACCACCATCGCCTCGCAGGTGGCGAGCGAATGGGTGTTCTGGGACACCGGCAATGTGGACATCTTCGCCATCAACAGCGGCGCTCCGGCGATGTTCCGGACGATGGCGATCGGCGGCGCGGTGATCTTCCTCCTCGTTTTCGCCGCGGGCTGGCGGTTCACGCGGCGCCCCGCATGAAGCCCACCGCAATTTGCCAAACACCTCCGGATTGACCACGATCCGCAAAACGATAACCGGGAGACGCGCGCATGAAATTCACCTGGTTCAACCTGATGCCCTGGCCCTATCTGCCGGATGATTTCCGGGAGACGCATCATTCGGTGTGGGTGGACATCGACTCGCGGCTGTTCGATCCGGTCAAGGCGCATGGCGTCTACAACACCTATCTCGACTTGCTGGAATACGCGTCGACCGTGGGTTTCGACGCCATCGGCGTGAACGAGCATCACCAGAACGGTTACGGCATCATGCCGTCGCCCAACCTCATCGCGGCGGCGCTGTCGCGGCGCACGTCCGACGTGGGCCTCGTGGTGCTGGGCAATTCCATCGCGCTCTACAATCCGCCGGTGCGGGTGGCGGAGGAATTCGCCATGCTCGACTGCATCTCGGGCGGGCGGCTGATCGCGGGCTTCCCCGTCGGCACCTCGATGGACACCAATTACTGCTACGGAACGATCCCGGCGCTTACGCGTGAGAAATACCAGGAGGCGCACGACCTCATCATCAAGGCGTGGACCGACCCGGACGTTTTCGCCTGGAACGGCCGTTACACCAAGCTGCGGCACGTCAACATCTGGCCGCGCCCAGTGCAGAAGCCGCGTCCGCCGATCCACATCCCCGGCGGCGGCAGCGTCGAAACCTACGACTTCTGCATCGATAACACCTACTCGTACTCCTACCTGTCGTTCAGCGGCTATATCCGCGCCAAGGCGCTGATGGACGGCTATTGGAAGCGCGTCGCCGAGCGCGGCGCACCGGACAATTCGCCCTACCGCGCCGGCTTCGCGCAGACCATCCTTGTCGCCGATACCGACGAGGAGGCCGAGCGGCTCTACAGCGAGCATGTCAGCTATTTCTACAATCGCTGCCTGCACGTCTATCCCGGCTTCGCGGATGCGCCGGGCTATCGCACCATCAAGACGATCCAGTCGGGCGCGCTGTCGCAATACGCGCCGCCGCGCGGCTATGCGAACATCTCGTGGAAGGAGCTCATCGAAGGCGGCCACGTCATCGCCGGCTCGCCCGAGACGGTACGCCAGCGCATGGAGGAGCTGATCAAGACGCTCCATGTCGGCAACATCTTCTGCCTCATGCATGTCGGCAACATGCCCAAGGAGAAGTGCATGTACTCGACGAAACTGTTCGCGGAGAAGGTGATGCCCAAGCTGCGCGGGATGTTCCCCGATTACGCGGATGACGACCGCTTCTGGTGCCACCCGATAAGCCAGGTCAAGCCGGGCAACCTGCCCAGCGAACGCGACGTGCTGGAGGCGGCGGGAGTGAGGTAAGATCAACCCTCCCCCTGAGGGAGGGTCGAAAATGCGCGAGCATTTTTCGGGGTGGGGTCCATCTGAGATGCCTGTGGCTCGACCCCACCCCGAAATTTGCTTCGCTACGCTACGCAAATTGTCGACCCTCCCTCAAGGGGAGGGTTGAAGAATGAGGTGGATCATGTCTGTCGAGTTGAAAACCGTCGCCGCCCCAATCGTTCCCGTCCGCTATTTCGAAGGCGGACAAGGCACGCCTCTCGTATTCCTGCACGGCGCCGGTGGGCTCGCCGCGAACGATCCGTTCCTGGCGGCGCTAGCCGCGAAGTATCACGTCCACGCACCGCTGTTGCCGGGCTATGGCGACAGCGAGGAATGCGGCGAGTTGCGCGACATGCTCGATGTCACCCTTCACACCTGGGACGTCATCGAGGCGCTGGGCCTCAAGAACCCGATCCTGGTCGGCCATTCCATGGGCGGGATGATCGCGGCTGAGATGGCCGCCATCGCGCCCAACGACGTCTCGCGCCTCGCGCTGATCGCGCCGGCCGGGTTATGGCTGCCCGATCATCCGATCCCGGACATCTTCGCCACCATGCCTTACGATTATCCCGTGCTGCTCTTCCACGATGCGGCAGCCGGCATCGCGATGCTGACGGCGGGGATGGCGCTCGACGATCCGGAGTGGCTCAAGGGCTTCCTCGTCACCAATGCGCGCCAGCTCGGCATGGCGGGCAAGCTGCTCTTCCCGGTGCCGGATCGCGGGCTGTCGCAACGGCTCTACCGCATCAAGGCCAAGACGCTGCTCATCTGGGGCGACAGCGACAAGCTCGTATCGCCCGTCTACGCGCAGGCCTTCAAGAAAGCCATCAAGGGCGCGGAGCTCGTGGCGATCGCCGAGGCCGGCCATATGGTGACGGTGGAGAAACCCGATCAGGTGCTGGCGGCGCTATCCCGCCTCGGATAGGCCCGGCACCTTGGTGAAGGAAATCCGGCAATAGAGGCCGTCCGGCGGGTATTCGACGACCACTTCGCCGTTCTTCTCCCGCGCCGGAACCGATTTGATCACGCGGCCGCCGAAGCCTTCGCGCGCCGGGGGCACCGGCGCCGGGCCGCCGCGCTCCTTCCATTCGATGGTGACGCGGTCGCCTTCGATCTTCCAATCGATGCTGACGACGCCCTCCTGCGTCGTCAGCGCGCCATATTTGATCGCGTTGGTCGCAAGCTCGTGGATCGCCAGCGCCAGGCTGCCGCCAGTCGCTTCGCTGAGCGTGATGTCCGGGCCGCCGAGACGGAAGCGCTCGGCATTCTCCTCGATGAAAGGGGCGAGGGAGCTGCGGATCACCGCGCCGATCTCCACATATTGATGCTGCCCCGCGAGCACCAGATCGGCGGCGGCTCCCAGCGCATGCAGGCGGCCAAGGAAGCGCTTGAGATAGGCCTCGAGCTCGGCGTTGGGCTCGGCGCCGCGGCGGCGCGAATTCTTGGCCAGCGCGTCGATGATGGTGACGAGGTTCTTGAGCCGGTGCCGCGCCTCGCCGATCACGATCTCGTCGCGCTCGCGGGCGAGCTTGGATTCATGCACGTCGCGCACGGCGGTGATCCATTCCACGATCTCGCCGTCCGGTGCGCGCAAGGCGACCGCGCGCCCGCGATACCAGCGCCAATCGCCGGATGGATCGCGCAGGCGGAAATCGGCGAGGTGATTGTCGGCCGAAGGATCGGGCATCAGCTTGGCGCGATCCTCCTCATGCACGGCGTCCGCCCAGCGCAGGCCGCGATAGTCGGGCCAGGCTTGCCCCGTGACGCGGGTCCAGGCCGGGTGCGCCTCGCGCACGCGGCCGCTGCCGTCGGTGACCCATACCATGTCGGAGATCACGGCTATGAGACGGCGGTAGCGCATCTCGTTGCGCAATGCGGCCTGCAGCGACAGGCGCAGCGAATGCGCCGTCCAGACCAGAAGCACGCAGACGAACGACCACAGCGCCATGGTGACCGATTGCGGCTGCGAAAGGCCGAAGGAAAAGGGTGGCGGAATGAATATGTACCAGACGGTGGCGATGCTCAGCACCAGCGCCGCGACGCCGTATTCCCATCCCGCAATCAGCGTCACGGCGAGGATCGCCGGAAGATAGAACACCAGCGGCACGCCGGATGTGCCGAGCCCAAGCTGAAGGCGCAGGGCGGTGATAAACGTGGCGAGCGCCAGCATGCCCGCGAGCCATGCCGCCCGCGTGGCTTGCGCCCTCGGCTTGATCAGGAACAGGGCGAGCGCGGACGCAGCCGGCTCATCGCCGCCCGCAGCCGTCCCGCCGGGGATTCCCGCCATCGCCACCTCCAACCACACCCCAAAGCTGCACAAATCCCGGCGGGCCTGCAACAGCATCCGACAGTTGCCGCTATGTTAAGTGAGCCGGTGGGACGAAGTCGGGGGAGATCGCCATCGCAGACACATCAAATGAAGGACAATTGCGATCTTATCATCCGCGAATGTACGATATCGAACAGTTCTGCCGAGCGCCGCGTTCAGGGATCGAGGGCGTAGCGGTAGTGCCCGGTGATCTTGAAGGCGAAGAGGATGTCCTCGTAGATCTGACCACGTCCCAGATTGTTCATGATCAACGGGCGGGCGCCGTCGGCTGATCGCCGCGGCATGACGATGCCGATATGCGGGGTCGAGTCGCGTGGGTCGAGATTCCAGGTCACCAGATCGCCGGGCTTGTAGTCGCCGGCGTCGTTGGAAACCCTCAACACCTTGCCGTGGCGCGCGAAGAAGACGCGCAGGTTGAGCACGCGACGGTGATCGATGTTGGGATCGGGCGCGCGCATGCTCCAGGTCTTGGGATAGAGCGCGAAGTGGCGCGCCATGTCCTCATGCACCAGCTTCTGCAGATCGATGCCGACGGCGCGATAGGCGCGCACCACGACGTCGGCGCACACGCCTTCGCTCGGCGGAACATCGCCCATCGGATAGGCGATGCGCCGATAGCCGGAGTCGAAGCGGACATTGCCGTTCTCGAGCGAAGCCGCCGCGCGCAGGAACTGCGCGGTGGGCACGGCGTGGGCGGGCATGGCGGCGAGCAGCAGCGCGGCAAGCGCCGCCAGAAACAGTTTGCGGATGGCGATGGGCATGGTCACCCCGGCAAGGTTCGCGAAACCGTAGCGGCGCGAAATGGCGGGTTTATGGCGGGCTGCCGCTGCGGAAGCGCTCCTGTCTCGGCTTGACATTGGTTCGGGCCGGGCAAACCGTTCGGGCGGCTAGACAACGACAATCGGGAGTGCGCCATGGCGGCGGAATTCGATCTCGTGATCCGTGGCGGGACGCTGGCGGACGGCGCCGGCGGCCCCCTGCGCGAAGCCGATGTCGCGGTGACGGGCGGGCGCATCGCCGCCGTCGGCAAGGTGGCGGGCTCCGGCCGCGAGGAGATCGACGCCAGGGGCCTCCTCGTCACCCCCGGCTTCGTCGATATCCACACCCACTATGACGGCCAGGCCACCTGGGACAGCCGCCTCCAGCCGTCGAGCTGGCACGGCGTGACGACGGTGGTGATGGGCAATTGCGGCGTGGGCTTCGCGCCCGTGCGGCTGGGCGATCGCGACCGGCTGATCGAACTCATGGAAGGCGTGGAGGACATTCCCGGCGCTGCGCTGCACGAGGGGCTTTCGTGGAATTGGGAAAGCTTCGGCGATTATCTCGACGCGCTGGAGAAGAGGCCGCACGACATCGACTTCGCGGCGCAGCTGCCGCATGGCGCGTTGCGCGTCTATGTGATGGGCGAGCGCGGGGCGAAGCTCGAGCCCGCGACGCCGGCCGATATCGCGCGGATGCGTGTGCTGACGGCGGAGGCGATGCGCGCCGGCGCGCTGGGCTTTTCGACCTCGCGCACCTTGAACCACCGCACGGTGAAGGGCGATCCGACGCCGAGCCTGCGCGCCACGCATGAGGAGCTGATGGGCATCGCGCGCGGCATGCGCGACGCGGGCTCGGGGGTGATCGAGCTGATCTCCGATTTCGACAATCCCGATCCGGTCACCGAATTCGCCATGTTGCGCGGGCTGGTGGCGGAGAGCGGGCGGCCTCTGTCGCTGTCGCTGGCGCAGGCTGGGCGCGATGCCGATGGCTGGAAGGGCCTGCTGGCGATGATCTCGCAGGCGTCGAAGGACGGCCTGCCGATGCGCGGGCAGGTGGCGCCGCGGCCCATCGGACTGCTGCTCGGCCTGCAGGGCACGATCAATCCGTTCATCGCCCACGAAGCCTTTGCCGCGATCAAGGACAGACCACTGGCCGAGAAAGTCGCCGCGATGCGCGATCCCGCCTTCCGCGCCCGCATCATGGCGGAGAACGACGCCAAGCAAAGCCACCCGCTCGCGCGCCGCGTGATGGCGTTCGACCAGATCTATCCGCTCGGCAATCCGCCGAACTACGAGCCGCCGCGCGACAGCGCCATCGGCGCGGTGGCGCGCGCGACCGGCCGCGACGCCGCGCAGATCGCCTATGACATGCTCCTGGAGGACGAAGGCCGCGCCTTCCTGTTCAGCCCCTTCGCCAATTACACCAACTACAATCTCGATTGCTGCGGCGAGATGATCGCCAGTCCCGACACGGTGATGGGCCTCGGCGACGGCGGCGCGCATGTCGGCATCATCTCCGACGCCAGCTACACGACTTACCTGCTCACCCATTGGGGCCGCGACCGTCCGCATGGCCGTTTCGAAATACCCTATCTGGTGAAGCGCCAGACGTCCGACACCGCCCGCGCCGTGGGCCTGATGGATCGCGGCACGATCGCGCCCGGCATGAAGGCCGACATCAACGTCATCGACTTCGGTCGCCTGCGCGTTGACGCCCCCACGATGAAGTTCGACCTCCCCGCCGGCGGCAAGCGCCTGCTGCAAGGCGCGCAAGGCTATGTCGCGACGGTGGTGTCCGGCGAAGTCACCTATCGCGAAGGCAAAGCGACGGATGCCTTGCCGGGCAAGCTGGTGCGGGGTTCACGACACTGACTTCCTCCCCCGCAACGGCGGGGGAGGAAGACGTCAAACAGCCTTCAACCTGTAATGACTCACGCCCCACACGCCGCCATCGGCGTGGCCGAACATTCGGCGGTGGCGAGGAAGAACATGCGCCAGCGTCTGCGCCACATGGGCGCATCCGCCCCATAGACTTGGCGAAGGATGGGCATGACCGCCTTTTGTTGCGCGTCGAAATTGGCGAGCCAGTCAATGGCGGTGCGGCGGTAGTGCGTTCCGCTCCAGCGCCACTCCCGCTCTACGGCGAAGAGGTCGGGGAATTGGCGAATGAGGCCGTGGCTGGGCATGATGCCGCCAGTGAAGAAGTGCCGCGCGATCCAGTCGTTCTCGTCCTGACGGTCGAAGCGGTACGGTGCGTGCGCATGGGCGAAAACATGAAGGAAGAGCCGCCCCTCCGGCTTCAGCCAGCCGCGCGCGCGTCAGCAGCCCGCGCCAGTTCGCCATATGCTCGAACATCTCGACGGAGACGATGCGGTCGAAGTGCCGGTCGATGGTGAAGTCGTTCATGTCGGCGGTGATGACGCGCAGATTTTGCGGCGCGCGGGATTCGATAAAGCGGCGTTGCGGCGCCGAATTCGGCACCGCGGCGATGCGCGCGTTCGGGAAATGCTCCGCCATCCACAATGACAGCGAACCCCAGCCGCAGCCGAGCTCGAGGATCGTCTGGCCGTCATGCAGGTCGGCATGGGCGGCGATCTCGCTGAGCGCGACCTCTTCAGCTTCGTCCAGACTGTCCGCGCCGTATGCATAGAGGCAGGACGAGTATTTCCGCCGTCGCCCCAGCACTAGGGCGAAGAATTCCGGCGGCAACTCATAGTGCTGCTGGTTGGCGGTGGCGGCATGCTCGGCGATGGCATGGGCCTGCATGGCGCGGGCGAATCGGCGTCACCGTCCTTGCCGGCCAACTCGCGCTTGCTTCTGGCGATCAGCCGCCGCATCCCCGCGGCGACGAAAAGGTCGGGGATGGGCGCGCGTTCGGCCAAACGGCCGCCGGCGGTGAGAAGGTCCATGCTCGCCTCGATATTTTCCTCCGATACGGCGGCGGGCGGTACAAGGATCGCTTGACCCGCATATAGTTTCAGATGAAACTATCTCGCTTTTCAGCGGGAATCGCGCGTCATGCAGATCGAGAAAGACCTCTGGGAAAATCCCATCGGTACCGTCGGCTTCGAATTCGTCGAATACACCGCGCCGGACACTGCCGCGCTCAACCGCTTCTTCGAGGAGATGGGTTTTCGCGCCGTCGGCCGCCACCGCTCCAAGAACGTCACGCTCTTTCGCCAGGGCGGATCCAGCTTCATCGTCAATGCCGAGCCGGACAGCCACGGCAGCCGCTTCGCCAAGCTGCACGGCCCCAGCGCCTGCGCCATGGCCTTCCGCGTCAAGGATGCGAACAAGGCCTATGCCAAGCTGCTCCAGAAGGGCGCCAAGCCGTTCCACAATCAGGTCGGGCCGATGGAGCTGAACATCCCCGCCATCGAAGGCATCGGCGGCAGCGTGATCTATCTCGTCGACCGCTACGGCGACCGCTCGATCTACGACGTCGATTTCGTGCCGACCGATCCGGCGAAGGGCTTCGCGCATGAGGGCGCCGGGCTCACCTATATCGACCATGTCACGCACAACGTGTTCCGCGGCAACATGGACAAATGGGCGGGCTTCTACGAGGCGCTCTTCAACTTCAAGGAAATCCGCTACTTCGACATCGAGGGCAAGCTCACGGGGCTCAAGTCCCGCGCGATGACCAGCCCGGACGGCAATATCCGCATCCCGATCAACGAGAGCTCGGACGACAAATCCCAGATCCACGAATATCTGGAAGAGTACAAGGGCGAGGGCATCCAGCACATCGCCATGGGCACGGACAACATCTATCGCGCGGTGGAGACGCTGCGCGACAAGGGCGTCACCTTCCAGGAAACGCCGGACACCTATTACGAGCGCCTCGACAACCGCATCAAGGGCCATGGCGAGGATGTGCCGCGGCTGAAGCAAGACGGCATCTTGATGGATGGCGAGCGCAATTCCGACGTCGGGCTTCTGCTGCAGATCTTCACCAAGAACGCTATCGGCCCGATCTTCTTCGAGATCATCCAGCGCAAGGGTAACCAGGGCTTCGGCGAGGGCAATTTCAAGGCGCTGTTCGAAAGCATCGAAGCCGACCAGATCAAGCGCGGCGTGCTGAAAGACACACTCACTGAATCTAAGGCTGGCGCATGAGCAGCAAGAACTGGATCGAGTTTCCGCGCGTCGAGGGCGAGACCTCGCGCCAGGCCCATGCCGATCTTCCCGCCGGCACCTATGAGCGCGAGATCGGGCGCGACGGCTTCTTCGGTCCGGCCACGCATATCTATCACAAGCATCCGCCGACGGGCTGGTCGTCCTTCGAAGGCCCGTTGCGTCCGCGCGCTTTCGACGCGAAGAAAGCGGCGGAGGCGGCGAACGAGAAGTTCAAATCCGTGCCGCTTCTGTCCAACGCCCATTGCCAGATGGCGATCTGGATGCTGCCCGAGGCGATGCCCTATCTCGTGCGCAATTCCGACGGCGACGTGCTGCTTTTCATCCATGAGGGGGCGGGCGATCTGTTCTGCGATTTCGGGCACCTTCGCTACAGCGAGGGCGACTACCTCATGCTGCCGCGCGGCACGATGTGGCGGCTGGCGCCGTCGGCGCGCACCGTCTCGCTGCTGATCGAGGCCACCAACGGCGCGTTCAAGCTGCCGGAACGCGGGCTCCTGGGTCCGCATGCCCTGTTCGATCCCGCGGCGCTCGACACGCCCAAGCTCGACGACGCGTTCGGGATGCAGCGCGACGGCGCCTCATCTAACAAGGAATGGCAGGTGCGGGTGAAGCGCCGCAACGCCATCTCCACCATCACCTATCCCTACAATCCGCTCGATGCCGTGGGTTGGAAAGGCAACCTCGCGCCGGTGAAGCTGAACTGGCGCGACATCCGCCCGGTGATGAGCCACCGCTATCATATACCGCCGAGCGTGCATTCGACCTTCGTGGCGGACCGCTTCGTCGTCTGTACCTTCGTGCCGCGGCCGATCGAGAGCGACCCAGGCGCGCTCAAGGTTCCATTCTATCATTCCAACGACGATTACGACGAGGTGATCTTCTATCACCAGGGCGAGTTCTTCAGCCGCGACAACATCCATCCCGGCATGGTGACGTGGCATCCCAACGGCTTCACCCACGGCCCGCATCCCAAGGCTTTCGCCGCCGGAGCGAAAGCCGCCAGGACCATGACCGATGAGGTGGCGGTGATGATAGACGCCCGCGATCCGCTAGACATGAGCCCGGCGGCCGAGGCCTTCGAGGACCGCGGTTACGCCAATAGCTGGATGCCGAAATGAAACTCGCTTCGCTTCGTCGTGGCCGCGACGGAAAGCTTGTCATCGTCTCCCGCGATCTGACGCGCTGCGTAGCCGTGCCGCATATCGCGCCGACGCTTCAGGCCGCGCTGGACGATTGGACCCACACCGCCGGCCATCTCGCCCGCGTCTACGACCTGATGAACGAAGGCAAGGTCGATGGCGAGCACGCCTTCGATCCCAAAGCCTGCGCATCGCCTTTACCGCGCGCCTATCAATGGGCGGACGGCTCGGCCTACGTCACCCATGTCGAATTGGTGCGCAAGGCGCGCGGGGCGGAAATGCCGCCCTCGTTCTGGACCGATCCGTTGATGTACCAGGGCGGCTCGGACTCCTTCATCGGGCCTTGCGATGACATCGTCGCGGCGGATGAGGCCTGGGGCATCGATTTCGAGGGCGAGGTGGCCGCCATCACCGGCGATGTGCCGATGTGCGTGCCGGCGGGCGGCGCGGCGTCGCATATCAAGCTGTTGATGCTGGTGAACGACGTTAGCTTGCGCAACCTGATCCCTGCCGAGCTCGCCAAGAATTTCGGTTTCTTCCAGTCCAAGCCCGCGACCGCTTTCTCGCCCGTCGCCGTGACGCCGGATGAGTTGGGCGAGGCGTGGTCGGAGGCCAAGGTGCATCTGCCGCTGACCGTCACCTATAACGGCGCGAAATTCGGCGCGCCGAACGCGGGCGAGGACATGACGTTCTCCTTCGCCGAACTGATCGCCCATGCCGCGAAGACGCGCTTCCTGGGCGCGGGATCCATCGTCGGCTCCGGCACGGTGTCGAACAAGGATCGCGCCAGGGGCTCGGCCTGCCTTGCCGAGAAGCGCACGCTCGAGATCATCGAGCAGGGTGGGGCCAAGACGCCGTTCATGAAATTCGGCGATCGAATCCGCATCGAGATGTTCGATCTCGAGGGCCATTCCATCTTCGGCGCCATCGATCAGAAGGTCGCGCGCCATGGCGGATGAGTTCACGCTTTACGGCTATTTCCGCTCGTCGGCCGCCTTCCGCGCGCGCATCGCGCTGAATTTGAAAGGCATCAAGCCGGGGATGAAATTCATCCATCTGCTCAAGGACGGCGGCCAGCAGCACACGGCCTCCTACAAGGCGGTGAACCCGCAAGAGCTGATCCCGACGCTCGTGCATGACGGCCACACCATCAGCCAGTCGCTCGCGATCATCGAATATCTGGACGAAGTGCATCCCGAGCCGCCGCTGTTGCCGCGCGATCCCGCCAGCCGCGCGCGCGTGCGCCAGATCGCCTACGCGGTGGCCTGCGACATCCATCCGGTGAACAATCTGCGCGTGCTCCTGCATTTGCGCGATGAATTCGGCGCCGACGAGGGCAAGCGCGCGGAGTGGCAGCGCCATTGGATCAGCCTCGGTTTCGCGGCGCTGGAGACGCTGCTCTCTGGCTCGCCCGAGACCGGCAAGTTCTGCCATGGCGACGCACCGACGCTCGCCGACATCTGCCTCATCCCGCAAATCGCGAACGCGCGGCGCGTGAACACCGATCTTGATTCCTATCCGACCTTGACGCGCATCGAAGCCGCCGCGCTCGCTCACCCCGCCTTCGACGCGGCGCTGCCCGGGAACCAACCCGATGCCGAATGAAATGCCAAGTGGGGTGATCGAGCGCCTCGACCTGGATCATTTCCTGCCCTACCGGCTTTCGGTGCTGTCGAACAAGGTGTCGGACGCGATCGCGCGGCACTATTCCGACCGTTTCGGGCTTTCGATCCTGGAATGGCGCGTGATGGCCGTGCTGGGCCAGACACCGGGGCTGTCGGCGCGCGAAGTGGCGCGGCGCACCGCGATGGACAAGGTGCAAGTGAGCCGCGCTGTCGCCGCCTTGGTCAGCTCTCGCCACGTCCAGCGCGACGGCGACGAGACCGACGGCCGCGTCACGCGCCTGTCGCTCACCATGCGCGGCCGCGCGATCTATGACGAGATCGTGCCGCTGGCGCTGCATCTTGAGGCGGTATTCCTGGCGGCGCTGACGCAAGCCGAGCGCGCGACGCTGGATGGGTTGATGCAGAAGCTGACCAAACAGATCGACTCCCTGGTTGCATTTAAGCTTCAACCTTAGACCCGTCACACAAAATCATCGTCATGGCCGGGCTTGACCCACGGGTGTCCGGTTTAATTTCAGGTCCATTGGATCGCCATCTGCTGAGTGAGTGGTTGAGGCTGGGTCGGAAGCTCGATGAGGCGGTCGAGCCGCCTTCGGTGCATGAGGTTGGCGCGGACGAGTCGGGTGAAGGCGAGCTGTGTTTCGACGGCTGTTTGGGTAACTTGAGCCAGGCGCAGAAGCAGGAAGGCGATGAGGGCCGCGGCGATCTGGATGGCCACGGCGTTCTTTGATGTTCCCAGGAAGTGGCCGATCTTGAGGGTTTGCTTGATCCAGCGGAAGAACAACTCGATGGCCCAGCGCCGCTTGTAGAGATCGGCGATCTGTTGGGCCGAGGCGGTCCGAAAGCACGGCGCCGGTCTTGGGCACGCGCAGTTCCTTGACCAGCGTGAGCGGGGTGTTCTTCTTGAAACGGGTGACGTGCGGCAGCCAGCCGCGTCGAGCTTGGCCCACCAGCGATAGTCGTAATAGCCCAGATCGAAGACATAGGTGGCGCCCGCCTCGATGGGCATCGTCTGGGCGGGGGTGATGTCGTTGACGTTGGCGGCGCTGATCGCGGCATAGATCGGCAGGTCGGCATCCGGATCGTAGATCACATGCAGCTTGGCGCCGCAGACCTTTTGCGAGTAGCGCGCCCAATCGGCGCTGCGTTCGCAAAGCTTGAGCCCGGTGGAATCGATCAGGTAGGTCGTGTCCCGAGCGCCTGGCGCAAGCCGCGATGGGCCTGAGCCGCCAGCAGGGCGAACAACCCGGCAAACACTTCGGCGGGCCGCAGCTTGTTGGCATCGGCCAGCGTCGAGCGACGCGGTCGCTTCACCCCCAGGTGATAGAGCCGCGCCTGGTGGCTCAGAAGCCCGGTCTGATCTCGCGCAGGCTCGCCGCGCCCGACAATTGGGCATAGAGCATGGCCACAAGTTGGCTCTTGGTCGAAAGCTGCCGCACGTGCTTGTCGGCCTGATGCTCCTCCACAAGCGCCTCGAACCGCGACCAGGGAATATGCTGCAAATCTGGTGCAGGACGCTATTGTCATGCCCCATGGTGTTGCTCTCTTCCGTGTCCAAAACGTCGCTAAACGCTTGGAACACAGAAGAATCAACGCCATGCGCCTTGTCTACAAAATTAAACCGGACACCCGTGGGACAAACCCGGGGATGACGAGCGTGGGGAAGATCAATCTTTCACGATCAGCACCACCAACGCCTTCGGGCCATGCGCGCCTAGTTCCAATGTCTGCTCGATGTCGCCGGTGCGCGATGGGCCCGTCACCAGGTTCAAGGTATGCGGCAGGGTTGCGCGGACGCGGGCGAGAACGTTTTCCAGATGTGGAACGATCGCTTCGGCCTTGACGACGGCGATCTCCAGACCGGCGCGGTAGTGCCAGGATGCGGGCGCGCCGGGTGCGGCGAGATAGGCGAGCGTGCCGGTCTCGGCGATGGCGAAATCGGCGTGGGCGAGCGTGGCGTCGTCGGGCCCCGGTGGTGTCATCTCGATGGTGAGCCTGCCGCAAACCGCGCCATCGGGCACATGCAGCACGGCGGGCAGATTCTTCGCGCGCAGGATGTCGGCGATTGCCGACGGGATATCCGCTTCGCTGTCGAGAATGCGCACTTCGGCGTGTTCGGAGGCCGCTTCTTTGGCGAAGCGGTCGACAAGATCGGTGAGCGCCGGCGCGACATAGGCGGGCGGGCGCTTGGCGTCGCGAATCTTGCGGGTGCGGATGGTAGCGAGGATCGCGTCGCGGGCGCTCATTTGCGCGCGCTCCATTGCTCGTGGAAGGTCTTGCCTTGCGGCGCGGGCAGGTCGCGCACCGCGAACCAGCCGCGCATCATGGGCAGGCCGTGCACGAAACCGTTGCGCCCCAACCACTTCAGCAGCCGCGCCGTAACCTTCGTTCCGAAGCGGTAGAGCGCAGGATGCTTGGCGGCGAAGGCCCAAAGGCTCAAGCCCGCCGTCGTCGCTTTCGGCGCGAGGCCACTCTGGTATTCGACGCCGCGCCAATAGCGCATGATCTTGGGCAGTGGAATCTTCACCGGGCACACTTCCGCGCAGCGGCCGCAGAAGGTGGAGGCGTTGGCGTGATGGCTCGCCTCAGCCACGCCCAGCAATTGCGGGTTGAGCGCGGCGCCGATGGGGCCGGGATAGGTGGCGCCATAGGCGTGTCCTCCCACCGCGCCGTAGATCGGGCAATGGTTCAGGCAGGCGGCGCAGCGGATGCAGCGCAGAGTGTCCTCGGCCTCCGTGCCGATCAGGCGAGAACGTCCATTATCGACGAGCACGATATGGAAATCGCGCTCCGCCGGCCCGCTGAACAGCGAGACATAGGAGGAGATGTCCTGCCCCGTGGCCGAGCGCGTCAACAGCCGCAGCAGCACGGCGACGTCGTCGAGATCCGCCACCACCTTCTCGATGCCCGTGAGCACGATATGGGTCTTGGGCAAGAGCCGCGTGAGGTCGCCATTGCCTTCGTTGGTGACGAGCACGGCCGCGCCTTCCGCGGCGCTCAGGAAATTCGCGCCGGTGATGCCGACGTCGGCGCGCTCGAATTCCGCGCGCAGCATCTGGCGCGCCTCACTCACCAGCGCGGTGCGCTCATCCAGCGAACGCGCGGGATCGAGGCTGGTGTGCGCGGCCCGGAAGGCGACGGCCACGTCTTCCTTGTTGAGATGGAACGCCGGCGCGATGATGTGGCTGGGCGGTTCGTGACGAAGCTGGATGATGTATTCGCCCAGATCGGTCTCCACCGGGCGGATGCCATTGGCTTCGAGGAAGGCGTTGAGCCCGATCTCCTCGCTCACCATGGATTTGCCCTTGGTGACGGTCTTCGCGCCGGTCTCGTTCAAGATGTCGAGCACGATGGCGCGCGCCTCGGCGGCGTCGCGCGCCCAATGCACCTTGCCGCCGCGGGCAATGACATTTCGCTCGAATGTCTCCAGCAGGGTATCGAGATGCGTCAGCGCGTAGTCGCGGATGGCGCGGCCCTGCTCGCGCAACGCCTCCCAATCGCCGCCGTAACGGTCGATGGAGTCGAGGCGGCGCTGCACGAAATGGGTGCCGAGCCGTCCCAAGGCCTGCTTCAGCCCCGCATCGGCCAGTGCTTTCCTCGAAGCGGCGCGGAACTGGCGCGGATCCTGGTTCATGTCTCGTCCACCAGGACTTCGGCGATGTGGCGCACCCTGAGCGGCGCGCCTTGCCGCTCCATGCGGCCGGCGAGATGGAGCAGGCAGCCCATGTCGGGGCCGATCAAGGTTTCGGCGCCGGTCGCGCGGATATCGGCAATTTTGTCGTCGGCCATGCGCTCGGAGATTTCGGGATATTTGACGCTGAACAGCCCGCCGAAGCCGCAGCAGATCTGCGGATTGGCGAGCTCGGAAAGACCTGGCAGCACGCGCCGCGGCTCATCCTTCACGCCCATCTCGCGCAGCGACGAGCAGGAGTCGTGATAGCAAGCCTTCGTCACCGGACAGGCGCGGGTGAAGCCGCGTTCGTTCACCAGGAACGAGATCAGCTCGTGGCTCTTCGCCGCCAACGCATTCGCGCGCGATGCGTAGACGGGATCGGCCGCGAGCACTTCGGGATAATGCTTGCGCAGCATGCCGGCGCAGGAGCCGGAGGGCGCGACGACATAGTCGAAACCCTCGAACGCGCCGATCACCTGGCGCGCGATATCGGCAGCGTGCGCGTTGGCGCCGGAATTCCAGGCGGGTTGGCCGCAGCAGGTTTGCGTCGCGGGTACTTCCACCGCGCAGCCCGCTTCCTCCAGCAACTTTATGGCGGCGAAGCCCACTTGCGGGCGCATCAGATCGACCAGGCAGGTGACGAAGAGTCCGACTCGGGGCTTCATTTCTTCCGCTTACGGCGCATTCCCTCGCCGAGTCTATAGGTCTCTTTGCGCAGATATTCCATGAATAGCTCGCGGTCGTTGATGGCGGCGAGCGCGGAATGCGGGATGACCTCGCCGATGCGCACCGGCACCTCGGTGCCGATCCGGTCGTGCACCTCCTTGAAGAGGAGCGACAGGCGCAAGGTCATCGACACATGGCTGGCGAGCTGGAAAAGGCGGCTGTTCTGGCCCGCGAAATAGACCGGCACGACATCGGCCTTGGATTGCAGGATCAGCCGCGCGGTCAGGTTCTTCCATTCCGCGTCGGTCGCGTTCTTGTCCCAGATGGTCGGCGTGGTCGCCACCGCGCCAGCAGGGAACACGACCAGGCAGCCGCCCGCCAGGAGATGATGCTTGGCGGCGGCGCGGGATTTGAGGTTGGTCTCCAGCGCTTCCTGCGTCTCGGAGAAATCGATCGGCAGCAGATGGTCCTTGATCTCCTCGGCCTTGGTGAGCACAGCGTTGGTGAGCACGCGGAAATCGCTTCGCACGCGCGACACCAATTGGCAGATGATGATCCCGTCCAGCACACCGAAGGGATGGTTGGCGACGATGACGAGCGGGCCTGTTTTCGGCAACTTCGCCAGCGCGTCCTCGTTGACCGCGATCCTGAGATCGAGGCGGCGGATCGCGGAATCCCAGAAGCTCTCGCCCGGCACCGGCTGGGTGCGGTGCGCGTCGTAGATGCGCTTGAGGTGCGGCTGGCCCGTCATCCGCTCGATCAGGCGGATCAGGAACCGCTTGAGCTTCGGATCCTCCGGCGCGGCATAGGAGAAGGTATCGGCGATATCGGGCATGATTCCGAATACTACTCCCTCTCCCCCTTTGAGGGCAGGGCTATCGCATATGGCTCAGGATGCTGATGAGGAAGCTGTCGTCCCATCCGGCGCGTTTGAGTTTTAGGCGCATGGACATGGCGGCGGGGTGGGCTCTGGCGATGTTGAGAGCCAGCCTTCTGAGGATGGCGAG
>DASXCJ010000059.1:0-1637 GCA_036491175.1 Rhizomicrobium sp.
AGATGCGGCGCTTCGGCAAAGCTCGTCAACGCATCGGCATCGAGCACGACATGCCGCCGGGCGGATAGCGCTGTGTGAACGAAAGCGCGCGTGCGCTCGCCCACGCCTGCGCCAGGCCCGATCACCACCGTATTGAATCGCTTGTCGCCGATCGCTTCGCCGAACTCGATTGGCGTGTCGATCGCCCGTACCATGACAGCGGTGAGCGCGGCGGCGTTGATTGCCAGTGCGTCGCGCGGCGAAGCCAGCGTCACAAGGCCAGCGCCCGCGCGCAAGGCGCCCCGCGCGGCCAGCCGTGCGGCGCCCGTCGCGGCCATGTCGCCGGAAACAACCAGCGCATGGCCGCGCGCAAATTTGTGACCATCGATGCGCGGGACCGGAAACGACCCGCGCCAGTGTCGCGGCGTGTTCTCGAAGACGCGCGGACGGATTTCATCCAGCACGCCCGGTGGAATGCCGATATCGGCGACGCGCACGCGGCCGCAATGCACGCGGCCCGGCAGCAACAGATGCGCCGGCTTCTTGCGGAAGAAAGTGACCGTGTCGGTGGCGCGCACGGCTGCGCCCATGACTGCACTCGACGTGCCGTTGATGCCGCTCGGCAGATCGACCGCGAGCACCGGCGCGCCATTGGCATTGATCGCCTCGATCATCTCGCGCGGCTCGCCCTCCACCGGCCGGCTCAAGCCGGCGCCGAACAGCGCATCAATGATCAGCGCGGGTTTGCCGATCGCCTGTGGCGTGAACGGCAGCACGGGATATTTCCAGCCACGCGCGGCGGACGCTGCGTCGCCCTTCAGTGCATCGCGCTCGCACATCAAGATCACAGAGACCTCGCGGCCTTGCGCAGCAAGCTCGGCAGCCGCGACGAAACCGTCGCCGCCATTGTTGCCGGGGCCGGCAACGACGACGATCGTCCCCTCCTCCACCAGAGCGAGCGCCGCCTCCGCCACCGCCTGCCCCGCGCTCAGCATCAGGGCGAAGCCCGGCGTGCCGGCGGCGATCGCCAGGCGGTCGGCGCGTTCCATTTCGGCGGTGGTCAGGACTTCCATATCGCTGTCTATCTCTCCTGCTTGCCCGCGCGCCTTCAGAAATTTCGGAAACGAACAGGTACAGGCAAGCCTAAAATGCATTGGCAGTTCCTGCGCAACCTTCGGCGTATTGTGCACACGTCTCAAAACGCAGCAGTATCTCGCCTTATCCTGAGGCAACCCACTCAGACAGAGCGTCGGCTCGCCCGATAAGTGCACACCGTTTGATCTAATTGCCTATTTTGAAGGCTTCGCTATTCTGCCCGTCTCACGCCAAAAGCCTGAGAAATCGGCGTTAAAAGGCTGACAACGCTTTGAAATTTGGCCTGTTAACGACTTGGCATAGAGCCTGCTTTTGGGAAGCCGCTTCGGATCGGACACTAGCGACCCAGGCTGAATGTGACGACCAAGTTGCCCTTTTGCTTTTGAAATGCCCGGGAGGCGCTCAGTGAAGAAAATCGAAGCCATCATAAAGCCGTTCAAGCTCGACGAGGTGAAGGAAGCGCTTCAGGAAGTGGGACTGCAAGGCATCACCGTCACGGAGGCCAAGGGCTTTGGACGGCAGAAGGGCCATGCCGAGCTTTATCGCGGCGCCGAATACATCGT
>DASXCJ010000060.1:0-28294 GCA_036491175.1 Rhizomicrobium sp.
GCAACCACGCGTTCGCGAAGATCATTCGAAAGAGGTCGTGCCATCAGATGCTGGACTCCCTACCAGCCAGCACCTTGAATCAGACTCGCGCGACCTTGGGAATCCCAAATCGATTCTAACAAGCCGTGAAACGCTCTAGGCGCCCGCCGCGCGCCACTCCGGCGAGACGCCCATGCTTCCCCCAGCACGGCGTCTCGCCGGTTCTATTTTGGGGCCAAGCTATTTCAGCGGGCTATTTCAAGAAGTCGCGCACCAGCGCGAACAATTCCGGCTCGTCGAGCAGGAAGGCGTCGTGGCCGCGATCGGTCGCGATCTCGGCGAACCGCACGTCGGCGCCGCCCGCCTTGAGCGCATCGGCGGTGCGGATGTTCTCATGCGTCGGAAACAGCCAGTCGCTGGTAAAGGAAACGCCTTGCACCCGGCCTTTGTAGGCGAGCTTCGACAGGTCGAGGTCGAAATAGTCCATCGCGCGGGTGATGTAGAGATAGGAATTGGCGTCGAAACGGTCGACGAAGCTCGAACCTTGGTGATGCAGATAAGATTCGATCTCGAATTCCTGCTCGAAGCCGAACGAGACGCGCGCCCGGTTGCAGAGCGCGCGCCCGAATTTCCGGTCGAGCGCGGCCTCGGAGAGATAGGAGACATGCCCGATCATCCGCGCGATGGAGAGGCCGCGCGCCGGCCGCACGCCTGCCTCCAGATAATCGCCGTTGCGCCAATCCGGATCGGCCATGATCGCCTGGCGTCCGATCTCGTGCAGCGCGATGTTCTGCGCGGTGTGGCGCGAGGCGGTCGCGATGGGCATGGCGGCCGCCACGCGTTCGGGGAATTGCGCGATCCATTCCAGCACCTGCATGCCGCCCATCGATCCGCCGGTGACGCAGGCGAGCTTGGCGATGCCCAAGGCTTCGATGAGCTTGGCCTGCGCCCGCACCATGTCGGCGATGGTGACCATGGGGAATTCGAGACCATAGGCCTTGCCGCTGGAGGGATCGGTATCGGCCGGCCCGCTCGAGCCCATGCAGCCGGCGATGACGTTGCAGCAGATGACGAAGAAGCGATTCGTGTCGATGGGCTTGCCGGGCCCCACCATGGTCTCCCACCAGCCCGGTTTGCCGGTGACGGGATTGGCGCCGATGACGAACTGGTCCCCGCTCAGCGCATGGCAGATCAGCACGGCGTTGGAGCGCTCGGCGTTCAGCGCACCATAGGCGGCGTAGGCGATGGTGAATGGCCCGAGCGTGCGGCCGTTTTCGAGCGCGAGCGCCTCTCCTGCGCCGAAATGCATGGCATGGCCCATGTCCGCGCCGGGGGCGGCGAGCTTCTGCGGGAATTGCGGCGTCGCGGTCTCGGACATGGGCGGGCTTGCTAAGGCTGGGGGCCCCCCAAGTCAACGGCAGCCAAGTCAACGCGGTTGCTTTTGGGCTGGGCTTTTGCGCGACCGTTGCCTAGAACGCGAACGCCATGAGCGGAACACCCAAAAGCCCCGCGCCCAAGCCCGGCGTGCTGGACATCGCGCCCTATGTCGGCGGCCGGGCGCACGCGCCCGGCGCCACGGGACCGGTCTACAAGCTGTCGTCCAATGAATCCCCGCTGCCACCTAGCGCCGATGCCATCGCCGCCTTCCAGTCCGCACAGACCTCGCTGGAGATCTATCCCGACGGCGGCGCCGAGATCCTGCGCGAGGCCATCGGCGAGATCCATGGCCTCAACCCGGAGCGCATCGTCTGCGGCAACGGCTCGGGCGAGATTCTCACCTTGCTCGCCACCGCCTATCTCTCGCCCGGCGACGAGGCGATCTTCACCGAACACGGCTTCCTGCTCTATCGCATCGCCATCCTGTCGAGCGGCGCGGTCCCGGTGGTGGTGCCGGAGGACGATCTGCGCGCCGATGTCGGTGCGATCCTCGCCGCCGTCACGCCGCGCACGCGGCTGGTCTATATCGCCAATCCCAACAATCCCACGGGCTCATACCTGACGGGCGAGGAGCTGCGGCGGCTTCATGCGGGCCTCAGGCCCGACATCCTTCTCGTTATCGACGCGGCCTATGCCGAATATGTCCGCCGCAACGATTTCGACAGCGGCGTCGAGATGGTGTCGCAATTCGACAATGTCGTGATGACGCGGACCTTCTCAAAGATCCACGGGCTTGCGGCCCTGCGCGTGGGCTGGGCCTTTTGTCCGGCGCAAGTGGCCGATGTGCTCAACCGCCTGCGCGGGCCTTTCAATGTCAGCGTGCCGGCGCAGCGCGCGGCGGCGGCGGCGTTGCGCGACCGCAAGCACACCGAGGAAGCCTTCGCCTTCAATGAGAAATGGCGCGATATCCTCACCGCTGAAATCCGCAAGCTCGGATTGCGGGTGGACGACAGCGTCGCCAATTTCGTCCTGGTCCATTTTCCCCAAAGCGGTGCGCACGCCGCCCAGGCTGCCGATGCCTTCCTTACGTCGCGCGGGCTGATCCTGCGCGGCGTCGCCAATTACGGCTTGCCGCATGCGCTGCGCCTCACCGTCGGCACCGAAGAGGCGAACCGCAAGGTGATCGCGGCGTTGACCGACTTCATGAAGGCCGGCTGACATGGCGCTGTTTTCAAAAATCACCCTTGTCGGCATCGGCCTGATCGGCTCCTCCATCGCCCGCGCCGCGCGCCGCAAGAATCTCGCCGGCCATATCGCCGGCTACACGCCGGACGCCGACCAGCGCGCGCGCGCGCTGGCGCTCGGTTTCGCGGATTCGCTGCATGCCTCACTGGCGGACGCGGTGCGCGACTCCGATCTCGTGGTTCTGGCTGCGCCCGTCGGCGCCTTCGCCGAGATCGCAAAGGAGATGGGGCCGCATCTGAAGCAAGGCGCCATCGTCAGCGACACCGGCTCCGTCAAGATGGCGGCCTTGCGCGATATCGGCCCGCATATCCCGCCGGGCGTGCATCTGGTTCCGGCGCATCCGATCTCGGGCACGGAGCAGTCCGGCCCCGAAGCCGGCTTCGCCGAATTGTTCGACGGGCGCTGGTGCATCCTGACGCCGCCGACCGGCACGGACTCCAAGGCGGTCGACGCGGTGGGCGAATTCTGGCGCGGCCTCGGCAGCGATGTCGAGGTGATGGAGCCCCGCCATCACGACCTGGTGCTCGCCATCACCAGCCATGTGCCGCATCTGATCGCCTACAACATCGTCGGCACCGCGGCGCATCTGGAAGAGGTGACCAAGGGCGAGGTGATCAAATATTCGGCGGGCGGCTTTCGCGATTTCACCCGCATCGCGGCGTCCGATCCCACCATGTGGCGCGACGTCTTCCTCAACAACAAGGAAGCGGTGCTGGAGATGCTGGGCCGTTTCTCCGAGGACCTGACCGATCTGCAGCGCGCCATCCGCTATGGCGACGGCAATTTCCTCTTCGATCTCTTCACCCGCACCCGCGCCATCCGCCGCTCGATCATCGACGCCGGCCAGGATTCCGCCGCCCCCGATTTCGGGCGGCAGAAGAAAGATCAGTAGAGCGGCCGTGCGATGCCGGCGGGCTCGCCCGCGACGCTGATCGTGCCGTCCTTGAAGCCGATATCCGCCGACAATTGGATCTGCGCGTTCGAGGCTTGCGCAGCCATCAGCAAGGCGGGGGCGAGGCCGTTGTCGGGACCTTGGATCAGGCCGAGCTTGGCCAGATTCGCCGCCAGCGACTGCACACCGTCGAGGTTGACGGTCAGCGTGCCGTCCAGCCGGTGTTGGGCATCGAGCGCCAGCTTGCCGCTGCCCTGCGCCTTCAGGTTGTTCCAATCCGCTTCGAGCGTGTTCAGCGTGAAGAGCCCGCCATGTCCGCGCCAGGCTTCGAGCGAAGCGCGCCAATCGGATTTGCCGCCCATCAATCCGCCGAGCGGCGTCGCCGGCGCGGCGGAGGCGTCGAGCGAGAGCTTGCTGATCGTGTCGCCGAAACCCGCCTGCAGCAGCGGTGACAGATGAATGCCGAACGCGTTGACGGCGATGTCGAATTTGTCGTGTTGCGGATTGCGCCGCATATGGAATTGGAACTGGTCGGCGTTCAGCTCCGGCGAGCGCACCGCCTCCGCCACCAGATCGAACCGCGCCAGGGCAGTGCCCTGCCTGTAGGAGCTCGCGCGCAGCAGGGCGGGGACGAAAGTCCAGACATGCTTCTGTCCGTCGAGCCCGGTCCAGCTCAGGGTCTGCGATCCCGCCGCCTCATAGACGGCCTGCGACGGCCCATAGGTCAGCGCATGCACGGCGAAGTGCTCGGCCTTCCACGAGGCGGGACCTTGGCTGGTCGTGACGGCGATCTGCGCATCGTCGAGCACGGCATCGACCCGGAAGGGGAAGCCCGCGATGTGCCTGTTGGCGAATTTCAGCGTCACGCCGGGCGCGATGTCGTGCCCGTTCGCGGCGTCCAGATAGGCGGTCACCGCGTTCGCCGTCAGCCGCCAATAGACTCCCGCCGCCAGCGCCACGAGCATGACGAGCGCGAAAGGCCCGTAGAGGAAGACGCGGCTGGAGAAGCGCATGGAAGGACTTTCCGGTGGCCGGCCTGACAGCCGGGTGCGTCGTTCAGTCTAACCGCAGCGCGAGAATCCGCAGGAGACGCAGGTGTCGCAGCCCTCGAGCTGCACCAGGCTGGGCGAGCCGCAGCGCGGGCACGGTTTGCCGGGGGCCTGTTCGCCCACGGCTACGGCGCGCAATTCCTCGGGCAGCGCCGGGCCCTCGCGCGGGGCCATGAAGCCGGTCGCCACCAGATGGCGCTCGATGACGTCGCCGATCGCAGCCAGGAGCGAGGGCACATATTGCCCGCCCATCCATTGGCCGCCGCGCGGATCGAACACCGCCTTGAGCTCGTCGACCACGAAGGAGACGTCGCCGCCGCGCCGGAACACCGCCGAGATCATCCGCGTCAGCGCCAGGGTCCAGGCATAGGCCGCCATGTTCTTGGAGTTGATGAAGATCTCGAAAGGCCGCCTGCGCCCGTCTTTCTCGATGTCGTTGATGGTGATGTAGAAGGCGTGATCGGAATCGGTCCATTTGATCTTGTAGGTCTGGCCGAGCAGCACCTCCGGCCGGTCCAGCGGCCGCGTCATATAGACGACGCCGCCGGAGCGCGTTTCGCCCACCGGCTCTTCGTCGCGCGTCACGGTCTCGATCCGCGTCGACGACGCCGGCGCCTCCAGCACCGCGCCCGTCACGTCGTTCGGGCGATAGGTCGTGCAGCCCTTGCAGCCGGCCTCATAGGCTTCGAGATAGACATGCGCGAAAGCCTCGAAGGCGATGTCGCGCGGCACATTGATCGTCTTCGAGATCGAGCTGTCGATGTGCTTCTGCGCGGCGGCTTGCACCGCCAGATGATCCTCGGGCGCAAGCGTCTGCGCGTTGACGAAATAATCCGGCAGCGCTGCCTCCTCGCCGAAGCGCGCGCGGAACGCCCGCACCGCGTAATCGCTGACGGTCTCCTCTGTGCGCGTCCCGTCCGGCTGCAGCACCTTGCGCGCATAGGAATAGGCGAAGACCGGCTCCACCCCGCTCGACACATTGCCGGCGAAGAGCGAGATCGTGCCGGTCGGCGCGATGGAGGTGAGAAGCCCGTTGCGGATGCCGTGTTCGGCGATGCCGTCGCGGATATCCTGCGGCAGGCGCTGGATGAACGGTCGCGCGAGATATTCCTCGCGGTCGAAAAGCGGGAACGGCCCCTTCTCCTTCGCCAATTCCACCGAAGCGGCATAGGCGGAATGCGACAGCACCATCAGCCAGCGGCCGATCAGCGCCACCGACTCCGCCGAGCCGTAGCGCGTGCGGCAGAAGATCAGCGCATCCGCGAGCCCCGTGACGCCGAGCCCGATCCGCCGCTTGGCGAACGCCTCCGCGCGCTGCTCCTCCAGCGGAAACCGCGAAACATCGATGACATTGTCGAGAAAGCGCACTGCCGTGCGCGTCAGCCGCGCGAGTTCGTCCTCATCGAGCGACGCATCGTCGTTGAATGGCTGCTTCACCAGCTTCGCCAGATTGATCGAGCCGAGCAGACAAGCGCCATACGGCGGAAGTGGCTGCTCGCCGCATGGATTGCTGCAGCGTATCGTCTCGCAATACGACAGATTGTTCTCTTCGTTGATCCTGTCGATGAAGATCACGCCGGGTTCGGCGTAGTCGTAGGTGGCGCGCATGATGCGATCCCACAGCGCGCGTGCTTCGATGGTGCGCACGATCTTGCCGGCGAATTTCAGGTCCCACGGTCCGTCGTTCTTCACCGCGGCCATGAAGGCGTCGCTGGCGAGGACGGAGAGGTTGAACATCGACAGCCGTCCGGGCGCGCGCTTGGCATCGATGAAGGCCTCGATGTCGGGATGGTCGCACGCGAGCACCGCCATCATCGCGCCGCGGCGGCTGCCCGCACTCATGATGGTGCGGCACATCGCGTCCCACACATCCATGAAGGAGACGGGACCGGAGGCGTCCGCGCCCACGCCCGCCACCGGCGCGCCTTTGGGCCGGAGCGTGGAGAAGTCGTAGCCGATGCCGCCGCCCTGCTGCAGCGTCAGCGCCGCCTCGCGCAGCGCCTCGAAGATGCCCGACATGGAATCGGCGATCGTGCCCATCACGAAGCAGTTGAACAGCGTGACGGAGCGGTCGGTGCCCGCACCGGCGAGGATGCGGCCCGCCGGCAGGAATTTGTGGCCGGCCAGCGCCCGTGCGAAATCCAGCGCATGGGCCGCGCGCGCGTCCGGCGCCTCGGCCTGGGCGGCGGCGATAGCGACGCGTGCAAACGTGTCGGCGAGATC
Organism: Rhizomicrobium sp.; assembly: GCA_036491175.1. GTDB lineage: Bacteria > Pseudomonadota > Alphaproteobacteria > Micropepsales > Micropepsaceae > Rhizomicrobium. Next base: position 6,766 of record DASXCJ010000060.1, read on the forward strand.
GCCATCCACGGGCGTGCCGTCCGGCGCTTTCAGCCGGTATTTCATGTCCCAGATCTGGCGGGCGATATCGCTCATGCTGCCATCGTACATCGCCCGGTTGGACGATTGGTTGCCGAGGCTCTTATATAGTAAGTTCGTGAAATGTTCCTGGCGATTCCGCCCTAGGTCAAGCCCTTGGCTGCCAAGGATTTTTGGCCCTCTTCGACGAGCCTGGCGGTTGCGGTCTCGATCCGGCTCTCCAGGGTCGCCATGAACTCCTGGCGCTTGAGGCCCGGCGGGATGGGCTCGAGGAATTCCAGCACCATCGTGCCAGGCTTCTTGAAGAAGCCGAGCGGCCCCGTCCAGAACAGGCCGGAGTTCAGCGCCACCGGCACGCAAGGGCTGTTGAGCTGGCTGTAGAGGCCCGCGACGCCCGGCTTGTAGTCGGGCGTCGCGCCGGGAAGCTGGCGATGGCCCTCGGGAAAGATCAGCACCGAGCGGCCCGCCGCGAAGGCCGCGCGCCCATCCGCCGCCATCTTGCGCAGCGCGCTCGCATGGCCGGAGCGGTCGATGGCGATGATGCCCGCCTTGGCGACGTACCAGCCGTAAAACGGAATGCGCAACAGCTCACGCTTGAGCACCGCCGCCGGACGGTAGAGCGCGAGATAGAGCGCCATCGTGTCCCACATGCTCATGTGCTTGGAGGCGACGAGCACGCCCTCCTTTGGCGGCGTGCCCCGGATCTCGAACACCTGGCCCACGATCATCCGCGCGCCGAAGAACACCGCGCGCGACCACAAACGCGAGGCGGCGACGGTGAAGCGCGGCGGCAGCAACAAGGTCGGCAGCGCGCCGACATAGATGATGGCGCTGACCGCGATGAAATAAAGGAAGAACAGCGCGGAGCGGACGAGCATCATGCCTTGAACACATGTGTCAGCACGGTGCTGGCGAGATATTTCGTGTACTCGCCGCAAAGCACGCGCAGCGCGCGCGGATCGCGCCACCATTCGTGCAGGTCGATGCCTTCCGGCTCGACCGGATAAGGCGTGAGCACGACACCCGGCATGCGCGCGGAGAATTCCTGCAACGAGCGCGGCATGTGATAGGTCGCGGTCACCACGACGATGCTTCTGTAGCGATGCGCCTTCACCCAGAGCGCGGCCTCCTCGGCATTGCCATGCGTGTCGGCAGCCTCGAAGCCCAGATCGGCGCAGCAATCGAAGCGCGCACCGCCATGCGCCAGGAGCTTGAGTTCCTTCTTGGTGGTGGACGGCGCGACGCCGGAGATGAGGAGCCGCTTGCCCGTGCCGCGCTCGAACAGCGCCACGGCGGCGTCGAGCCGCGCCCCCCCGCCGGTCAGCGCCACGATCGCGTCCGGCTTGCCCACGCCCGCCGGCGTCGCGGGCAGGTTCGCCGCGAAGAGCACGAAGCCCAGCAGATAGAGGCCGATCACGGCGGCCATCGATTTCAGGAACAGGGACATAACGATCCAAGTCTAGCCGACAAAGAGTTTACATTGTGGCGGACGGGTAAGGAAAGGTTGCACGCGGAGCCGCAGAGACGCGGAGTTCTCGCTGGACTCCCGACACCGAGCATCGTCACGACAGGGCCGGGCGCGCCTTGCGCGCCAATATTCAATTGCACATAAGCCGTGCGGGCGACCAAAACGAGGAGCGCTCGTGGAAATCCAGCAAGAACTCCGCGCCTCTGCGGCTCCGCGTGACCCTCTTTTCAATAGATGTTCCGCAAGGCCGCCAGCACCGATATGCGCGCCGTGGCGAGGGCGATCAGGCCCGACGCGAACGGAACCGTCACCAGCCAGAGCAACTCCGTCGGCCTGAGATCGACCGGCGGCAGGAATGGCACCGCCTCGACGCCGGCGAACTCCAGCCCGCGCGCGACGATGAACAGCACCGCGGCGATGCTCGCGCCCACCAGCGATGCGCCCAGCACCGAGAGAAAATAATGCCGCTCGAAGGCGCGCGCGATGAAGCCGGATTGCGCGCCCATCTGATGCAGCAGCGTAACGATGTCGTGATGCGCCTCCAGCCCCGCGCGCGTCGCGAACGCCACCGTCGCCGCCGTCGCCACCGCGATCAGCGCCAACACCGCGTAGGCCGACCAGATCAGCGTGTTCGACAGCGCCTTCAGCCGCGCGATCCAATGCGCATGATCGTCGAGCATCGAATCCGGCGCCGCGGCTTTCAGCTTCCGCGCCAGCGCCGCCACGTCGAGGCTCTCGCCCGGCACGATCTCCGCATCGATCAGGCGCGGCAGCGGCAGGTCGTCGACCAGCGCGCCCTTGCCGAGCCAAGGCTCGACCAGCTTCTCGGTGTCGGCCTGTGAGACGGGCGCGGCATGGGCGATGCCGGGCGTCGCGCGCAGCACGGCGAGCGCGGAGGCCGTCTCGCCGTCGAGCGCGGGTCCCGGCGCGCCGGTCGCCGGCGGCAGGATCTGGACGGTGACGTGCCCGGCAAGCCCCGAGCGCCAGCCTTCGGCGGCGCGGTCGGCGAGGAGCGAGGCGCCGAGCGCCAGCGCGGCCAGGAAGGCCATGATGGCGATGACCACATCCATGGGCGCGGCCCCCGCCTCGCGTGGCAGGATGCGGGCGCTCATGCCGGCACCCGTCCGCTGCGCAGTTCGACCAGCCGCCCATCGACCAGCCGCATCTCGCGCGCCTTGCTGCGCTCGATCAGCCCGCGGTCATGGGTGGCGATGAGGACGGTGGTGCCGAGCTTGTTGAGCTCGCCGAACAGCCGGATCAGCCGCTCGCCGATATCGGCGTCGACATTGCCGGTCGGCTCGTCGGCCAGGAGCAGGTCGGGGCGGCCGACGACGGCGCGGGCGATGGCCACGCGCTGCTGCTCGCCGCCGGAAAGGGTCGCGGGCTTGGCGTGCATGCGCTCGCCCAGCCCTACCCAGGTCAGGAGTTCCTCGACATCGTGCTCGTAATCGTCGGCGCCGGCCAGCCGAAGCGGCAGGGCGACATTGTCGAAGGCGGAAAGATGGGCGAGCAGGCGGAAATCCTGGAACACGACGCCGATCCGTCTACGGAGCGCCGGGAACGATTTGCGCTTCAGGGTCGCCAGTTCCTCGCCGAACAGGGAGATGAGCCCGCGGCTCGGCGGCTCGGCGAGATACATCAGCTTCAGAAGCGTCGTCTTGCCCGCGCCCGACGGGCCGGTGAGGAAGGTGAAAGAGCCCGCTTCCAACCGGAACGTCACGTCGCGCAGCACCTCTGGGCCGGGCCCGTAGCGCATGCCGACATTTTCGAAGCGGAGCATGCGGCGAGGAGTAACACGAAATTCGCATGAAACCAGTGCGATGATCGTTGCGGTCCGCGCGGTGTTAAGCGTATTTTGGCGATCGCACTGCCAAGCTCGAAAAATGATCCTCACCTGCCCGCAATGCGCGACGCAATATCGGGTGGACGCGGCCAAATTCCCGGCCAGCGGCCGCTCCGTCCGTTGCGCCAAATGCGGCCATCGCTGGCACCAAGACGGGCCGAGGGCCGAGGCGCCCGTCGCGGCGGCGCCCGAACCCGTCTTCACCGCGCCGCCAGAGCAGCCCGAGCCTGTCCCCGAACCCGTGCGCGTCCACGTTCCGGAGCCCGAAGCGCCGCGCCGCGCGGCCTATGTCGCGCCCGCGGTCGAGGACGACGATGTGGCGGGGCATGAAGCCCATGCCTCCGTCGAACCGCCGGAAATCGGACATGGGCCGGAGCGCGCCTCCTGGGGGCGGGTGATCGGTATGAGCTTCGGCTGGGTAGCGCTCGTCGCCGTGGTGCTGGTGATCGGCTTCTCCGCCTTCGTCTGGCGCCAGCAGATGGCCCATGCCTGGCCGCGCTCGGCCTCGCTCTATGCGATGCTGGGGCTGAAGGTGAACCCGGTCGGCATCGACTTCATCAACGTCACCCACAAGCGCGAATCGGAGGACGGCCAGGCCGTGCTCGCCATCCAGGGCAAGCTCGTGAACCTCTCCGGCCACAAGGTCGCCGTCCCGCCCATCGAGGTGACGTTCACCGACGGCGCCCATCACCAGGTCTTGAAGAAGAGTTTCGCCCCCGGCGTCGCCGAACTGGAACCGGGCCAGATCGCGAGCTTCCTCGCCCGCCTGTCCTCGCCGCCCGCCGGCGCCACTCACATGGACCTGCGTTTCGCCCGGCCGTGAGCTTGCCTATATAAGTTCCTGGCACAGGCCGGAGGAACGATGTCCACCTATATCGAACAATCGCTGGGCGAGGGCGAGACGCTCATCGCCAAGGCGCATTTCCATTGGATCTACACCTTGAAGGCGGTGCTCGCGCTCGTGTTCCTGGGCTGGATCGTCATCGGCATCGTCATCTTCATCCAGATGATGATCCGCAAATCCACCACTGAGATCGGCGTCACGACGCACCGCTTCGTCGAGAAGACCGGCTGGATGTCGCTGCACACCAACGAGGTGGCGTTGCCCAACATCGAAGGCGTGAAGGTGGAGCAGGGATTTCTGGGCCGCATGCTCGGATACGGGCATCTGCGCATCGAAGGCACCGGCGTCGACGCCGTCGACATCCCCACCATCGCCGATCCGGTCGCCTTCCGCGCCGCCATCGAGACCGCCAAGTCTGGCGGCGTCAGGCGCTGAAAGAAAAGAGCGGAATCGCGTTGGCGATTCCGCTCCGGTCCTTGCGTCGATGCGCCGTTCAGCCGAAGACGAAATCCGACGCCGTCAGATCGCCCAGGCTCACGTGCTGCAGCGTCACGCTGTCATGCGCGGAGAAGGTGATCACCACGTCGGTTCCGACTTGCGCCATATGCGGCTCGAGCGCGGCGAAGCTCGCGAAGTTCTTGGCCGCGAACTCGATGACGTCGTGGGCCGCGCCGGTGGCGGCGAAGTCCGTGATGGTGTCGACGCCGAAATGGCCGGAGAAGTCGAAGCGATCGGCGCCCGCACCGCCCGTCAGCGTGTCGGCGCCCGCGCCCCCCAGGATCGTGTCGGCGCCCTTGCCGGTGACGATCGTGTCGTTCAGCGCGCCGCCGATGACATAGTAGTTGCCGTTGGTCTCGGCCGAGGCGTCGAGCGTGAGAAAGGAGAATGCTCCCAGCGCCTTGGCATTGATCTCCAACGTCGCGCCCGCTGCGACGTTGCTGTCGTTCATGGTCATCGCGAAAGCCTGGTTTCGGCCGGGTACGATCGAAACCGTAACCTCCTCGACATTGGTCATGGAGGTCGCGCCGAAGGTGAGGTCCGAGGCCGAGCCGCCCGTGAGATTCACGATGTCGACGCCCTTGCCGCCGTCGATGTGGTCGGTCGCGGCGTCGAAATTGTTGTCGAGGTTGAAGGTGTCGCGTCCGTTGCCGCCGTCGAGTTCGATCGCCGCGCCATGCAGCGACAGGTTCAGGTGGAAGAGGTCGTTGCCGCCATAACCGTTATAGACGAGGGCTGGCGCGCCATTGATCGCGCCCGTGACGTCGAACTTGTCGGCGCCGCCGAAGACGAGGTTGCCGACGGCGTTCACATCTCCGGCCTTCACCGCGGCCCAGAACTTGCCGACATCGACGTCCATGCCGTTCCACGCCATCTGGATACGATCGGCATGGGCGACCTCGAATGTCGTCAAGGTTCCGGAATGGGGAAAGCCCTGGGCGTCGAAGTCGCCGAAGCCGGTTCCCTGGAGGAGGAAGTCGAGGCCCTGGCTGCCGCCTAGCACCATGCCGAGGCTGGATTCGGAAATCGGCGTACCCTTGTTGATCTCCGTCAGGAGAGCCGCATTCAGTTCGCCGCCATTTGTCGCTGTCATTTTTCATCCCCTCGATTGACCTGGGCTACCGTTACGCGCGCGCACCGCTGCCCCGCAATTGCATTTGAGCATCGCGAGGACAATGTTGGCGCGATTGTGATTATCCCTCGTGGAACGAGATTCTTTTGCGCGAGAAGCGGCTGTGGAATTAACGCGCCCTGAGCAGCCAATGGAGCAAAAGCCCGGCGCAGGCGCAGCCCGTCATGATGGCGGCCATCGGGACAGGCGTATGGGGCGAGAACGCGCCCATGACGAGCGAGGACGCGGTGGCGGTGGCGAATTGCAGGGTGCCGATGAGCGCGCTCGCCATGCCGGCGTTGAGCGCATAAGGCCGCATCGCCACGCCCGTCGCCATCGGCATGATGGCGCCGTTCAGCGCCACGAACAGGAACAGCGCCACCGCCAACCCGCCGACGCCGCCCACGCCCGTGATCGCGACCACCGTCACGATCACCCCGGCTATCGCTTGCGCGGCCTGCGCGGTGAACATGACCTTCTCGGCGGAAGCGCGCTTCAACAAGCGGGCGGAGATTTGCGCCATGGTGATGAGGCCGGCGGCGATGGAGCCAAAGAACCAGCCGAAATTCTGCGGCGCGACACGGAACAGGTCGATGAACACATGCGGGCTGCCGGTGATGTAGGCGAACATCGAGGAATTGCTGACCGCGCCGGCGAGCGCGGCCGCGATGAAGCGCCGGTCGCGCGCGATGTGCCAATAGTCGCGCAGGATGTAGCCGGGATGCAGCGTGCGATGCGCGCCGCCATGGGTCTCGGGCAAGCGCAGCGATATCGCCAGCGCCGCGATGGCGCCGAGGGCGCCTTGCGTCCAGAAGATGCCGCGCCAGCTCGCCCATAGGAGCATATAGCCGCCGAGGAACGGCGCGATCAGCGGCGCCACGCCGAGCACCAGCATCATGTACGCGAAGATGCGCGGCGCTTCCTCCGGTCCGAAGAGATCGCGCACGCAGGCCCGCGCCACCACGCCGCCCGCGCAAGCCCCGATGGCCTGCAGGAAACGCCCCGCCATCAGCATCTCGACATTGCGCGACAGCGCGCAGCCCGCGCACATCAGCACATAGAGCGCGAGCCCGGCGTAGAGCGGCTTCTTGCGCCCAAAGCGGTCGGCCAGCGGCCCGAAGAACGCCTGGCCCAAGGTGAAACCGAGGAAGAAGGACGACAGTGTGTGCTCCGCCGACCCGATCGGCACGCGGAATTCGCGCGCGATCTGTGGGATCGCGGGCAGATACATGTCGATGGAGAGCGCCGCGAAGGCCGTGAGCGTGCCCAGGATGACGATCAGCTCCACGCGGCGGTTGGCCACGAGCGCGGTCTTGTCGAGGACGAAGGGTGCGGTCGGAGGTGCGGTCACTGGGCGAGCCTCTACCCGAAATCGCGGCCCCGCGCTAAAAGCTTTCCAGCATTGGGGGAGAGACGAATATGAAGACCAGGACGATCGCCGGCGCCATCGTTGCGCTTTTCGTGCTGACAAGCGGCGTCCAGGCCGCGGGCGATGCCAAGGCCGGCCAGCAGGTCTTCGCCCGCTGCGCCATCTGCCATTCCAACGCCAAGGGGCAGCCCGCGCGGATCGGGCCCAATCTCTGGGCCGTGTCGGGCCGCAAGGCGGCCACGCAGGCGGACTTCTCCTATTCCGCGGCGCTCAAGAATTCCGGCATTGCCTGGACAGACGCCAATCTCGACAAATGGTCGGCGGGTCCCGCCGCCATGGTCCCCGGCAACCGCATGGCCTTCGCCGGAATCTCCAGCGCCAAGGACCGCGCCGATCTGGTCGCCTATCTCGACACGCTGAAATGAAATGGGCTGTCTCGGTGTTGTGGTTGTTGGCGCTGCCCGGCACCACCGCACTCGCCGATGACGTAACGGGCGACCTGCAATGCCGCTTCCGCCACAAGGTGGAGGAGGTGAGCAGCCTGGAGGCGATGCCGCGGGCCATTGTGAAATATCTGCACAGGGCGATGGATGAATCGGCCAGGCCTGGCGATTATCCCAGGCCCAAAATGCCCGAGATGGCGGCGCGCGGCGCGCCGTTCAACGCGACTGACGCGATCGACACCAGCCTGTCGATGCGGCGCTTCATTCGTGCCGGCCGGGCTGGCGATGTTTGGTTTCTTTGGTATGAGCACGGTGGTTTTATCTATCGCAAACGGATCGCTGTATTCGCGCCGGGGACCCGTGTCGTGGCGCGCGTCGACTATGAGCACGAAAACCCCTGTCGCCTCACCGATGCCATCATCGAGGGCGGGCATCGGCCTCGGGGCGCTCCCGATCCCTACTAGTAGCCTGCGGCGGAACGACGCAGTTCTAGAACCTTACCGCAGTGCAACAGGGAAATACCGGGGTTAACCGCCCTCAAAAAAGCCTGTCCCACCGCCATGAAGCTTCGTTGACAGGCGGTAAGCGGGAGTCCTAGTTTTTGCGCCGCACAAAGAGCGGCCAGAGGGGCCCGGAGCGCGAAGTCGCGGGACGGGGATAAAACGCCGCCTTTCGAAAAGGCATTCGAACAGCATGAAGGTCATCGTCCCCGTCAAACGGGTGATCGACTACAACGTGAAGGCCCGCGTGAAAGCGGACCAGAGCGGCGTCGATCTCGCCAATGTCAAAATGTCCATGAACCCCTTCGACGAGATCGGCGTCGAGGAAGCGATCCGCCTGAAGGAGAAGGGCAAGGCGACGGAAATCATCGCCGTCTCCATCGGCCCGCAACAGGCCAGCGAGACGATCCGCACCGCGCTCGCGATGGGCGCCGACCGCGGCATCCTCGTGAAGGTCGATGGCGATGTGGAACCCTTGGCCGTCGCCAAGATCCTCAAGGCGATCTGCGACGCCGAGCAGCCCGGCCTCGTCATCACCGGCAAGCAAGCCATCGACGACGACAGCAACCAGACCGGCCAGATGCTGGCCGCGCTCCTGGGCTGGCCGCAAGCCACCTTCGCGCACAAATTGGAGATGGGCGACGGCAAGGCCGACATCGAACGCGAAATCGATGGCGGCCTTCAGACCGTCGAGGTGAAGCTTCCGGCGGTGATGACCACGGACCTTCGCCTCAACGAGCCGCGCTACGCCTCGCTTCCCAACATCATGAAGGCCAAGAAGAAGCCCATCGACGAGAAGACGCCCGCCGATTACGGCGTCGACGTCACACCGCGGCTCAAGGTGCTCAAGGTCACCGAGCCGCCCAAGCGCACCGCCGGCATCAAGGTCAAGACCGCCGCCGAACTCGTCGACAAGCTCAAGGAAGCGGGAGCGTTCTGATGGCTTCTCTCGTCATTGCCGAACATGACGGCAAAAATCTGAAGGACGCGACGGGCAAGACCGTCACGGCCGCCGGACAAATCTCGTCGCCCGTCCATGTCCTCGTCGCCGGCTCCGGTGTCGATGCGGTGGCGCAAGCCGCCTCCAAGCTCGCGGGCGTCGAGAAGGTGCTGGTCGCCGACGACGCGCTCTATGCCAAGATGGTCGCCGAGCCGATGGAAGCGCTGATCCTGTCGCTGGCCGGCAATTACGAGGCGATCCTCGCCCCCGCCACCACCAGCGGCAAGAACATCCTGCCGCGCGTGGCGGCGAAGCTGGACGTGCCGCAGATCTCCGAGATCCTGAAGGTCGTCAGCGCCGATACGTTCGAGCGTCCGATCTATGCCGGCAACGCCATCGCCACGGTGCAGGCGCCGGAAGGCAAGAAGGTCATCACCGTTCGCACGACCGCCTTCAAGGCGGGCGAGGGCGCGGGTTCGGCGACTGTCGAAAAAGTGAGCGCCGCGGGCGATCCCGGCCTCTCGAAATTCGTGAGTGAGGAACTATCTAAGTCCGAGCGCCCGGAACTGACCTCGGCCAAGATCGTCATCTCGGGCGGACGCGGCATGCAGTCCGGCGACAATTTCCACCTGCTCGACAAGATCGCCGACAAGCTGCACGCGGCCGTCGGCGCGTCGCGCGCGGCCGTGGATGCGGGCTTCGCGCCCAATGATTATCAGGTGGGCCAGACCGGCAAGGTCGTGGCGCCGGAGCTGTATATCGCGGTCGGCATTTCGGGCGCGATCCAGCATCTGGCCGGGATGAAGGATTCCAAGATCATCGCCGCCATCAACAAGGATGAGGAAGCGCCCATCTTCCAGGTCGCCGATTTCGGCCTCGTCGCCGATCTCTTCAAGGCGATCCCGGAGATGGAGCAAGAGTTGACGCGGCTTGGGTACTAGGAGCGACAGCCCCGTGAACGCGGTTCACGTCAGGCTGCGCGACCAAGAAAGCAACGCCGCAAGGAGCGAGTAGCATATGGGTATCGAACGGGTTGGTGTTATCGGCGCGGGCCAGATGGGATCGGGCATTGCCCATGTCCTGTCGCTGGCCGGCATGGATGTCATTCTCGAGGACATCAACGGCGAGGCGCTGAAGAAGGCGGTCGGCCTGATCGAGAAGAACATGCACCGCCAGGCGGCGCGCGGCCTGATCAAGGACGACGTCATCGCGCCTGCGATCGGCCGCATCCATCAGTCGCAGAACCTGGACGACATGGCCGATCGCGACCTCGTCATCGAGGCCGCGACCGAGGACGAGGCCATCAAGCGCAAGATCTTCGCCGATCTGTGTCCGCGCATTCCCAAGTCGACGATGGTGGCGTCCAACACCTCGTCGATCTCGATCACGCGCCTCGCCGCCTCGACCGACCGGCCGGAACATTTCATCGGCCTGCATTTCATGAATCCGGCGCCGATGATGCAGCTCGTGGAAGTCATCCGCGGCATCGCCACCGACGACAACACCTTCCAGGCCGCGCTCGACATCGTGCGCCGCGCCGGCAAGACGGTCGCCTATTCCGAGGACTTTCCGGCCTTCATCGTCAACCGCATCCTGATGCCGATGATCAACGAGGCGGTCTACACGCTCTATGAAGGCGTCGGCAACGTCGACGCCATCGACACCGCCATGCGGCTGGGCGCCAACCATCCGATGGGCCCGCTCCAGCTCGCCGATTTCATCGGGCTGGATACGTGCCTCAGTGTGATGCAGGTGCTTTACGAGGGCCTCGCGGATTCGAAATACCGCCCGTGCCCGCTGCTGGTGAAATATGTCGAAGCCGGCTGGCTCGGCAAGAAAACCGGCCGCGGCTTCTACGACTACCGCGGCGAACACCCGGTGCCGACGCGGTAGTTATAGTCCAAGAAGCGCGCGCAACGCGCGTCTGATGGCTGTTTTGTCCGTGGCGGACAATGCGCCCAGCCGGCGCGCGATCAGCCTGTTGTCCAGCGTGAAGAGTTTGAAGCGGACAACCGAGGGATGGCTGAGACCGCAACTCGGCAAATCCGATAGCGCCGCGTCGCTCGGCCAATGGCTTCCAGCGGCCGTCGTAATCATGGCGAAGACAGTCTGACCGCTTGCTGCGTTGGCGGCACGCGTCGAAAGCGCCAGAGCGGGTCTTGTCTTGGAGCGCGCGGCATCGGTGAACGGGAACGGCACGACCGCTACGTCATCCCTGTCACAGATTGTCATAGGCGGCGGCATCCTCCGGGCTGTCCCATTCCGACAGCGTCGTTTCCAGCGATTTGAGATAGGCGCGATCCAGCTTCTCCGCGCGGGCGAGCGTGACCTTTCCCTTGGCGATGCGATAGACGAGCATGTCGCCAGGCTTGGCGCCGAGAGCCTCGCGCACTTCCTTCGGAACCGTCGTCTGCGACTTCTGGGTTAGCTTGCTGAATATCGCGTTCATCGGTTTCTCCTTGCCGCCTTACCGTAAGGCAGCAATGTGAATTGTGCAAGGTGCGGCTTACGATCCACTCGCGCGTTTCCGCTCAATGGACTGGAATAGCCCATGACCGACACCGACGGCCTTCCTCTTCCGCAGCGCTATTGGGCGATCGCGACCATCGCGCTGGGCATCACAATGGCGGTGATGGACTCGGCGATTGCGAACGTCGCGTTGCCGACCATCGCGCGGGATCTGCACACCGATCCCGCCTTCTCGATCTGGATCGTCAACGGTTATCAGCTGGCGATCACCATCTCGCTGTTGCCGCTCTCGGCCTTGGGCGACATCGTGGGCTATCGCCGCGTCTATCTGGTGGGCCTGCTCGCCTTCAGCCTCGCGTCGCTGGGCTGCGCTTTTTCTCACACGCTCGTCCTCCTCACCGCTGCCCGCGTCATCCAGGGCTTCGGCGCCGCGGGCATCATGAGCGTCAACATCGCGCTGGTGCGCTACATCTACCCGCAGGCCTCGCTCGGGCGCGGGCTCGGTTTCAACGCCATGGTCGTGGCGGTGTCGGCGGCCCTCGGCCCCACCATCGCCTCTGCCATCCTCTCCATCGCCGATTGGCCCTGGCTCTTCGCCGTCAACGCGCCCATCGGGGTCGCGGCATTCCTGCTGGGCCTGCGCTATCTGCCGATGAGCCCGAAATCGCCGCACGGCTTCGACGCGCGCAGCGCGGGCCTCAGCGCGCTCACCTTCGGCGCGCTGATCGCCAGCGTCGATGCGCTGGGCCATGGCGAGCGCTTCGAATTCTTCCTCATCGAGATCCTGGCGACCATCGGCATTGGGTACGTCCTTGTGCGGCGGCAGTTGTCGCAGAAATCGCCGATGCTGCCGGTCGACCTGTTGCGCATCCCGATCTTCACGCTCTCGGTCGGCACCTCGATCTCCTCCTTCGCTGCGCAGATGCTGGCGCTGGTGTCGCTGCCCTTCCTGTTGCAGGAGGGCCTGCACTATTCCGCGGTGCAGACGGGCCTCTTCCTCACGCCCTGGCCCATCGCCATCGGCATCGCTGCGCCCATCGCCGGAAGGCTGGCGGACCGTTATTCGGCGGGGCTGCTGGGCGGGATCGGCCTTGGCGTCTTCGCGGCAGGCCTCTTGTCGCTCGCCTTCCTGCCCGCGCATCCCGGCACGTTCGACATCGTCTGGCGCATGGCGCTGGCGGGCACCGGCTTCGGGCTTTTCCAGTCGCCCAACAACCGCGCCATGATCGGCGCGGCGCCTAAGGAACGCAGCGGCGGCGCCTCGGGCATGCTCGGCACCGCGCGGCTCCTCGGCCAGACGACGGGCGCGGCCATCGTGGCGCTGCTCTTCGCCCGCGTGCCGCAGACCGCCACCACCGTGTCGCTGCTGATGGCGACGGGCTTTGCCATCGTGGCCGCCTTCGTCAGCCTGCTGCGGCTCTATGAGCCTCTGGCCGTGGCGCGGACGCGTTCCTCCAATCCCGAAGCCGACCCCACCTTGCGCGCCGATTTGCTGCGGAAATAAGCTCAGTCCATGAGGCGGATCGGTGTCATAGGGCTCGGCCAGCGCATCGCGCATGTGCTGGCGGCGATGAAAGAAGTCGGCTGGCGGATTGAGATCGCGGGCTACAGCGATCCGTCACCGGTCGGTCTTCCCATCCTGGACGAGCACGGCATTCCCGCCGGCAAGGCCTATGCAGGCGTGCAGCCGTTGCTTGCCGACGGGCCGTTCGACCTCGTCATGATCGGCTCGCCCAACCATCTCCATCTCGAGCACCTGATGGCGGCTTTCGCGGCCGGCTATCCGATCTTCTGCGAGAAGCCCATCGTGCGCACCGAGGCCGAGACCTACGAACTCGCGCGCCATCTCGCCCATGCCGATACGCCGCCCGTCTATGTCGGCCTCGTCATGCGCTCCATGCCCATCGTGCGCGAAGTCATCGCGCGGGTGGACGGCGGCAGCCTGGGCGAGATCGTGTCGATGGACGCGACCGAGCATCTCCATCCCGAGCACGGCGGCTACCTCGCGCGCAATTGGCGGCGCAAGCAGGAATGGGGCGGCTCCTACATGCTCGACAAGGTCTGCCACGATTTCGATATCTTCGCCCGGCTGATGGGCGTGCGTCCCGCCCGCGTCGCCAGCTTCGGCAGCCGCCGCATCTTCCATGAAGGCCGCGCCAATGTGCCCAAGGCCTATGACGACGGCCGCGCCGCCTATGCGCTGCGCGACGCCGGATGGGGCAGCGCCAACGACGCGTTCCAGTCCGACATGGATGTGACGGATCACCAGACCGCGTTGGTCGAATATGCGAACGGCGCCGCGCTCGCCTTCCACTCCAACACCCATGTGAGTTTGCAGGAGCGGCGCTGGTATATCGCGGGCACCGAGGGCACGCTGCTGGCCGATCTGGTGCGCAACAAGCTCTTGTGGCGGGGCGCGATGTCCACGGCCAAGCCCGAGCGCCGCGAATGGAACGAGCGCACCGACGACAACCACAACGGCGCCGACCAGGCGATGGCCCGCGACCTGCTCGCCACACTGGACGACGGCAAACCCTTCCCCGTCACGGCGCGGGATTCGATGGAAGCGGGCTTGACCGTGATGGCCATCGACCGCGCGATGCAGACGCGCGCCGTCGTCGATTGCGCGGCGATGTGGGCGGATTACGACGCGGCCAGCACCTTGGCGAGCGGCTCCCAGTAGTTGATATGCCAGCCTTCGGCGAGATGGTCGGCCTGGCCGGCCGGAAAGCCCGTATGGTCGAAGACGAGTCTGGTGCCGGCGCCGCCGGCCGCCAACGCAAAATGCGCGATGGAGAATTGTCCCGGGTCCCAGCTTCCCGCACGCCAAGCCTGGACGAGGCGTGTGTCCGGCGCCAGTTCGAGATTGCGGCCGGTGACATAGCCGCCGAACAGCGCGATGGCGCCGCCCGGCCGGGCCTCGATCAGGGTGGATGCGCTGCCGAGCTTGGTTTTCATCGATGAATTCATCGCCGCGCTCAGCCGCACGACCTTGTCGAATAGCGTCGCATCGGTGAGCACCGCATACACGCGCGCCGGCGACGCTTTGAAGGCAACCTCCTGGTGGATTGCATCGTGGGTGTGCGAGATCTCGCTCGCGCCGCGCGCTCGCGCAGCGCCCACCATACCCAGCCCCGCCAGCGCCGCGCCCGCGGCTTTGGCGAAACCCCGTCGGTCCAATTCGTTCGTCATCGTCCTACCCCTTGCCTCTATCCATCGAAAAGCCACGGCGGCAAAATATGATCAACATAAAAAGTCCGCTCAGCCGCCGCCGGTCAGCGCCTTGAAATAGGCGATAGCCGCCGGATTGTCCCAGTCGGCCGGGCTGCCGGCGCGGGCGATCTCGTGACCTTGCGGATCGATCAGCACCGAGATCGGCAGCCCCGCCTCGCCGAAGACGCGCAAGAGGCCGAGATTGGAATCGAGCGCGACGGGCAGGTTGGGCGCGTCATGCGCCCTGAGGAAGGCGGCGGTGTCGGCGGCGGTGGAGGCGCGGGTGACGTTCACCGTCACGACCGCGAATTTGGCGGTGGGCAGGGCGGCCTGGAGGCGCGACAGGGCCGGAAGCTCCTTCACGCAGGGCGCGCACCACGTCGCCCAAAGATTGAGCAGCACATAACGTCCACGGTAGGCCGCCAGCGTATGCCGCGCGCCGCTGGCATCGCTGAAGGCGACCTCGGGCAAGGTGATGGGTGCGGCATCGAACGTCAGGGTGGCCAGCGCTGCGGGTTTCTCGTTTGCCGCCCGCCCGTGCATCACATATAGAACGCCTGCGCCCGCCAGGATGAGCGCGGCGAGGGCGATTGCGACGATCCGGAAGTTCAAGCTCATGGTCGAGACCAACAAGATGTGGGGCGGACGCTTCGGCCAAGGCCCCGCCGCCATCATGGAGGAGATCAACACCTCCATCGATTTCGACAAGCGCCTCGCCGCCCACGATCTAGCGGGTTCGAGGGCCCATGTGCAAATGCTCGCGGCCCAAGGGATCGTGTCGCAGGCCGATGAAGCCGCCATTCTCAAGGGTCTCGCCGGGATCGAAGCGGAGATCGCCGCCGGAACGTTCGTGTTCCGCCGCGAATTCGAGGACATCCATCTCAACATCGAGGCGCGGCTTTCGGAACTGATCGGTCCCGCTTCAGGCCGTCTTCACACCGCGCGCTCGCGCAACGACCAGGTCGCCACCGATTTCCGCCTCTGGACGCGCGAGGCCTGTGCCCGTGCCGAGGCCGGCCTCGTCGCTCTGCAGCGCGCGTTGCTCGACCAGGCGGAGCGTCACGCCGGGACGGTCATGCCCGGCTTCACCCATATGCAGCCGGCGCAGCCGGTGACGTTCGGCCATCATTGCCTCGCCTATGTCGAGATGGCTTCGCGCGATCATGGCCGCTTCGCCGACGCGCGAAAGCGGATGAACGAGTCGCCGCTCGGCGCGGCCGCGCTCGCCGGAACGCCGTTCGGAATCGACCGCGACGCCACCGCCAAGGCGCTCGGCTTCGACCGTCCGATGCGCAATTCGCTGGACGCCGTCGCCAGCCGCGACTTCGCGCTCGAATTCCTGTCGGCGGCGACGATCTGTTCGGTGCATCTGTCGCGGCTGGCGGAAGAGATCGTGCTCTGGGCCTCGCCGTCATTCGGGTTGGTGAAACTGTCGGATGCCTTCACCACTGGTTCCTCGATCATGCCGCAGAAGCGCAACCCCGACGCCGCCGAGCTGGTGCGCGCCAAGACGGGTCGTATTCTCGGAAGTTTCGTCGCGCTCTCCACCGTGATGAAGGGTTTGGCGCTCGCCTATGCCAAGGATCTGCAGGAAGACAAGGAAGCGGTGTTCTCCGCCGCCGACGCGCTCGATCTGGCGCTCGCGGCGATGGCGGGCATGGCCGCAGACCTGAAACCGCAAGAAGGCGCGATGCGCCGCGCCGCGGAAGCGGGCTATCCGACCGCCACCGATCTTGCCGACTGGCTGGTGAAGAATTTGAACAAGCCCTTCCGCGAGGCGCACCACATCGCCGGCGCGCTGGTCAAGGCAGCGGAAACCAAGGGCGTGGCGCTCGAAAAGCTCAGCCTGACGGAAATGCAGGCCGCCGAGCCCGGCATCACGGATGCGGTATTTTCGGTATTGTCCCTCGACGCGTCGGTCCATTCGCGCGACAGTTTCGGCGGCACGGCGCCCAGCCAAGTGCGCGCGCAAATCGCCTTCTGGCGGGAGAAGTTGACATGATCCTCCGGCTCGTCCTCATCGTGTCGCTCACTTTGTCGGTGGCGGCTTGCGGCACCAAGAGCAATCTGCAATTGCCGAATGGCGACCAGACGCCCAAAGGCCAGAAGGATCCGTCGCGCCCGCCCCATCCCATCGGCCAATGAACCATTTCGCCTACAGGGACGGACGGCTCTTCGCCGAGGACGTCGATCTCGCCGCGTTGGCCGATGCGGTCGGCACGCCGTTCTATTGCTATTCCTCCGCCACGCTCGAACATCACTACCGCGTTTTCGCCGGTGCGTTTCCGGATGGCACGCTCGTCGCCTATTCGGTTAAGGCCAATGGCAATCTGGCGGTGCTGAAGACCTTGGCGCGGTTGGGCGCGGGCGCGGACGTCGTCTCGGGCGGAGAATTGAAGCGCGCGCTCGCCGCGGGAATTCCTGCCGGCAAAATCGTCTTCTCCGGCGTCGGCAAGACGCGGGTAGAAATGGCGCTGGCGCTGGACGCCGGCATCCATCAATTCAACGTCGAGAGCGAGCCCGAGCTTGAGGCGCTGAACGACGTCGCTTCGTCCCTTGGCAGGCGCGCGCCTATCGCTTTCCGGGTCAATCCCGATGTCGACGCCAGGACCCACGCCAAGATCACCACCGGCATGGCGGAATCGAAATTCGGCGTCCCCTGGGGCGCGGCGCGCGAGGCCTACAAGCACGCGTCCGTCATGCCCGGCATCCAGATCGTCGGCGTCGACGTCCATATCGGCAGCCAGATCACCGAACTCGCGCCCTTCGAAGCGGCCTTCGCCCGCGTCGTCGATCTCATTCGTGAATTGCGCGCCGACGGCCACGCTATTGCCCGCGCCGATCTCGGCGGCGGGCTGGGCGTGCCTTATGGCCCGGGCGAGACACCGCCACCGCCGCAGGCCTATGCGGAGATCGCGACCCGGCTGACGGCGGGCCTCGGCGTGTCGCTGATCTTGGAACCGGGGCGGCTGATCGCGGCCAATGCCGGCGTGCTGGTCAGCCGCGTGATCTATGTGAAAACGGGCGGCACGCGGACCTTCCTCATCCTGGACGCGGGCATGAACGACCTCATCCGCCCGGCCATGTACGACGCCCATCACGAGATTTTGTCCGTTAACGAAGGTCAAGGCGCGACCCAGCCTTACGACGTCGTCGGCCCCGTCTGCGAGAGTTCGGACGTGTTCCGCCGCGATTGCGCGCTCCCGCCACAGAAAAGCGGCGATTTGGTCGCCATACTGAGCGCGGGCGCCTATGGCGCAGTGATGTCTTCAGCCTACAATGCGCGCACACCCGCCGCCGAAGTGCTCGTCAAGGGCGAGCGCTGGAGCGTGGTGCGGCCGAAACTGAGCGATGACGAACACATCCGACGCGATCACATCCCCGACTGGCTCGCCTCCTAATTCGACGGAGCGCACCGTCCGGCTCGGCCGCGCGGCTTTGTTGTGGGAGCGCGCGTGGCCCGCGCTGTGGCCCGCCAGCGGCATCGTCGGCCTCTATCTCGCGCTGGCGCTGTTCGGGATCGTCGACCGCATCCCCATGCCGCTGCATGGGCTGCTGCAAGCCATCGTGCTCGCCTTCGCCGGCCTCTGCGCCTACGAGGATTTCAAACCGGTCAGGATGCCGAGCTGGGTCGAAGGCGCGCGCCGCGTCGAGCGCGACTCCGCGCTCGCCCATCGCCCGATCACCGAGCACAACGACGTGCTCGCCGCCGGCGTCGGCGATGCCCGCGCCGAGGCGTTGTGGCAACTGCATCTGCGCCAATTGCTGGGGCGGATCGCCAATCTGCGCGTCGCGCTGCCGGCCTCGCATCTGCCGCAGAAGGATCCGCGCCATATCCGCTACATCGTGCTGGCGCTGCTGGCGGCAGGTCTCATCGTCGCCGGCCGCGATGCGCCGCGCCGGATCGAGGCCGCGCTCGCGCCGGGCGCGGCGACCGGCGCATTCGCCGCCGGCATCGATGCCTGGATCGATCCGCCGTCCTATACCGGTGTTGCGCCCATCTATTTGGCGCGGGGCGAGGCGCACAGCATCGCGGTGCCGGCGGGCTCGGTGCTGGAAGTGCGCGTGCATGAATCCTCGGCCAAGCCGCATTTCGCCATCGATCCCACGCCCGCTGCCGACACGCCCGGATTCTCCGGCGCGCATCGCGAATATGGCTCGCGCGTGCGCATGGATGCGAGCGGGCTGGTGCGCGTGCGCGCCGACGGCCGCACGCTTGGCGATTGGAACATCCAGGCCATCCCCGATGTGCCGCCGCAGATCGCTTTCGCCAAGCCGCTGACGCGCACCGAGCATGACGCGATCCGCTTCGCCTTCACGGCCGGCGACGATTACGGCGTGGTGAGCGTGCGCGCGCTGATCCGCGCCAAGCAAGGCAAGACCATGGCGGTCGACCTGCCGTTGTCATCGTCGGGCAAGACGGTGAACGAGACGCTCTATCGCGACCTCACGGAGAACCCTTACGCCGGGCTCGACGTCACCATCCAGCTCGAGGCGCGCGACGCCATCGGCCAGCGCGCGGTGACGCGCGCCATGGCGTTCCATCTGCCGGCGCGCGTCTTCACCCATCCGCTCGCGCGCGCGCTGGTCGAGCAGCGCCAGATTCTCGCCGTGGAGGCGTCCAATGCGCGGGCCAAGGTGGAGGAGATGCTGGACGCGCTCTCCATCGCCCCGCAGGTCTTCTACAAGGACGACAAGGCCACCCTCGCCGCGCAGAAATCCATCTTCGACCACCTGACCGGCGCGAAGTCTCCCGCCGACATGGCGCGGGTCCAGGACATGCTGTGGCAGGAGGCGCTGAAGCTCGACCAGGCCGGGCTGGCGAGCGCGGCGGAGGAATTGCGCCGGTTGCAGCAGATGCTGTCCCAGGCGCTGGCCCAGGGCGCGCCGCAGAGCGTGATCGATCAGTTGATGCAACGCTATCGCCAGGCGCTGCAGAATTATCTGCGCATGCTCGAACAGAACATGCAGCATGGCGGCGCCCCGCCCGCGGGCGGCCAGCAGGCGCTGAACATCAGCCCGGACGATCTCGAAAAGCTGCTGCAGGCGATCCAGCAGGCGGCGCAATCGGGCTCGCGCGAATCCGCGGCGCAGATGCTCGCCATGCTGCAAAGCCTGCTCGAGAACCTGCACATGGTGCAGGGCAACGGCCAGGGCGGCGCGCAATCCGACAATCCGCTCACCGGCGCGATCCAGGGCCTGTCCGACCTGATGGGCCGCCAGCGCGAATTGATGGACAAGACCTACCGCCAGAGCCAGGGCACCGGCGATCCCAAGGATGGCGGCGCCAAGGGCCTCGCCGACCAGCAGGGCAAGCTCAAGGACGATCTCGACAAGGCGCTGAAAGGCCTGGGCGACAAGGGCCAGAAGGCGCCGGATTCGCTCGGCCACGCCGGCCATGAGATGGGCAATGCGCAAGGCCAGCTCGGCGCCGATGCGCTCGAAGGCGCGGGCCAATCGCAGAAGAACGCGCTGGAGGCGTTGCGCAAGGGCGTCGGCGATCTCGCCAACCAGCTCATGGCCCAGCAGCAAGGCGGCCAGGGTAGCGGCAATAACTCCGATCCGCTGGGCCGCGCCGAAGGCAACGGCTTCGGCGGCGACGGCGTGAAAGTGCCCGACAAATCCACCATGGAGCGCGCCCGCGCCATCCTGCAGGAGCTGCGCCGCCGCGCCGCCGAACAAGGCCGCCCCAAGCGCGAACTCGACTACATCGACCGGCTGTTGAAGGAATTCTGAGCGGCCGTGCCGGCTTGGAATCGCAAGTCGCGGGAGTTTGGCTGCGGCGACTTGAGAGCAACCGGCTCTAACCGCTCGACCGACAGATCGTAGCGAGCGAATCCGGACTCGCGCTCATTTGTGAGGCTACTCTCGGTGATCCGGCAACAGCACCTCGCGGATGCCCTTGTGGTTGGGCTTGGAGATGACGCCTTCGTCTTCCATGCGCTCGATCAGGCGGGCCGAGCGATTGTAGCCGATCTCCAAGCGCCGCTGGATGTAGCTGACCGTCGCCTTGCGTTCGCGGGCGACGATGGCGAGCGCCTTGTCGTAGAGCGCGTCGCCCGAATTGCCGCCGCCCTCGCCGAACTGCGCGAAAGGGTCCTCGCCGTCCCCGTCCGGCTCCTCGGTGACTTCGTCGAGATATTCCGGCGAGCCTTGCGTCTTGAGGAAGCGCACCACGTCCTCGACCTCGTGGTCGGTGACGAACGGGCCGTGGATGCGCCGGATGCGCCCGCCCGCCATCATGTAGAGCATGTCGCCCTGGCCGAGCAGCTGCTCGGCGCCCTGTTCGCCCAGGATGGTGCGGCTGTCGATCTTCGACGTCACCTGGAAGGAGATCCGCGTCGGGAAATTCGCCTTGATCGTGCCGGTGATGACGTCGACCGACGGGCGCTGCGTGGCGGCGATGAGGTGGATGCCGGCCGCGCGCGCCATCTGCGCCAGGCGCTGCACCGCGCCCTCGATCTCCTTGCCGGAGATCATCATCAGGTCGGCGACCTCGTCGACCACCAGAACGATGTACGGCATCGGTTCGAGTTCGAGCATCTCGTCTTCGTAGATCGCCTTGCCGGTTTCGCGGTCGAAGCCCGTCTGCACCGTGCGCTTGAGCTGCTCGCCTTTGTCTTTCGCCTTGCGCACGCGCTCGTTGAACGCTTCCACGCCGCGCACGCCGAGCTTGCTCATCTTGCGATAGCGCTCTTCCATTTCGCGCACCGCCCATTTGAGCGCAACGACGGCTTTCTTCGGTTCGGTGACGACAGGAGCGAGAAGGTGAGGGATGCCTTCGTACACCGAAAGCTCCAACATCTTCGGATC